>NZ_AOUN01000006.1:0-335593 GCF_000371385.1 Sphingopyxis sp. MC1
CATTCCCCGCGCCTCACTGCAAGCGGGAGTTTTTCAACAGAATACACCCCAAAGTCGCCGTTCGCCGCCGGTCTGGAGCGAATGACCGGAATTGATCGTTATCGACCGCTCACCCGGCCCGCGGCGACCTTGGTACCGCCACGACCACCGCGCCATCGCTGGCATAGGCGCCGCGCCGTTCGGCGATCGACAAGGTTACGGGCACCGCCTCGCCTTCGCGGCTGATCAACTCGGCATCGACGCGCGCGGGTTCGCCGGTGCGGAATACGGTTTCGAGCGCTTCGGCAAAGCAGCGCCGCGTCGCGATCGACAACAGCGCCGAAAAGCGCACGCGCCGGATCGCCAGCGCATCGACGCCCACCATCGAAATCAGCGCAGAATTGGCGTCCTCGATCGCCTCGCGCACCGAAAGGCGGGCGTGGCCGATCATCCCCTGCGCCTCGATCGCCGCTATCGTCGCGGCGCGCGTGTCGCCTTCGACCGCCCCCTCGAAGGTCGCGCTTACGTCGCGGAGGATCATCGCGCCGCCCACGGGAACCGGCACCAGGTCGACGCGCAGCCACTGGCGCGGACGCAAAAGGCCGGGCACCTCGCCTGCAAAGCGCTCGCGGCATTCGATCAGCCGGGCGACGTGGCTCGCCACCAGACTTGCCCCGAAACCCGGAAATATATCGACCAATTGGCGCCCGAGCAGATCGTCATCACCGGCGACCAAATCGCGCGCGGCGGGGTTGAGCGCCACGATGCGCCGGTCGCGATCGAACAGCAGCACCGCATCGCGGATCGCCTCGACGAGGTTCGCAAGCGACGCCTGCAGCGCGTCGACCGCTTCGCCGCTCGCGGGCTTGCGCAACCGACGGTAATCGTCGTGCGAGATCAGGACGTGTGCGTCCTTTCCATGGTGCGTTACCACGACCGGCCGCCGTGCTGACCGGAGCCGCCAGCTCGCAAAGCCCCGGATGAAGTCCGCCGCCGATACCCGTTCGGGTTCCTGTGCCGTCGCCAAATTCGCCTCCCCTTCGAAGCCATGGACATATTATGGGAGGAATGCGGGGCGGCTGGCAGCGCGGCGTACCGGCAATGGCGCCGAAACGGAGCGATCAGACCAATCGCGCCTTGCCGCACCGCAGCGCGTTGACCCGCGCATCCGCCTCGCCCAGATGCAGCCCCAGCGTCGCGGTGACGCTTTCGAGCACGCCGTCGAGCACGGGCGCGGCCAGCCCGACCGTGTCGCCGACAAGGCTCGTCAGCGCCTTGGCGTTCAATCCGATCCCGAGGATGTTGACCGACAAATCCATCCGATCGGCGAGTGATTTGGCGGCGCCCGATACCAATCCCCCGCTCTCGACCGTCTTGACGCGGCCATCGTCGATGTCGTCGCGCGTGAAGCGGGCGGGCTTTTCGGAAAGATCGGACAGCACCAGTTCGGCCTTTGCGTTTACGCTCGCGAGCGGCAGGCTGAGCAGCTTGACCGGCTGCGGGTTCAGTGGGCGCTGCATATTCTGAAAATCGATCGCATTGACCTTGCCGATCGACAAGGTTGCGGGGGCCGTCTTGATCCCCAGTGTTACCGCGTCGCTGCCGTGGTGGCAGTCGATGTCCGAAATGCGCGCTTCGGCCGATCCCAATTCGGTATAGACCGGGATATCGATTGCGGCGAGCGGCGTGTTGACGCTCGCCGCCAGCTTGAGCCTGACCTGCGCAGTGCGCACGATGACGTCCTGCTTTTCGGTCACCGCGATCAGCGGCGAGTTGGCCGGCGGCTCGCCGATCATCAACGCCACATCGACCCCCGAACCCCCGGGAATGGTGACGCCGGTCGCAAGATCGAGCTGGCGATTGGCGTTGGCGAGCAACAGCATCGTTCGCACCATGCTGAGCGCGTTGACCTTCACCGGATTGGCTGGGTCGATCCGGATGCTCGATGCGCGCGGGCCGAGGTCGATTGCGCGCGACGGCAGGAGGCTACGCGGCAGTGCCGCATCGGCGAGCGTGCCGATCGCTTTTGCCGCCTGCCCGTCGCTTGCCTTGGCGAGCGCGCCCAGCACTTGTGGTAAGGTCGCCTGGGTATCGAGCGTCTGACCAAAGGTCAGCACGTCGGCATCGAGTTCGGTGCGCAGCGCGTCGGAAAAAGCGAGCAGATCGATGTCGGCATCGGCCAGCGCCTTATAGTCCATCAGGTTCAGATTGACCTGACTGCCCGTGAGCGCCGACAGCAGCGCATTAGGCAGACCGCCATGCACCGCGGCGACGCGCGAACCGAGCGAGAAGGCGGCTTAGCCCTGCCGCGCGGCGGTGGCGCTGGCATATATGACACTATGGTCGCGCCCGGTCAGGAAGCGCCCGAAGAACAGCGGGCGCTCGCGGGTGAGGACGACATGGATGGCATTGGGACTGTTGCCGCCGGGGGCAAAGCGCTGTTCGGCGGCGATGCCAGGGTCGGCAGTATAGGTTCCGGCTTCGAAAGCCGAGATGGTGATCGCGCAATTGCAGTTGGCGGCGATGATCCGGTCGGCCGCCGCCCGTTCGTCGCCGGGGCGTCCCGCCGCCGCCAGCGCCGCCGCATCGGCGATGCCCTGAAGCTTGCGGCGGTCGAGATAGAGCGATCCGAAGTCGACCGCGAGCGCCGCCGAGCCGATCAGCATCGTCATCGCCAGCGCGGAAGCGATGCTGATCCCGCCGCGCGTATCGCGCGCCAGCTTTGCCAAGATGGGCCGGCGCATCGTCAATCCGCCGGCAGTTCGAAGGTCGCCCGGGCGCCGATCACATGGCCGGGCGCCGGGACGAAAGAGGAGCGAAGGAAATGGTCGGCGGGAACGGTGTAGGTCAACGCGACGGTCACCGCCTCGCTTGTCTCACTGACCGCTATCGTGCGGTTGGCGGGGCTGTAATCGCCGATGCTCGCCATGCTGCGATCAACCGCGCGGATCGCCACCGCCCGGCGATCGGCGGCGTCGAGGCCGACGATCGCGGCGCGCGCGCCATCGTTCGCAGCCTGCTGCACATTATGGGCGAGGAGGAAATATTGCCCGTAGATCAGGATGCCGATGAGCAGCGTCAGGAACAGCGGCAGCACCAGCGCCATTTCGACGATCGCCGCCGCCCGCTCGTTGCGGGCCAGACGCTGAGCCTCGCGGATGATGGCCGCGCGGCGGATGCCGTTTCGGGGGTATGAACCTGTCATGCGGCCAACATGACCGCCACGCGTCAAGCATCGCCCAAAGACGACGTGCCGGAATTTTGCGCAAATTACCGATTATAGATACGGCGCCGGGCGCCGAAATGCGCGGCGCGCGGGCAAATGTTAACGATCGCCCGCGCGCCCGGCGCGCAAAATACGCAAAATTATCCGTTCGCTGCCTGCAGCTTGTCTTCGGTGCGCAGATCGAAATCGGACGCGTCGTGGCGTTCGCGAAGCTGGCTCGCCGGATCGCCCATCACCCGATTGACCATCCGCCCGCGCTTGACGGCGGGACGCGCCGCAAGCTGATCGGTCCAGCGCTGGACATTCTTGTAGTCCTGCACCTGCAGGAACTCGCCGGCGTCATAGATCAACCCCTTGGCAAGCGCGCCGTACCAGGGCCAGATCGCCATATCGGCGATGCTGTAATCGCTGCCGGCGATATATTCATTGTCGGCCAGACGGCGGTCGAGCACATCCATCTGGCGCTTCACCTCCATCGCATAGCGGTTGATCGGATATTCCTGCTTGAAGGGCGCATAGGCATAGAAGTGACCGAAGCCGCCGCCGAGAAAGGGCGCGCTTCCCATCTGCCACATCAGCCAGGACAGCGTTTCGGCGCGCTGCGCGGGGTCGGTGGGAAGGAAAGCCCCGAACTTTTCGGCGAGATGGATCAGGATCGCGCCCGATTCGAACACCCGGATCGGCGTGTCGCCGCTGCGATCGACGAGCGCCGGGATCTTGCTGTTCGGATTGGCGTCGACGAAACCGCTCGAAAACTGGTCGCCCTCACCGATGTTGATCAGCCACGCATCATATTCGGCGCCCGAATGACCCGCCGCGAGCAATTCCTCCAGCATGACGGTCACCTTCACCCCATTGGGCGTACCCAGCGAATAGAGCTGGAGCGGATGCTTGCCTACCGGCAAATCCTTGTCGTGGGTCGGGCCGGCGATCGGGCGGTTGATGTTGGCGAAACGTCCGCCGCTTTCCTTGTCCCAGCTCCACACTTTCGGCGGCACATAGTCATTCTGGTCGGCCATCGGACACTCCTGCGCTAGATTTCGGTTGTGGTTCGCAACTTAGGAAGGCGATGATACCCCGTCCACCGCTAGGCGGATCAAATAATCCTTTGCGCGCGCAAAGCGGAAATGCTGGCGGCATCATACCCAAGCTCCGCAAGGATCGCATCGCTATGCTCACCCGCCTGCGGAGCGCGCCGCGCTGTGGCCTTCGCCGCATCCGACAACCCGATCGGTGCGCGGATCACCGGCGCCGGTGCCGGCGAGCCGGGATAGGCAAGCGGTTCGATCAGGCCCATCGCCGCCACCTGCGGATGCGCCAGCGCTTCGCCGGGCTTCAGGATCGGCGCGGCGGGAACGCGCGCAGCGCCCATCTCGGCAATCGCCGCCTCGGTGCTGCGTTCGATGCACCAGCGCTGCATGATCGCGCTCAGCTCGGCGCCATTGTCGCCGCGGGCAATGTCGCTTGCGTAGCGCGGATCGTCGACCAGTTCGGAACGGCCGACGAGCGCCGCCCAGCGCGCGAAGATCGCGCCGCCGACGATCTGCGTGACGATCCAGCCGTCGCGGGTGCGAAACAGATCGGTGGGTGCCGAACTGAAACTGCGGTTGCCCATCGGCTCACGCTCGATCCCGTTGATCGCATGATCGATCGTCAGAGCGTTCGAAAAGGCCAGTGCGGTGCCGAGAAGCGACCCCGAAACGCACTGCCCCCGCCCCGTCCGCTCGCGTTCGCGCAGCGCCACCATGACCCCGAAG
Source organism: Sphingopyxis sp. MC1 (assembly GCF_000371385.1). Classification (NCBI taxonomy): domain Bacteria; kingdom Pseudomonadati; phylum Pseudomonadota; class Alphaproteobacteria; order Sphingomonadales; family Sphingopyxidaceae; genus Sphingopyxis; species Sphingopyxis sp. MC1. The sequence goes on from NZ_AOUN01000006.1 coordinate 4,963, forward strand.
GCGCAGTGCAGCGCAGTACCGAAATCGACATAATTGACCTGTGCGCGATAGGGTTGGTCGGGCGTTCCGGTCAGGTGAACCGTCCCCGACATTGCCTGACCCACCGCGTCGAAGCCCACGCTCCCCGAAAGCGGCCCCTCGCTGCCGAAGGCCGAGGCGGTTGCCAGGATAATGCGGGGATTTATCGCCGACAGGCTCTCATAGTCCAGTCCAAGCTTGCCCAGCACATCGTGCGGCAGGTTGGCGATCACGACATCGGCGCCGGCGACCAACTTGCGTACGATCTCGCGCCCTTCGGGCGTTCCGGGCTTCAGGCTCAGGCTCCGCTTGCCGCGCGCCATCTGCATGAACATCGCGCCCGATCCATCCTCGGCGACGGGCACGGTAAAACGGTCGTCATTGCCGCCGGGCGCCTCGATCCGGATGACATCGGCGCCATAATCGGCGAGCAAGGCGGCGCAATAAGGGCCCGCAATATAGCGCCCGAAATCCAGCACGCGTATTCCCGTCAGCGGCACAAATCCCTCCCGGTTTTTTATTGCCACCTATCGCTAGCAGTCGTCCGTCGACGCGGCCAGCGTCTTCATCGAAAGCGGCGGCTTGCGCTTTGCGGGGAGCGCCATATGCTCACAGCATAATTACAACAGGGGATAATTTCATGGCGCGCATCGCACTCGCCCTGGCCGCGACTCTGGCCTGTTCGACATCGGTTTTCGCTCAACAGGCAGCCGCGCCTGCGGCCGACGCAAAACCCGAAAAATGGGACGTCAACGCGCCGCCCGGAATGGTAACGCACAAGGTACCGATCGCGGTCGACGAAGGCAGCTGGATGAACGTTGATGTCGCGCCGGACGGCAAGACGATCGCCTTCGACCTCCTCGGCGATATCTACACCATGCCCATCGCGGGCGGCACGCCCACTCGTATCGCCGAAGGGCTCGCTTATGAGCATCAGGCGCGCTTCTCGCCCGATGGCAAGCGCATCGCCTTCGTCTCCGACCGCGGCGGCGGCGACAATATCTGGATCATGAACCGTGACGGCAGCGACAAGCGCCAGCTGTCGAAGGAAGATTTCCGCCTGCTCAACCAGCCGAGCTGGAGTCCCGACGGTGAGTTCATCGTCGCCAAGAAGCATTTCACCACCGGGCGCTCGCTCGGCACCGGCGAAGTCTGGCTCTATCATGTGTCGGGCGGGGCAGGCGTTCCGCTGGTCAAGCGCCCGAACGAGCGGCATCAGAAAGAGCTGGGCGAACCGATTTTCGCGCCCGACGGCAAGCATGTCTATTACACGCGCAACGTCACGCCGGGGCCGATTTTCGAATATGCGCAGGACAGCAACACCGACCTGTTCCATATCGAACGCTATAATCTCGACACGGGAGAGGTCGACACCGCCGCATCGGGCGATGGCGGCGCGGTGCGCCCCACCCCCTCGCCCGACGGCAAGAAGCTCGCCTTCGTCCGCCGCGAGGGCGCGCAGTCGAAACTCTACGTCAAGGATCTGACCTCGGGCGCCGAGAAGAAGGTCTATGACGTGCTCGATCAGGATGTGCAGGAAACCTGGGCGGTCACCGGCGTCTACCCGAATATGGCGTGGACGCCCGATAGCGGAGAAATCCTGTTCTGGGCCGGCGGAAAGCTGCGCCGCGTGGCCGCCGGAGGTGGCGATGCGCGGATCATTCCCTTCCAGATCGACGATGACCGCGTGATCATCGATGCGACGCATCCCGCGGTCGAGGTCGCACCCGACAGCTTCCAGACCCAGATGCCGCGCTGGGCCGAAGTCTCGCCCGACGGCAAGCAGGTGGTTTTCGAGACGCTCGGCAAGCTTTGGGTCAAGCCCGCGACGGGCGGCACCGCGCGCCAGTTGACCGCGGACAAAAGCGCCGCGTTCGAACTCTGGCCGAGTTGGTCGTCCGACGGCAAGCAGATCGTCTTCGTGCGCTGGACCGACGCCGGTCTTGGCGAAATCCATACCATCGCTGCAGGCGGCGGCGCGTCGCGCAAGGTAACGAGCGTACCTGGCCACTATGCCGAACCGCGCTATTCCCCGGATGGTAAGCTGATCGCATTCGAGCGTCGTTCGGGCGGCGGCTTGACGTCACAGCGCTGGGGCGACGACCCCGGCATCTACCGCGTCGCAGCGACCGGGGGCGCCCCCGTCCGGATCACCGACAATGGCGCCAAGCCGCAGTTCGGCACCGATAGCGACCGCATCTTCATGGTCGCGTCGGGCGACGGCAAGAACCAGCTGGTCAGCACCGATCTCAACGGCCAGGACAAGCGCGTTCATGCCAGCGGCGACCTGGTCAGCGACTATGAAATTTCGCCCGACGGCCGCACCCTCGCCTTCCGCGAGAATTATGACGCCTATGTCACTCCGCTGATGCCCGGCGGTCAGGACGTATCGCTTTCGACCAAGAGCGGGGCCCTGCCCGTCACGCGGATCAGCGGCAGCGGCGCCGATTATATGCATTGGTCGGACGGCGGTCGGCGGCTTCACTGGACGCGCGGCGCGACCTTGTTCAGCGCCGACCTGGGCGCAATGTTCGCCGATGCTCCGGGCGATGACCGCGCGGTGAAATACACGCCGCCTACCGAGGGCGTTTCGCTTTCGATGACGCAGGCTGCGGCGAAGCACAAAGGCATCGTCGTGATAACCGGTGCCAAAATCGTGACGATGGCGGCCAAGGACGGCGGCATCATCGACAATGGCGCGATCGTCATCGACGGCGACCGCATCGTTTCCGTAGGTCCTGCCAGCGCCGTGACCGTTCCCGCGGGCGCGGTGACGGTCGATGCGACGGGCAAGACGATCGTTCCGGGCTTTGTCGATGCCCATGCCCACGGCCCGCACGGCGATGACGAACTGGTGCCGCAGCAGAATTGGTCGGAGATGGTCAACCTCGCGATGGGAACGACGACCAGTCACAACCCGTCGTCGCGCGCGTCCGAAATTTTCGTGTCGTCGGAAATGCAGCGTGCCGGCCTGATCCTCGCGCCGCGCATCTTTTCGACCGGCGAGATCATCTACGGCGCCAAGGCCGCAGGCATCTATGCCGAAATCGACGGCTATGAAGACGCTTTGGCGCATGTCCGCCGCCTGAAGGCCCAAGGCGCGCATAGCGTCAAAAACTATAATCAGCCCCGCCGCGAACAGCGACAGATGGTGGTCAAGGCCGCGCAGGCCGAAAATATGGCGGTCGTGCCCGAGGGCGGCTCGCTCTACACGATGGACCTGACGCTCATCCAGGACGGCAACACGACCGTCGAGCACAATATTCCGCTGCACACCTTCTACAAGGATCTGGTGCAGCTGTGGGGCCAGACGAATACCGACTATACCCCGACGCTGGTGGTGACATACGGCGGTCCTGCCGGCGATCCCTATTGGCGCGCGCATACCAATGTGTGGGAACAGCCGATCCTCGCGCGCCACATCCCGCCTGCGATCCTGGCAGCGGACAACAAGCGCCGCGTGATTGCGCCCGAGAGCGACTATGTCGACGATGATTCGGCACGCGAGGCGGGCAAGATCGCCGCGGTCGGCCGCAACGTGTCGATCGGCGCGCACGGCCAGCAGGCCGGCGTCGGCGCGCATTGGGAAATCTGGTCCTTCGTGCGCGGCGGGTGGAGCAATATTGATGCATTGCGCGCCGCAACGATCATGCCGGCCACGGCGCTCGGCTATGCAAAGGACGTCGGCTCGCTCGAGGCCGGCAAGCTCGCCGACCTGCTGATTCTCGATGCCGATCCGACCGAAAATATCCGCAACACCGAACATATCCACCGCGTGATGCTCGGCGGACGGCTCTACGACCCGATGACGCTCAACGAAGCCGAAACCGGCAATCGCAAGCGCGATCCCTATTGGTGGGAGGCCGACCGGCCCTGATGCACCGGTGAAAAATGACGGCGGGACGCAATTTTGTGACGAAGGGGTTGCAACATATGCGGACCGCCGCTAGGGGCAACCGCCTCAGCGAGGAGAGTTGGCTGAGTGGTCGAAAGCGTCGCACTCGAAATGCGAAGTGCCGGCAACGGTACCGAGGGTTCGAATCCCTCACTCTCCTCCATTTTTCCCCATGTTTCGACCCGTGGCGCGGCCCGTCGCCGGACTGGGGAATGGACTTGAATCCCCCGCGGATCGTCATAAGTTAACGACATGACGATCAAGAATACTTCCCTGCCCGATACGCCCTCCGCCGCAATTTCCGCGCCGCTGATCGAACGCGCGCGCTTTGCGCCGGGCGATATCGTGCGGCACCGGATGTTCGATTTTCGCGGCGTCGTGTTCGACGTCGATCCGGTCTTCGCGAACAGTGAGGAATGGTATCAGGCGATCCCCGAGGCGATCCGCCCGGCCAAGGAACAACCCTATTACCACCTACTCGCCGAAAGCGAGGACAGCGCCTATATCGCCTATGTCAGCCAGCAGAATCTGGTGGCCGACGGCGACGAAGGGCCGGTCGATCACCCGCAGGTCGAGGCGATGTTCGACGGGCTCGATCGCGGTCGCTACCGCGTCCGCTCGATCCACCGCCACTGACCTGACCGGCCCTCGCGGGTCGGTGCGGACTCTTCAGGCCTTGAGCTTCCAGCCTGACGCCAGAAGACGATAGGTGATGACGCCCAGCAGCGCATTTACGCCGATCAGGAACAGCGCTGCGGTCGCGACCGGATTGGCAATCGTCGAATCGACCGTGCCGATGAAGCCGTACCGGAACCCCATGATCGCATAATAGACGGGGTTGCCGTGCGCGACCGACTGGAACCAGGGGGCGAGCTTGTCGACCGAGTAGAACGTCCCGGACAGCAGCGCGAGGGGCGTGACGACGAAGTTGGTGACCGCGGCGGCATGATCGAATTTTTCGGCCCACACCGAGGTCAGCAGCCCGAGGAAGCCCAGCATCATCGCCCCGAGGACGCCGAACAAAGCAACCGCCCATGGATGCTGCGGGGCGACGTGGACGCCGGGCCAGAACAGCATGGCGGCCCACAGCGCGATACCGACGAGGATCGCGCGCGTCACCGCGGCGCCGACAAGCGCGATAATCAGCTCGCCCACGGCGAGTGGCGGCATCAGATAATCGACGATGGTGCCCTGAATCTTCCCGACGAGGAGCGAGAAGCTCGAGTTGGCGAAGCTGTTCTGCAGCATTGCCATCATGATCAGGCCGGGGGCAATGAAATCGGCAAAGGGAACGCCGATGACGCGGCGACCCGCACCGCCCAGCGCGACGGTGAAAATGACGAGGAAAAGTAGCGTCGTGACCGCCGGAGCCCAGATAGTTTGGAGCTGCACCTTGAAAAAGCGCCGCACCTCCTTGACATATAGCGCCTGCATCCCCGGAACATTGAGCGTCCGGATATGCGGGACACCGGGTTCCGCGAAATGCGGCGCGGCACGGAAATCGCCTGAGCCTGTGCCCGACTCCGGGCGCGAAATTTGGGGCTGGTCGTTCATGGCGTTCTCGCCTATCGCCTCCCCGATCTTACCGCAAGCTGGGCTGTGACTGCGCGCGTCCTTTCGGGAATGCGATCCGCCCGCGGCGTGGAATGATGAGGAATAAAGATGTCATGGACTGATGAGCGCATCGAACAGTTGCGCAACATGTGGGAAAAGGGCCTGACCGCCAGCCAGATCGCCGACGAGCTCGGCGGGGTCAGCCGCAATGCCGTCATCGGCAAAGCGCACCGTCTGGGGCTGAAATCGCGCCCGTCGCCGGTCAAAGCCACCGACAAGCCGGTAAAGGCGCCCGCGCCCAAGGCGGCGGCGCCCGCTGCACCCAAGCCGGTGGCCGCGCCTGCTGCACCCCGTGCTGCCGCACCGGCGGCTCCGCGCCCTGCGGCCGCACCGCCCAAGGCCGAACCAAAGCCGGTTGCCGCCGATGCCTCGGCCCCTGAAGCCGACGCGCCATCCAAGCCCGATGCGCCGCGCATCGTCTCGATCGGCCCGGGAGGCTTCATTCGTCAGGGACCCGGCGACCAGCAGGCTCCGATTCCGCCGGCGCCGCCGCGCCGCCTGGTGCCCGCGAAGCCGAGCCCCGAGATCGCCGACAAGACCAGCCTGCTCGATCTCAACGATCGTATCTGCCGCTGGCCGATGGGCCATCCGGGCGAGCCCGATTTCCATTTCTGCGGTGAGGCGGTGAACCCCGGCTTCCCCTATTGCGTCGAACATTGCGGACGCGCCTATCAGGCACAACTGCCGCGCGGGACGCGCCGCCCGCCGCCGCCGCCGCCCTTCGGGGGGCCGCGCGTCCGGTGAGGCCGTTCGGACAGGATTTCGAATTCGCGCGCTTCATGGGGTTCGAAATGGTCGAACGCGGCGATGGTCGATGCCGGATGGCGATCGACATCGACCGCGCGCGGCACTTCAATCCGCAGGGCGTTGCGCATGGCGGCGTCGCCTATTCGCTCGCCGATACGGCAATGGGCGGCGCGCTGACCAGCCAGATGCCCGACAGCAAATGGTGCGCGACGCTCGAAATCAAGTTCAACTATCATGTCGGCGTACGCGAGGGTCGGCTGATCTGCGATGCGAGCGTGCTGCATCAGGGCAAACGCATCGCCAATATCGATGCGCGTCTCTATCAGGACGACCGGCTCGTCGCGAGTGCCAACGGCAATTTCGCAATCTTCGACGCCCCGCTCGGCCGATAGACTGACATACGAAAAGGCGCCGGATCGCTCCGACGCCTTTCCTTACAGCCTATTAGAAGCGGAAGCTCAATGTTCCGCGAACGCTGTGCGTCCGGAAATGCGGATCGCTGCGCTGGATATTGGTGCCGCCGCCGTTGAGGAGGAACGGGTTGGTTGCGGGCGCGCTGCCCGCGCCGACATTCACCACATAATCATCGTCCTTCACGTCGGTGTAGAGATATTCGAGGCCGACCGCGATGTTGTTCGTGACCATCACCTCGGCCCCGCCGCCGGCGGCATAGCCCCAGGCGTTGGTCTTGCCATTGTCGGCAAAGCTGTTCGCCGTATTGGTCGTCGAAAAGCGGTTGTCGAGCCGCGCATAGGCGGGACCGCCGGTGACATAGAAGAGAGCGCCGCCACCGGGCGTATAACCGGCGCGCAGGCGGGCGCTGGCCTGCCAATCGGCTTCGCGGCTCATGGTGTAGCTCGCGGGGGTCGTCGAGAAGCCGCTGACGCTGTCACGCGCCACGCTGTGACCACCCTCGATCAGCGCGCCGACGACGAAATTGCCCATACGCTTGTCGAGACCGACGCGGCCGAAGAATTCGGGGCCGTCCTTGTCGTTGCGGCAGCCGCCGTTCGCGGTGCCTGTCGCGGCGCCGTTGCAGAAACCAGGCGAGAAGGCGTCGGCGCCGGTCGAGGTCGTGACCTGATCGCCGTAGGTGCCGTCGCGATCGGTATCGAAGACGAGCGTTTCGCCGCGATCGCTGCCCTGCAGCGTCGCGCCGCCGCCGACCGAGACATAGGGGCCGTTGAAATCCTGCGACCTGTCGCGCGCGGTGAATCCGCCGACCTGAGCCATGGCCGGGACAGCCAGCATCGTCGCCGCCGAAGCGACGAGGAGAGAGGCGAGTTTCATATATTTTCTCCACTTTTTGAGTGACTTTGCAGTCACCCGATCAACCCGCCGGCTTTCGGCGAAGTTCCTGCCTGTGCTGAAAACGGGATGAGCCGAGCGGCAGGAAATCGGTCCGCGCCGCGCCCTGGATCGCCCGAAAACCGCGCTTGCCAGCGCCCTTCCCGGCCCCCTATAGCAAGGCCATGAGTCACGATTTGTTCGACAGCTCCGCCCCCGCGACGGAAAGCTACAACGCCTCCCAGATCGAGGTGCTGGAAGGGCTCGAACCCGTCCGTCGCCGTCCCGGCATGTACATTGGCGGCACCGACGAGCGTGCGCTGCATCATCTTGCAGCGGAAGTCATCGACAACAGTATGGACGAAGCCGTTGCGGGCCACGCGACGCGGATCGAGATCACGCTCGACGTCGGCAACCGGCTGACCGTAGTCGACAACGGCCGCGGTATGCCGGTCGATCCGCACCCGAAGTTTCCGGGGAAATCGGCGCTGGAAGTCATATTGACCATGCTCCATTCGGGCGGGAAGTTCGAGGGCAAGGCCTATGCGACGTCGGGCGGCCTGCACGGCGTCGGGGTCAGCGTCGTCAACGCGCTATCGATCGAAACCATCATCGAAGTCGCACGCTCCAAGCAATTGTATCGCCAGTCTTTTTCGCAAGGCCTGCCCTTGGGCGCGCTCGAAGAACTGGGGTCGACGCCGAACCGCCGCGGTACCAGCGTGACCTTCGTGCCCGATCCCGCGATCTTCGGCGAACATGGCCGGTTCAAGCCGCAGCGGCTCTATCGCATGGCGCGGTCGAAGGCCTATCTTTTCGCCGGGGTCGAAATCCGCTGGAAATGCGCGCCCGAACTGATTGGCGACGACACGCCCGCAGAGGCGGTGTTCCAGTTTCCGGGCGGACTCGCTGACCATCTGAAGGAACAGATCGGCACACGCGAGTGCGCCACTGCCGAACCTTTCGTCGGGCGGCAGGAGTTCCCCGACGAACAGGGACGCGCCGAATGGGCGATCGCCTGGCCGCTGTGGTCGGACGGCAGCTATAGCTGGTATTGCAACACCATTCCCACCCCCGCAGGCGGCACGCACGAAGCCGGGCTGCGCGCTGCACTGACCAAGGGGCTGCGCGCTTTTGGCGAGTTGATCGGGCAGAAAAAGGCGGCGCAGATAACCGCGGAAGATGTCTTCAACGGCGGCGAGATGATGCTGTCGGTCTTCATCCGCGACCCCCAGTTCCAGAGCCAGACCAAGGATCGGCTGTCGAGCCCGGAGGCCGCGCGCCTCACCGAAAATGCCGTGCGCGACCATTTCGACCATTTCCTCTCGGACAATATGGATCGTGGCCGCGCCCTCCTCGGGCTGATCCTCGAACGGATGGACGAGCGGCTCAAGCGCAAGGCGGAACGCGAGGTCAAGCGCAAGACGGCGACCAGCGCTCGCAAGCTGCGCCTGCCCGGCAAGCTGACAGATTGTTCGAACAACGGCCCGGAAGGCACGGAATTATTTATCGTGGAGGGCGACAGCGCCGGCGGCAGTGCCAAACAGGCGCGCGATCGCAAGACGCAGGCGATCCTGCCCATTCGCGGCAAGATATTGAATGTCGCCAGCGCCAGCGCGGACAAGATCCGCGCCAATCAGGAAATCGCCGATCTTGCGCTCGCGCTCGGCTGCGGGATGCGCAAGGATTGCGATGCCGACCGCCTGCGCTACGACAAGATCATCATCATGACCGATGCCGACGTCGACGGCGCGCATATCGCGACGCTGCTGATGACCTTTTTCTTCCAGGAAATGCCCGACATCGTCCGCACCGGCCATGTCTATCTGGCGCAGCCCCCGCTTTATCGCATCACCGCCGGGGCAACGTCGGCCTATGCGCGCGACGACGCCCATCGTGCCGAACTCGAAGCGACCCTGTTCAAGGGCAAGCGCGTCGAGGTCGGACGCTTCAAGGGGCTGGGCGAGATGAATCCCAACCAGCTTAAGGAAACGACGATGGACCCGGCGACGCGGTCGTTGCTCAAGGTCACGCTGCCGCAGGAGTATGAGGAGCGGCAGATCGTCAAGGATCTGGTCGACCGACTGATGGGCAAGCATCCCGAGCATCGATTCCAGTTCATTCAGGCCAATGCCGCAACACTGGACGAGGCGGCGATCGACGCCTGAAGCGAATTTTTCGCCTCCCCTGTCAGAAACACGCGCCGCCGGCGACTAACCGGATATTGGCACGGGCTTTTGGGAGATCGGGGTGACCGGAAAGGCGCAAGACAGGCTGTTCGAAGAGGCGATCGACCGCTTCGGCGGCGCTATCGCCCGCATGGCGCGCGGCTATGAAGCCGATCCCGAACTGCAACGCGACCTTCTCCAGGAGTTGCAGGTCGCGCTCTGGCAGAGCTTCGCCCGCTTCGATGCCCGCTGCGCGATGAGCACCTGGGTCTGGCGCGTGGTGCATAACCGCGCCGCCTCGCACGTCGCCGCCCAAGCCCGCAAGCGTCGGCGGCCGTGGGTCGATATCGAGGATCTAGCGCTTGCCGATGAAGCCCCCTCGCCCGCCGAGCGCGCCGAGACCCATCAGGCGCTCGCCTTGATGCTGGCTATCATCGACCGGCTCGGACCGCCCGACCGGCAGATATTGCTCCTTTATCTCGAAGGGATGCCAGCGGCCGAAATCGCCGACGTCACGGGCGTGTCGTCCGAGGCCGTCGCAACCAAGGTCCATCGCTTCAAATCCATGCTCACGCGCCGTTTCGTCGGCTTGGGAGATGCAACATGACCGATTTTTCCGACGACATGACCCTTCACACCCTGTGGCAAAGCGATACGGCCGCGTTCGACCCGATGCCGGTCGAGGAAGTCAGGCGCCGCGCGTCGCGGCTCGGCGACATCGTCGCCCGGCGAAATCGCCGCGAATATATGGCCGCCGCCATCGTGATTGCGGGTTTTGCCGTCTATGCCGTGGTCCTTCCCGGCCTGCTGTTCAAGCTGGGCAGTCTGCTCGTGATTGCCGGGACACTGTTCGTCAGCTGGCAGCTAACCCGCCGAACCTCGCGTCCCGATCCGGCGGCCGAAGCCGCGGACATCCGGTCCTATTACCGCGCGCGCCTCGTTCGTGAAGAGCATATGCTGTCGCGCGTCGGGCGCTGGTATCTTTCACCTTTGCTGCCCGGTCTGCTGCTGTTCATGACCGCACAGGCGCTGGATGACCGTTATGGCATGGTTGGTAGCACGGTGCTGATCGGCGGGCCGTTGCTGCTTTTCGGGGCCATCTGGCTCCTCAACCGGCGCGGCGCCGCGATGCTGCGGCGCCAGATAGCGCGGATCGATCGCGATCCGCCTGCCCCTGCCCCCGAACAAGGAGAATGATATGAACCGCCTGCACCGCCTTGCTGCAGCTGCCCTGCTCGCCGTCCCCTTGGCCGCGCTGCCTGTCGGCACCGTCCATGCTCAGCCGGGCACAGCCGCACGCGCCGAACAGAGCGCCTTCGACCGCCGCGCCGGTCAGCTCGTCGCCCTGTTCGAAGGGCGGGTGCCCTATGCCGAATATTTTGCGCCTTCCTTTCGCGCGGCGATCCCCGAAGCGCGATTTCGGGAGATCAGCGAAAATCTGGTCGGCCAATATGGCAAGCCGGTCGCGGTCAAGCGAGCGACATCAGACGACGGTCAATCGGGCACGATACTGCTCCGCTTCGAACGCGGGACCGCGACGATCCGCCTGGACGTCGGCCCGGCCCCCGAAGCGCTGGTGCTGGGACTTCGAGTAACCGGATTTGTGGCTGCCAACGATAGCATCGCCGCAGTTGCAGCGGAAATCGCTGCTTTACCGGGCGATACCGGGTTTCTTGTCGCCGAAGTTGACGGCGACAACATTCGTCAGATTGCGGGTTCGGGCGCCGATCGGCCCTATGCCGTCGGATCGATATTCAAACTCTATGTTCTCGATGAGCTCGCTGCGCAGGTTGCGGCGGGGAAGCGGCATTGGGACGATGTCGTCCCGCTTGCCCATCCCAGCTTCTCGTCGGCGGCGACCGCCAATTGGCCGCTGAACACGCCGGTGACGCTGCAAACGCTGGCGAACTGGATGATCTCGGTCAGCGACAATGGCGCCGCCGACACGCTGATCCATCTGCTCGGCCGCGAGGCGATCGAAGCGCGGATGCGGGCGGCTGGCAATAGCGCACCCGCACGCAACACGCCCTTTTTGACGACGGTCGAGGCCTTCGCGCTCAAGGGCAACAATTTCGCTGATCTCCGTTCAGCCTTTCTCTCGGGCAGCGAAGCGCAGCAACGCAAGATCGTCGATGACAATGCCGATCGCTTCACCCTCGCCAATGTTGACGGCGTCAGCTTCGAAGGAAAACCGCGCTTTATCGACAGCCTCGAATGGTTCGCCTCGCCGATGGATGTAGCGCGGGCCTTTGCGGACCTGCGGGCGCGCGGTTCGGCGCAAACGATGGCGGCGCTGGCGATCAACAACGGCGTCGGCCCCGCAGCGGCGGCGGACTGGTCCTACCTTGGCTACAAGGGCGGGTCGGAGCTTGGCGTGGTGTCGATGAGCCTGCTCGGCCAGCGCAAGGCCGACGGCAAATGGTTCGTCGTCACGGCAAGCTGGAACAATGCGGCCCTGGACCTTGACGGCAACAAGTTCGCCGGTCTCGTCACCCGGCTGCTCGCGCTCGCAGCCAAGGAGGGCGCTACGCCGTCAGCACCGCCACCAGCGCCTTGACCTTCGCCTGCCGCCATTGCGGGGTCGGCGCGACGAGCCAATAGCCGCGTTTCGTATCCATCGCCTCACCCACTTGGCGCACCCGCCCGGCGGCAATATCGGCCTCGGCGAGCATGGCCGGGACGCAGGCTTGCCCCAGCCCGTTGGCCGCGGCGTCGATCGCAAGCCCGGCATCGCCCAGCCGCAACGCGGGCTCACCCTCGGCAACGGGGCATCCCGGCCACGCAATCCGCGTGTCGCTGCCGCCGCCAGGGCCCGCCACGGTGACCATCGATGCCGCCGACAGCGCGACGCCTTCATGGTCGCCGGCCCCATCGGTCCAGAAAATCGCGAGATCGAGATTGGCCTCGGTAAAATCAATGCCGCTATCGGCTGACACAAGCGTGAACCGCACGTCGGGCGCCTGCTGGCTGTACCGGGCGAGACGCGGCGCCAGCCATTTGGCGGTCAGGTCGCGCGGCGCGGCGATGGTCAGCGATTGCGACGACTGCCCCGCCTGCATTGCGCGGACCGATTCCTCGAACTGCAAAAAGCCCTGCCGCAGCGCGTCGAGCCCGGCATGTGCTTCCCCCGTCAGTTCAAGACCCTTGGGGGTCCGGCGGAACAGGACGACGCCCAGCATGTCCTCCAGCGCGCGGATCTGTTGGCCGACCGCCGCCGGGGTCACCGCCAGCTCGTCGGCGGCGCGGGTAAAGCTGAGATGGCGGGCAGCGGCGTCGAAGACGCGCAGCGCGTTGAGAGGCAGATGGGTGCGCTTCATGACGCGGTCGCGGGGGCCACGAGCGGAAAGGCCGGAATTGCCGCCAGCATCTGCGACCCGTCGGTCATTTCCATCACATAGGTGCCGACCATCCCGCCTTCGGGCGTCGGCAGCGGGCATCCCGAAACATAGTCGAACGACCCGCCGGGCGCGATGAGCGGCTGTTCGCCGACAACGCCTTCGCCCTCAACCTCGCTCACCTGCTCGCGGCCGTCGGTGATCCGCCAATGCCGCGTCAACAGCTGCACCGCGGCCTCACCGTGATTTTCGATGCGGACATGATAGGCCCAGAACCAGCGCCCCAGCGCCGGATGCGACTGTTCGGGCAGGTAGCTGACCGACACGCGCACCGTGATCGGCCCGGTTGTCGCGGCAAAGGGGAAGAGGGAGTCGATCATCGCGCCGCCAGCGTCGCTCAAAGCCCGACCTTGGTCAATGCCTGGTCCAGATCGGCGATCAGATCGCGCGGATCCTCCAGCCCGATATTGATGCGCAGCATCCCCTCTTCGATGCCCATGTCGGCGCGCGCCTCGGCGCTGACGCCATAATGGGTGGTCGACGCAGGATGGCAGCACAGGCTGCGCGCATCGCCGATATTGTTCGAAATATCGACGAGTTCGAGCGCGTTCAGAAACGCCATCGCTTGCACCCGGTCGTCGAGGAAGAAGGAGAAGATCGGCCCGCAGCCATCCATCTGGCGCATCGCCAGATTATGCTGGGGGTGGCTGGCCAGGCCGGGATGCAGGATACGCCGCACGCGCCCCTCGATCGCCTTGCCGACCGCCAGCGCATTCTCCGACTGGCGGCGGGCACGCAGGTCGAGCGTTTCCAGCCCTTTCAGAACAACCCATGCGTTGAACGGCGACAGGTTCGGGCCGGTATTGCGCTGGAACGGCAGCAGCACCTCCTTGATGAATTTTTCCGTTCCGCACACCGCTCCGGCGAGGACGCGGCCCTGCCCCTCCATCAGCTTGGTCGCTGAATAGGCTACGACGTCGGCGCCGAATTCCAGCGGGCGCTGAAGCGCGGCGGTCGCGAAGGCATTGTCGACGACGGTCGTGATGCCATGCGCCTTGGCGAGATCGCACACCGCCTGCAGGTCGACGATATCCATCGTCGGATTGGCGGGGGTTTCGAAAAAGAAAAGCTTGGTGTTCGGCTTGATCGCTGCCTTCCACGCGTCAAGGTCACGGCCATCGACGACGCTCGTCTCGATCGCGAAGCGCGGCAGCAACGTATCGACGAGCCAGCGGCACGACCCGAAGGCCGCTTTCGCAGCAACAACATGGTCGCCAGCGGACAATTGACACAGGAGCGCCGTCGTCATCGCCGCCATGCCGGTGGCTTGCGTCCGGCACGCCTCGGCACCTTCCATCAACGCGATGCGTTCTTCGAGCATCGCAACGGTGGGATTTTGCAGGCGCGAATAGGTCATGCCCTGCGCCTCGCCGGCAAAGCGGGCCGCGACTTCCTCGGCGCTGTCATAGGTATAGCCGGAGGTCAGGAACAGGGCCTCGGACGTTTCGCCATGTTCGCTGCGCCACGTCCCGCCGCGCACCGCCTGCGTCGCCGGACGCCAGTTCCTCGTCTTGCTGCGATCGAATCCCGTCGTCTTTTTCATCTCGCTTTATCCGTTCAAAGCCGCGACAACCGCATCGCCAAGCGCTGCGGTGCTCATCGAGCCGCCCAAATCGGCGCCGCGACATCCATCGGCAAGGATTTTCGCTACCGCACTTTCGATGCGCGCCGCGCTCGCCTCGTCGCCGCCCGAATGGCGAAGCAGCATGGCAAGCGACAGGATCATCGCGAGCGGGTTCGCGATCCCTTTACCCGCAATATCGGGCGCGCTGCCGTGAATGGGCTCGTACAGCCCCTGACGGCCTTCGCTCAGCGACGCCGATGCGAGAAGACCGATCGAACCGACGCACATCGATGCCTGATCGGACAAAATGTCGCCGAACAGATTGCCCGTGACGACCACGTCGAACTGCCCCGGATTGCGCACCAACTGCATCGCGGCATTGTCGACATACATATGACTGAGCTCGACGTCGGGATAGTCGGCCGCAACCTCGATCACGACGTCCCGCCACAGCTGCGATGTTTCAAGGACGTTTGCCTTGTCGACCGAGCACAGCCGCTTCCGGCGCCCTTGCGCGGCGCGGAACGCGACATGCGCGATACGTCGCACCTCGCTCTCGCTATATGCCATGACGTCATAGCCTTCGCGCTCCCCGGTCGCGGTCGTGCGCATGCCCTTTTCGCCGAAATAGACGTCGCCGTTGAGTTCGCGCACGATCAGCAGGTCGATCGCCGAGGCGACTTCGGGCCGCAGCGCAGAGCTGTCTTCCAGTCCCGCGAACAACTTGGCCGGACGAAGATTGGCGAACAGGCCGAGTTCCGACCGGAGGCCGAGAATAGCCTGCTCGGGCCGCAAATGACGCTCGACAGCATCGAAGCGCGGATCGCCGACCGCACCGAACAGGATCGCATCGGCCGCCTTGGCCTTTGCGAGCGTCTCAGGCGGCAGCGGGTGGCCAGTGGCGGCATAGGCCGCGCCGCCGACAAGCGCGCGGTCGATCGTGATGGGCAGCGCCAGCGCGGCGAGGGTCTTTTCGGCCTCGACCATAATCTCCGGTCCGATACCGTCGCCAGCCAGCAGCAGGATTTGCACGTGCGTCGCCCTTTCCTATCTTCGCGAGCCGCTTAGACAGCGGCGGCCCCTCACGCAACCGCCCTGCCCAGCCTGGCGAGCAATCTTTCCCTCACCGCCAGCAAGTCGCGGTTTCGGCCATCGAGAATGTCGCGGTCGAGGAAATGTCCGGTGATGGCAAGTCCGGCGATGACGTCGGCAATCGACGGATCGGCATCGCGGCCGCGCAAAAAAGGCGGCAGTGGCATCAGCCGCGCTTCATATCCAGCCGCGGCGGCGCGGCCGACCGCCCCGCCTGACTTGGGGCTGACAAAGGCCAGATCGTCGGCGGTGCCGGTCGCCACGCATTCGTCGAGGCTGAGCCCGAAACCGAGCTCGGCAAGCAACAGCAACTCATAGCGCGCGAGCGCCGCTGCCCATAGCCGCGCCGCCGGCGCCACCGCAATCGCCTCCAGAAGCGCCGACAGCGCGGCGTAGAGCGACGGGTAGGGCTGGCTTTCGGGAAGCGCCGCCGCGGTCAGGCTGGTCGCCCAGTCGATCGCGGCGGCCGCCAGCGGTTCGGCGAGCAGTGGCGCGCGGCTGGCGATCATTTCAACCGTTGCGCCGCCAAGCTGATCCTCGGTCCGCGCCCGCAGGTCGAGCGCGACGAGGTTTCCCGGCATAAGTATCGGGCGCAGGCGCCGCGATCGCCCCCCGCGTACATAGCCGGCGACAAGGCCGGCGCGTTCGGTGAGGGCGCGCAGGATCGCGCCATGTTCGCCATGCGCCCGAACCGCGCAGACGATGGCATCGGCGGTCAGGCCAGCCAAAGCACCATCTGCGTCTGGGTGACGAGCGCGACCTCTTCGCCCGCTTCGGTGCGGATACGCGTCTGCCAGACCGACAGGCGCTTCCCGATCTTGACCGGCGTCGCTTCGCCGACGAGCACCGACCCGACCGGGCCGGCGCCAAGGAAATTGGTCTTGCTTTCGATCGTCGTGGTGCCGCTTGCGCCGTCGGGCAAGGTCAGGAAGGCGCCGACCGCGCCCAGACAGTCGGCAAACGCCATGATGGCGCCGCCGTGGACGATATTGCCCGCGGTGCAGATGTCGGGCCGCACGGGCAACCGCCCGGTAACGCGCTCTTTCGTCCCTTCCTGTATCGTCACGCCCAGCGTTCCGGCGAGCGGCATGGCGGCTGCGAAATCCACGTTCTTCTCCTCAGCTTCCCGGATTGTAGAAATCATAAACGGCCTGCGCGACCGCCGCGCTGACGCCCGGCGCCTTTTTCAGATCGTCGAGGCTGGCGCTGCGGATCGCCCGCGCCGTGCCGAAATGCATCAACAGCGCCTTCTTGCGCGCCGGTCCGATGCCCGGAACCTCGTCAAGCGGCGAGCTGCCCATCGCCTTCGCCCGCTTCTGCCGATGCGCGCCAATGGCGAAGCGATGTGCCTCGTCGCGCAATCGCTGAATGTAGAAAAGCACGGCATTGTTCGGGGGCAGCGTGAATTCGCGGCCGTCGGGCAAATAAAATGTCTCGCGCCCGGCGTTGCGATCCGGTCCCTTGGCGACGCCCACATAAGGAAGATCGTCGATACCGAGTTCCGCGAGCACGGCGCCAGCCGCCGAAACCTGGCCCTTGCCGCCATCGATCAGCACCAGATCGGGCCATTCGCCCTTGCTGCGTTCGGGATCTTCTTCGAGCGCGCGCGCGAAGCGGCGCTGGAACACTTCGCGCATCATCGCGAAATCGTCGCCCGGCTGGGTTTCGGGGCGCTTGATGTTGAACTTGCGATAGGCGCCCTTGATCCAGCCTTCCGGGCCCGCGACGACCATCGCGCCGAGCGCATTGGTGCCCTGAATATGGCTGTTGTCGTAAATTTCGATCCGCTGCGGCGGTTCGTCGAGATCGAACAGATCGGCAAGTTCACGCCCCAGTTTCGCCTGACTGCTGCTTTCGGCAAGGCGGCGGTCGAGTTCTTCGCCGGCGTTACGCACCGCCTGTTCGAGCAGTCGCTTGCGATTGCCGCGCTGCGGGACGCTGATCTCGACCTTGCGGCCCGCCGTTTCGCCCAGCGCTTCGGCAAGGACCGCGGCGTCCTCGGGCTCACGGTCGACGAGGATCAGCTTGGGGGGCGGCACGCCCTCGTAAAATTGCATGAGGAAGCTCGCCATCACCTCAGGCTCGGGCACCCCCGCGACATGCGCGGGAAAGAAGCTGCGATGCCCCCAATTCTGCCCGCCGCGAATGAAGAAACCGGCAATGCAGAGCTGCCCGCCCTTCGCGGCCAGCGCAAAGACATCGGCATCGCCGAGCCCGTCGGCATGCACCGACTGGCTACCCTGGATGAAGGTCAGCGCCTTCAACCGGTCGCGGAGCACCGCGGCGAGCTCGAAATCCATGGCTTCGGCCGCGCGCGTCATCGCGTCGCCCAGTCGCTTCTGCACCGCGGTCGAGCGGCCTTCCAGAAAATCCTGCGCATCGCCGACGAGTTCGGCATAATCGGCCTTGTCGATACGATCGACACACGGCGCCGAACAGCGCCGGATCTGATAGAGCAGGCACGGCCGCGAACGATTGGCGAAGAAGCTGTCGGTGCAACTGCGCAACAGAAAGGTCTTCTGGAGCGCGTTGAGAGTGCGGTTCACCGACCCCGCGCTGGCGAACGGGCCATAATAGCGTCCCTTGGCACGGCGGGCGCCGCGATGCTTTTGTACCCGCGGGAAGTCATGATCCATGCGGAGCAGGATGAAGGGGAAGCTTTTGTCGTCGCGCAGCAGGACATTGTAGGGTGGACGATAGCGTTTGATGAGCTGTGCCTCGAGCAGCAGCGCCTCGGCCTCGCTTGTCGTCGTCACGATCTCCATAGCGCGCGTCTGCGCGACCATGCGCTGCAACCGCTGCGGCAGCCGCGCGACCTGGGTGTAGTTGGTGACGCGGTTCTTCAGCGCGCGGGCCTTACCGACGTACAGAACGTCGCCGCGCGCATCGAGCATCCGATAGACACCGGGGCGCACCGGCAGCTTGCGCACGACGCCGCGAATGACCTCGGCACCGCGCTCCAGATCGGGCTTGTCGACCCCCTCCCCCTCGCCGCGGACGACATAGGTGGCCTTCTCTTCGTTGAATCGTTCGGGAGCGTTGGGACGGACCATCATTTCCATGTAGGCGATGGCCGCGCGGCCCGCCATAGTGTGGCAGGTAAAAGCATGGAGGGGGCGATGGAATTACACGGCAAACTGGCGCTGGTGACGGGCGGAAGCGATGGAATCGGGCGCGAAATCGCGCTGCAATTGCAGGCGGCGGGCGCCGAGGTGGTCGTGACGGGCCGCTCACCCGAAAAACTGGCGGGGATGCGGGCGCTGGGTTTTGAAACGATCGCCGGCGATCTGTCCGAGCCGGCGGGAATCGATGCCGTCGTCGCGGGGGTCGCGGGGCGACCGCTGGCGCTTCTGGTCAACAATGCCGGGGTCGGCAGCGATTATGAGCTGGACGAGCCGGCGACGCTCGACAGCGCGGCGCAGTGCATCCGTACCAACCTCGACGCGCCGATCGCACTCTGCACGCGGCTGCTGCCGATCCTGCACGCCCAGCCTGCCGCCGCGATCGTCAATGTGACCTCGGGGCTCGCGATCGCACCGCGCGCCGGCGGTTCGATCTATTGCGCCACCAAGGCCGGGCTGCGCGCCTATACGCAGGCGATCCGCCACCTGCTGCGCGACAGCAATGTGGCGGTGATCGAGGCGCTGCCGCCGGTGGTGGAAACCAATATGACCGCGGGTCGCGCCGGGAAGAAGATGAGCGCGCACGATTGCGCCGCCGAAATCGTGCGCGGCATCCGCACCGGCAAGCGCGAGGTGAATGCGGGGGCGGTGAAGCTGTTGCAACTCGTCAACAGCGTCTCACCCGCCCTCGCCCGCCGGATCATGATCAAATATTGAGGCCGCCAATTTCGGCTTTGCGCGCCCGAACGGCTGTGGCAGGCCGTGCACGGGGCGCACCATAAGGGGGGATATTATGCGCATGATTTTTGTGGCGGCCACGCTGTTGCCGCTCGCCACGCCGGCTGCCGCCGCCGAATGGTATCTGGTGGGCGGCAATGATTCGACCCGCACCTATGTCGACCTTGCGAGCCTGCGCGCGCTGAGCGGCAAGATCGTCGGCGACGTGCTGAGCGTCTATGCCAAACCGCTCAACGGCGGACCGATCGTGGGTGCAAAAATTCGCGAGGAGCTCGATTGCGGTGGCAATTATTTCCGCACGCTCGAATATAGCTATTATCGCGCCGACGGCAGCTTCATCGAGAGCGAACCGTCCGAGACGATCACCGAGCACAAGACGCCCGCCGCCAACAGCATCAACGAGGCGATCATGGATTTCGCCTGCTATCGCAAAGGCGGCACCGCGGTCAGCGATCCGTTCAGCGATGCGGCCGACAATTTCGACGAGTATTGACGCGAAAAAGCGGCCGTCTCGCTTAGTCGAGACGGCCGCTTTTCATGGCCCGATCGGGAAAGATCAGCTCTTGGCGACGGCCGCGATCGCCTGATCGATCAGCGCCTTGTCGGCGCCCGCGTCATGCTTGGCCGCGATCAGCGCTGCGGCGGCATCGGTCGCCGCCTTGGCCGCCGCGGCACGAACCTCGGCAACCGCGTTGGCTTCGGCCGCTGCGATGCGGTCTTCGGCCATCTGCTTGCGGCGAGCGATCAGCGCGGTCGCATCGCCCTTCGCCTTGGCGACGAGCGCTTCGGCCTCGGATTCGGCGCGGGCGCGAAGCTCGTCGGCTTCCTTCGCCGCATCAGCAAGCTTGGCCTCATATTCGGCCTTGAGCGATTCGGCATCGAGGCGAAGCTGTTCGGCTTCGCCGAGCTGCTTCGAAATCTCTGCGATCTTCTTGTCGAGCGACGCGCCGATCATCGCCGGCACCTTCTTCCAGACAAGAATGCCGAGGAAGGCGAGCATCGCGATCGACACCCACACGGTGGCATTAAGCCCGAAAGCCGTCGGATCGGCATGCGCCTCTCCGGCAGCGCCGGCAGCTTCGGACAGGATCATCAGGAAATCAGCCATGCAGCACCGCCTTCACCGCAGCCTTTGCGTCGGTTGCGGCAACTTTCACGCCCGACAGCTTGGCCACTAGGTCGGTCGCCGCTTCCGCAGCGACCGATTCGATTTCCGCCATTGCCGAGGTACGCGCAGCGCCCACATCGGCTTCGGCCGCTGCCAGCTTTTCCGAAAGCTCGGCATCGACTTTCGCCAGACGCTTTTCGGCGTCGCGAGCGGCCTTGTCCTTGGCGTCCGAAACCGCCTTCTGCGCCGCAGCGCGGCTTGCCTCGCTCTGCTGGCGATAGCTTTCCTCGAGGCCGTCGGCGGCCGCGTGTGCGGCCTTGGCCGCCGCCAGATCGTCGGCGACCTTGCGATCGCGCGCGTCAACCGTCGCCTCGATCTTGGGCAGCATGCCGCGGCCGATGACGATGTAGATGCCGGCAAACACGACCAGCAGCCAGAAAAGCTGCGAGGCGAGATACCAGTTATCAGCGGTTAGCTGGGCTATCTGGGGCATGAAAGGCGAACCTTAAACTTATGAAAAACCTGCAAATCGGTGCAGCCGGTCCCCATCCGAGAACCGGCCACGCCAGATCGTCCGAAATCAGACGACGAAGAGCAGGATCATCGCGACGACGAACGCGAGCAGGCCGAGAAGTTCGGCAGCCGCGAAGCCGATGAACAGGCGACCCTGCTGGCCGTCGGCGGCCGCGGGGTTGCGCAGCGCGCTTTCGAGGAAGCTGCCGAAGACGTTACCCACGCCGATGGCGGCCATGCCGGCACCGATAGCGGCGAGACCAGCACCGATCAGCTTTGCTGCTTCTGCGTCCATTGTAATACTCCTTGGGTGTAAGCGTTTGATATAAACGGGATTAGTGAAGGTTGACCGCGTCGTTGATGTAAAGCGAGGTCAACAGGGCGAAAACATAGGCCTGGATACCGGCAACGAGCAGTTCCAGCGCGCTGATACCGATCATCAGGATGAAGCTGAGGACCGAGACGATCGAGCCGAGCCAGACCGTTTCGGCGTTGAAGCCGTTGATGACGAAGCCCGACAGCACCTTGAGCAGAACGTGACCCGCCGTCATCGCGACGAAGAGACGCAGGCCGAGGCTGAAGGGACGGACCATGAAGGACACGAACTCGATGGGCGCGATGATCGGGATCATCGGCAGCGGCGTGCCATGCGGCACGAAGAGCGAGAAGAAGTGCAGGCCATGGCGCCAGAAACCGACGACGAGCACGATCGCAAAGCTGACCAGCGCAAGAACCCCGGTGATCGCAATGTGGCTGGTGACGGTGAAGGGATGAATGCCGAATACGCCAAGCGGCAGCATGCCGAGCAGGTTGCAGAACAGGATGAACATGAACAGCGAGAAGACATAGGGCGTGAACTTGCGCCCTTCGCTGCCGATATTCTGGGTCATCATGCTCGAGATGAAGCCCGTGAAACCTTCAACCGCGGCTTGCCAGCGACCGGGAACGAGCTGACGGCGCATGCCGCCCCACATGAAGATGCCGAGCGTGATGGCCGCGACGACCATCCACAGCGCGCTGTTGGTGAACAGGATTTCG
The DNA here is from genome assembly GCF_000371385.1 of Sphingopyxis sp. MC1. Classification (NCBI taxonomy): domain Bacteria; kingdom Pseudomonadati; phylum Pseudomonadota; class Alphaproteobacteria; order Sphingomonadales; family Sphingopyxidaceae; genus Sphingopyxis; species Sphingopyxis sp. MC1. The sequence goes on from NZ_AOUN01000006.1 coordinate 27,259, forward strand.
TGCCCGCCCAGATGGAAACCGCCGCCGAGCGGGGTCACCTCGAACTGGTGCATCGGGTCGATCTTGCCGGATTCCGCCGCCACTCTTCACTCCACGCGCATTGCGGGGCGGCTCATCGGGCCGTCCCGCCAGAAATTCCCTTTGATCCGCGCTACTTGCGTGGACCCGAAGCGATGCGAATGATGTTCCGGAACGCCACGACGATCCCCATGAACAACATTCCCAACAACCCCCAGGGCGACGTGCCCGCGATGCGATCGATCAGCCAGCCGAACAAGGCGCCACCGATCAATCCACCCAGCAGTTCCGCCAGCACCCGGTTCCCGAGCCGGTAATTGGCATCGGATTCCGGACTGGCGGTGCCTGCGGTCCGTTTCGCTTCTGCGGCTTCGGCCCGGTCCAATCGCTCTTCGAGCGAGACCAGGCGCGAATCCTCCGAAGTTTGATCCGGATCGCTGCCCTTCCCCGTCATCTTCCGCCATCCTCCTGAAACAGAACCGAAAAGAATCGGTACCGCCCGCGAAAAAGGCCCGGAAAAAGCCGGGGGACCCCTAAGGCGCGGCCCGTTTAGGAACGCCGCCCGATTAAGTCAATGCCCGTGCGCAGGCGCACAAAAATGCCGCCGCGTTTAGGGGCGCGGCGGCATAATGAGGCACGAAGGCCTGCTGCTAATTCGTCAGTTGGCGGCGCACCGCGGATCGCGCACCGGCGGGCTGCTGTCGCGCGTCAGCCACTTGCCGTCGGGCGTGCGGTATTTCTCGCCCGGCGCGGTTTTCAGGATCAGGTTGCAGCCCGTCACAAAGGCGAACTGTTCGATCGTGCTGCCCGCCGGCGCGTTGCGCGTATAGGCGTCCTTGCGCTTGATATTGAGGTCGCTGACCAGCTTGCGCACTGCATCGGTCGGCGTGGTCACAAAGCCGAGGTAGCCGTCGGGCTGTTCGCCGATCAGGCCCGCGGCGCGCGCATTTTCATAGGCGGGGTCGCGCTGCGCCAGCGCCGGCGTGACCAGCGTGGCGACCGCTCCGGCGGCGACCAGCGCGGTGATTGCGGGTTTGAACATCTGCTTCATCATCTTGTTTCGTCCCTGTCAGAAGATAGAGCCATTTTGTTCGATCAGCTTTTTCGCGTCGCCGTCGATCCTGTATACCACTTCCTGCTGGATGCGGATATTTAGGTTGATCTCGATCGGCTTGTCGGGCGCCGACACCTGAACGCAGCCGCCGAGGCCCATCGTTCCAATCGTCAGCAACAGACACCGACCGCCTATGGCCGCTCTCCTCATCTTTCCTGTCTTCCTTACCGTCATTGCACGGGCTCGCTTGCTGGAGGCTGAACGGGCGCCGCCTTCGCCGCTGCGGCGGCTTCGGCGTCGCGCTGCGCTTGCAAGAGCTGCGACAAATTCTGCTCCACCAGGACCGATGGATCGTAAAAGCTCTTTGCAGAGAATATCAGGCCGCGGAAAGGCCCTTCGACACGAATGTTGAAGATCAGCGGGATTTTGGCGACCTGATCAACCAGGAAATTGCGCTTTGCGCCGATACCCTGCCCGATTCCGCCGAAGCGGATTTCGGTCACCATTTCGCCGTCGAGGTTGCCGTTGAGGACAATCGTCAGATCGTCATATTTCAGCGATCGCAGCGCCCCGAACGCAAAATTGGCCATCGTGCCGAGGTTGTGATTGGAAAGCTCGCCGACATAGGCGAGCGTCCCGCCGCCGTCGCGCGCATCGACCCGTCCGTTGACCACGCGCCCGCCGAGCCCGTCGAACTCGACCGGCAGCGTCCCGTCGAACTTGCCCGTCGCGTTGATATTCTCGAACCCGAACTGCTGAAGGAAAACCGCGGCATCGACGCCGACGACATCGAACATCAGGCGGCGGGGCTGGGTGGCACTGAAATCGAGCGTGGCGGGGTGCAGCAAAAGCTCGCCGCCCGCGAAGGGCCAGCGCCCACCCTCGATCCGCACCCGGTTGCCGCCGAGGAGCTGATAGTCGATCTTGCCGTCCACGACCGGAATGCCTGGATTGACTTCCCTCAGCGCGACGGTCTGCCCCGGCGCCGAATGGAGCCCCAGCAGATCGTCGAACGTCAGCGTCGACGTCAGTCCGGTCACCGGGCCGAAGGCCGCGGCGAGGTCGGTATTGGCGGTCGCAAAGGTGCCCCGGCTCGTGACGCCGTCGGCGTTCCATTCGATCCGCCCGTCGCCGACGACCGAGCCCTGGACATTGGCAACGACGCCTTGCGCAAGCGTCGTGAGCTGTTCGGGCTGGAAATTATCGTCGAAACGCAATTCCTTGACGATCAGATCGGCGGCGCCGCTGCTATCGGCAAAGCGATGGCGGATCACCGTATCGAGAATCTTCCTGCCGCTCTCGCGCTCGTCGAAACCTGCCCTTGCGTCGATCACGCCGTCGGCGAAACGGAGATGCGCGTCGCGGCTGATCAGCGGCGCAAAGCGCTTGTCCGCCGCCGCATCGGTCAGCACCAGCCCGCCGTCGAGCGTCAGCGCGCCGTCGGCCCAGCGCCAGTTGCCGGCAATCTCGCTCATGTCGAGCGGGACGGCGCCGATCTTGCCCTGCGCATCGGCAAGCGTTCCCGCCATCCCCTGTCCCCCCGCCGCGCCCGAAAGGCGTCCGGCGGCGAAATGCGTCACGCTGTCTCCGGCCCCGATCCGGACATCGGCGTTGGCAAGCGACCAGCGCCACCGCGCCAGATCGATCTCGCCGGGACCGCTATCGAGCGCAAAGGGCGATGCCCCGCTGGTGCCGCGCAGCTTGAGGCCCGGAAGGCGGACGGCACCGCGCACCCCCGCCGGTCCGACGCTGAACAGCGGCGCGCCGGGGGCGCTGCACAGATCGACACCGTTATTGACGAGGCGCAGCCCCGATACATCGATCTTGTTCGCGGTGACGCGGTGGCAGCCGCCGTTGAACGCCATCCCGCCGGTTGCCGCGAGCGCACCGGCGATCGGCACGCGAAGCCCCTCGACCCGCCCACCCGCGAGCGGTCCGGACAGGGTGGCGCTGGTCGAAAAGCGCATCGCGGCGCCTGGCGCGCTCGAAAAGCGCACGGAATCGAGCGCCAGACGCGCGCCCCCCGCCTGATAGGCGTCGATTTGCGCCAGCCCGGTCATGCGGCCGTCGGCACGGCGGTCGAGTTCCATCGCGCCGACCGGAAGGCCGCCGCCGCCGAAGGTCCAGCGCCCCGTCGCAATGACTTCGGGGCGCGGTGCCGCGAAGAGGTAACCGATGCGGCTGTCGGCGCTGCCCGCGAAGCGTGCGCCGCTACGGCTCGACAGGCTGGGCGCGGCAAGCTCGAAACGGAGCGCCTCGCCCTGCCCGGTCAGCGCGACCGCCGCTTCGCCGCTTGCGCCCGCCAGCGCCGCGGCAAAGGCGCGCGCCGCCCGGTCGCCGAGCGGGCCGAGCGGAGTGCCGTCCAGCGCCGCGGCGCTGTCCGCGACCGACCGGCGCAGACGCGCGCTCGCGCTTGCATCGGCGAAGCGCAGCCGGCCTTCGAAATTGGGCGTGACGCTGCCGACCGCGCCCTTGCCCTCCAGATGCACGCCGCTCGCCGCAAAATCCGGCCCGGCCAGCTTGGCAACATCCGCTGCCAGCGTCAGCGCGGTGCGATCGGCGGTGCCGGTGAAGCGGCCCTTCACGCCGACCTGCTCGGCGGCGAGCGCGGGCATCGTCAGGCGCTGGACCAGCGCGTCGGCGGTGCCGTCCCATTGCTGCAGATTTTCGGCAAGCGAGACGTCCAGCGCGATCTGCGGCGCGGCGACCGCGACCGGCTGAGCGCCGCCGCAAGTCACGGCCGCGCCGCGCAACGGCCCCGTCAGCCGCGGGCGCACATCGCGCACCGCGAGTTTGCCGTAGAAAGTGATTCCCGTGCCGCGGCAATCGGCAGCGGCGATATGCGGGGCCACGAGCGCGAGCGTTCCCGCAAAATCGCGGCGCAAATTGCCGCCGCCGTTCAGCGCCGCGCCAACATTGCCCCACGGCGTTTCGATGCGCGCCCGCGCGTCGCTAAGCCGGACCGCCATATCGGGCAAAGCGAACGGACTCTTGTCGGTCGGGTCGCGAAATTTGTCGAGCGCGCCGAGCGACAATTGCCCATCGACGAAGCGGCCGTAGAGCCGCAGGCCGTCGGCGCGCACCGATGCGACATAGGGCCCGGACAAGCCGAGCCCGACCGACACCTCAAGCACCCGCGCGGTCAGGTCGGGATGCGCCGGATTACCGATAACGACATTGCTGAGCCGCTGGGTCGACAGGCCGATGCGTTCGATCGTGTAGCGTGCCGGCACGCCCTTCTTCGCAAGCTGGTCCTGAATGAAACGGTCGGCGATCGGGGCGCGGGCAACCCAAAGTCCGAGCGCCAGCGCGCCGAGCGCGCCGCCGACGATCCACGGCGCCTTGCGCCGCCGCCGCACGCGGGCTGCCTCCGCCTCGCTCACCCGCGACCGAACCCGTCGGCCGCCTGTGACGTCACGCCGTCATCATAGGTCCGGCCAAAGCTCACTGCGCATACCATTGCTGTCCCATGCCCATCGGCAACGCAGGGCAAGGCCATTCGATGCAGGAAAAAGCGCCGCGACATAGGCGCTTGTGTCTATGAGCGTTGAGTGGTGCCCACAAGGCGGTTATTGCCCTGACGATGGCCGACGCGCCCGCCCCCCTCCCCGATCATGCGGGCCACCGGTCGCGGCTTCGCGCGCGCCTGCTCGGCGGCGATGCCGACGGTATGGCCGATTACGAACTGGTCGAATATCTCCTCGCGCTTGCGATCCCGCGGCGCGATACCAAGCCGCTCGCCAAGACATTGCTGCGCGAATTCGGTTCGTTCGCACAGCTCGTCAGCGCCGATCCCGAATCGCTGCGCCGAATCGACGGCATGGGCGACGGCGCGATCGCCGCGCTCAAGATCGTCCAGCAGGCCAGCCTCCGGATGCTGAAAGGGGAATTCCGCGAAAAGCCCCTATTGTCGAGTTGGGATGCGCTGCTCGACTGGCTGCGCGCCGACATGGGACCGATCGAGGTCGAGCGGGTGCGGGTGCTGTACCTCAACTCGCGCAACATGCTGATCCGCGACGAGGTCGCGAGCGAGGGGTCGATCGACCAATCGGCGATCTATGTGCGCGAAGTCGTCAAGCGCGCACTCGAACTCGGCGCCGCGGCGATCATCATCGTCCACAATCACCCCAGCGGAAATCCTGAACCGAGCCGCCAGGATATCGCGATCACGCGAGACCTCGCTGATGCCGCAGGGCGGCTGGGCATCGCGCTGCACGATCATATCATCATCGGCGGCAGCGGCCACCGCAGCCTCCGCGCGCTCGGGCTGCTCTGAATCAGGAGGCCCAAAAGGCCGGGCTTTACTTGCCCGGCCTCAGGCGACATCATCGCGTCATGCAGATTCGGCAGCGCCATCTTCGCTTCCGCCTTCACGCGGGTCAGCTTCTCGCGGGCTTCTAGCCCCGGGCTGTGGCGTGCCATGCCCCGGACCGGGGCAAGATTTCCGAACCATCCCGACAGGAGCGCGGCCGCGCCCTGCCCTTTCCATGCGGAAAGCCAAAAGAATGACAGTAGCCAAGACCACCTCGACCAAGGCGAGCAAACGCCCACCCATTCACATGATCGATTCGGAGGCCGATGCGCTTACCGATCTTGCCCTCGGCATCGAAAAGCGCATGCCGCAGGTCAGCGAACTGCTGATGCGCGAGATCGGCCGTGCGACCGTCCACAAGGAACGCCACGTCCCGCGCGACATCGTGACGATGAACAGCGAGGTCGATTTCGTCGACGAAGCGAGCGGCGCGGTGCGCAGCGTCCGGCTGGTCTATCCGTCGGATGCCGACATCGCGTCGGGACGAATTTCGATCCTGACGCCCATTGGCGCCGGATTGATCGGGATGCGCGCCGGCAGCGCGATCCTGTGGCCCGATCGCGACGGCCACGAACGGACGTTGACGATCCGGGCGGTCATGCAGCCGCCGCGCGCGACTTGACGGTCATGGCAATGCAGCCGCCGGATCGCTCCGACGGCTGCATCGCCCCAAGCGGGGAGGACTGCGGAATCAGGCGCCGCGCGAAAGGAACGCGACCAGTTCTTCCTTGGTAACGCTGCCCGACTTGTCGGCGTCGGCCGCGCCATAGGCCTGATTGATCCAGCTCTTCACATCGGCCGATTCGGGATCGACGGCGGGATCCTGCGCGGTGCGCAGCTTCTTCATCCATGCGCCGAATTCAGCGGAGCTAAGGTCGCCCGACTTGTCGCCGTCATAGGTCGGAAATTCGGTTTCGACGATCTGGGCGATCTGCGCGGGGGTCGCGGCTGCGCTGCTCGACGGCGCGGGGCTGGCGGGGGCGGTCTGCGCGGGCGCCATCGTGTCGGTGGCCGGCTCGGTAGGGGCAGGAGCCGTCGTGTCGGTCGGTGCCGGCGCGCTATCGGGCATCGGCGCAGCCTCGGGCTGCTCGGTCGGCGGCGTGGTGCCCGGCGACGGCGGTGCTTCCTGGGCCAGCGCGGGGAAACTGATCGCGGCGGCGCCGATCAAAAGAACTTGCTTCAACATTATCTATCTCCTGTATCGGCGGCGGACCTGCATCTGTTTGCGATCCGCCGCCTTTTCTGAAGGGGCATGGGGGCAACCGTCCGTGTTCGCTGGAAGTTGCGGAGCGCGGGTGATTGGCGAAGCGGTCGACCCCTGCTAGGGGGCGCCCCATCGTGATTCCGTCGCGGTTTTGCGACAAGGCGCCGAACAGCGGCGCACAAAAGGAAGGTACATCAATGGTTCCGCGCTACGCCCGCCCGGACATGACCGCCATCTGGTCGCCGGAAAATCGCTTTCGCATCTGGTTCGAGATCGAGGCGCATGCGACCGAGGCGCTCGCGGAACTGGGCACGGTTCCCCAGTCCGCCGCGAAGGCGCTGTGGGACTGGTGGGCGACGAAACCCGTCATCGACGTCGACGCGATCGACGCTATCGAGGCGGTCACCAAGCATGACGTCATCGCCTTCCTGACCTGGGTCGCCGAAAATGTCGGCGAAGAAGCGCGCTTCATGCATCAGGGCATGACGTCGAGCGACGTGCTCGACACCTGCCTCGCGGTGCAACTCGCGCAGGCCGCCGACATCCTGCTCGCAGACCTCGACGCGCTGCTCGAGGCGATCAAACGCCGCGCATACGAACATAAGCTGACCCCGACGATCGGGCGCAGCCACGGCATCCATGCCGAGCCCGTCACCTTCGGCCTCAAGATGGCCGAAGCCTATGCCGAGTTCGCCCGCTGCAAGGCGCGGCTGGTCGCAGCGCGCGCGGAAATTGCGACCTGCGCGATTTCGGGCGCGGTTGGCACCTTTGCCAATATCGACCCGCGCGTCGAAGCGCATGTCGCGGCGAAGCTGGGCCTCGCGATCGAACCCGTGTCGACGCAGGTCATTCCGCGCGACCGCCATGCCATGTTCTTCGCAACGCTCGGCGTGATCGCCTCGTCGATCGAACGCCTGTCGGTCGAGGTCCGCCACCTTCAGCGCACAGAGGTGCTCGAAGCGGAGGAATATTTTTCGCCGGGACAGAAGGGCTCGTCGGCCATGCCACACAAGCGCAACCCGGTGCTCACCGAAAATCTGACCGGGCTCGCGCGCATGGTGCGCAGCGCCGCCATCCCGGCGATGGAAAATGTCGCACTGTGGCACGAGCGCGATATCAGCCATTCGTCGGTCGAACGCTTCATCGGTCCCGACGCGACGATCACGCTCGACTTCGCGCTCGCGCGACTGACCGGCGTGGTCGACAAGCTGCTCGTCTATCCCGAGCGCATGCAGAAGAATCTCGATCGCATGGGCGGCCTCGTCCATTCGCAGCGCGTCCTGCTCGCGCTGACCCAGGCAGGGGCGAGCCGCGAGGACAGCTATGCGCTCGTCCAGCGCAATGCGATGAAGGTTTGGGAAAGCGACGGCGAGCTTTCGTTGCTCGAACTGCTGAAGGCCGACGCCGACGTGACCGCGCGTCTGTCGGCGGAGCAACTGAACGCACTGTTCGACCTCGACTATCATATGAAGCATGTCGACACGATCTTTGCGCGGGTGTTCGGCGGCTGAACGCGCCGGGCCTCGCCCAGAGACTCGCATCGTGCGCCAAAGTCGCTTAGGGTTCGATGCAGAGGCCGGTAAAGGAGCGCAATAACGTGGGAATCGTGCGAACCGTCATCTGGGTGTTGCTGACCATCATTCTCGTCGTCTTTTCGATGGCCAACTGGAATCCGGTCACCGTGACCATATGGCCGGGACAGGTGCTCGACACCAAATTGCCGGTGCTGATCTTTGCCGCCTTCCTGATCGGCAGCCTGCCGCTGTGGATCGCGCTGCGTACCTCACGCTGGTCGCTGAAGCGCCGTATCGAAACGAGCGAACGGCAACTTGCCGACTTACGCGCCATGGCCAACCGCCCCGCCGAGACGCCGCTCACCTCCGAACCGGCGCCGCAGTCGAAGCCCGTCAACGACATCCCACCCTCGCCGCTGGATCCGCAATGAGCTCGCCTGTCTATCTTGCCATCGACACCCCCCACCTCGATGCCGCGCTGACGCTGGCGCAGCGGGTGCGCCACCATGTCGGCGGGCTGAAGCTCGGCCTCGAATTCTTCTGCGCCAACGGTCATCACGGGGTGCACGAAATGGCGAAGCTCGGCCTGCCGATCTTCCTCGACCTCAAGCTGCACGACATCCCGAACACCGTTGCCAAGGCGATCCAGGCGCTGCGTCCGCTCGAACCCGCGATCCTGACCGTCCACGCCGCGGGCGGCCGCGCGATGATGGAAGAGGCCAAGGCAGTCGCGGGAAGCGCGACCAAGGTGGTCGGCGTTACGGTGCTCACCAGCCTCGACGCGCCCGATCTCGATGATATCGGCGTCGGCGGCACCCCGCACGACCAGGTCGTCCGCCTCGCCGCGCTGGCCCGCGAATCGGGTCTCGACGGCATCGTCTGCTCGGGCCAGGAAGTGAAGGCCGCGCGCAAGGCATGGCCGGGCGGCTTCTTTGTCGTACCGGGGGTGCGCCCTGCTGACGGCCGTGCCGGCGATCAGAAGCGTATCGTTACCCCGGCGCAGGCGATGGCCGACGGCGCCTCGATCCTCGTCGTCGGCCGACCGATCAGCCAGTCGCAGGATCCCGACCTCGCGGCGCGCGCGATCGAAGCGACGCTGTAAACACACTTTCATTCAACCATCGTCATTGCGAGGAGCCGAAGGCGACGAAGCAATCTCCAGATATCGGGATTGTGTTACGCCGATGGCTGGAGATTGCTTCGCTTCGCTCGCAATGACCTAAATGATCGAACCCTGATATATGCCCCCACTTGTCAAAATCTGCGGCCTCTCTACGCCCGAAACGGTTGACGCCGCTATCCGGCTCGGCGCGACGCACATCGGCCTCGTTCACTATGAACCGAGTCCGCGCCACGTCGATCTGAAGACCGCTGCCGCGCTTCGCCAGCGCGCCGGGGGGAAAGTGAAGGTTGCGCTCCTTCTCGTGAATGCCTCGCAACAGGTGACTGGCGAGGTGCTCAGCGCGGTGCGCCCCGACATCGTCCAGTTTCATGGCAATGAAACACCCCAATGGCTCGCCGCGGTCAAACGGCTCGTTCCCGCCGAAGTCTGGAAGGCGGTCGGCCTGAAGGATGCCGGAACGCTGGAACGCATCCGGCAGTTTGAAGGTGCGGCCGACCGCATCTTGTTCGATGCGCCGGCAGCGGCGTTACCCGGCGGCACCGGCACCCGCTTCGACTGGTCGCTGCTCAAGGGGCATCGCCACACGATCGATTGGGGCGTCGCAGGCGGACTGACCCCGGCCAATGTCGCACAGGCGATCGCCGAAACCGGCGCGCCGCTCGTCGATGTGTCGTCGGGGGTCGAAAGCGCACCGGGCGTCAAGGATATGGACAAGATCGCCGCTTTCCTTAAAGCGGTCGGCAGATGCTGACACCGCAGTTCCTCATGATGCGCATCGGAAAACGATGGCGCTGACCGCTTGAGACCCGATCTTCAAGTGCGCGCCCACCCGTAACCGATGGAAATGACCATGACCGAAGCACCGACCCTGCCCAACAGCCTCCGCACCCAGCCCGACGCGCGCGGCCATTTCGGCGCCTTCGGCGGCCGCTATGTCGCCGAAACGCTGATGCCGCTCATCCTCGACCTCGAACGCCATTATCGCGCTGCGCAGGCCGACCCTGCCTTCAAGGCCGAGTTCGACTATCTGCTCAAAAATTATGTCGGCCGCCCGAGCCCGCTGTGGTTCGCCGAGCGGTTGACGAACGATCTGGGTGGCGCGAAGATCTATTTGAAGCGCGAGGATCTCAACCACACCGGCGCGCACAAGATCAACAATTGCATCGGTCAGATCCTGCTCGCCAAGCGGATGGGCAAGACCAAGATCATCGCCGAAACCGGCGCCGGCCAGCACGGCGTCGCGACCGCGACCGTGGCAGCGCTCTTTGGCCTGCCCTGCACCATTTTCATGGGCGCGGTCGACGTCGCGCGGCAGCAGCCGAACGTCTTCCGCATGAAGCTGCTCGGCGCCGAAGTCGTCGCGGTCGAAAGCGGCGCGAAGACGCTGAAAGATGCGATGAACGAGGCGCTCCGCCACTGGGTCGCGAACGTCGAGGACACCTTCTACATCATCGGCACCGTCGCGGGGCCGCATCCCTATCCCGAACTGGTGCGTGATTTCCAGTCGGTGATCGGCGAGGAAGCGAAAGCGCAAATTCTCGAAGCCGAAGGGCGCCTGCCCGACATGCTGATCGCCCCCGTCGGCGGCGGGTCGAACGCCATCGGGCTGTTCCATCCCTTCCTCGATGACACAGACGTCGAGATCGTCGGCGTCGAAGCCGCTGGCGAAGGATTGGGCGGCAAGCATGCTGCCAGCCTTGCGGGCGGCAAGCCCGGCATTCTTCACGGCAACAAGACCTATCTGCTGCAGGACGAAGACGGCCAGATCACCGAGGCGCACAGCATCTCGGCGGGGCTCGACTATCCCGGCATCGGCCCCGAGCATAGCTGGCTGCACGACATCGGCCGCGCGCGCTACGAACCCGTCACCGACGAAGAGGCGCTCGCAAGTTTCCAGAAGCTGACCAAGCTCGAAGGCATCATCCCCGCGCTCGAAAGCGCGCACGCGATCGCCGCTGCCGAACGCATCGCGCCGACGCTGGGCAAGGACAAGATCATCATCGTCAATTGCTCGGGCCGCGGCGACAAGGACATCTTCACCGTGGCGGAAGCATTGGGGGTAAAGCTGTGACCCGCTTCGCCGCCGCCTTCGCCAAGCCGCGCCCTGCGCTCGTCGCCTTCATCACCGGCGGCGATGGCGACACCGCCGCGAACCTTGACGCGCTCGTCGCGGGAGGTGCCGATGTGATCGAACTGGGCATGCCCTTCACCGATCCGATGGCCGACGGCCCCGCGATCCAGGCCGCAAACCTGCGAAGCCTCGCCAAGGGGACGACCACCGCCGACCTGTTCGGTATCGCCGCCGCCTTCCGCCAGCGCCATCCCGACACGCCGCTCGTGCTGATGGGCTATGCCAATCCGATGACGATCCGTGGCGCCGACTGGTTCGCCGCAGAGTGCGCGAAAGCAGGGGTCGACGGCATCATCTGCGTCGATATTCCCTCGGAGGAAGATCCCGAACTCGGCCCCGCGCTCCGCGCTGCCGGGGTCGACCTGATCCGCCTCGCAACGCCGACGACCGACGCGGCGCGCCTGCCCGACGTGCTGAACGGCGCGGGCGGCTTTCTCTATTATGTTTCGGTTGCCGGGATCACCGGGATGCAGCAGGCCGCTCAGGCGAGCATCGAGGATGCGGTTGCGCGCCTGAAAGCCGCGACCGACCTGCCGGTCGCGGTCGGCTTCGGCGTTCGCACCCCCGCGCAGGCGGCCGACATCGCCAAGGTTGCCGACGGCGTCGTCGTCGGATCGGCCTTCATCGACATCATTGCCGAGCATGGCGACGCCGCAGCGCCGCATGTCGAAGCCTTCACCCGTTCGCTCGCCGATGCTATCCACGGCGCAAAGGAGATCGCCGCATGAGCTGGCTCGACCGCGTTCGCAACGCCCTGCCCTTCACCGCCAAGCGCGACACCGCCGACAACCTCTGGCACAAATGCCGCCAGTGTCAGCAGATGGTGTTCGTCAAGGAGTGGGAAGACAATCTGAACGTCTGCCCGCGCTGCGACCATCACGACCGCATCGGCGCCAAAGAGCGCTTCGCGCAGCTTTTTGACGGCGGCCTGCACGAGTTGATCGCCGCCCCTGCTGCACCCGAAGATCCGCTGAAGTTTCGCGACACCAAGAAATATGTCGACCGCATCAAGGCCGCACGCGCGCAGACGGGCGACCGCGACGCCTACCAGAACGCCTTCGGCCGCATTTCGGGCCAGGGCGCCGTGATCGGCGTGCAGGATTTCGCTTTCATGGGCGGATCGATGGGCGTGGCGGTCGGCGAAGCCTTCGTCGCCGGGGTCGAGGCCGCGATCAAGCGCGGCGTCCCCTACATCGCGATCACCGCCGCGGGCGGCGCGCGGATGCAGGAAGGCACGCTGTCGCTCATGCAGATGCCGCGCGCGACGGTTGCGCTCCAGCGGCTGCGCCGCGCGGGCCTGCCTTATGTGGTGCTGCTCACCGACCCGACGACGGGCGGCGTGACCGCGAGCTATGCGATGCTGGGCGATGTGCAGATCAGCGAGCCCAATGCGCTGATCGGCTTTGCGGGCCAGCGCGTGATCGAAAATACGATCCGCGAAAAGCTGCCCGAAGGGTTCCAGCGCGCCGAATATCTGCTCGATCACGGGATGATCGACATGGTGGTACATCGCAAGGAGCTGCCCGCGACGCTCGGCCGCCTGATCGGCTATCTCGCGCCCGAAAAGGCGGCTTGATCCCTCCTCCTGACGGACGGAGGGAGAATCCATGCCCGACCACGCGCACAGTTCCGATCCCGCCGTTCAGGCGCAGCTCGACCGTCTAGCGGCGCTGTCGCCGGGTCGCGACATATTGGGGCTGGAACGCATCGCCGAACTGTGCGCGCGCCTCGGCGATCCGCAGGACCGGCTGCCGCGGACCTTCCATGTCGCAGGGACCAACGGCAAGGGATCGACGTGCGCCTATCTGCGCGCGATACTTGAGGCGCAGGGGCGCCGGGTCCACGCCTATACCAGCCCGCACCTCGTCCGGTTCAACGAGCGCATCCGACTGGCGGGCACCCTGATCGACGACGCGGCGCTCGCCGCCTTGCTTGGCGAAGTCCTCGACGTCGCGGAAGGGCTGCACGCAAGCTTTTTCGAGGTGACGACGGCGGCGGCTTTCCTTGCCTTTTCGCGCATCCCCGCCGACGATTGCATCATAGAGGTCGGGCTGGGCGGACGACTCGATGCGACCAATATCATCCCGGCCCCGGCGGTGTGCGGCATCGCCTCGCTCGGCATCGACCATGAGGCCTTTCTGCTCGCTCCCGAAGACGGCACCCCGACGCGTCCTGCCGAACGGATCGCGTGGGAAAAGGCCGGCATAATCAAGCGCGGCGCCGCACTGGCGACGCTCGCCTATCCGCCGCCGCTGGCGCGGGTAATCGCGGACCGGGCCGAGGCGGCGGGCGTGGTCCCGTTCGTCGAGGGCGAAACCTGGTCGGTCGAAGCCGTCGGCGACGCCTTTCGCTGGCGGTCGATGGACGGGGAACTCCCCGCCTTGCTGCGCCCGCGCATGGCGGGCGGGCATCAGATGCGCAACGCAGGCCTTGCGATTGCGATGCTCCATCTCGCGCCAGGTCCGAAGCCCGATGCGGGCGCGATCGAGCGCGGCGTGGCCGCGGCTTACTGGCCGGCGCGGTTGCAACGACTGGAGAGCGGACAGCTCGCAAAGCTGCTCCCGCCCGCCACGACGGTGTGGCTCGACGGCGCGCACAACGCCGATGCAGGGCATCAACTCGCGCAGCATTTTGCGGGCGATGCGCGCCGCATCCATCTGGTCACCGGGATGCTCGCCAACAAGCATCCCTCGGCGTTGATCGATCCCCTGGCCGGCAAGCTCGCCTCGATCACCGTCGTGCCGGTGCCCGGGCACGAGCATCATGGCGCCTCAGCCTTCGGGCCGGAAGCGCTCGCGGCCGAGACCATCGAAGCTGCGCTGGCCGGATTGGCCGTAGACCCTGTGACCGAGATCGTCCTGATCGCCGGCTCGCTTTACCTTGCGGGCGAGGTGCTGCGCGCGAACGGCGAATTGCCCGATTAGGCCGACGCCTCGCGCGCATGCCGGGTACCCGCCGTGCCGACCGATTGGTCAACGAGCCCGCTGCGCATCATCAGCCAGAACAGGACAATACCCGGCAGGGCCGCGGCGACGGTGAACAGATAGAAGTTCACATTGCCCATATTGTCCATCATCGCGCCCGCCGTGGTGCCGGTCAGGAAACGACCGACAATGCTCGCGGCGGAGGAGATCAGCGCATAATGCGCCGCTGTGAAGCGCAGATCGCAGAGTGCTGAGAAATAGGCGACGACGACGACGCCGCCGATGCCGCTCGCAATATTTTCGAACCCGATCGCGCCGGCGAGGCCCCAATTGCTGTGGCCCGCTGCCGCGAGCAGCGCGAAGCTGAAATTGCTCACCGCCATCAGGATCAGGCTGAGCAGTACCGACTTTTTCATGCCCATCCGCGCGTAGAGAATCCCGCCGATGAAAATGCCGATCAGATAGGCCCAGAAGCCGATACCGACGTCGTAGATCGCAATCTCGTCATTGCTGAAGCCAAGATCGTTGAGCAGCAGGCGCAGCGTCAGATTCGCGAGCGTATCGCCGATCTTGTGAAGCAGGATGAATAGCAGCACCAGCCAGGCGCCATGGCGACTGAAAAACTCGCGGAAGGGACCGATGATACCCGCGACAAGTCCTGGCTTGCCTTCGCGCGAGAGTGCCGCGCGGTGCCGCTCGGGCTCGCCGACCCAAAAGCCCGCAATGACCGCCGGCAATGCAAAAAGCGCACATGCCAGATAGGCCGCCTCCCATCCTTGCCGCGCGGCAAGATAGAGCGCGAGCGCACCGGCCCCCGCCGATCCGATCCGCCAGCCATATTGCGACATGCCCGATCCGACTCCGAGTTGTTCGGGCTTCAATATCTCGATCCGGTAGGCGTCGATCACAATGTCGAACGTCGCGCCCGCTGCACCCACGAGAACCGCACCGACCGCCATTTCGAACAGCGCGGCGAATTCGCCTTCATGGCCAAGCCCGAACCGCTGCATGAGGTGCCCCACGGGAGACTGGCCGACTTGCTGCGGATCGACCAGCGCGAGATTGCCGACCGCCAGCATGACGAGCATGGCCGTCAGGATCAGCCAACTGATCCGTTGGCCGACCACCCCTGCCCCCGGAAGGCGGATCGTATCGACGATCCAGGCCCATAGCGGTTTGAAATTATAGACGAGAAAGGCGAGCGAAAAGGCGGTGATCGACGATTTTTCGAAACCGTCCTGCGACAGTCGCGTCGTCAAGGTCGCACCGATCATCGCATAGGGAAATCCCGACGAAATGCCGAGCAGCAGCGCCGCCAGCGGCGCGCGTTCCAGATAGGGCCGGATGCTGTCCCACCAGCTTTGCGGTGGCGGCGGCGCCATATCTGCCTGCATAGATCCTCCCTGTCGCGCCCGGCCGACCGGCGACGCATCGAACCGTTCGGCCTAAAGCAACAGGACCAAATTGGAAGCAGCTATTTGGCGGGGCGCCCGATCCAGCGGACGGCGTGCACGCGCCCGCCGGCGCGGTCCTGCAACAGCACCGCCCAGCGGTCGGCGCCGCGCTGGCCCGCGATCGCTGCGGGCATTGCAGCCGCGCAGGCGCCGCTTGCGGGGCAAGGAGCCGCCGCCTCGGCCAGCACGACATTGGTATAACCCAGCCTCCGGTTGCCGTTCTCGCCGCGGGTGACGTCGACCGAGGCGCGGTGCGCAATCGCCAGAAAGCGCATTTCGGCACCCGCTGCGGACCGCGAAGCGACCACCCGGTCGCCGTCAAGGCGAAGCGCCGCGTCGTTCGGCGCGGAGCCGATCATCCGGCGCAGCGCCCGCTCGTCCGATCCGACGGCGGCCGCGTCCCCCTGCACGACGGCTTCGGGGGTGTAAACGCCCGCCCCCGGCAGCCCGCGCCGCGCATAGCGGTCCTGAAGCGCATCGTTCGCGGCGCGAGCGAGCGTATCCTTCCATCCCAGCCGGTCCCAATAGGTAACGGGGCGGCTGACCGCGACCACGGAGCCTTCGGCATCCAGTCTTTCGAGCAACTGGTCGGCGGGCGGACAGGAGGAACAACCCTGGCTGGTGAACAACTCGACCAGCACGGGCGCCGCGGGCGGCGTCGAAGCCGCAATGGCGGCGGACGGTCGATCGGATGGCCCGAACAGGAGCGCGGCGGCCGCCCCCAAAGCCAAGCTGAACAGCGGAAGCAATATCTTCAACGGGATCCTCCTCGCGCATCGGCACTCAACCGCCGGTTCGGTGGAGGCAGCGGGCCGGTTACGCGGCCTCGGGACGCCAATAGGTCTGCATCCCGCTCACCTTGCGCGGCATCTTGTGCTTGCACACCATCGTCTCGACGGCGCGAACCGCGTGGAGAAGCGCCGCCGCCCCGTGCGGCTTGGTCAGGCAGGCGAGCGCGATGTCGCCCGCATCTTCGGGACATTGCCCCGTTACCAGCAGTACGGCAACGCCGCGGTCGCGCGCGAGCCGCGCAACCTCGCGTCCCGTCATGTGCCCCGCGAGCTTGAGGTCGAGGATCAGCGCATCGATCGTCTTGTCTGCCAGCATCGCGACAGCCGCTTCGCCCGAATCGACCGTCGCAACGACGTCATAGCCACCATGCTTCAGGGTCCGCTCATTGTCGAAAGCGACCAGCGGATCATCCTCGACGATCAGCAGCCGTTTGAAGCAGGACGGGCGGGACGCGAAGAGCATTTTACCTACCTTCCGTCCGCCGCATGACTCTGCGTGCGCGTCCTCGCAAGATTGCTTTTGCTTGCCATCGACGAAGCGACACTTTTCCGGCTATGAGCGTGGCCATATTACAACATCCCTTTTCCCGAATAACGATATGAAAGCCGCATCCGTTCCGATGACGACACGCCGCCCACCCCGTTCGCCGTCCCGCCCGCCCGCTTCCCCGCAGGGCGACGCTCCGCGTGGCCGCCGCAGCGCGCGCGCTGCACAACCGCCGCGTAAGGCTCCGCCGAAGGAAGAGGAGCGCGAGGACGGGCCGCAGCGCATCACCAAGCTCCTGGCGCGCGCTGGCGTCGGGTCACGGCGCGATGTCGAACGAATGATCGAGGAAGGCCGCATTGCACTGAACGGCGCGGTGATCGTGCAACCGGCGCCGCTGCTCTCATCGCTCGAGGGCTTGACCGTCGACGGCAATCCGGTCGCAAAGCCCGTATCGACGCGCCTCTATCGCTTCTACAAGCCGGTCGGCTGCCTGACCGCGGCGCGCGACCCCAAGGGACGCAAGACGATTTATGACGTGCTGCCCAAGGGGCTGCCGCGGCTGATGCCCGTCGGGCGGCTCGACTATAATACCGAGGGCTTGCTGTTGCTGACCAATGACGGCGAATTCAAGCGCCAGCTCGAACTGCCCGCCAGCGGGGTCGAGCGCACCTATCGCGCCCGCGCGTTTGGCGACATCAGCCAAGCGCAGCTCGAGGAACTGGTCGAGGGGGTCGAGATCGACGGGGTCCGCTATGGCAAGATCGACGCCAATCTCGAACGGCGGACGGGGCGCAACCAGTGGATCGAGCTGACGCTGACCGAGGGCAAGAATCGCGAGGTTCGCCGCGTGCTCGAACATCTGGGGCTGCAGGTGAGCCGCCTGATCCGGACGCGATATGGCGCTTTCGAGCTCGACGGCCTCGATGTCGGCGCGGTCGAGGTCGTACCACGCGATGCCTTGTTCCAGTTCCGGCGGCGGATGAGCTGATGCGCGTCATTTCCGGCGAATGGCGCGGTCGCAAGTTGATCGCGCCCAAGAATGATGCCACTCGCCCGACCGCCGACCGCACGCGCGAGACACTCTTCTCCATGCTTGCAAGCCGGCTCGGTAGTTTCGAGGGCTTGTATGTCGCCGACCTGTTCGCGGGGTCGGGCGCGCTGGGGATCGAGGCCTTGTCGCGCGGCGCCGCGCATTGCCTGTTCGGCGAGCAGGATCGCGAAGCAATTGACGCCCTGCGCAAGAATCTGGCGGCGCTCGGTGCGGCCGGACGCGCTGACGTGCGGGCCGGTTCGGTCCTCGCGCTTGGCCCGGCACCGCGCAGTTTCGATCTGCTGCTGCTCGATGCGCCCTATGCAACCGGCGCGGGCAGTGTCGCACTCGACAAGCTGGCGCGGCTCGGCTGGGTCGATGCCGATAGCTGGATCTCGATCGAAACAGGCGAGAAAGAAAGCGTCGACGTCGCGGGCTTCGCGATCGAAGCGGAGCGAAAGGTCGGAAAAGCTAAGCTGACGCTGCTCCGTGCTGCCTAAAGATAGGGTTTCAGATTGAACTGCGCGTGACCGCGCGTCCCGTCGCGTTCGTAATCGAACGCGACTTGATCCCCGGGCTTGCCGCCCAGCCGGCGCAACATCGCGTTCCATTCGACCCCCACAAGCGTATCACCCGGTTGCAGCCCGGCGTCCTTGGCCGGGCTGCCGTTGCCGACATCCTCGATCACGATACGCGTGCCTTTACGGTCAAGCCAAAGCCCCGACATCGGATAGCGCTCGGTTCCTGCAAAATCGAGTCCGTTGGGCGCCATCCATAGCTGTTTGCGCTTGGGGTCCGTCGACAGGTGGAAATGGCGGATCATGTCCAACCCGACCAACCCCTCGACATTATCGAAATTGCCGTTCCGCGGGCCGGGCTCCGCAAGTGTGACCAGCGCGCGCGGAAAGGCGAATTTGTGAAGAAGGACCTTGTCCGCCCGGAACATACGGGTCCGCAGACTTCCTTTGCCGAAGCCGCTTGCACGCACGGGAACATAGGGTCGTTCGCTATCCCACCAACCGATGTCGCGCGCCGCCTTGCCATCGAGCAGGATGTTGCGGGGTGCGCCTGTGTCGATCAGGAAGCGCCCGGAAAAATCGCCGATCTGCACGGGCGTGGTCAAACCGTAGCTCGCCCGGCGGGGCATATAGCTTTCCGGTATCAGATACATGCCAGGCCGCTCGCTACGGCCATCGGGATAGATGCGCCACTGGTTCGCGACGAAATCAAGATCGCTGTCCATATCGGTAAACAGCGGCGCGCCGATCAATCCCCGGGTGCGCGAATCGACGACCGACTTGGTGCCGTGAAATTCCATATAGGGGATGCGAAAGGTGCCGCCGATCACCACATCCTCGACCCGAAGGACCGACGTTCGCTCGACCCCGCCCAGGCCGCCGATTATGCTCGCGCCGCGTTCGCGCAGCTTGACGGAACTCGCCCAGCTATCCGAAATCAGACTTTCCGTGGTCCCGGTGTCGAGAATGAACGGTTCGGGAGGCAAGCCTTCCACCGACACATCAAGCCAGACGCGATTGCCCTGCAGCCTGATCGGTGTGGCGAAGACCGTCGGCGCCAAAGCGGCCGCGGAACCCGGCAGCATGAGGCCGGCGATGACCGGCCATGAGGCGATGAAAGAACGGCGGGCGATCAAGGACATGGGCAGATCTCGCGGTGGTGGGAGACTATCCGTTTGTTAGAGATTCAATGATGACGCGGCAATGACATTGCGCCTCACGCGTCACCGCGTTCAATTTTTGCCACCAAGGCCAGGCCGCAAAAGCTGACCAGTCCGGCGAGCGCCAGATAGAGGCCGACGACCTCGGTTCCGCGCCAGTCACCGAGCGCCTGCGCCGCGATCGGCGCGGCTGCGCCGCCCAATATGCCGCCGACATTGAAGGCGACCGACGCGCCGGTGTAGCGGACGCGCACGGGGAACAGGCCGGTCAGCCAGCTCCCGAGCGGGCCGTAGACGAGGCCCATGACGAACAGCGATGTGGCGAGACCTGCGAAGATCGTCAGCCAGCTGCCCGAGGCCAGCGCCGGACCGAACAGCAAACCGACGAGCATCGTCGCGCCGCAGCCCCAGCGCAGCACGCGCTGCGCACTCGACGCATCGCTGGCATAGCCCGCAAAGATAATGCCGCCCGCCATGAACAGGATCGCGCCGAGCTGGATGAGCAGAAATTCCTCCTTCGGATAGCCGAGCGTGGTGGTGCCGTGCGCGAGGGCGAAGCTGGTCGCGAGATAGAAGATCGCAAAACAGGCGACGACCGCGAAGGTGCCGGCAAGCGTCGCGACGAAGTGGCCGCGCAGCAACTCGCCGATCGGCACGCCGACGGGCGCGTCGCGCTCCAGCGCCTCCGAAAAGGCCGGCGTCTCACCGATCTTTAGCCGCACCCACAGGCCAAGGCCGACGAGCACGGCGGAAACAAGAAAGGGGATACGCCAGCCCCACGCCGCAAAATCGGCATCGCTCAGCCAAAGGCCCAGCAACAGGAACAGTCCGTTGGCGGCGATGAACCCGACCGGCGCACCGAGCTGCGGGAACATGCCGAAGCGCGACTGCCATCCGGTCGGCGCATTTTCGACCGCGAGCAGCGCCGCACCACCCCATTCGCCGCCCAGCCCGAAGCCCTGGCCGAAGCGCAGGATGCACAGCAGCAAAGGCGCGACCCAGCCGACCATCGCATAGGTCGGCAGAAAGGCGATAAGCAGCGTCGAGGCCCCCATCAGCATCAGCGAGGCGACGAGCGTCGACTTCCGCCCGATCCGGTCGCCGAAATGGCCGAACACGACGGCACCGACCGGCCGCGCGAAAAAAGCGAGCCCGAAGCTCATGAAGCTGAGCATCAGCTGCGCCGACGGCGATTCCGAAGGAAAGAAAAGCGGCCCGAAGACCAGCGCAGCCGCGGTGCCGTAGATATAAAAATCATAAAATTCGACCGCGGTGCCGACCAGACTTGCGGTCAAAATTCGGCGATGTCTCCGATATGGCTCCAGATTCACAGTCGCCCTCCCCCCGGTCAAATCACCCCAGCTATCATCTGTTCCGGTGTGCGATTGCCGACGCGATGTCAAACCGGCGCGGGGCATCGGGGCCCGAGCGCACTGTCGCTACCGTGCAACGCCCCTTGCACTCATCCTTCGAATCGGTCACACCTTTACGTGAACGTAAAGGTAAAGACCGCGAGAGGATTCTTCCCCATGACCGACATACCGACCTTCGACACGATCAAGCTCGCGTGCAGCGACAATGTCGCGAAGATCACGCTCAACCGTCCCGAACGGCTCAATTCGATGCCGCCCGCGATGGCCGACGATATCCGCGCCGCGCTCGACTGGATGGGCGTCCTTGGCGCGCGTGCGCTGCTGATTACCGGTGAGGGTCGCGGTTTCTGTTCGGGCGCGGATCTGGCGGGCGATCGCAGCGCAACCGCTGTCGGCGGCGGCGCGAACAGTCGCAAGGCGCTGCGCAACCATTATAACCCGATGCTGCTCGCGCTCGCCAATCTCGACATTCCGGTCGTGACCGCGGTCAACGGCCCCGCCGCAGGGGTCGGATGCAGCTTTGCGCTGTCGGGCGATTTCGCGATTGCTGGCAAAAGCGCCTATTTCCTCCAGGCTTTCGTCAATATCGGCCTCGTCCCCGACGGCGGATCGTCGTGGCTGCTGCCACGGCTCGTCGGCCTGCCGCGCGCGACGCAGATGATGATGCTCGGCGAGAAAATCTCGGCCGAACAGGCCGCCGATTGGGGACTGATTTACAAGGCGGTCGAGGATGACGCGCTGATGGCTGAAGCCGAAGCGCTCGCAAAGCGGCTGGCCAGCGGACCGACGGTTGCGCTCGGCACGATGCGCAAGGTGCTGCGCGGCGGGTTGACGCAAAGCTATGCCGACACGCTCGACGCCGAGGCGATGGGCCAGTATCTGGCCGGCAACAGCGCCGATGCCGCCGAGGGCATCGCGGCCTTCCTTCAGAAGCGCAAGACCGAGTTCAAGGGCAAGTGAACTACTAGTGCTCCCCGGCGAAAGCCGGGGTCCTTTTGCGCGCCTTCTGACCCCGGCTTTCGCCGGGTATTACCCATGAACGCTGCGGCCTACTCCGCCGCTTCTTCGACCATCACCTTCTTGTAGATGCTCGTGCGCGGATAGGAGCAGAGGCGCATCACCATAGGCTCGAAGAATTCCAGCGGTTCGCTTTCATAGTCGGGGTCGAACGCCGGCGCGTCATATTTCTCGCAGAATTCGGCGCACGCCGCGTAATAGGGGTGGTCCTTGAACTGGTCGC
The DNA here is from genome assembly GCF_000371385.1 of Sphingopyxis sp. MC1. Lineage (NCBI taxonomy): Bacteria > Pseudomonadati > Pseudomonadota > Alphaproteobacteria > Sphingomonadales > Sphingopyxidaceae > Sphingopyxis > Sphingopyxis sp. MC1. The sequence goes on from NZ_AOUN01000006.1 coordinate 49,592, forward strand.
GCATGTCGCGGTCGAGCCCGAGATAGTGGAAGAAATAATGGCCCTGGAAGATGCCGTGGTGCTGGACGATCCACAGATTTTCTTCTGACAGGAAGGGCTTGAGGATCGCCGCCGCGACATCGGGATGGTTGAACGCGCCCAGCGTGTCACCAATGTCGTGGAGCAGCGCCATCACGACATATTCCTCGTCGCGCCCATCGCGATGCGCGCGCGTAGCGGTCTGCAGGCAATGCTCGAGCCGGTCGACGGGAAAGCCGCCATAATCGCCGCCAAGCAGTTTCAGATGATCGAGGATGCGCTTGCCGTTCTGCGGCGCAAATTCCTTCTGCTCGCGCGCGATGATATCCCAATCTTCCTGCGTCCCGTCGATCATCGAACGGAAGGATGCGTGATCGTGCGTCATGTCGGTCATGGCTGGCTCTCCCATATATCGGCGGCCAGTCTATGCGTTTCGTTGCGATATGCAACGCTGTTCAGCCGTCGCTATTCTACCGCGTAGGTCACGCCATATTTCAGCGCTTCGTCGAGCGTCAGGCAGCGGCGCGTCGATTTGTCCGGGCCGCTGCCCTTCACCGCCTTCTGCCGATACATGATGTCGGTCAGCAATTTGCGCGACACGCCCATCTTGATCAGGAAATCATTGTCCTCGCTCGCCAGCAGCGCGCTGTCCTGTTCGACGTCGCCGATCAGCTCGGTCGTCGCATCGGTGCCCATCGCCACGCTTTCGTCGATCAGCGAGCGGTCGCCGGTGCTGGTAAACATATGGACGATGAACTCGCCGCCCGGCTCGATCAGCCGCGGCGCGCCGCCCATGAAGACGAAATTGCAGGCGCTGAAACAGGCCCAGCCGCTCGGTATGCGCGTCGCAAGGCCGGGGTTCGACCGGATGATGCGCCCCGCGGCGTTGCCGGCGCGCGCATCGCCGCCGGGCGAACGCAGCCATATCTCGGATACGTCCGGATTGGCCTTCAGCGCGGCGCTCAGCCGGTCGGGCAGTCCCGAATCAACGCGGCCTTCGGCGAGCATCACCTTCATCGTGCCGCGCTTTTCGACCGTCAGCTTCATCGTCGGATTGGCCGACCAATTGGGGTTGAGCGGACAGGTCGGATTGATCGGGTCCATCTCGGTCGCCGCGGTCAGGCTGACGACCGCAAGCGCCGTGAGGGCGAGCTTCGGCAATTCAGGCCGCAAGAACATAGCGCGTATCACCCGGCCCCTTGCACATGCGTTTCGACACACGGGTTTCCTCGCCATCGACGATCACGAAGTCGTTGACGGTCATGCACTTCCTGCCGCCGTCCTCTGTGTTGATCGAAGCCACGGTCGACGACCCGCTGACATTGTCGCGCGTTTCGCTGGTCCAGTTCGACGTCGCGCCGACCGCTTCGCCGCGTGTCACCTCTTCGGTGGCCTTGGCGGCCTGCACCTGTTCGGCGGGGTCGAGGCGGCAAGCGATGGCGTCGGTCAGCGTCCCGCTGACCTCGGCGATCGGCACATAGGAATAGACCCCTGCCTTGCTGGCCGCGTCGCCCACCGCATCCCGGATCACACCGCCCAATATGCCGCGGCCGACGCTACTGCCCTTCTTGCCCTTGGGACAACCGCCATTGTCGCTTTCGCTCGCCGTCGGGGCGGGCGTCGGCGTCGTGACCTTGCGCAACAGCCCGCCGAACTGTGCCTGCGCGGGCGCCACCGCCAGCAAGGTGACGGCGGCCCAGGCGGGGACCAACATGATTCGCTTCATATGCGGCTCCAAAAACCCGTGCCAAAACCTGTGATCGCGACCCCGCTTATCGCCGCGAAACTACGCCGCGCTGTGATTTCAATCAATGGGGCTGGCGCTGAGGCGATAATTGTCATGTCGGGAGGTTGAAATTATCGGCAAAGTGGATCAGACAGCGCGCCATGCTCTCGCAGAAGACCCGCTACACGATACGTGCCTTTCAGCATCTTGCCGATCATTGGGGCAAGGGTCAGGTCCAACTCGCGGACATTGCCGAGGCACAGAATATCCCGCCCAAATTCCTGACCGTCATCCTGTCGGAAATGGCGCGCGAAGGGTTGCTCATCTCGCAGCGCGGACGCGATGGCGGCTATCAGCTTGCGCTGCCGCCCGTCGACATCAGCTATGGCGATCTTGTCCGCCTGACGCGCGGATCGCTCGCGCTGGTGCCGTGCGCCAGCCGCAACGCCCACGAAACCTGCAAGAATTGCCTTCCCGAAGCCGAATGCCGGATGCGCACGCTGATGCTGAAGGTGCGCGACGATACCGCCGCGATCCTCGACCGGATCAGCCTGGCCGACCCGATCGGCTTCGAACCCGTGTTCGAAAAGGAAGAAATGGCGCTCTGACGCGCCGCACCAACCGGCACGGCAAAGAAAAAGGCCCGAACGCCGGTGCGTCGGACCTCTTGTTTTCGAGGAAATGGTGGAGCCTAGCGGGATCGAACCGCTGACCTCTACAATGCCATTGTAGCGCTCTCCCAGCTGAGCTAAGGCCCCGTGCCATTTCGTCTGGCCGCCCTGGGTGGTGCGACCGGGACGCCGCCTTTAGCAGCGCCTGCGTTCGATGCAAGGGGCCAAATGCATCTCCGCGATGCTTTTTTGGCCCCTCGCCGAAAAATCAGCTTTCGTCGTCTTCGTCGTCGCCGGTGGCGACGCCCAGATCGTCATCGCCGCCCAGATCGACATCGTTATCCGGCGAATCGCTGTCTTCATCGACATCGACGTCCAGATCCAGATCCTCGTCGATGGCCTCTTCCTTGACCTTGGTCGGCTTCTCGACTTCCTCGAAGGGCATCGGCTGCTTCGATTTCAGCACCGATTCCGGAATCCAGGAATAGCCGCAATTGATGCAGCTGACCGGATCATCCTTGGTCAAATCATAGAATCGGGTGGCACATTTCGGGCAGCTACGCTTCGTGCCCCATTCAGCCTTTACCATATAAGCCTCGTAACCTTTTGGAAATCGGTTGATATTTCGGAAAAAGATGGGCGCCGGGCCGGCGATCCGTCAAATCGGCGTGCGCCTTGCCAGATTGTCGGGCCGCTGTCAAAAGCCGCACGCCATGACTGACCAGACTGCCCGCCCCCGCAGCTTCGCCGCGTCCGCTCCGCTTAAAGGTAGGATCGCGATTCCCGGCGACAAGAGCATTTCGCATCGCGCCCTGATGTTGTCGGCGCTCGCGGTCGGCACCAGCCGCGTGAGCGGGCTGCTTGAGGGGCATGATGTCCTCGCCACCGCCGCGGCCATGCGCGCGATGGGGGCGAGCATCGACCGCACCGGCGACGGCGAATGGGTGATCGACGGCGTCGGCGTCGGCGGCCTGCTGCAGCCGCGCGAAGCGCTCGACATGGGCAACAGCGGGACATCGACCCGCCTGCTGATGGGCCTTGTTTCCAGCCACCCGATCACGACGACCTTTACCGGCGATGCCAGCCTGTCGGGGCGCCCGATGGGGCGCGTCATCGATCCGCTGTCGCAGATGGGCGCCGACATAACGGCCTCGCCGGGCGGCCGCCTCCCTTTGATGGTGCGCGGCCTCGCGCCCGCGGTGCCGATCGAATATCGCCTTCCGGTCGCCTCGGCGCAGGTCAAGTCGGCGATCCTGCTCGCGGGCCTCAATACGGCGGGAATCACCACCGTGATCGAACCCGTGCCGACGCGCGACCATAGCGAACGGATGCTCAAGGGCTTCGGCGCCACGCTGGACGTCGAGGTGGAGCCCGATGGCACCCGCTGGATTTCGGTGATGGGCGAAGCCGAGTTGCAGCCGCAGACAATCGACGTGCCCGGCGACCCCTCGTCGGCAGCCTTCTTCATTGTCGCGGCGCTCCTCGTTCCCGGATCGAACGTCACCATTGCCAACGTCGGCCTCAACCCGACCCGCGCCGGACTTGTCGAGGTGCTGCAGGCAATGGGCGGGGATATCGAACTGCTCGATCCCCGTGAAGTCGGCGGCGAACCCGTCGCCGACCTGCGCGTCCGCCACAGCCTGCTTCGCGGCATCGCGGTCGATCCGGCCATCGCGCCGAGCATGATCGACGAATATCCGATCCTCTTCGTCGCCACCGCGTTGGCCGAGGGGACGACGGTGACGACCGGCCTTGACGAACTGCGCGTCAAGGAAAGCGACCGGCTGTCGGTCATGGCCGCGGGTCTCGCGGCGATCGGCGCGCGCGTCGAGGAGAGCGAAGACGGCCTCGTCATCCACGGCACCGGCGGCGACCCGCTGCCCGGCGGCGCGACCGTCGCCGGCCATCTCGACCACCGCATCTGCATGAGCTTCGCGATTGCGGGCCTCGTCAGCAAGGCCCCCGTGACGATCGACGACATGGCACCGGTCGCAACGAGCTTTCCCAATTTCGAGGCGTTGCTGGACGGATTGCAGGCATGATCATCGCGGTCGACGGCCCTACCGCGTCGGGCAAGGGCACCATCGCCAAGGCACTTGCCGAGCATTTTGGTCTCCCCGTGCTCGACACCGGGCTGCTCTATCGCGCCGTGGGCTATCAGACGCAGCTCAATCATGGCGATCCAGACAAGGCGGCCGATGCCCTCGCCGCCTGCGATTTTCCGGACGCCTTGCTCGACGATCCCGCGCTTCGCTATGAAAGCACGGGCAGCCTCGCCAGCCGCGCATCGGTGCATCCCGCGGTGCGCAAGGCGCTGTTCCAGCGGCAGGTCGATTTCGCCAACCAGCCCGGCGGCGCCGTGCTCGACGGGCGCGATATCGGCACCGTGATTGCGCCGCACGCCGACGCCAAGCTGTTCGTCACGGCGAGTGCCGAGGAACGCGCCCGCCGCCGGCATGCCGAGATGCTGGGGCGCGGGGTCGAGATCGGCTATGACACGGTGCTCGCCGATGTTCGCGCTCGCGATGCCCGCGACACGGGCCGTGCCGACGCCCCCCTGCTCCGTGCCGACGATGCGATGCTGCTCGACACCTCGGCGATGGACCGCGATGCCGCGATCGCCGCCGCCATTGCCTTCGTCACGGATCGCACAAAGGCGCGCGGCTGACAGAGGCCCGCGGCCGATAGGGCTTTTCGCCTTGCCGAAAGCCACGTTCGCGACTATACGCGCGCCGTCCGACGGGCCTTGTGGCCGGTCGAGGCACGGACGAACCGCCGCTCCATATCGAGCGTCGGGCGTGATGGGTTATTCCCGTCGCGCCCTTTTTGCTTTGCCCGTGCTTCTGCCGCCAACCGGTCCCGAGGATGTTCTGCTTTGCATCCGGCGGGCAGGACGGATCGGCCACAAGACCAGCGGAACCAACCGCTTGGCCGGAACAAATGAAGTAAGGAAGAACCCATATGGCCTCTACGGCTTTTCCGTCGCGCGACGATTTCGCCGCGATGCTCGACGAATCGCTGGGTGGTGCTGATGGCGGCTTTGAAGGCCGCGTCGTCAAGGGCACCGTGACCGCGATCGAAAATGACCTGGCAGTGATCGACATCGGCCTGAAGAGCGAAGGCCGCGTGCCGCTTCGCGAATTCGCGATGCCCGGCCAGAAGGCCGACCTCAACGTCGGCGACGAAGTCGAAGTCTATGTCGACCGCGTCGAAAACGCCAATGGCGAAACCATGCTGTCGCGCGACCGCGCTCGCCGCGAAGCCGCCTGGGACCGCCTGGAAGAAGAATTCAACAAGGAAGCCCGCGTCGAAGGCGTCATCTTCGGCCGCGTCAAGGGCGGCTTCACCGTCGACCTCGGCGGCGCCGTGGCGTTTCTTCCCGGCAGCCAAGTCGACATCCGCCCCGTGCGCGACGTCGGCCCGCTCATGGACCTGCCGCAGCCGTTCCAGATCCTCAAGATGGATCGCCGCCGCGGCAATATCGTCGTCTCGCGCCGTGCGATCCTCGAAGAAACGCGCGCCGAACAGCGTTCGGGCCTGATCCAGAACCTCGAAGAAGGCCAGATCATCGAAGGCGCGGTCAAGAACATCACGGATTATGGTGCGTTCGTCGACCTCGGCGGTATCGACGGCCTGCTCCATGTCACCGACATGAGCTACAAGCGCGTCAACCACCCGAGCGAAGTCATCAACATCGGTGACACGGTCAAGGTGCAGATCATCCGCATCAACCGCGACACGCAGCGCATCAGCCTCGGCATGAAGCAGCTCGAAAGCGATCCGTGGGAAGGCGTCGCCGCCAAGTATCCGGTCGGTGCGAAGCTCACCGGTACGGTCACGAACATCACCGACTATGGCGCGTTCGTCGAACTCGAACCCGGCATCGAAGGCCTGGTCCACGTCAGCGAAATGTCGTGGGTCAAGAAGAACGTCCACCCCGGCAAGATCGTTTCGACGAGCCAGGAAGTCGACGTCATCGTCCTCGAAGTCGACAGCGACAAGCGCCGCATCTCGCTTGGCCTCAAGCAGGCCCAGTCGAACCCCTGGGGTGCCTTCGCAGAAGCGCATCCGGTTGGCTCGGTTGTCGAAGGCGAAGTCAAGAACGCGACCGAATTCGGCCTGTTCGTCGGCCTTCCGGGCGACGTCGACGGCATGGTTCACATGTCGGACATCGCGTGGGGCATCTCGGGCGAAGAAGCACTGCACCTCCACCGCAAGGGCGAGAATGTGCAGGTCGTCGTTCTCGACGTCGACGTCGAGAAGGAACGCATCAGCCTCGGCATCAAGCAGCTTGAAAAGGGTGCTCCGGCCGTCGGCGGCGGTGTCGCCGCTTCGGGCTCGCTGAAGAAGAACGATGTCGTCACCGTCTCGGTCCTCGAAGTCCGCGACAACGGCCTCGAAGTCCAGGCCGGCGAAGATGGCGCCACCGGCTTCATCAAGCGCGCCGACCTCGGCCGCGACCGCGACGAACAGCGGCCCGAACGCTATCAGGTCGGTCAGAAGTTCGACGCGATGGTCACCGGCTTCGATCGTTCGAAGAAGCCCAGCTTCTCGGTCAAGGCGATGCAGATCGCCGAAGAAAAGGAAGCCGTCGCACAATATGGTTCGTCGGATTCGGGTGCGTCGCTCGGCGACATCCTCGGCGAAGCGCTGAAGGCCGGCAAGAAGGATTAATCCTTCCCCGCTTTTGCGGTGAAACAAAAGGCCCGCAGAGTGTCCCTCTGCGGGCCTTTTTCTTTCAGCGATATGTTTTGAAAGAACCCTGAATCATGATAGGTTCCATGCCGCGTTGGGAGGGGTCCTCACGCTGTGGAACCGGCAAAGACCGGATGGCCTGCGCCCGTGGGGCGCGCGTGATAACTAGGGGAAGCTGATGATCCGGTCGGAACTGGTTCAAATGATCGCGAGTGAAAACAGCGATTTGCGCCTCGAAGAGGTGGAACGCATCATCGATGAATTCTTCGACGCCATCGTCGAGCAGCTTGCGGCGGGGGGCCGCGTCGAGCTGCGCGGCTTCGGCGCCTTCTCGACCCGCGAACGCGAGTCGCGCACCGGGCGCAATCCGCGCACCGGCGCGCCGGTCGCGGTAAGCGCCAAGAGCGTGCCCTATTTCAAGCCGGGCAAGGAAATGCGCGAGCGGCTGAACGGCTGAAGGTTCACACCTCGTCATTGCGAGCGTAGCGAAGCAATCCAGAGCCGGCGTAAACCGCTCTGGATTGCTTCGCTACGCTCGCAATGACAAATTTCAGCCTCAGTTCTTGAGCCGGTAGCCCGTGCGGAACATCCAGAAGATCAGGCCGAGGCACAGCGCCAGAAACAGCGCCACCGCGCCCATGCTGACCTCGATCGCCACGTCGCCCTGTCCGAAAAAGGTCCAGCGAAAGCCGCTGATCAGATAGACGACGGGATTGAACAGCGTCACCGCGCGCCACGCGGCCGGCAGCATGTCTAGCGAATAGAAGGCGCCGCCAAGGAAGGTCAGCGGATAGACGACGAGCAACGGGATCACCTGCAGCTGCTCGAAGCTCTGGGCCCAGATGCCGATGATGAAGCCGAACAGGCAAAAGGTCACCGCCATCAGCACCATGAAGCCGACCATCAGCAGCGGATGCGCGACCTGAATGTCGACGAACAGATGCGCGGTCGCGAAAATGATCGCGCCGATGATCACCGATTTGGTCGCCGCCGCGCCGACATAGGCGATCAGCAATTCGAGCGGCGACATCGGCGAGGACAGCATCTCGTAGATCGTCCCTGTCCATTTGGGCATGTAGATGCCGAAGCTCGCGTTGCTGATGCTTTCGGTGAACATCGTCAGCATCATCAGCCCCGGCACGATGAACGCGCCATAGGGCACCGAGCTGACGTCGCTCATCCGGCTACCGATCGCCGATCCGAAGACGACGAAATAGAGCGTGGTGGTGATAACGGGCAGCATCAGGCTGGTCCACACCGTGCGCCCGAAGCGCGCCATCTCGAACATGTAGATCGCGCGGATACCGCGGACGTTGCCGATCATGCCGCCGCTCCTTCGCCGTCCCGGGGTTCGTGTACCAGCCCGACGAAAATATCCTCGAGCGAGCTTTGCCGCGTGTGCAGATCCTTGAAGGCGATGCCGATATCGGTCATCCGCCGCAGCAGCGAAGGCACGCCGGTCGCCTCCGCCTGGCTGTCGAATTCATAGACAAGCTCATGCCCCTCCCCCGCCAGTTCGAGCGTCCAGTCGCCGAGTTCGGCCGGAATGGCATCGAGCGGTTCGGCAAGATTGAGCGTCAGCGTCTTGCGCCCCAGCTTCTTGATCAGCGCGTTCTTCTCTTCGACGAGGATCAGCTTGCCGCGCGTGATGACGCCGACGCGGTCGGCCATTTCTTCCGCCTCTTCGATATAATGGGTGGTCAGAATGATCGTCACCCCGCGCTCGCGCAGGCCCCGCACCATATTCCACATGTCGCGGCGCAGTTCGACATCGACCCCCGCGGTCGGTTCGTCGAGGAAGAGGATTTCGGGTTCATGGCTCAGCGCCTTGGCGATCATCACGCGGCGTTTCATGCCGCCCGACAATTCCATGATCTTGCTGCCGCGCTTGTCCCAAAGCGACAGATCCTTCAGCAATTGCTCGATGAACGCCGGATCGCGCGGCTTGCCGAACAGCCCGCGCGAGAAAGTGACGGTGGCCATCACCGTTTCGAACGAATCCGTATGCAGTTCCTGTGGCACCAGCCCGATCATCGATCGCGCCGCGCGATAGTCGCGGGCATGATCGTGACCGCCGACCGTCACCCTGCCCTCGCTCGGCGTCACGATACCGCAGACGATGCTGATCAGCGTCGTCTTGCCTGCCCCATTGGGGCCGAGCAACGCAAATATCTCGCCCTTCTCGATGCTGAGGTCGACACCCGCCAAAGCGCGATGCCCGCTCTTGTAAGTCTTTCCCAGACCGGAAATTTCCAGAACCGCTGTCATGCGCGCCGGTCTAGCCGAGGAGCGCGCCAGGACAAAGCGGCAAAGATGACTTGACCTCCCCTCACCCATCGGCATGACAGGCCGCGGTGCGCGGACGTGGCGGAATCGGTAGACGCAGCAGACTTAAAATCTGCTATCCGAACGGGTGTGCGGGTTCGAGTCCCGCCGTCCGCACCAACCGCTGGCACAGGGGAAGCACAGGGATATGACGCGCCGCAGCCTCCGTTCGCGCCGCGGCGCGCGGTTCGCGGGCACCGTGCTGCTGGTCGCCGGCCTCGCCGGGTGCGGCCTGTTCGGCGGCGGCGGAGGTCCGGTGCGGATCGCCGCAATGGGGCCGCTGAACGCGGCGGCGAGCCCGCTCAACGGCGAACTGTCCGCGCCCAATGCGGCGCTGCTCGAAATGACGGCGCAGGGGCTTGTCGGCTATGACGCCGACGGCCAGATCGACACCGGCCTTGCCGAACGCTGGACGGTGACCGGCGACGCGCGCAGCTATATTTTCCGGCTGCGCGAGGCCAAATGGTCGAACGGTCGCGAAGTCACGGCCGACGACGTGGCTTCGGTGCTGCGCGGCTATCTTGGCACGAACAGCCGCAACCTGCTGAAGGACGATTTCCCGGAGATCGAGACGATCCGTGCGATGACCGATCAGGTCATCGAAATCCGGCTCGCGGTGCCGCAGCCCAATATGCTCGAACTGCTCGCGCAGCCTTCGATGACGATCGTCTACAAGGGCATGGGCTGGGGGCCGATGCGATCGCGCAAGGCCGGACGCGCTCTGCTGCTGACGCCCGCGCCCGACCCGCTCGCCGACGATCCCGAGGCCGCCGAAGCCGCCGCGAACGATCCCGCCGCATCGGTCGAACTTGTCGGCACAACGCCCGCCGGAGCGCTCGCACGCTACAATAATGGCTATGCCGACGGCGTGATCGGCGGCCGCTTTTCGACCCTCCCCTATTTCCTCGTCTCCAGCATCGGCCGCTCGCGCCTGATCGTCGATCCGGTGCCGGGGCTCTTCGGACTCTCCTTCACCAGCGCCGAAGGGTTCCTCGCCTCCGATATCAACCGCGACGCCCTGTCGCGCGTCGTGCGGCGGCAGCGCCTGATCGACGCCTTTGGCCTTGCCGAATGGCAACCGCAGCGTTCGCTTCGGCCGGCGGTGTACCGCCGCGATGGCGGCCCCGAACCCTTGCAGCCTGCCTGGGCCGACTTCGACAATGATTCACGCTTCGCCCAGTCGAAGCGGGTGGTCGATAGCTGGCGCGCCGCCGGGCGAGAGATTGCGCCGCTCCGCATCGCGGTCCCCCAGACACCGGGTGGCCGCATTCTCTTTGCCTATGTCGCCGCCGACTTTGCCCGTATCGGTATCGAAAGCCGCCGCGTCGCGATGGATGCGGCATCGGACCTGCGCCTGATCGACGAGGTGGCGCCGAACGACGATGCGCTCTGGGCGCTCCGCCGGCTGTCATGCCAGCGCGACACGCTGTGCAACCGCGAGGCACAGGCGAAGATCGATCAGGCCGTGCTCAATATCGACAGTGGCCAGCGCGCGCGCCAGATCGGCGAGATCGAAACGATGCTGGGGCGCTACACCCCGTTCATTCCGATCGCCACGCCGCTGCGCTGGTCGGTCGCGTCGCAGCGGCTTACAGGGTTCAAACCCAATGCGCGAGCGGCCCACCCATTGAATCGCCTGCTCGCCAAACCCAACTAATAATAGGCGCACATCGTCGTGCGCGGTTGGAAAGGACGCCGATGCCCCCCTCGACGCCCAATACGGATGCGATTTTCGAAGCCCTGGTTGCCGATCGCAACAATCCCGCGGCGCTGCGCAAGCGCATCGAAACGCTGGAGCTTCTCCTCGAACGCAGCTTCACCATTCCCGGCATCAATCGGCCGGTCGGGCTCGACGCGATCGTCGGGCTGGTGCCCGTCGTCGGTGATGTCGTGACCGCCGTCATGGGGGCCTATATCATCTGGGAAGCGCGCAATCTGGGCATGCCCAAATGGAAGCTGTGGCGGATGATGGGCAATCTCGGCGTCGATACTGCGCTTGGGGCCATCCCGCTTGTCGGCGACGCCTTCGACTTTCTGTTCCGGTCGAACACGCGCAACCTGCGCATCATCCGGAAGCATCTCGACAAGCATCACCCCGGAACGATCGTCATCGACCAGTAGGCGGTTCCCATCGGGTGTCTGATAGTGCTAGCACAGCAGCTTCAGACCCTGCTCATGGAGACCGAGATGACCCGCGCCCGCCTTGCCGCGCTCGCCCTTGCCTGTTCGCTGTCCGCGGCGGCCTTTGCCGCGACCGATACCGACCCCTGGCTGTGGCTGGAGGATATCGAGGGGGCGAAGGCGCTGGCGTGGGTGAAGGCGGAAAATGCCGCGACCGACAAGCTGATCTTGAACCGCCCCGGTTTCGAACAGGATCGGGCGCGCGCGAAAGCGATCCTCGACGACGACCGCCAGATTGCCGACCCCGGTCAGGTGATGGGCGATACCATCACCAACTTCTGGCGCGATGCGGACCATCCGCGCGGCATCTGGCGGCAAAGTCCGCTGAGTGCCTATCTCGCCGGAACGCCCGAATGGACGACGCTGATCGACGTCGACGCGCTCGGCAAGGCGGAAGGACAGAGCTGGGTCTGGCACGGCGCCGACTGTCTTGCCCCCACCTACACGCGCTGCCTCGTCTCGCTCAGTCCCGGCGGCACCGATTCGGACGTCGTGCGCGAATGGGACCGCACTACCGGTCGCTTCGTGGCCGACGGCTTTGCGTTGCCGCAGGCGAAGAGCGCGGTGGCATGGGAAGACGCCGACACGCTGCTCGTCGCCACCGACTATGGCGAAGGCAGCATGACCGCGTCGGGCTATCCGCGCATCGTCAAACGCTGGAGGCGCGGCACCCCGCTCGCCAGCGCAGCGGTCGTCGCCGAAGGCGAAGCGAGCGACGTCGGGATCAACCCGATCGCGATCGACGACGGCAAGACGCGCTGGATCCTCATCGCCCGCAACAAGAGCTTCTATGCCAGCGACTATAGTATCCGCGCCGCCAACGGCTCCGGCTTCGTCCCGGCGCCGATCCCCGACACCGCCGACCTGCGCGATGTCATCGGCGGTCAGGCGATCATCTTCCTCAACAAGCCCGCCGACGGCTTCGGCGAAGGCTCGCTCGTCGCGCTGTCGCTCGCCGACGCGGCGGCCGGACGCCCCGCGAAAATGGCGGCGGTGATGGCGCCGACGAAAGCGCAGGCGATCGAAGAAGTCAGCGCGACCGACAATATCCTCTGGGTCAAGGCGCTCGACGATGTCGAAGGCAAGCTGTTCGCGCTGCGCCGCGATCCCGCGAGCGGCACCTGGACGCAGCGCGAGGTGCCGCTGGCGGACAATGCAACGGTCCATCTCGCCGGCGCGATCGCCACGCGCGACACGATCTTCGCAACCGCCGAAACGATGCTCGACCCGCCGACGCTCTATGCCGTCACCGACAGCGCCGCACCGCGCGTCGTGCAAAGCCTCCCCGCGACCTTCGACGCCAAGGGCATGACGGTGGAAAAGCGCTTCGCGACGTCGAAGGACGGCACCAAGATCCCCTATTTCCTCGTCCGCAAAGCCGGCGCCAAAGGCCCCGTGCCCGCGCTGATCCACGCCTATGGCGGCTTCCGCGCCGCGCAGACGCCGGGCTATCTGACTGGCCAACCCTATCGCGCCGGCCCGCTCGGCCTGTTCTGGGTCGAGGACGGCAACGCTTACGTCCTCGCCAACATTCGCGGCGGCGGCGAATATGGCCCCGCCTGGCATCAGGCGGCGCTGCGCGAAAAGCGTCAGAACAGCTTCGACGACCTCCACGCCGTCGCGGAAGATCTGGTCAAGACCGGCATCAGCAGCAAGGGCAGGATTGCCATTTCGGGCCGCTCGAACGGCGGGGTGCTGGTCGGCGCCGCGATGACGCAGCGCCCCGATCTTTATGGCGCGGTCATTGCGGGCTCGCCGCTCGAGGATATGAAGCGCTATAACAAGCTGCTCGCGGGCGCTTCGTGGGTTGCCGAATATGGCAATCCCGACGATCCCGCCGACTGGGCCTTCCTGTCGAAATATTCGCCCTATCAAAATGTCCGCAAAGGCGTGAAATATCCGCCGATCTTTCTGTACCTCTCGACGAAGGATGATCGCGTCCATCCCGGCCACGCCCGCAAATTTGCGGCAAAGCTGCAGGATTATGGCAACCGCGTCTATTATCACGAATATCTGGAGGGCGGCCACTCGGTCGGCGCCGACCATGCCGAGGACGCGGTGCGCGCGGCCATGCTCCACGCCTTCCTGCTGCGCGAACTGGTCGAGCGGAAATAGCCGGTCGCTCAGTTCGTACCATCGCTGTGCGCCGCGGCGGCGCGCTGCGGCAGAGCGAGGATCAGCGTGACGATCGCGATGGCAAGCACCGCCGAGGCACCGGCGCGGCTCAGCGCCAGCCCGCCATGGTCGACCGGCTTGTCCAGAAAGTCGCCGACCACGGCGCCGAGCGGACGGGTCAGGATGAAGGCGGCCCAGAACAGCGCGACATGGCTGATCGCGGTGCGATAATAAGCGATGGCGAGCAGCGCGAGCAGCGCACCGAAGATGATCGCCGACCCCAGGTAGCCGAGCGGGCCGTCGGCAATCCAGTCGCCGAGCGCGGTGCCCAGCGTCTGCGAAAAGGTGATCGTCAGCCAGTAATAGAGCTCGGCCCGCGGTTCGTGCACCGACTGGATCGAGATGCTGCCGAGCATCCGGTGCCAGACCGCGAGCGAGGCCAGTACCGCACCGAGCAACATCAGCGAACCGCCGGGATAGCCGATGCCGAGCGAGCGCGTGGCAAAGTCGGCCATCGTCGTGCCCGCCGTCGTCGAGGCGATGATCGTCGCCCAATAGAGGAAGGGATGAAAGGCGCGGGCGCGAATCTGCCAGACGATCAGGATCGCCAGCACCGCCGCAAAAATCGCGGTGCCGACCAGATAGCCCAGATTCATCGACATGCTCACCGTGTCACCCGCGGTCTCGCCAAAGGTGGTCGCCAATATCTTGATGATCCAGAAACCCAGCGTCACCGCCGGCACCTTGGTCAGCACCTGCTTTTCCCTGTCAGTCATTTGCATCTCCTTGTGTGGCGCACGATTAGCGCGGCGGAGCGTTTCGCCCTATAAGCAGGCGCTTATTCCCGTCCCGATAAGCGGAAGTGCCATGCCATCTATCCAGTCTGCGCCCGGTAAAAGCCGCTTTTCGCCCCGTCTGATCGGCCCGATCGCCGTGGCGGCGCTTCAGGCCGTCGCCGCGAGCTATTTCGTCGTCGACGGCATCGACGATCTGATCGAACAGGCCGGACGCGGCTTCAGCGTCGAGGTGATGATGGAATGCCTCGTCGCCCTCGCCCTGCTCGCCGGCGTCGTGCTCGGCGCGCGCCATCTGCGCCGGATCGCAGGCGACCTCGCGCGCGCCGACGATGCGCTCGCCCGCGCGCGCGGCGCGCTCGCCGACCATATTGCCCATCGCTTCGATACCTGGTCGCTGACGTGCGGAGAAAGCGACGTCGCGCTCTTCGCGCTCAAGGGCTGCGACGTCGCCGAAATCGCCCGGCTCCGCGGCGCGGCGCCGGGCACCGTGCGCGCGCAGCTCAGCCAGGTCTATGCCAAGGCGGGCGTCGGCAGCCAGGCCATGCTGATGTCGCTGTTTCTGGAAGACTTGCTCGACACCGATCCAGCCGCGGGGCCGCAACGCGGCGAGTGAGGGGCGTCGATCCATTGGCTCGCCGCTGGGACGCCACGCGATCGCCGATACCCGCACGTAATGGATGGAACGGGACTCGATCCTGCCGCATCGTCGGCGGAACCCAGCCCTGTGATCTGCGCGACGGCCGCCGCGAGCGTGGACCGGGAGACGCGAAAGGGCGTAGCCGATACCGTTCATATCGGCTGCAACGACGATAGCGATCCTCTTGCGCCCCGCCCATGATGCGATGGCAAAGATCGCAGGGCGTATCACGCACGCAGGACGATACCGGATAAGGGGGGGGCGGCCTTCCGTTCGGGCGCGCGGGCGCGACCGAGAGCGGGCGGAGCATGGCATAGAGGTGCGCTAAGTCACTAAAAAGACGCCAAGCCTTTATTCATATATACATTGGTTTTAATGTATATTGACATCAATATCAACATGGCTCAGCTTCCTGGCAGGAGAAAGCTCCAGCCGGCTACCGGCACAAAATCAGGGGAGAGAATATGCTACACATCCGGCCCGCTCGCATTTCGCGCACGGTCAGCCTTCTCGCGTTGGGAATCGCCATCGCGACTCCCGCGGCCGCTCAGCAGGGGCCACAGGCCGAGGAAGCAACGGACGGCAATCTGATCATCGTGACGGCGCAGAAGCGCGAAGAAGCCATTCAGGATGTGCCGATCGCGATATCGGCCTTCTCCGCCGAGGCGCTCGACAATTACAAGATCGAAAGCGGCTCGGAGTTGCTGCGCGCGGTCCCGAATGTGAATTTCTCCAAGAGCAATTTCAGCATGTACAACTTCTCGATCCGCGGGATCGGGACCAAGGCGATTTCGGCGTCCAGCGATCCCGCGGTCGCGGTGAGTTTCAACAACACGCCGCTGATCCGCAACCGCTTGTTCGAATCCGAACTCTTCGACATGCAGCGGGTCGAGGTGCTACGCGGCCCGCAGGGAACGCTTTATGGCCGCAACGCCACGGCGGGGGTGGTGAACCTGATTCCCGCGTTGCCCGATGACATGTTCGAGCTCGATACCAAGGTCGAGGTCGGCAACTACAAGACGATGCGGGCCAGCGGGATGATCAACGTCCCCATCACCGACACGCTGGCGATCCGCGCGGCCGGCGCACTGACAAGCCGCGACGGGTTCGACTACAACACATTTACCCAGCGACGCGTCAACGGCCGGCAGCTCTGGTCGACCCGCCTGTCGATGCAGTGGAAACCCAGCGATCGCCTGAAAATCAATGCTATCTGGCAGCATTTCGACGAAGATGACGATCGGTCGCGCACCGGCAAACAATTGTGCACGCGCGATCCCGGCCCGGCAGAGATCAATGGCATCCGGATTCCCGATGGGACGCAGCCGGGCGTCGTCACGCCACTTGAAGAGAATCTGCGGGGCCGCTTCAGCCAGGGTTGCCAGTCGGCGTCGCTGTATGACGATGCGGCCTATGGCACGCCGAACGGATCGGGTCTTGCCTTTGTCGTCGCCGGTCAGGTGGTCATTCCGATGGGCCTGCCGCCGGGCAATTCTTTTCAGCAGGTCTATGCCTTCCTTCCGACCGACCCCTTTGTCGACGCAACCCAGTCGCGCAACCTCAGGGAAATCGCGACCGGCTATGATCCGGTTTTTCGCGCCAAGAACGATATCTTCCAGGGTAATGTGGAATTCGACGTCACCGATGCCCTGACCTTCGTGTCGCAGACCGCCTATGCCCGCGATCGCTACTATTCGTCGCAGGATTATAATCGCTTCGTATCCGGACCGTTGTTCAGCGATACGACCGGGCTGCTCGACCCGCAAACAGGGGTTCCGATAAGCCAGGCTCATGCCGCGCCGGGCGGCATTTTCTGCGACCCGCAGCTGGGCTGTTCCAACCGCCTGCTGGCGGCCGATCTCAGCCGGTCGCGCAATCGCCAATGGTCGCAGGAGTTTCGTCTGCAATCCTCTTTCGACGGACCGTTCAATTTCAACCTTGGCGTCAATTATCTCGATTTCAAAACGCAGGACGACTATTTCGTTTTCAACAACGCCTTCACCTACATCGCATATAATCTGTACAATCGTTCGCCCCCCTATGGCACGACCAATTACGACCCCTGCCCGATCGGAACGACGGGAAGCGATTGCGTTTACGTCGACCCCAATCCGATCGATTCCCTCGATGAACAGGGCCATAATTATTTTCTCAGCCGCAATCTGGTGCGGACGAAATCCTGGGCGATTTTTGGTGAGGCTTATTGGAACGTCACCGAAAATCTGAAGATCACCGCAGGCCTGCGCTGGACCAAGGACAAGAAAACCACCACGCCGGTGCAAAGCCAGTTGCTGCTTGGCGGCGGCGGCGGGACCATCGGGACGAGCGGCGGCAATGTAAGCTTCGGATATCCGACCGATCCCGATGTCGTCCAGAAATGGTCGGAACCGACGGGCCGCATCGTGATCGACTGGAAGCCCGATCTGGGCTTTGCCGACCAGACTCTGATCTATGCGTCTGCCTCGCGCGGTTACAAAGGCGGCGGCACCAACCCGCCGCGCCCAAATCTGAACCCGCGTATCGTCCAGTTCCAGCCACTGCCGGCGACCTTCAAGCCCGAATATGTGACCGCCTTTGAAATCGGGACGAAGAACAGCTTCGACGGGGGGCGGGTCACGCTGAACGCGACGGCATTCTATTATGATTACGAAGACTACCAGATCTCGCAGATCGTCGATCGCATTTCGCTCAATGAAAATTTCGACGCGACGAGCTGGGGCCTCGAACTCGAAACCGCATGGCAGCCGTCGCGCGCTTTCCGGGTCGACGCCAATCTGGGATATCTGCGAACCCGCCTCAAGAAGGGTGCCCGATCAATCGACGTGATGAACCGCACACAGGGCAATCCGGACTGGGTGTTGCTGCGCCCGTGGATCCAGCTGCCATCGAACTGCATCGCGCCGCGAGAGATCGTCGAGAATATCCTCAGCAATCCCGTGACCCAGTTCGGCGTGGGCCTGAATGCCCTGCAGGCGTTGTGCGGTGGGTCCAAGGAAATGGGAACCTTCGACCCGTCCATCACCGACGGCTTGCCGCTCTATCAGTTTTACGGGTTCGAATATAATCCGATCACCGATGCACCCAACGGCGGACGCGGATTTTTTGCCGATCTGGAAGGCAATGAGCTGCCCAACGCACCGCGCCTGACATTCAATATCGGTGCCCAATATACTATTCCCATCGACAATGGTGATTGGGAACTGACCCTGAGAGGCGATTATTACCGTCAGTCCAAAAGCTTCGCACGCGTATATAATAGCGCCTATGACCGCTTGAAGGGATGGGACAATGTCAACCTGGCGGTAACACTGATGCGGCCCGATGATGAATTGACATTTCAGTTCTACGTTAAAAATGTCTTCAACAAATCGCCCATCACCGACTTTTTCACCAACAGCGACGACACGGGATTAAGCACGAACGTATTTACGCTGGACCCAAGAATATTCGGCTTCAGTATCGCGAAGCGATTCTGAGGTCTATCTTCCAGATTCCGGCGGGTCAGGCGAGTAAAATGGTCATACGGCCCGGCCTTCTGGTACTCGACCGGTTACGCGACAGCGGGCTGCCCCGGCATAATGTTGCGCTTAATCTGGCCGTTGGGCGCCGCGGAATGGGGGCGTCGCTGAACGCGAACTGGAATGGCCCGGCGCGCGTCCGCTTGGACGCCGCCGTCGGCGCGACGGAATTTCGTTATCCATCCTGGGCGCAGTTCAATCTGGGGTTGTTTGTCGAGCCCGAACGGTAGGGCGGAATATCGCGCGCGCGAAATTGGGCGTCCAATCTCAGAATATCCCTCGATGTCCAGAATATTCTGAACGGATATCAAAGGGTGACGGTTTTGGGCGCGACCACGCGACGCGGTTTGACGCGCGACGAAATCGACCCATTGGGCCGAACCATCCGCCTTAACATCCGAAAACAATTCTAGGGTCAGGACGCGGCTGGCGGAATTCCCGACGGAAGCAGGAACAGGGGCAGGATACGGGCCATCAGGTCGCGCATCGCATCGTCTTTCTGGTCCAGCATGTCGCGCAAATAAGGGCCAATCACCGCGTCGCCGAATGCACTCACCGCTATCATCAGCACCGCTGCCCGTACCCGGTTCTGTGCGCCCTCGTCCGTCGATTGGCCAACGATCGCTTCGACGAGCGAGCAAACCGCTTCGCGCACGGGCTCAAGGTGCGCCACATCTCCCGACAGGATGATCCAGGCCGCGAGCGGCCCGGCACCGCCCTTGTCGAAGGCGTCGAAAACCCGATCCGTCACCGCGCGCGGCGCCGCGGCGTCGGTCTTGAGCAATTCGACCACATGGCCAAGTGCGACCGTCAGGTCGTTGATCATCGATCCCATCAGGGCAGACTGAAGGCGGGCGGCCGACCCGAAATGATGCAGGACATTGGCATGCGACATACCGATGTCGTCACCGATATTCGCCAGCGTCACCGCCCCGGGCCCGCCCTCAAGCAACAAGCGCCGCGCCGCCGCCAGCCCCTCCTCGCGAACTTCGGGGCCCAGCCGCTTGCGCCGCTTCACGCGCGGCATCGCTTCCTTTTGCATTCCATTGTTCCTTGCGGCCGTCCCACCCACCTGGGCCGAAATCCTCGGCGTCCTTAGCGCAAAGCGCTCGCCTGTCACAATGCATCTGTGCCCGGGGGCGGGCACGCTAAGCCCTCACCGTCCGATCTGATCGGCCTTGTCGCGCAGGTCGGCTGCTGCCTGGTCCTTCCCCCGCCGTTCCAGAAGATCGGCATAGAGCCGCATGATGTCGGCGTTCAGCGGTTGCAGGCGATAGGCGAGCGCGATCATCGGCAGCGCGCGGGCGTCGTCGCCCTTTGCGGCCCAGGCCCGCGCCAGTTCGCGCAGGATGACCACGTCGCGGTTGCCGATCCGTTGCCGCACCCGTTCGAAATGGGCGATCGCCTGATCCCAATGCCGCAAGTCCATCGCGAGGTGCCCTGCCAGCCGTTCGGCGGCGAGGCTCGATGGCTGGCGATTGCGCAGCGCGAGGATCGCCGCGCCCGATCCCGCCGGATCGCCCGAGCGATACAGCGCGTTGGCGAGCCGCAGCGTCGTGCGCTCGCCCGCGTCGAGATCGCGCGCGGCACGATAGGCGGCGATGGCAAGATCATAGCGCTCGCCCGCCAGCGCCGCGTCGCCGAGCAGGATATGCGCGTCGGCGACGCCGCGATTGGCGTCGCGCAGCCGCGTCGCGCGCGCGATGGCCCGGGCATATTGGCCGCTTGCCATGTCGGCCGCGATCGCCGGGATCGCCTTTGCCGGATCGAGCGGGGCGGCATCGGCCGCCATCGCGACCAGGCCATAGTCGTTATCGACCGCAAAGGGCCCCGCCTCGCCGCGCGCCAGACTGGCGGCGCGCGCCTGATAATCCGCAGATACGCCGCCTCGGCCTTCTTCGGCAGCGACGCGTGCAGCAAGCAGCAGCGACCAGCTATCGGCGTCGCCGCGATCGACGATCGGTTGCAGCGCCGCCATCGCGCCGTCGTCGTCGCCATCGGCCCAGTTCGCCGCAGCCAGCACACGCCGCGCGGTGAAATTGTCGGGCTGCTCGGCGAGCAGCCGCTCGGCCCAGCTCGCGCCGACTGCCTCGCCGCCCAGTTGCAACTCGACGATGGCGCTCAGCAGCATGAAGGCCGGTTCGTCGTCCATCTGCCCGCGCGTGCGCTGGAGCAGGCTGCGCGCGAGCTGATAATTGTCGGCGCGCGCCGCGAGCACCGCCTGCAGATAATAGATCCGCGGATCGCCGGGGATCAGCGTCGCAGCGTGGCGCAACGCGACCAGCATGTCGCGATAGCGACCGATGTCGCCGAGCGTCGCGGCCTGATCGATCAGCGCCCCGGCATTGTCGGGATCGGCGGCAAGCGCCGCGTCGTACCAGCGCAGCGATGCGCGCAGCCCCTCCTCGGTGCGGACGAGATTGGCCTTCAGCGCCAGCGCGGCGCTGTTCGCTCCATCAAGTTCGATCGCATAGTCGGCC
The DNA here is from genome assembly GCF_000371385.1 of Sphingopyxis sp. MC1. NCBI lineage: Bacteria > Pseudomonadati > Pseudomonadota > Alphaproteobacteria > Sphingomonadales > Sphingopyxidaceae > Sphingopyxis > Sphingopyxis sp. MC1. The sequence continues at coordinate 70,695 of NZ_AOUN01000006.1, forward strand.
GCATCGCGGGCGCCCTTGATATCGGCATTGGCATTGCGGAAGCGCGCGACATCGACCCACAACATCGAATCGCGCGGTAATTCGCGCACCGCGCGGTCATAGGCGTCGCGCGCCGACGCAAGGTCGCCATTGGCCAGATGGACGTTGCCCGCGACCCACGCCGCCTCCCCCATCATTTCGGGCGCGATCGGACCGCCGTCGAGTTCGTCGAAGGCGCGGCGGCCGTCGCCCTGCATCGCATAGGCGCGCGCGAGCAGCGGGCGCAGCACGGCGCGATTGCCGCCCGCCTCGATCGTCGCCTTGACCGCGGCCTCAGCCGCCACTCCGTCGCCAAGCCGGAACAATATGCGGATCAGCCGGATGCGCGGTTCGAACGATTGCGGATCGTCGGCGACCGCCCGTTGCAGTTCGGCGCGGCGTTCCTGCAGGTCGGCGCGCGAACCCGGCGGCTGCGGCGCGGCGCAGCCGGCGAGCGCCGACGCCGCGACCAGCACGGCCAGCCAAGGCCCGCGCCATGCCATTCAGGCCTGAATCCGATATTGCTTGAGCAGGTCGTAAAGCGTCGGGCGACTGATCCCGAGCAATTTCGAGGCAAGCGAGATATTCCCCTCGCTTTGCGTCATCGCGCGGCGGATCGCCACGCGGTCGGCGGCTTCGCGCGCGCTGCGCAGATTGAGGTGGCTTTCCCCGGGCTCGTCGCCGCGCCCCGCCATGTCGAGATCGTCCTTCGACACCAGCTTGCCGTCGGCCATGATGACCGCGCGCTTGATCCGGTTTTCCAGCTCGCGCACATTGCCCGGCCAGCGCGCCGCATCGATCGCCTGCAACGCGTCGGGGGTAAAGCCACGCACCGCCGGGTTCATTTCGGGCGCATATTTATGCAGGAAATGCCGCGCCAGCAGCACCGCGTCGCCCGGCCGTTCGGCGAGCGCGGGGATCTTCACCACCATTTCGGCGAGCCGGTAATAAAGGTCATCGCGGAAGGCCCCTTGGGCGATCATCGCGTCGAGGTCGCGGTGCGTTGCACAGACGATCCGCGTGTCGACTGCAATCGGCTTGCGGCCGCCGATGCGCTCGATCGTGCGTTCCTGCAGGAAGCGCAGCAGCTTCACCTGCAGCGGGAGCGGGATGTCGCCGACTTCGTCGAGGAACAGCGTGCCGCCGTGCGCCAGCTCGATCTTGCCCTCGGTGGTTTTGAGCGCGCCGGTAAACGCGCCTTTTTCATGCCCGAACAATTCGCTTTCGAGCAGATTTTCGGGGATGGCGGCGCAGTTGATCGCGACGAAAGCGCCGTCGCGGCGGCCGCTCGCCTCGTGCAGCCCGCGCGCGAGCAATTCCTTGCCCGTGCCGCTGGCGCCTAGCAGCATCACCGACACGTCGAGGTTGGCGACGCGCTCGATCGTGCGCGCGACCTTCTGCATTTCGGGGGCGCCGGTAATCATGCCGCCGAGGACGCGATTGTCACCCGTCCCCGCCTCGGCAAGCCGCGCATTTTCGACCTCGAGCGCGCGGACGTGAAAGGCGCGGCGGACGATCAGCCCCAGCTCGTCGATGTCGATCGGCTTCTGATAGAAGTCCCACGCCCCGTTCGCGATCGCGGCAAGGGCGCTGGCGCGCTCGCCATGCCCCGAAACGACGATCACCTTGGTATCGGGCTTCAGCTCGAGGATCGCCTGCAGGATGCGGAAGCCCTCGCGCGTCCCGTCGGGATCGGGCGGCAGGCCGAGGTCGAGTGTGACCACCGAAGGTTCTTCCGCGCGCAACAGGTCGATCGCGCTGTCATGGTCGCCCGCGACCAGCACCTCATAATCTTCATACGCCCATTTGAGCTGCGTCTGCAGCCCCGGATCGTCCTCGACGACCAGCAGTTTCGGGTGGGGCGCGCCGGTGTCGCTCATTGATTTACCGCTTTCCTGTCGTCCTGATCGTCATTCACCGCGTCGCGCCCGTCGGCGAGCGGCAGCCACAGCGAGAAATCGCTGCCCTTGCCCGGCTCGCTCGTCACCTCGATCCGCCCGCCCATCGCCTGCGCCAATCCCATCGCCTCGAACGCCCCCAGCCCGAAGCCGCCATCCTTGGTCGAAACAAAGGGTTTGAACAGTTCGTCGCGAATGAAGGCGCGCGTCATGCCGCTGCCCTGGTCGATGACATCGATCCGCACCCGGCCCTGTTCGGCGACCGCGATCAGTTGCACCGGCGTATCGGACGGCGAGGCGTCGATGGCATTGGTGACGAGATGCTGGACGATCTGGCGGATCGACGCCGCATCGCCCCACGCCGACAGCCCAGCCTGACAGCCGACGAACAGCGCGCGCCGCGCGCGCACCTCGGCCGCAACGTCGTTCAGCACCGGCTCGATCAATACCCGTCCGCGTTCCCCCGCGGGTCCGCGCCCGCGCGGCGACAGCCGTTCGAGCAGGTCGGACAGGCGCCCGGCTGAAATGCGCAGCGTCTCGATCATGTCGGCACGAAACTCCGGCTTGTCGGCATGGCGCTCGGCATTGCGCGCGAGCAGCGACAATTGGCTCGCCAGATTCTTGATGTCGTGCATGATGAAGGCGAAGCGGCGGTTGAATTCGTCGAAGCGCTTGGCTTCCGACAGCGCCTGCTGTCCCTGCGCTTCGGCCAGATAGCTCGCCGCCTGCTGGCCCGCGATGCGCAGCACGTCGAGATCCTCCCAGTCGAGCGCGCGCGACACCGGCGGGCGGTGGAGCACCACGACCGCTATCATCCGCTGAAAATGCAGCACGGGCACCACCACCCACGCCCGCGGGTCGGAGAGCAGCCAGTCGGGAATCGCCAGATCCTCCGCCCCCTGCCGCTTGCCCGCGCGTTCGGCGTCGAGATCGACGATGTGCCGCGTTTCCTGAAGCATATAGGCCGATCGCGGCGACAGCGACGCATCGCCCTGCCCCTCACCTTCGCCCGCCTCGGCCCAGCGCCACCGGTCAGCGGCCCGAAAGCCGCCCTGCCCGTCGGGTACCAGCAGCAGCGCGCCGGGACTGCCGGTCAGTTCGGCAAGCGCCTTGGCGACACGGCGGTGGAGATCGCCCCCATCCTCGCCCCCCTCCACGCCATCGCCCGCCCGTTCACCGAACTGGCCCAGCGTCGCGGTGAAGCGCAGCCATTCGGCACGGTAATCATAGCGATGCTCGAAGAAATGCTTGGAGATCATCACCGACAGCCAGGCGCGCGTCGGCGCCGATAGCAGCAGCAGGCCGCCGATTCCCAGCGCCGCGATCAGGAAGATCCCCTGGGCCGCCTCTCCATAATCGCCGCCAATCAGCCGCGTGACCGCCCCGACGACGCCGATCAGCACCAGATATGCGGCCGCAGCGAGCAGCAACATCCCCCGTGCCGCGACGCTGCGCGACAGGCGGATACGCTCGCGCCCGACGTCCATCGCGGCGAGCACGAACAGCGGCAGGATCAACAGCGCGACCGCGGGAAGCAGCGCGATCAGCGTCGTCGCGCGGGTACCGGTCAGCGCCCCGATGAACTGGATATTGAGCTCATAGGTCCACAGCATCGCGAAGCCGCCGGCGATTGCCAGCACCGGGGTGCGGATCGCGGCGCTCGCGCGGCGCACGCCGCCATCGACGACGATCAAGCCGCCGGTCGCGACGATCATCGCCGAAATCGCAAGCGTCGGCGCCGCCCAGGATTCGGCCGCATCGCCGCCCTGCCAGATCGACAGCGCGCCGATACCGAACATCAGGAAACAGATCGTCAGCAGTAGTCGCTGAACCAGCCGCAGCGGCCGCCCCATCGGCGCCGCCGCACTCCAGAAACTGGCGCCGAGCCATAGCAGGATCGCCGCATCGCGCAGCGGTTGAACGACGAGCGCGGCCGCACTGTCCGGCCCTGCGAGCCACAAGGCGCCGCACCACACGGCCATCGCCGCCGCCGCCGCAATCGTGGCGCGCGGCGCGGTGAGCAAGGCCGCCATGCGCGCGCGCGGCCGCACGAGCAGCCAGATCGCGGCACCCGAAAAGCCCAAGGTTCCAAGCCCGGCGAGCAAATGCGTAAGGCCGGCGAGCAGCGTCATCGTCAGCGCGCGCCCTCCGGCCACAGCACGACGCGCACCGTCTGGAGCAGGATCAGAAGATCGAGGAAGGGCGAATAATTCTTTGCATAATAAAGATCATATTCCAGCTTCACCCGCGCATCCTCGACCGACGCGCCATAGGGATAGTTGATCTGCGCCCAGCCGGTCAGGCCGGGCTTCACCATATGGCGTTCGGCATAATAGGGCAGCTGGCGTTCGAGTTCGTCGACGAAGCTCGGCCGTTCGGGGCGCGGGCCAACGAAGCTCATCTCGCCTTTCAGCACGCACCAGAGCTGCGGCAGTTCGTCGATGCGCAGCTTGCGGATGATGTGGCCGACGCGCGTGATGCGGGGGTCGTTTTCCGCCGCCCACACCGCCTTGCCCGCCGCTTCGGCATCGGTGCGCATCGAACGGATCTTCAAGATATTATAAGGTTCGCCGAACAAACCGACGCGCGGCTGGCGATAGAGGACCGGCCCCTTGCTATCGAGTTTCACGGCAAGCGCCGCGATCAGCGCGAGCGGCAGGCCGATCACCAGCACGATCAGGCTGGCAACGATATCGAACAGCCGCTTGCCGACCTTGGAGATGCGTTGCCCCGCCGAAAAGCCGTCGGAAAAGATCAGCACGCTGGGGTTTGTCGTCGCCAGATCGACGCGGCCCGTTTCGCGTTCGATGAAGCTGGCGATGTCGTTGACATGCACGCCGGTGGTCTTGACGCGCAGCAGATCGGCGAGCGGCAGCGCGTTGCGCCGCTCCTCCATCGCGAGCACGACCTCGCCCGCGCGCAGCGCGACGACATGGTCGGAGAGGTTCGCGATCGCTTCGCGTGGGACCGCCTCGGCAATCGTGCGCTCGTTCCCGGTCATCGCAACGAAGCCGACGACGTCGATGCCGCTTCCCGGCGCCTCGGCCAGCGCGCGCAGCCGCGCTGCGCGCGCGCCGGCGCCCAGCACGAGGATGCGCCGCTTGAACGCATCGGCGCCCGCACTTTGCGTCAGCGCCAGCCGGATGAGAAACAGTGCCGCGATCGCCAATCCCATCGCGTAAAAGCTGTTGACGCGCCACAGCGTCGCGGTCGGCAAGAGAAAGCCGACCACCGAAAGGAAAATGACGCCCAGCGACACCGCGGCGAGCAGGCGCGCCGTCGCGAATTTCATCGATCGCAGCGCTTCGGCGCCATACATGCCGGTCGCCATCATCGCGAGCGAATTGGCGACGGCAAAGGTGGTGAGCGGCAACCAGCGATCGCCGAAGTCACCGGCATCGAAGCCGGCGATATGCGCATAAAGCGCCCACGCCGCATTGGCAGACGCAAACAGCGCTGCAAATTCGAGCAATGCGAGCCAGACGACCGCGTGCGGGACATAATGTTTGAACAAACGGAACATGTTGCGCCTGGCCCTTTCGGGCAGTCATCCTAGGGTCGAGGCGTGAAGTGTCGGTTAATTTTACACTCGCGCCGGGCCCTATTCGGGGATGACCGCGCGACTGACAGAGGATAGAGCCAAGGGATGAGTACCGAAATTCAACCGATCATCCTGTGCGGCGGCGCGGGTACCCGCCTCTGGCCCGAATCGCGCGGTGATCGCGCCAAGCAGTTCCTGCCGCTGACCGGCTCCGAAAGCCTGTTCCGGCAAACCGTCGCCCGCACCCCCGCCGGGCCGCATTTCACGCCGCCCGTGATCCTGTGCGGGACAGGCCATGTCGCGACCGTGCGCGACCAGATGGGCGATCATGAGGTCGCGCTGCTCGTCGAACCGATGCCGCGCAACACCGCCGCCGCCATCGCGCTTGCGGTGGCGCGCGCCGACGCCGACAGCTTGCTGCTCGTCATGCCCAGCGACCATATCATCGCCGACGTTCCCGCGTTCCACGCCGCCATCGCCAAGGGCGCGCATCTGGCGCAGCAGGACTGGCTCGTCACCTTCGGCATCGCCCCGGACCGCCCCGAAACCGGCTTCGGCTATATCGCCAGCGGCGCCGCGCTCGGCGACGATGGTTTCGCGGTCGCCCGCTTCGTCGAAAAGCCGCCGCTGGCCGAGGCCGAACTTATGCTTGCCGAAGGAGGCTATAGCTGGAACGCGGGCATTTTCCTGTTTCGCGCCGGCCGCATGCGCGATGCGATGCTCACCCATTGCCGCGCGATCTTCGAAGCCGCCGACCGCGCCGTCGCTGCGGGCGGTTATGACGGCGACGCGCTCTATGCCGACGCCGACGCCTTCGCTGCCGCGCCCTCCGATTCGATCGACTATGCGGTGATGGAAAAGGACGACCGCGTCGCCGTCGTTCCCGTGGCGATGGGCTGGTCGGATCTCGGAAGCTGGCAGGCCGTCCACGCCCTCGCTGGCGGCAAGGATGCCGACGGCAACGCGGTCAGCGGCGACGCGTTCCTGCACGACAGCCACGGCAATCTTGTCCGCGCCGGCGGCAAGCGCGTGTCGCTCGTCGGGATGGAGGGCGTCGCGGTCATCGTCGACGGCGACGACATTCTCGTCATGCCGCTCGACCGCTCGCAAGACGTCCGCGCCGCCGCCAAGGCGCGCGGTTAGGGCGCGAGGCGCGCGCCATCCCCCTCCGCGGGCAGGATATCGACCTGCGCCGCCAATATCCGGTGGCGCATCGCGTCCCAATCGGCGAAGCGCCAGAAGGTCGGGCTGTCGCGTCCCACAATGCGCGGATTATCTGCCGATGGCCCGATGGCGCGGTCGTGGAACGCGATCTCGGTCAGCGTCTCGCAATCGAAGAAGATGCGCACCATGACATCCTCAGCATAGTCGCCCGCGCTGCCCGTCACGACGCCCAGTTCGCCGCACGACAGCCGCACCAGCGTCCCGACCGGATAAATGCCCAGGCTGTCGGCGAATTGTTCGAGCAGACGGCTATCGAAATGCCCTTGCCATTGCTGCATTTCGGTCAGCGCCTCGCACGGCGTCCACGGATCCTTGTAGGGACGCTCCGACGTCACCGCGTCATAGACGTCGCAGATGGCACCCATCCGCGCGAACAGCGACAATGCCTCGCCCGACAGGCCATCGGGATAGCCGGCGCCATCGACCTTCTCATGGTGCCGCAGGCAGACTTCGAGCGCCGCGTCGGGAACATCCTTCGAATTGGCGAGCAATCGGTGGCCGGCCGCCGGATGCCCGCGCACCGAATCGCGCTCAAGATCCGACAGCGCCCCGGACTTGGTCAAAATGTCGTCCGAAATCGCAATCTTGCCGACATCGTGAAGAAGTCCGGCGACGCCCAGATCCTGCACGACGCGCTCATCGAGTTCCAGATGCCGCGCGAAATTCATCATCAGCGCGCACACCGCCACCGAATGGAGATAGGTATATTGGTCCTTTTCCTTCAGGCGGACGAGATTGATCAACGCCTTGGGATCGCGTTCGATCGAGGCGCCGATCGATTTGGCGAGCGGCACCATCCGCCGGGCCTCGACCGCGCGGCCCAGCCGGGCGGTCTCGAACATTTCGCTGACCGCTTCGCGCGACCGTTCGATGGCGCGGCGCGCGCGGCGACATTCGGCGGCATAGCCCTTGCGCTGGCGCGGTTCGTCGCGCGGCGGCGGAGGCGGCGGCACCATGGGCTCGGGCCAGGCGATCGGCCGTGCCGCGGCGCGCGATGGCTGGGGACGCGCAGGAAGCTTCGCCGCGACCGACTCGGGCCACGGCGCGTCCGTCGCTTCATCGATGTCGCTGCGGCTCTTGTCGATGATCAGCGCGTCGATTGCGGAGGCGCGGATACGCAGCAATTGTTCCATCGTTTCGACGCGAAAATGCCGACGCCAAAATGGGTGATCGAACCACGAGCCTTCGAAGCCGTGGACGAACATCCCGATCTGAGCCTCTTCGGGCTTTATCCGAACCAACATAACGCGCGGTCCCAACAGGTCCTTGGCATCCCCCCGATGCCAACCTCCGGCGCTACATAGACTTTCTTAAAAGCGGGTATATGCGCTGCCCCGTTTTGGGACGGAAACTCAATCGCCCGCAAAATCGAAGGCGCTCACGCCGCGTTCGCCCTCGCGAAAGCGCAGCGGGCGGCCGATCGGCGGCGCCGATCGCTGGACGCAGCCGGTCCGCGTGCAGCGACGACAACCAAGGCCGATCGGCGTCGCGGCGCTGCGCATCAGGTCCAGGCCGCGCGCGGCGATCAGCGGCGCCGCAACCTTGGCATCTACGCCCACGCACACCGCGAACCGTGCCGGCGTCCCGCCCCCCGTTGCGCCGGGTGCCGCCACGTTGCGGCTCTGCGTGAACCAGCGCGATCCGTCTTCCAGTTCGACCAGATCGGCGACCACCTCGCCGGGGCGCGCGAACGCTTCGTGGACGCCCCACAAGGGGCAGCGCGCATCGCCGTCGACGAGCGGCGACTGGCTCGCGCCGGCATAACGCTTGCTCCCCTGCCCCGCGCGGTCGATGCGCAGCATGAAGAAGGGTAGCCCGCGCGCACCCACGCGCTGCAGCGTCGTCAACCGATGCGCCACCTGCTCGAAGCTCGCCCCGAAGCGGCGCTGCAGCAACAGCAGATCGTAACCCGTCGCATCACAGGCGCGCAGGAAGCGGCCATAGGGCATCATCAGCGCGCTCGCGAAATATTGGATCAGGTGCCGCTCGAACAGCCGCGCCGCCGCCGCTTCGGCAAATTCCGCGCCGGCAATCAGCGCATCGATCTCGTCCTTCGCCTCGATCTGCGCCAGCGTCGCCGCCGCCTGAAAGGTCCGGCTTGCAGGGCGCAGCAGTTCGTTCAGCATCAATTGCCGCGCATGCCAGTCGAGCCAGCGGAGCCGGTCGGGCATGACGTCGGCGGGCAGGATGCGGATGCCAAGCTGGTGGCGTGTGCGCAGCCGCTCCGAAATCGTGCCGTAAAGGTCGCCGCCCGCAAGGCGCAATTCATCGGCCAGTTCCTCGGCGCGGGCGTCGAGGTCGGGGAAATGGTTGCGCCATTTCTCGATGGCGCGGCGCACCGCGGCCACTTCGGGGGCATCGCCCTCCACGTCCGCGCGCCCCTCCGGCGCCGCGTCAAACAGCCGCGCAAAGGCCGCGGCGGTCGCGGGCGCAGTCTGCAGCCATTCATCGACCTCCTGCGCGCCGATGCCGAGATCGGCGAAGCGCGGATCGGCAAGCCGCCGCCGCAGGCCTGCAAGCCCGCCGGGCACGTCCTCGGCGCCCAATTTCGCGGCATCGAAGCCGAAACGCTCGGCCAGGCGCACGATCACCGTCGCCGACAGGGGCCGCTGACCATGCTCGATCAGGTTGAGATAGCTCGGCGAAATATCGAGCGCCTCGGCCATCGCCGCCTGCGTCATTGCCGCTTCGCGCCGGACCTTGCGCACCGCCGGACCTGCAAACACCCGCCGCTCCGCCATAATTGTAACTTTCTTTACCGATTTACACGCTAATTTACACCTGATGGCCATATTTCACAAATATTATTGACAAAGCTTTTCACTTTCGGCGGCACTTTCGCCACCATCCAACCATCACCTCTCACAAGGATATGACGATGGGTTATCAGGAAGACATGGCACAGGCTGGCCGCCTCATCCGCGACTATGATGGCACCTGGGACGGCATCAGCGGCGAGAGCGTCGCGCGCATGCGCGCCCAGAACAAGTTCCGCACCGGCCTCGACATCGCCCGCTACACCGCGCGGATCATGCGCGCCGATATGGCTGCCTATGACGCCGATCCCGCCAACTACACCCAGTCGCTCGGCTGCTGGCACGGCTTCATCGCGCAGCAGAAGATGATCTCGGTCAAGAAGCATTTCGGCACCACCAAGGGCCGCTACATCTATCTGTCGGGCTGGATGATCGCGGCGCTACGCAGCGAATTCGGTCCGCTGCCCGACCAGTCGATGCACGAAAAGACCAGCGTCCCGGCGCTGATCGAGGAAATCTACACCTTCCTGCGTCAGGCCGACGCCCGCGAACTCGGCATGCTGTTCCGCGATCTCGACGCCGCGCGCGCCGAGGGCGACGAACTCAAGGCCAAGCAGGTTCAGGCCGCAATCGACAATCATGAAACGCATGTCGTGCCGATCATTGCCGACATCGATGCCGGCTTCGGCAACGCCGAGGCGACCTACCTGCTCGCCAAAAAGATGATCGAAGCCGGCGCCTGCGCGCTGCAGATCGAAAATCAGGTTTCGGACGAAAAGCAGTGCGGTCACCAGGACGGAAAGGTCACCGTGCCGCACGAAGACTTTATCGCGAAGATCCGCGCCTGCCGCTACGCCTTCATGGAACTCGGCGTCGAGGATGGCATCATCGTGACGCGCACCGACAGCCTCGGCGCGGGCCTGACCAAGCAGATCGCCTTCTCGAAGGAACCGGGCGACCTTGGCGACCGGTATAACAGCTTCCTCGACTGCGAAGAGGTCGAAGGCGCGGGCAACCCCGGCGACGTCCTGATCAACCGCGACGGCAAGCTGATGCGCCCGAAGCGCCTGCCCTCGAACCTTTATCAGTTCCGCCCCGGAACCGGCGAGGATCGCTGCGTTATGGACTGCATCGCCAGCCTTCAGAACGGCGCCGACCTGCTGTGGATCGAAACCGAAAAGCCGCACATCGAACAGATCGCCGGCATGGTCGACCGCATCCGCGAAGTCGTGCCCAATGCGAAGCTCGCCTACAATAATTCGCCGAGCTTCAACTGGACGCTCAACTTCCGCCAGCAGGTGTTCGACAGCTGGCAGGCCGAAGGCAAGGACGTCAGCGCCTATGATCGCGCCAAGCTGATGAGCGCCGATTATGACGAGACGGAGCTGTCGATCGAGGCCGACAACCGCATCCGCACTTTCCAGCGCGACGCGGCGAAGCGGGCGGGCATCTTCCACCACCTCATCACGCTGCCAACCTATCACACCGCGGCGCTCAGCACCGACAATCTCGCCAAGGAATATTTCGGCGACGAAGCGATGCTCGGCTACGTCAAGGGCGTCCAGCGCAAGGAAATCCGCCAGGGCATCGCCTGCGTGAAGCATCAGAACATGTCGGGCAGCGACATCGGCGACGACCACAAGGAATATTTCGCCGGCGAAGCGGCTCTCAAGGCCGCGGGCAAGGACAATACGATGAACCAGTTCGCCGCCTGACCCAGTTTGGCGCGGGGGTTTTCGTTGCCCCCCGCGCCTTCCGAGCTTTCCTGGGGAGGAAAGCCTGCCCGCCGGACGTCGATCGATGTCCGGCGGGCATTTTTGTCTGGATACGGTGACTTACCCCATTGGCCTTGTATCCCGCCGATTTGCGTGCATTATGGGGGAAATAGAAAAATCCCTCTCCCCACAAACGGCATCTCCCCATGAACGATACCCGACTGAAACTGATGGAAGCCATCGCGCGCAAGCGAACCGTGACCGCGCGCTACAATGGCAATGTGATGCGCCTCGCGCCGCATCTGATGTTCGAACGCCACGGCGCGCTGTTCGTCAGCGCGCTCAACCTCGACAAGAATTGGCGTTCCGACGACGAGCGCCGGCTCGGCCATTTCAAGCTCGATGGACTGGCGCAGACCGAGCTGGTCGACGAAGGCTTCGACCCGCTCCCGGCCTTTGAGCCCGTGGCGCCAAAGGACGAAGACACGCTCGTCCTGTCGATCTGATCCGGTCCGCTGGCTCTCCGGCATATTCTGCCGGAGTTCCCATGCAGGTTGCAATTCGGGCCGCCTCTACCCCCCGTTGGGGATAGAAGCGGCCCGCACGCTTCCTATGTCGACGCCGATGCGTCGCCGTCCTTCGTCTTGACGAGCGACCAGAGCACGCCGCCCGCGATCAACGCGACCGTGACGCCCAGGCTGATCAGCGGCGGGAATTTGGCCCCGCCGAGCAGGAAGTCGGCAACGAAGATCTTCGATCCGATGAAGACGAGCACCAGCGCCAGCGCATATTTCAGATAGTGGAAACGGTGGACCATGGCGGCGAGCGCGAAATAGAGCGCGCGCAGACCGAGGATCGCCATGATGTTCGACGTATAGACGATGAAGGTGTCGGTCGTGATCGCGAAGATCGCCGGCACACTATCGACCGCGAACACGAGGTCGGCCAGATTGATGACCACCAGTGCCAGGAACAGCGGCGTCGCGGCGAGCGCGAGCTTGCCGCTCTTCTTGTCGATCGTGCGGACGAAGAATTTTTCGCCATGCAGATCGGGCGTGATCGGAATGTGCCGCGACAGCCAGCGGACGACGGGATTGCCCGCAACGTCCATCGGCTTGTCGCTCGGGAACAGCATCTTGACGCCGGTGAAGACCAGAAAGGCGGCGAAGACGTAGAGCAGCCATTCATATTCGGTAACCAGCGCCGCGCCGCCCGCGATCATGATCCCGCGCAGCACGATCACCGCGACGATGCCCCACAGCAGCGCGCGATACTGATAGCGCGCGGGGATGGCAAAAGTCGCGAAGATCAGCGAGATGACGAAGATATTGTCGATCGACAGCGCCTTCTCGATGAAGAAGCCCGTGTAATATTGCAGGCCTGCCTCGCCGCCCTTCTCCGCCCAGATCCAGGCGCCGAAGGCCAGCGCGATACCGATATAGAGCGCCGAGAGCTTCAGGCTCTCGCCGATCCCCATCTCCTTGTTTTCCTTGTGCAGGATGCCAAGGTCGAATGCGGTCAGCGCGACGACAAGGCCGATGAAGGCGGCCCAGAACCAGACCGGCGTGCCGAGCCAGTCGGAAAACAGAAATTCCATATGCGTCCGTCCCAAAAGAAGGGACGCGCCGCTCGCAAGCGACGCGCCCATATCATGGATTATCGATGATTAGCGGCCGAAGGCCGGGCGCCGCGCGAGCATGGCAAGGCGATCCTTGACCGCCAGCTTCAGCTTCTTCAGCCGCAACAGGCGAAACGGATCGCCGCCACGCCGTCCGCGCTCGCGACGCACGGCGTCGTCGAGCTTGCGGTGCAGCACGGTCAATCGATAAATGTGGGTATTCATGGACATAAGGCGCCTCCTGATTGAGATTGCTCAAAACAGGTGACGCCGATGCCGGGCCCTTTGGTAGGGGGGAGGATGGGCCGCCAAGGCATCGGTGTCACCCGATGCGGTCCGACATCACGTGGCGGGAAATATCCCGCCGACGCCAGAGGGGCCCGGCCCGCACTTTTCAAATGTAGGATAGCGCCCCGCCGCTTGCAAGTCCTCCCGGGGACATTTGGGAGAACGCCTGCCGGCGACGGGACGCTACGCGTCGATCACTCGACGCGATTGAAATGCGTGGTTTCCAGCTTCTGGCTATTGTCGCTCGACCAGACGATCGTTTCGGTCATCGATTTCAGATCCTTGGCGACGGTATAGACCCGCGTCGATACCCGGGTGCCTGCCTTGCCCAAAGTCATTACCAATGTGTCCGGTGCCGGCTGACGCAGGGCGACGGTGTCGATGAACCCCATATTGCCGGTGATCGGCACGGCGACGCCATCGAGCGCGGCGGTCGATTCCGAATATTTGACCGAGCCATCGGGCGCAACGATTTCGACGCGCGTCGTCCACTTGCCGTCCTGCGCTGGCCGGAAGCTGATCGTCACCCGCCGGGGCCGTTCTTTTTCGGGCAACTGCGATGCGTCCAGCGACCAGCTTCCGACCAGCGGCAAGGAACGCGATGCCGTATCATGGGCGGCGTTCAAGGAACCCGGTTGGTCGGCGGACGGGGCGGCCGCAAACATCAATCCGGCGGCGGCCAGGGATATTGCAAAGAGCATGGCGATCAATCCTTTCGAACCGCGAACCCCGATGGCTGCGGTGTGCGCCAACGGCTCCACATCGGAGGGCGGTTTCGGAAGATCGATATTTTCGTCACAAGTTTTTTGGAGGTCGAGAAGGCGCGCCAATTCGCGGCTGCTGCCGACCCCCGTCTTGCGGCGGGCGGAGCGCAGGCGCTCATTGATCGAGGTTTCCGAACGCCCCAGGCGCGCCGCGATGGTCTTGACGGTATGCCCGGCGACCAAAAGGCGCAAAACCTCCACTTCCCGGTCGGTAAGACGCGCAGACAAGCCGGGAAACGGGTCATTCGCAGACATGGATTTTGCTCACCACAGCGCCACCGACAGGTCCATCCCAATTTATTTGGGAAATGGCGCTAGGGCCAGGCCGATCATGCCTGCGACCGAGCCGCCCGAATCAGGTCAGCGCGTCGGCCCCAATCCGCCGATCACCCCTTCGGCATCAGCTTCATCGCCATCGACGTCAGCGCCTCGGTCGCGGTCGAGATGACCGCGGGCGCGTCGGGCGCCCAGAAGGGCGAGTGAAGGCTGGGCAGGGTCCGCCCTTCCTTCTTCGCCGCATCGAGTTCGGCCTGCGGCACGCCGCCGACCCAGATGATCAGGCTCTTGATGTCCTTGTCATCGCGCGAGAAGCGGCCGAAATCCTCGCCCCCCATGACCGGAGGCATTTTGATCACGCGCTTGTCGCCAAAGCGCGTCGTCAGGAACGCTGCCATATCCTCGGTAAAATCGGGGGTGTTGAAGGTCGAGGGCGTGAATTCGTCCTTTTCGACGCTGACCACCGGCAATTTGTCGTCGGGGAGGCCTGCGGCGATCGCTTCGCCCTTGGCCACGCGCGCAATGCCGTCGAGCAGATGGTTGCGCACCTCGTCGGTATAGCTGCGAACCGTCAACTGCAGTCGCGCCTCGTCGGGGATGATATTATGCTTCGCGCCGGCATGGAAACTACCGACGGTGACGACCGCGCTGTCGAGCGGGCTGATTTCACGCGACACGAGCGTTTGCAGCGCGGTGACGATCCGGCTCGCCAGCACGATCGGATCCTTGGTTGCCTGCGGATAGGCGCCATGACCGCCGACCCCCTTTACCAAGATGTCGACGCTATCGACATTGGCGAGCGCATAGCCCGGCGTATAGCCGATCGCTCCGGCCGGAAACTGCGCCGCGTCGTGGAAGGCGAGCGCATATTGCGGCTTGGGAAAGCGGGTATAGAGCCCATCTTCGAGCATCATCCGCGCGCCCGCGCCGCGCTCCTCGGCGGGTTGGCCGATCATCACCAGCGTTCCCGACCATTTATCCTTGTTCGCCGCCATCAGCCGCGCGGTGCCGATCCACGACGTCATGTGCGTATCGTGGCCGCACGCATGCATCACGCCGGTTTCGACGCCTTCCTTGGTGGTCACGCGAACCTTTGACGCACCGGGCAGGCCCGTCTGTTCGGTCACCGGCAATCCGTCCATGTCCGCGCGCACCAGCACCACCGGACCGGGGCCGTTCTTCATCACGGCGACGACGCCCGTTCCGCCAACCTTTTCGGTGACATCGAAGCCGAGCTTGCGCGCTTCGGCGGCAAGAATGCCGGCCGAGCGCACCTCCATGAAACTGAGTTCGGGGTTGGCGTGCAGATCCTTGTAGATCGTCATCAGCGAGGGCATCTGCTGCTGCACCTGATCGCCCAGCGATTGCGCCGCCGCCGGCATCGTCAGCGCCAGTGCCGCAACGCCCGTCCACAAAATCCGCATAAATCCCCCTTTGTCCGTCAATCTCGCCCGTCAAATCTTTCCGTCAGTTTGCGGGAACCAGCTCGATCACGTCGAGCAAGGATTCATAGGCCGGCGCCGGCAGCACCAGCCGCCAGCGATTGTCGCCAATCCGTTCGACCAGCCCCGCCATATCGCGCATGCGGTCGGTACCATAATCGATGGCCAGCCGTTCGTCGCCAAGCTGCAGCGTGCCCAGAAAGACCTGCCGGTTCAGGCTGTCGGGAAAGATCAGGCCCACGGGACGCTGCGATCCGGTCAGCTTGACGAAGCTCGCGATGCCCTGCTCGTCGGCGATGCGGCACCGGAACCAGTCATAAGCGATATAGGCGAGCGTGCTGCGCCCCTGCGTACCGAGCTTGATCGTCCGGCACCGGTAATCGCCGGCGGGAATGTGCGGATTGGGCAGCGCCGCCATCGGCTCGAGCAAAACGCCCTCGCGCTCGATTTCGGCGCCGTAGCCTTTCGCGCGCGCATCGGTCAGCGCCGCCTGCCAGCTCTTGTACCAGCTGCGTATGCGTTCCTTGTCCTGATCGGTCGCCGTCGCGCGCCACGTTCCTGCGGACGCAGGGGCGTCGGCCGCCGAAGGCGGCACGGCGGGCACGGTCTGGCAGGCGCCAAGGGTCAACCCCAGCGCCAGGGTGGAAACAAGCGTAGTGCGACCCCGCATTCTCCGTCTCTCCTGATCGGCTTTGGTTAACCCTTAGGAGGCGACGGACGAATGCTCAAGGGCGGGACGCGCGCAAGCGCCCTCAGGCGGCGGTCCAGCCGCCATCGACGCTCAGATTGGCGCCAGTGATGTTCGCGGCCTCGTCGCGGGTCAGGAAGGCGGCGATCGCGGCCACTTGCTCGACCGTCACGAACTGCTTGGTCGGCTGACCAGCGAGTAGCACGTCGTTGATGACCTGCTCGCGCGTCATGTGCCGCGCCTTCATCGTATCGGGGATCTGGTTCTCGACGAGCGGCGTCCAGACATAGCCCGGGCTGATGCAATTGACGGTGATGCCGGCTTCGGCAACTTCCAGCGCAACCGTCTTGGTCAGGCCCGCAAGGCCGTGCTTCGCGGTGACATAGGCCGATTTGAACGGCGAGGCGACGAGCGAGTGCGCCGATGCGGTCCCGATGATCCGCCCCCATCCTTTCTTGCGCATCCCCGGAACCGCATGGCGGATGGTGTGGAATGCCGCGGTCAGGTTGAGCGCGATGATCATGTCCCATTTTTCGACCGGGAAATCCTCGACCGGCGCGACATATTGCATGCCCGCATTGTTCACGAGGATGTCGACGCCGCCCATGTCCTTGTCGGCGCGCTTGAACATCGCTTCGATCTCGTCGGGCTTGGTCAGGTCGGCACCATCATAGGCGGCCTTGCCGCCGTTCAGCACCTGCAGCGCCGCGCGTTCGGCTTCGATCGCCGCCTCTTCGCCGAAGCCGTTGATGATGATGTTCGCGCCCTCGGCGGCGAGCGCCTTGGCAATGCCGAGGCCGATGCCCGACGTCGATCCGGTGACGAGAGCCGTCTTGCCTTGCAGTCGCATAAATAATCCTTTCTTCGGGGGGAGATAATGATGGCGGTCAGCCGGCCTTGGGCCGCAGCAGGTCGGCCTGCACCGCGAAACTGTCCGATCGCCCTTCGGCGATGCTTTCGGCAAGAAGATGTCCGTCCTTCATCGCCGCTTCGACCGCGGCGCGGCCGAGCGCCCAATTGGCCTCCATCGTCGAGCGCGAGAATTCGAAATCGCGCGCACCGGTTTGCCAGGCGGGCGGTTGATGAATGAGCTGCACGACGTTCAGCGCCTTGCAATCGACCATCTTCTGGACCGCCTTGACCTCGGGCAGATCGCGCGCCTCGGGCGGCAGCTTCGCCAGCATCCGGTCGATCAACGCATGCTCCTTGCGCCGCCGCACCAGCCCGTCGGAAATGCGCCGGGTACGGCTCGAATAGCGGATATCCTTTTCGCGCGACCAGGCCTCTTCCAGATCGTGCGGACGATCGCCGCGCGCCGGGAAAAGATCGACCTGAAAGACGAGCATATCCTCGTGCGCCGCCTCGACCACATGCTCGAGCGGCGTGTTCGACACCAGCCCGCCATCCCAATACCAATGCCCGTCGATCTCGATCGGCGGCAGTCCCGGCGGCAAGGCACCCGACGCCATGATATGCCGCGCGTCGATCCGGTCGGTGCGGGTATCGAAATAACGGAAATTGCCCGTCTCGACCGCGACCGCGCCGACCGAAAGCCGGACATTACCCGTGTTGAGCCGATCCCAGTCGATCAGCCGGTCGAGCGTCGCGAGCAGCGGCGTCGTGTCATAATAGCTGACCGCGGCAGGCGTTTGCCGTTCGGCGAAAAGCGGCGGCGGGATGCGCGGAACGAAAAATCCCGGCACCCCGAAACTCGCGACCTGCGCGGCAGCGCCCAGATGCACCCATTCGCGCACCGCATCATTGTCGACCACCGGTAGCGAGGGCAGCGCCGACGACACGCCCTCCCAAAAGGCGCGCATCTTTCCGACCCCTTCGTCGCGCGGATTGCCCGCGATGATGGCGGCGTTGATCGCCCCGATCGAAATGCCCGCGACCCAATCGAGTTCGATCCCCAGATCGATCAGCGCTTCGTAAACGCCCGCCTGAAAGGCGCCAAGCGCACCGCCCCCCTGCAGGACGAGCACCACAAGGTCGGGAAGCGGCAGGGCGGCTCGGGCAGCGCGGCGAGGCATGGACTCGGAAACGATCCTCTTCTGGGTCGGCACCCGCATCTTTTGTGCGCCGCAACAGCGAACAATGCAAGGGCGCTGTGCAGCGCGAATCCCCTTCCAATTGCGGGGTGCTGCTGCCACAACCGTTTTACGACAAGGCTTTGACGGCGGAGACAGGCATGCGCCTCGACGATTATGATCCCGGCGACGACATTCGCGATCTCGGTCGCGGCGGAGGCGGATTCGGCGGCGGGGGCGGCGGCATGGGCGGATTGCTCGTCGGCCTGCTGCCGATGCTGCTCGGACGCAAGATGGGCTGCGGGACCATCCTGCTGCTCGGCGTGCTCGCCTTCGTCTTTCTCGGTCCCGGCGCCAGCCTGCTTAGCACCGGGGGCGGAAGCGCCGACCCGATGGCACAAAGCCGCGGCGCACCGCAGGGGGTTGCCTGCGACACGGCGGCGGAGAAATTCGCCTGCAACGTCTTCGGCTCGACGCATCAGGTCTGGGGTCAGCTCGTCGACGGCTATCGCAAGCCGACGCTCAATTTCTTCACCGACGAAAACCGGTCGGGCTGCGGCGCTGCACAGGCCGCGATGGGCCCGTTCTACTGCCCCGCCGATCAAGGGGTCTACCTCGACACCAACTTCTTCAACGAACTGGCCAGCCGCTTCGGCGCCGCCGGCGATGCGGCGCAGGCCTATGTCGTCGCGCACGAAGTCGGTCACCACATCCAGACGCTGACCGGTATTTCGGACAAGGTTCGCCAGATGCAGGCGCGATCGTCGCAGGCCGAGGGCAATGCACTGCAGGTTCGCATGGAGCTGCAGGCCGACTGCTACGCCGGCGTTTGGGCCAATCGCGCGCGGACGAAGGACGGTCAGCCGGTGATGGAACCCGGCGATATGGAAGAAGCGATGCGCGCCGCCAACGCGATCGGCGACGATACGCTGATGCGCTCGGCCGGGCAGCGTCCCGTTCCTGAAAGTTTCACCCACGGCACGAGCGAACAGCGCATGAGCTGGCTGCGCCGCGGCCTGGAAACCGGAGATCCGCGCCAGTGCGACACCTTCAACGCTTCGCGCTGATCGCCGCGCTGGCGGCGGCATCCGCGCCCGCTTCGGCGGCAAGCGTCTATGTAAAGGCCGGGCGCCTGATCGACGGGCTGACCGACACCGTTCGCACCGGCCAGTGCATCACCATCGCCGACGAGCATATCGTCGCGGTCGCGCCGTGCGGCAAGGCGCCCGACGGCGCACAGGTCGTCGACTGGTCGGCCTATACCGTGCTGCCCGGGCTGATCGACCTGCACACGCACCTCGCCGATCTGGGGCAGAGCGCCGATCTTGCCGCACCGATGAAGGCCTCGCCCGCCGAAACCGCGCTCGTCGGCGCGCGCAACGCACGCGTGACGCTCGACGCCGGCTTCACCAGCGTGCGCGACGTCGGCACCTATCGCGGGCTGACCGATGTCGCACTCCGCAATGCGATCGACCGCGGCGATGTACCGGGGCCGCGCATGTGGGTCGCGGGCGCCTATATCACCATCCCCGGCGGCGGCGGCGAACTCAACGGCGTCGTCCCCAATGACCAGCTCCCGCCCGATATGCGGCTGGGGGTCGCCGCGACGCCCGAAGAGGCGGCGGCCAAGACCGCCTTTCTGCTCGATCATGGCGCCGATTTCATCAAGACGATTGCGACCGGCGCGGTGCTGGCGATCGGCACCGAACCCGGTGCACCCGAACTCACCGAGGATCAGCTTCGCGCCGTCGTGACGATCGCCCACGCACGCGGCAAACGCGTCACGGCTCACGCGCATGGCGCCGAAGGGATCAAGAATGCGATCCGTGCCGGGGTCGACAGCATCGAACATGCAAGCCTCGCCGACGAAGAAGCGCTGCAAATGGCGAAGGCGCACGGCACCTGGCTTGCGATGGACATCTACAACGGCGATTACATCAACGACATCGGGACGAAAGAGGGTTGGCCCGAGGAATATTTGCGCAAGAATCGCGAAACCACCGACACGCAGCGCGCGGCGTTCAGGCGGGCCGTCGAACTGGGGGTCAAGATCGGCTTCGCGACCGACGCGGGGGTCTATCCGCACGGGCTCAACGCGCGGCAATTCGCCTATATGGTCCGTTATGGCATGACGCCGATGCAGGCGATCCAGGCCGCGACTGGCCGCGCTTCGGAAGAAATGGGCCGTAGCGATGTCGGCGCGGTGGCACCGGGCCGCTATGGCGACCTGATCGCGGTGAAGGCCGATCCGCTGACCGATATCCGCGTCCTCGAACGGATCGATCATGTGATGAAAGGCGGGACGATCATCCGCTGACGCGGCGCGCGCCGTCGCCGAGCGCCGAGCCCGGTTGTCACGGCGCGGACGCCTCGTTAGGGGCTGCGCAGTGGACAACAGCATCGAAATCGGAATCGACGGCGCGCAGCGGCCCGTTCATGTCAATGTCCAGGAATTGCTGGCGACGCGCCTGTTGGTCCAGGGCAATTCGGGATCGGGCAAATCGCACCTGCTCCGCCGCTTGCTCGAAGAAAGCGCGGGGCTCGTCCAGCAGATCGTGATCGATCCCGAGGGCGATTTCGTCACCCTCGCCGACCAATATTCGCACATCGTCGTCAACGCAGGCGATTATAGCGAGGCCGAAATCGCGGCGATGGGCGCGCGCATCCGCGAACATCGCGCCTCGGTCGTCCTCAGCCTCGACACGCTGGAGATCGAGGCGCAGATGAGCTGCGTCGCGGTCTTCCTGAACGCCCTGTTCGATGCGCCGCGCGCGCACTGGTTCCCGGCGCTCGTCGTCGTCGACGAAGCCCAGATGTTCGCACCGAGCGCGGCGGGCGAAGTGTCCGACGCGGTTCGGCGCGCCTCGCTGTCGGCGATGACCAATTTGATGTGCCGCGGCCGCAAGCGCGGCCTCGCCGGCGCCATCGCGACGCAGCGGCTCGCAAAGCTCGCCAAGAATGTCGCCGCGGAGGCGAGCAATTTCCTGATGGGGCGCACCTTCCTCGACATCGACATGGCGCGCGCCGCCGACCTGCTCGGCATGGACCGCCGCCAGGCCGAGCAGATACGCGACCTCGACCGCGGCTGCTTCCTCGGCCTTGGTCCCGCGATCACGCGGCGGCCCGTATCGATCCGCATCGGCTCGACACGCACCGCGACGCGCGCGGGCACGCACAGCCTGTTGCCGCTGCCAAGCGCCGAGCCGGCCGATATGCAGACGATGCTCTTCGCCAATCTCGACGCCCAACCCGCGCCGTCCCCCGCCCCGGCCCCACGCCCGGTCGCGGCGCAGGAGTTGATGGAGCGCTTCGTCGTCCCCGCCGAAGCCGCCACATCGCCCATCGACGACGGCCCGCCGTCGGAGCCGGCACCGCCGATCGATCCCGAACCCGTGGTCATCGCGGCGCTGCGCGACATGCTCGCCGACCCGGCGTGCGGCTTTCATGCCGAATCCTTTCTCTATCAGGATTTTTCGGTGCGCTGCCGGATGCAGAAGCTGCGGCAGGTGCCGCTCGACCTTGCGCAGTTCCGGCGCCGCTTCGCACTCGCCAAGGCGGGCATCTTCGATCCCGCCGAGCCGCAATGGCACGACCTGCTCGACGCGGCGACGCGCCTGCCCGACGACATGCTCGCGCCCTTCCTGCTGATCGGGCGCGCCGCGATGGAGGGATCGCCCTGCCCCGACGACGATGCGCTCGGCGCGGCTTATGGCACGCGCTCGCCGGGCCGGGTCCGCCGCCTCGTCGAATATATGGAGCGGCAGGGCGCGGTGGTGGTGCGGTCGGATTTCGGCGGACGCCGGTCGATCGGCATCCCGGCGCTGGGGTTGAGCACCGAGGCCGAGTGATCGGCCGCCCGCGCTCTCACGCTTGACGGTTGCGGCGGCGCGGCGCTTCGGCTTAAGCGGCGCGAAGCAAAGAGAGGATTGGACCAGCGACGATGCAGCTCAGCCCCTATGACAGCGAGCATTTTCCCGAGATTCGTGAGGGCGTGCGGCGGCTGTGCGCCGAGTTTCCGGGCGAATATTGGCGCGAACTCGACGTAAGGCGCGAATATCCCACCGCATTCGTCAAGGCGCTGACCGACGCGGGCTATCTCTCGGTGCTGATCCCCGAAGAATATGGCGGATCGGGGCTCGGCCTGTCGGCGGCGGCGGCGATCCTCGAGACGATTCAGGCCGAAGGCTGCAACGGCGGCGCCTGCCACGCGCAGATGTACATCATGGGTTCGATCCTGCGCCACGGGTCGGAAGAACAGAAGCAAGCCTATCTGCCCAAAATTGCAACCGGCGAGTTGCGCCTGCAAGCCTTCGGCGTCACCGAGCCGACGAGCGGCACCGACACGACCGCGCTGCGCACCGTCGCGGTGCGCGATGGCGACGATTATGTCGTGAACGGCCAGAAAATCTGGACGAGCCGCGCCGAGCATAGCGACCTGATGCTGCTGCTCGCGCGCACGACGCCGAAAGATCAGGCGGCGAAAAAGACCGACGGCCTTTCGACCTTAATCGTCGACATGAAAAAGGCGCTGGCCGACGGGTCGCTCACCATCCGTCCGATCCGCACGATGATGAATCATGCGACGACCGAGGTCTTCTTCGACAATATGCGCATTCCGGCCGCCAACCTGTTGGGCGAGGAAGGAAAAGGCTTCCGTTACATCCTGTCGGGCATGAACGCCGAACGGACGTTGATCGCCGCCGAATGTGTCGGCGACGCCAAATGGTTCATCCGGAAGTCCGCCGACTATGCGAACGAACGCCATGTTTTCGGCCGCGCGATCGGCCAGAACCAGGGCATCTCCTTCCCGATCGCGCGTGCCTATGCCAATATGCGCGCCGCCGAATTGATGGTTCACGAAGCCGCGCGGCTTTATGAAGCGGGGCAGCCCAACGGCGCCGAGGCGAATATGGCAAAGATGCTCGCCGCCGACGCATCGGTGGAAGCCGGCAATGTCTGTATTCAGACCCACGGCGGCTTCGGTTTTGCCGAGGAATATGACGTCGAGCGCAAGTTCCGCGAGACGCGCCTCTATCAGGTCGCGCCGATCTCGACGAACCTCATCCTCTCCTTCCTCGCCGAGCATGTCCTCGGCATGCCGCGGTCCTATTGATGGCCGATACCCCGCCCTTCCTTCCGCGCCCGGTGCGCCGGATGGGTCTGGGGGTGGCGGGCGATGCCGACATCGAGCGCATGATCGCGGTCGAGATGCCGGTCTCGATCGAGGTTCAGGGGCTCGCCTATGCCGTGATGATGGCGACGCCCGCCGATCTCGAAGATTTCGGCGTCGGCTTCGCACTGGCCGAGGGGTTCGTCGATACGGCAGCGCAGATCGACCGGATCGACGCGCAGCCGGTTCCCGGCGGCCATGCGCTGCGGCTCTGGCTTTCCCCCGCTTGCGCCGCGCGCGCGCTCGACCGCGCCCGGACGCGCGTGAGCGAGAGCAGTTGCGGATTGTGCGGCCTCGAAAATATCGACGCGGTGCTGCGCCCGCTGCCACCCGTGACCGCGCGCGTCACCGTGCCGCGCGCGGCGATCGCGCGCGCGCTTGCGGCGCTCCCCGAGCGGCAACCGCTCGGGCGTGCGACCGGCGCCGCCCACGCCGCCGCTTTCTGCGACCCCGATGGCGAAATTTTGCTCGTTCGCGAAGATGTCGGACGGCACAATGCGCTCGACAAACTTGTCGGTGCGCTCGCGCGCGGCGCTACCGATCCGGCGGGCGGCTTCATCCTGCTGTCGGCGCGCTGTAGCTATGAACTGGTCGAAAAGACGGTACGCGCGGGCTGCCCGATGCTCGTCACCATCTCGGCGCCCACCAGCCTGGCCGCCGAGCGCGCCGCATCGGCCGGGCTGACGCTCGTCTCGCTGGCGCGCGCCGACAATGCCCTTATCATCTGCGACGCGCAGGGCATGATCGCATGAGGCTGCTCGGCGCGGTACTCGCCGGCGGGCAGTCGCGCCGCTTCGGCTCCGACAAGGCGCAGGCGCTCTTGGGCGGCACGACGCTCCTCGATCATGCCGTCGCGGCGCTGAACCCCCAATGCGACCGGATCGTCATCGTCGGGCGCGAAAACGGGCGCGTCGCCGCGATACCCGACCGGCCGCAGCCCGACCTCGGCCCGCTCGGCGGCATCGCCGGGGCGCTTGCCTATGCCGCGCGCGAAGGCTTCGATGCGGTGCTGACGGTGCCGGTCGACTGTGTTCGGCTACCCGCGAATCTGCGCGATCTGCTTGCCCCGCCGCCGGCATCTCTCGCCGCGCAGCCGGTTATCGGTCTGTGGCCGGTGCAGGCGCTTCCGCTGCTCGACGCGCTCCTCGGCGAAGAGGACGACCGGTCGGTGCGCAGCTTCGCCCGCCGCATCGGTGCGCGTGCGGTCGAGAGCGATGTCGACCTGCCGAACATCAACCACCCGTCCGATCTCGATCGCTTTGCTTAGATACTGACCACCCGCACGGGGATCGACTTTGCCGCCGGGCAGCCGCTGATCGGGTCATAATAGGCGAGCGGCAGCAGCGGGTTGAGTTCGGGATAATAGCCCGCGATGGAACCTGCCGGCATCGGATAGTCGATCGCGGTCAGCCCCTCGACCCGCCGCACGATGCCGTCAGTGCTGATCGTTTCCAGCGTGATCTTCGCGCCTTCGGCCAAGCCGCGCGCCGCCATGTCCTCGGCATTCATGAACACCACCATCCGGTCGTTGTACACGCCGCGATAGCGATCATTATAGCTGTAGATCGTCGTGTTGAACTGATCGTGCGATCGCACCGTCGCGAGCCGCAGCATGCCGGGATCATCGACCGGCGCATCGACGTGCAGGCCGGGAAGCGGCAGGAAATTGGCTTTCCCGTTCGGGGTCAGCCATGCGCGGCGCCGCGGCGCGATGTCGAGATGAAAGCCTTTGGGCGCTTTGATGCGCTCGCCGAAATCGGCGTAGACGGCAGGATAGACATCGGCGATCCGGTCGCGGATGCGGGCATAATCGTCGATATAGCTCGCCCAATCGACCTTGCTGTCGGGCAAGGCCGCCATCGCCATGCGGCAGACGATCTCGACCTCCGGCAACAAATGTTCGCTCGCTGGATCGAGCACCCCGCGCGAGGCGGTGACGTTCGACATCGAATCCTCGATCGTGACGAATTGCTCGCCCGCCGCGGTTTCGATGCGTTCGGATCGCGCGATGACCGGCAGGATGAGCGCATCCTTGCCATGCACGAGATGCCCGCGGTTAAGCTTGGTCGCGATGCCGACGGTCAGATCGAGCTTGCGCATCGCATCATAGGCGCGGTCGGTATCGGGCACCGCGCGCACGAAATTGCCGCCCAGCCCGATAAAGACCTTCGCCGTCCCCGCCATCATCGCCTCGACCGATTCGACGGTGTGATGGCCGTGCGCGCGCGGCGGCTCGAAGCCGAAGACATCGCGCACGCGATCGAGATAAGCCTCGGTCGGCTTTTCGTCGATGCCGACGGTGCGATCGCCCTGCACGTTCGAATGACCGCGGATCGGGGAGATGCCGGCGCCGGGCTTGCCGTAATTGCCCTTGAGCAGCAGCAGCGCCGCAACTTGCTGGAGCAGCCGCGATCCCAGTTGATGCTGGGTCAGCCCCATGCCGTAACAGATGATCGTGGCGTTGGAGCGGATGTAGACCTCGGCGCAGCGGCGGATCTGCTCTTCCGAAATGCCCGACACCGCGACCATCTCGCCCCAGTCCTGCGCCATGATGTCGTCGCGCAGTTCCTCGAAACCTTCGGTATGCTCGGCGATGAAATCATGGTCGAAGACCGTTTCGCCCGCGGCTTCGCGCTCGAACATCGCGCGCATCATGCCCTTGATCAGCGCAAGATCGCCGCCGATCTTCACATGCACGAATTCGCTGGCGATCGGCGTCGAGCCGAAGGTCGCCATCTGCGCGATGTCCTGCGGTTCGGTGAAGCGGATCAGCGCGCGTTCGGGCATCGGATTGACCGCGACGATCGGAACCCCGCGCCGCCGCGCTTCGACGAGGCAGGTCATCATGCGCGGCGCGTTGGTGCCGGGGTTCTGGCCAATCACGAAGATGGCCTCGGCATGCTCGAAATCGTCGAGGATCACCGTCCCTTTGCCCACCCCGATCGCAGGCGGCAGGCCACGGCTCGTCGGTTCATGGCACATGTTCGAACAATCGGGAAAATTGTTGGTGCCGAACTCGCGCACGAAGATCGAATAGAGGAAAGCGGCCTCGTTCGGAGTGCGGCCGGAGGTGTAGAATTCGGCCTGGTCGGGATCGTCGAGCGCGCGCAGGTGCCGGCCAATCAGCGCAAAGGCGTCGTCCCAGCTCACCGGCACATAATGGTCGGTCGCGGCGTCATAGCGCATCGGCTCGGTGAGCCGCCCCTGCATCTCGAGCCAATAGTCCGACTGCGCCATCAGCTCGGTGACGCTGTACGCCGCGAAGAAGTCGCGCGTCACCCGGAATTTCGTCGCCTCATGCGCAAGCGCCTTGGCGCCATTTTCACAGAACTCCAGCTTCTTGGTGCAGCTCGCATCGGGAAAGGCGCAGCTCGGACATTTGAAACCGCCCGGTTGGTTCATCGACAGCAGCGCGCGCGATCCCTTGGTAACGACGCTTTGTTCGAGCAGCACTTTTGCGGTGGCCGCGGCGGCGCCCCATCCGCCCGCGGGCTGCTTGTAAGGGGTGTAGCGGGGCTTGCCTTCGGCCATGATCCTATCCCGAGCGATTGGACGCGCACTATGGTCCCGCTATCACATCAATTCCAGAGCTTATCGCCCTGCGTCGGCGACCCCGCCCGCGCCGAGCGCATCGCGTAATTGGCGCAAGCCATCCCCCAGCGCTTCGATCTCCGCCGCGCTGCGCGATCCCGCGACGATCGACGCCGACAGGCAAAAGCCGGGGCGCGGCTCGGCCAGCCCCGCCGCGACCGTCACGACGCCGCGATGCGCGAAGCCCTCGTCGATGGCAAAGCCCCTGGCCGCCGCCTCGCGCACCTGCGCGGCATAGGTGTCGAAATCGAGCGCGGCCTGCCAGCGCACCGGTGCAAAACGACGCGCAAGTTCACGGGCATCGACGCCCTGCGCTGCCGCAAGCGCTCGGCCGGCCGCGCCCCCGCCGAGCGGCTGGCGCTGTTCGTCGGCGAGGCGCAGCCGCATTCCGGCATCGCTTTCGGCATGCGCGAGCAATTGCATCCGCTCGCGCGACACCGCCGCCCACAGGCCAACCGCCGCCTCGCTGCGCTGCGCGAAGCGAAGCATCAGCGGGCGGGCGCGTTCGGCAAGCGCAGCGGCGCCGCCATTGTCGCGCAGCAGCGCAGCCGCCTGCCAGGCCGCCGTCAGCCGGTACCGCTTGCCCGGCTCGGCGCGCTCGATCGCGCCTTCACCCGCCAGCGTCTTGAGAAGGTTGAGGCAGCTCGACGGACTGAGGCCGAGGCTACGGCCGATATCGGACAGCGTCAGCGGTCCCGCGTCGGCGAGCAGGCGCAGGATCGCGAAAGCCAGAGAAACGGAACGCACGGGGCCAGTCATGGCTCTTCTATATTTTCATATATATGAAAGAACAATTCCCAATGTTGAAATGATGCATTGCCCGCCCTATCGCGCTATCGATTGATTCGACGGGAGAGTGGCATGAGCGGTTGTCTGGACGGCAAAGTGGTCGCGATTACCGGCGCGGGACGCGGAATCGGGCGCGAATTGGCGCTCCACTGCGCGGCGCAAGGCGCAGCGGTCATCGTCAACGACCCCGGCGTCGCGCAGGCGGGCGATGGCGGCGACGCTGCCCCGGCGGAGACCACCGCGAACGACATCGTCGCTGCGGGCGGCAAGGCTGCTGCCAATTTCGGCAATGTCGCCAATCCCAAGGAAGCCGCCGGCATCATCGAGGATGCGGTCGCAAAGTTCGGCCGCATCGATGCCGTCGTGAACAACGCCGGCATCCTGCGCGACACCATCTGGCACAAGATGAGCTACGAGGATTGGAAGAGCGTCATCGAGGTCAACCTCACCGGCGTCTTCAACGTCTCGAAGGCCGCGACGCCATACTTCCGCGAGCAGCAGTCGGGCAGCTTTATCCACTTCACCTCGACCAGCGGGCTTATCGGTAACATCGGACAGGCCAATTATTCCGCCGCCAAGCTCGGCGTCGTCGCGCTGTCGCAGTCGATCGCGCTCGACATGGCGCGCGTCGGGGTGCGCTCGAACTGCATCGCGCCCTTCGCGTGGAGCCGCATGACCAGTTCGATCCCGGCGACGACCCCGGCCGAGCAAGAGCGCGTCAAGCGGTTGCAGGAAATGTCGCCCGACAAGATCGCACCGCTCGTCGCCTATCTCGCCTCCGACCTGTCGAAGGATGTGACCAACCAGATCTTCAGCGTCCGCAAGAACGAGATATTGCTTTTCTCGAAGCCGCGCCCCGTGCGCTCGATGGCCAAGCTCGAAGGCTGGACCGCCGAGGCAATCGCCGACGAGCTGATCCCCGCCTTCCGCCCCGCCTTCGCGCGCGCCGACGAAGTGTCGGCGCATGTTTTCCCCTACGACCCGATCTAATATGAATCTTCCCACCCACCCGTATCCCCGAGCGAAGTCGAGGGCCTCTGCCGAGCGAAGCCGAGGCCATCACGGCACCGGTTCTCGCTTCGCTCGAACGGCCCCCTCGACTTCGCTCGGGGATACGGAAATTGGAAATGCGTTGAGGAGCCTTTCATGAGCAACCCCGGCATGGACGCGGACGTCTTCGAACAGTTCATCGAACAGCTTCAGCGCTATGTGCGCGATCGCCTTCTCCCCGCCGAGAAGGAGATCATCGAGAGCGACGCGATCCCCGACGATATCCTGTCCGAGATGCGCGACATGGGCCTCTTCGGCCTGACGATCCCCGAAGAATATGGCGGCGCGGGGATGAACGTCAGCCAATATATCAAGACGATCCACACGATCAGCTATGCGATGCCGGCCTTCCGCTCGATCATCTCGATCAACATCGGCATGTTCGCCTCGGCATTGAAGAATGGCGGGACCGAGGCGCAGAAGGCCGAATGGCTGCCGCGCGTCGCGGCGGGCGAGATCGCCTGCTTCGGGCTGACCGAGCCGGGATCGGGGTCGGACTCGGCGGGGCTGCAAACCAGCGCGACGCAGACCGACAATGGCTGGGTCTTGAACGGCACCAAACGCTACATCACCAACTCGCCCTTCGCCAAGGTCGGCCTGATCATGGCGCGGACGAGCAAGGAAAATCTGCCGAAGAACGCGCATGTTTCGGCCTTCGTGGTGCCCTTCGACGCCCCCGGCATCACGATCGGCAAATCGGACAAGAAGATGGGCCAGTCGGGCAGCCATATCGCCGACGTCATCATGGAGGACGTCCGCGTCGGCGGCGAGGCATTGCTCGGCGGCGAACTCGGCAAAGGCTTTGCCTATGCGATGATGAGCCTCGACAACGGCCGCATGTCGGTCGGCGCCGCGGCGACCGCCTACGCCCGCCGCGCACTCGACAGCGCGGTGCGCTATGCGACCGAACGCAAGGCGTTCGGCGAGCCGATCGCGAACTTCCAGCTCATCCAGCAGATGCTCGCACAGAGCGAGATCGACATCTACGCCGCCGAATGCATGATGGACGACGTCACGCGCCGCGCCGACGCGGGCGAGAATGTTCTCCGCAAGGCCGCGGCGTTCAAGGTCTTCGCCTCCGAGATGTGCGGCCGCGTCGTCGACGCCTGCGTTCAGGTCTATGGCGGCGCGGGCTATCTCGCCGAATATGACGCCGAGCGCTTCTTCCGCGATGCGCGCATCTATCGCATCTACGAAGGCACGACGCAGATCCTGCAGCTCCAGATCGCGAAGCATATGCTCCGCGAGTTTGCGGCGGCGTGAGGGTGGTCCACCTCCTTATCCTGTGCCCCTGCGAAGGCAGGGGCCCATCACCGATGCTTTCGCGCTCTCGCCGCCGGTCGTTGGACATCGCGAGGACAGATGATGGGCCCCTGCCTTCGCAGGGGCACGGCAACGGGGTTGGCCATGTATAACCTCCTCTCCGGCCTCTCGGTGATCGAAGCGTCCTCCTTCGTCGCCTCGCCCACGGCCGGGCTCTATTGCGCGCAGTTCGGCGCCGAAGTGATCCGCGTCGACCAGATCGGTGGCGGCCCCGATTTCCGCCGCTGGCCGGTAACCGCCCAGAACAACTCGCTCTATTGGGAAAACCTCAACCGCGCCAAAAAGTCTGTTGCGCTCGATCTGTCCCGCCCCGAGGGACGCGAGCTGCTCAAGGAACTGGTCCGCGCGACCGGCCAGTTTATCACCAACTTTCCGGCGGGCGGCTTTCTCTCGCACGACAGGCTCGCCGAGGGCCGCGCCGACCTGATCACCGTGCGCGTGATGGGCTGGGCCGACGGCTCGCCCGCGCTTGATTATACGGTCAACAACAGCGTCGGCTATCCGATGCTGACCGGCGCGGGCCCCGAGCCGGTCAACCATGTGCTCCCCGCCTGGGACCTGCTCACCGGTGCCTATGCTGCCTTCGCGCTGCTCGCCGCGATCCAGCGGCGCAGCGTCAGCGGCGAAGGCGCCGAGGTCCGCATCCCCCTGTCGGACGTCGCGATCGGCACGGTCGCCAACCTCGGCGGCATCGCCGAAGTCATCTATTCGGGCGAGAACCGCCCGCGGCTCGGCAACGCGGTCTACGGCCTCTTCGGACGCGACTTCGTGACGCGCGACGGCCAGCGGACGATGATCGTCGTCGTCACGCCGCGCCAATGGGCGAACCTGATTGCGGCGCTCAATCTCGGCGACGCCATCGCGCGCATCGAAAGCGAACGCCGCGTCTCCTTCGCCAAGGACGACGGACTCCGCTTCGACCACCGCGATGCGCTCTACCCGCTGTTCGAACAGGCGATCGCCGCCCGCGACCATGCCGACCTTGCCGTCGCCTTTGACGCGGGCGGGATCGTCCATTCGCCCTATCGCACGATGCTCGATGCGGTTCAGGACCCGGCGCTCGTCGCGAACAACCCGATCTTCGGCGCGGCGCAGAACCCCAGCGGCTTCGCCTACCCCGCCGCGGGCGCCTTCGCGACCATCCCGCAGGCGGAACGCCAACCCCCGCGCCCTGCCCCGCTCAACGGCCAGCACAGCGAAGAAGTGCTGACCTCGCGCCTTTCGCTCTCCTCGGGCGAAATTGCCCGTCTGATCGATGCCGGTATCGTCGGTGTCGGCTGAATTGCCCCACTTCCCCTTCCTGTGCCCCCGCGAAGGCGGGGGCCCATCATCCGATCCTTGCGATGCCGGCCAGCGGTTGCTGAGGGCTGAGAGGGCAGGTGATGGACCCCCGCCTTCGCGGGGGCACACGCAATTTATGTTTGGAGATTAGAAAATGACCCTTCGCCGCGCCGCCATCGTCGCCCCGATCCGCACCGCCGTCGGCAAGTTCGGCGGCTCGCTGTCCTCCATGACCGCCGGCGCCCTCGGCGCGGTCATCCTGAAGGCGCTCGTGGAGCGCACCGGGATCGACCCCGCGCGGGTCGATGACGTCGTCTTTTCGCAGGGTTATGGCAATGGCGAGGCGCCAGCGATCGGCCACTGGTCGTGGCTCGCCGCCGGCCTGCCGCTCGACGTGCCGGGCTATCAGCTCGACCGCCGCTGCGGCTCGGGGCTGCAGGCGGTCGTCAACGCGGCAATGATGGTCCAGACCGGCATGTCCGACGTCGTCGTCGCGGGCGGCGTCGAATCGATGTCGAACGTCGAGCATTATTCGACCGATATCCGCAAGGGCGTGCGGGCGGGCAATCTGACGCTACACGACCGCCTGACGCGCGGGCGGCTGATGTCGCAGCCCGTCGAACGCTTCGGCGTCATCACCGGGATGATCGAAACCGCCGAAAATCTCGCCAAGGATTATGACATCAGCCGCGAGGCGTGCGACGCCTATGCCGTGCGCAGCCACCAGCGCGCCGCCGCCGCCTGGGCGAATGGCCTGTTCGATGACGAGCTGGTCCCCGTCTCGGTCCCGCAGAAAAAGGGCGACCCCGTCGTCTTCGCGCATGACGAGGGCTACCGCGCCGATGCGACGCTGGAATCGCTCGGCAAACTGAAGGCGCTCGAAGGCGGCGTCGTCACCGCGGGCAACGCCAGCCAGCAGAATGACGCCGCCGCCGCGTGCCTCGTCGTCGCCGAAGACAAGCTCGACGAACTCGGGCTCGAACCGATCGCCTGGTATCACAGCTCGGCCGCAGCGGGCTGCGACCCCAGCCGCATGGGCATCGGCCCCGTCCCCGCAGTCGAACGCCTCTTCGCGCGTAACGGCCTCGGCTGGGGCGACATCGACCTTGTCGAACTCAACGAAGCCTTCGCGCCGCAGGTGCTCGCCGTGCTCAAGGGCTGGGGCTGGAGCGAGGACGACAGCCGCAACGAAATCCTCAACGTCAACGGATCGGGCATCTCGCTTGGCCACCCGATCGGCGCGACCGGCGGGCGCATCCTGGCCAATCTGACACGCGAACTGGTCCGCCGCGACGGCCGATACGGCCTTGAAACCATGTGCATCGGCGGCGGCCAGGGCATCGCCGCGATCTTCGAGCGCGCGGTTTGACCGTGACAGCGGTCGATGAGAAACCGGCGGCCAGCTTGAACACGACCCCTTCTCCTCGTCACCCCGGACTTGATCCGGGGTCCATGACAACGGCGCCGCAATGGACCCCGGATCAAGTCCGGGGTGACGATGGGAAAGGGAGCAGGCTCTGACGATGCGCGCCGATCTCACCAAAGCGCTTGCCGCCGCACAGGCCTATCGGAGCGCTGCGCAAGCGGCGCTGACCGAGAGGCTGGCTGCGCGTCCGATCGACAGCGAGCAGCGCGCGGCGCATGGCTTCGCGTGGGTCGCGACGACGGTCGCGGCGCTCGAAGCGACACTCGACTGGCTCGACGCTGGCAAGGGCGCAAACCCGCTCGACGCGAAGATCGCCACCCTCGCTTTCGCCGAAAGCATCGGCCAGCTCACCGGCGGCCTGCCGATGAGCCAGAACGAGATTTTCCGCCCCGCCGATCTTGGCCTCGGCGCTGCGGCGCGCGTGCTCGCCGACGCCTGCGCGAACCTGCTCGACGCCGACCATGCCGCCACCCGCGCTGAGGTCGCCGCCGCGCTAGCGGAAAGTCAATGGCCAAGCGAGACGCTCCACGACGCCGACCTCGACGCGATCCGCGACCAGTATCGCCGCTTCACCGACGCCGCGATCATCCCGCACGCGCATAGCTGGCACCTCGCCAATGAGCTGATCCCCGATGCGACGGTTCAGGCGATGGCTGAGCTAGGCACCTTTGGCGTCTGTATTCCCGAGGAATTTGGCGGCCTCGGCCTCGGCAAGCTCGTCATGTGCATCGTCACCGAGGAACTATCGCGCGGCTGGATCGGTACCGGTTCGCTCGGCACCCGGTCCGAGATCGCGGGCGAGTTGATCGTTCATGGCGGCACCGATGCGCAGAAGGCCGAATGGCTGCCCCGGATCGCCAGCGGCGAAATCCTGCCGACCGCGGTGTTCACCGAGCCCGACGTCGGCTCGGACCTCGGCGCACTCCAAACGAAGGCCCGCCGCGAGGGCGACCATTGGGTCATCGACGGCGCCAAGAACTGGATCACCCACGCCGCGCGTTCGGACCTGATGACGTTGCTCGCGCGCACCCTGCCCGACGCCAAGGGCTATGCGGGCCTCTCGATGCTGCTCGTCCCCAAGCCGCGCGGAACCGAGGCCGATCCCTTCCCCGCCGCCGGCATGACCGGCAGCGAGATCGAAGTGCTCGGCTATCGCGGGATGCGCGAATATGCGCTACAATTCGACGCCATGACCGCACCTGCCGATGCGCTGCTCGGCGGCGAGGAAGGGCAGGGCTTCAAGCAGCTCATGCGCACCTTCGAGGGCGCGCGCATCCAGACCGCCGCGCGCGCGGTCGGCGTCGCGCGCCGCGCGCTCGAACTCGGGCTCGACTATGCGCGCACCCGCAAGCAGTTCGGCAAGACGATCGTCCATTTCCCGCGTGTTTCGGACAAGCTGGCGATGAGCCTCGTCGACTTCGTGATGGCGCGCGAACTCAGCTACGCCGCCGCGCGGGCCAAGGATAGCGGCAAACGCTGTGACATCGAAGCCGGTATGGCAAAGCTGCTCGGCGCGCGCGCCGCCTGGGCGAACGCCGACGCCGCGCTGCAAATCCACGGCGGCAACGGCTATGCGCTCGAATATGAGATCAGCCGGGTGCTCTGCGATGCCCGCATCCTCAACATCTTCGAGGGCGCGGCCGAGATTCAGGCGCAGGTGATCGCGCGCGGGCTGACCGGAGGACGCAATTGATGAATGATTGGAGTGCCTGGATCGGCCGCGAGGATATCCGCCACGATCATGTCGATGCCGGCGCAGTCAAACGCTGGCTCGCGACGCTCGACCGCGCCGCGCCCGCCGACGACAGCATTCCGCAAGCCTATCACTGGTGCCTCTGCCTCCCCGACGCGCCTACCGCGATCCTCGGCGCCGACGGCCATCCGGTACGCGAGGACAGCGACGACAGCTTCCTGCCCCCCATCCCACTGCCGCGCCGCATGTGGGCCGCAAGCAAGGTCGAATTTCTCAATCCCCTGCGCCCCGGCCAGTCGGTGATGCGCAGCTCGCGTGTCGCCGCGATCACCGAAAAGCAGGGCGGCAGCGGCACGCTCGTCTTTGCCGAGGTCGCGCACGAAACGCATGGCGACGGCGAACTCGCGGTGCGCGAGACGCAGACCATCGTCTTCCGCGAACCCGCGCCCGCCGGCGCCCCACCAGCCCCGCCGCCGGGCGAGGGCCGCTTCGATCCCGCGGGCTGGGACGCGCACCGGATGCTTGTGCCGTCGGAGGCGCTGCTGTTCCGCTACTCGGCGCTGACTTTCAACAGCCACCGCATCCACTACGACCTGCCTTATGCGACCGAAGAAGAGGGATATCGCGGCCTCGTCGTCCACGGCCCGCTCACCGCAACGCTGCTTCTCGACCTCGCGGCGCGGCACTTCGGCGACAACGCCCTCACCCGCTTCGATTTCCGCGGCACGTCTCCGGCGATCTGCGGCGAAGAATTGCATCTGGCGCTGCGCGGCGACGATGATGCCATCGTCCTTGGTGCCTTCGCGAGCGACGGACGACAGGTGATGGCCGCGAGCGCCGCCCGCTAACTCAGGCGCGGCGCCCCCGGCCTCCCGCGCTATCTCCCGCAACCTTTGTCGCGCGATAATCGCGTTTCGGCGCAGCGCAGGCGCGCCGCCGGCCAATTACGCCCACAGCGGCAAGGCAAAGCACGATACTCCGTTATCCTCTCCCTCCCCCCTTAGGGAGGTGCGCCGGCGGCCCCATCCGCCGGCGCAAATTTTTCAGCTTTCGCCGAACAGGTCGCGCTGCGCCTCTTCGAGCGCTTCGAAATAGCGGCGCCGTGCATGTTTTTCGGTGACGACGCCGATCACCTTTCCGCCATCGTCGACCACCGCCAGTTCATCGGCCGAGGCGGCATCGAAGGCTGCGATCATCGCCTCGACCCCGGTTGCGGGGTGCAGCGTGTCGTCGGTGAGCGTCGCAAGGCTGGCGATCGGGGCATCACCCGCAATGTCGGGATGATAGGCCGCGGCTGTGACGACGATTCCGCCATAGCGGCCCTCGCCATCGGTCAGCACCGCCTTGGCCGTCGAACCGAGCGGCACGCGCAGGCGGAAATCGGCGACGGTCATGGCGGCGGGGACGGCCGTCCAGTCGGTGCGCATGATCCGTCCGGCGGTGAGCGTCAGCAACCGGCCGATGTCGCGCGGACTGCGGATCTTCGAGCCGCGCAAATGCAGGCGCCAGGTCGAGAAGCTGTAGCCGAACCATTCGCGCGTCAGCGCGCTCGACACCAGCGTCGCGGTCAGCACCACGCCCATCAGCGCGAAATCATGCGTCGTCTCGAGCATCAGCACCGCGAGCGTCATCGGCCCGCCGACGACCGAGACGCTGAGCGCCGCCATGCCGACCAGCGCCGCGTCATTGGGATCGAGCGCGATGCCGAGGGGGCTCATGTTGACGAGTCCCGCGAAGATCTGTCCGATCAGCGAGCCCAGGAACAGCGAGGCAAAGAACAGCCCGCCGCGAAAGCCGAAGCTGAGCGACACGACCGACGCCGCGATCTTGAGCAGCAGCACGATGGCGAGGAAGGACAGCGCCGGGCGCAGCACCAGATCAAGGTGCAGCGCGCCATGCCCCGCCGACAGCGTCTGCGGCGACACCAGCGCCAAGGGGATCAGCAGCAAGCCGCCGATAAGCGGCCGCCAGCCTGCGATCCTTTGCCATCCCTGAACGCGAATTTCGGCGAAGGTGACGAGCCGCATGATGAGGATGCCGAACAGCGCGGCAACCAGCCCGAGCAACGCATAGGCAAGATAGTCGGCGGTCGAAAAGGCGCGGTCGACAGTCGTCGCGATCAGATAGGGATCGACGCCGAGCGCGCGGCTGACGAACACGGCCGACAGCGCCGCGACCATCACCGGGGCGATCGCGGCGGGGGTATAATTGCCGATGACGATCTCGAACGCATAGAAGGCGCCGGTCAGCGGGGCGCCGAAGGCCGCGCCGATCGCCCCGCCCGCCCCGGCGCCGACCAGCGTGCGCAGATCGTTGCGGCGCAGTGCGAACCACTGGCCAAGCTGCGAGGCGAAGCCGCCGCCCATCTGCGCATAGGCGGCCTCAAGCCCCACCGACGCGCCCGCACCGTTCGAGATGATCGTCTGCGACGCGATCACCAGATTGTCGGCAAAGGGAATGCGTCCGCCATGCAGCGCGTTCGCCTCGACCACGTCGACGGGCATGCGCTTGCGGTTGCGCAGGCCGCGCGCGAGCAGGACGAGCAGAAGGCCGCCGATGGGCAGCGCGACCAGCTTCCACGGATGATGGATCTCGCCGAGCGCGCTCAGCCGGTTGATCGTGACGCCATAAAGAAGCTGCTGGATGCCATGCGCCAGAAATTGCTGGATGTTCGTCAGCACCCCCGCCGCCAGCCCCGCCAGCGCGGCGAGCAGGATGAACGCCGCCTCACTCTCGCGCAGCCGCCGACGCTGCCGCGCGGCGGCGATCAGCAGACGGGTTTTGCGTATCCGGAACACGTCGGCGCTCCAAGCGCGGCGGCGGCTCCGGGTCAAGTGTTAAGCCGCTTCGTCCCCGTGACATGCCTCGCACAGCGCCGCGATGATGCGCTGCATCTTGGCGTCGGACAGGCTATAATAGCGCGTCTGCGCCTCGCCGCGCGCCGACACGATACCCTGGTCGCGAAAGCGCGCCAGATGCTGCGACACCGCCGATTGCGACAGCCCGCTGAGCTCGGTGAGTTCGCCGACGGACACTTCGCGCTCGTCCATCTGGCACAGCATCAGGAGCCGCTCGGGATGCGCGAGCAGCTTGAGATACTCGGCCATCTCGCGCGCATCGCGCTTCAGGATCGAAAGGTCGGTCGGCTTGGTCATGGGGAGAGGGTTCCTTCACGGCCATCGTCGCGCAGGACGATGTAAATCGCGGGAATAACGAGCACGGTGAGCAGTGTCGAGGAGGCGAGTCCGAAGAGCAGCGAAATCGCAAGGCCCTGAAAGATCGGGTCGGTCAGGATCGTCGCCGCCCCGATCATCGCCGCCGCCGCCGTCAGCACGATCGGCTTGAAGCGGATCATCCCCGCTTCGAGCAGCGTATCGCGCAGCGGTTTGCCCTCGCCTTTCGCATGGTTGATGAAGTCGACCAGCAGGATCGAATTGCGCACGATAATCCCGGCCAGCGCGATGAAGCCGATCATCGATGTCGCAGTAAAGGGCGCGCCGAACAGCATATGCCCCAGCACGATACCCACGAGGGTCAGCGGGATCGGCGTCAGGATCACGAGCGGAATCTTGAAATTGCGGAACTGCCCGACGACCAGGACATAGATGCCCAAGAGCGCAACCATGAAGGCGGCGCCCATGTCGCGGAAGGTCACCCAGGTGATCTCCCACTCGCCGTCCCACAACAGGGTCGGCACCTGTTCATCGTCGGGCTGACCGTTGAAGCGGACCACCGGCTTTTCCATCCCGTGCGCCTTCCAGTCGAACGCCTCGATCGCATCGTCGACTGCGAAGATGCCATAGATGGGCGCTTCATATTCCCCCGCCAGTTCGGCGGTGACCATATCGGCGGCGCGGCCGTTGCGGCGGAACAGCGCGGGTGATCCCGCCTCCTCGCGCGCATCGACGATCTCGCCGAGTTGGACGAGCCGCCCGCCCGGCCCCATCGTCGCGACCGGCGTCGCGGCAAGGTCGGCGCTCCAGCTGCGCTGCGACTGATCGAGCGCGATGCGGATCGGCAGCGGGTCACGCCCGTCGCCGCGCGGCGCATAGCCGACGGTCTGCCCGCCCAGCAGCGCGCCGATACTGTCGAAAAGCTGGCGCTCCGAAATGCCATAGGCGTCCATCCGCGCCCGATCGGGTATCAGCCGCAGCCGCGGGCGCGGGACGCCGAAACTGTTATCGACATCCACCACATAGGGGACGGTGCGGAACAGCGCCTCGACCTGCGCGGCGGTCTTGCGCCGCGTCGCTTCGTCGGGACCATATATTTCGGCGAGCAGCGTCGCGAGCACCGGCGGCCCCGGCGGGGTTTCGACGACCTTGATCGACCCACCGGCGGGCAGCGGCAGCGCTTTCTTCAGCCGCTGGCGCAGATCGAGCGCGATGGCGTGGCTCGACCGGTCGCGCTCGCCCTTGGGCGCCAGCGTCACCATCAAATCGCCCATCTCGGGCCGATTGCGCAGGAAATAGTGCCGCACGAGGCCGTTGAAATTGAACGGCGCCGAGGTGCCCGCATAGGCCTCCATCGACTTCGCCTCGGGAATCTGCCGCACCACCGCCGCGGCGGCGTCGAGCGTGCGCCCCGTCGTCTCGAGCGACGTGCCCTCGGGCATGTCGAGGACAAGCTGCACCTCCGACTTGTTGTCGAAGGGCAGCAGCTTCACCGTCACCGCCTTGAAATAGAACATCGAGCAGGCGACGAGCGTCGCGGCGCCGACGGCAATCAGGAAATTGCGCGCGCTCTTGCGATCGCGGATCACGCGGATGGCGACGCGGCCATAGACCGCGCCGAGCTTGCCCCCGCCCGCATGGTCGTGCGCGCCTTGCGCCAGCGTATCGCGCGCAAAGCGCACCATCAGCCACGGCGCGATGATCATCGCGACGAAGAAGGAAAAGAGCATCGCCGCCGAGGCGTTGATCGGGATCGGCGCCATATAGGGGCCCATCAGTCCCGATACGAACAGCATGGGAAGCAGCGCCGCGACGACGGTCAGCGTCGCGATGATCGTCGGATTGCCGACCTCGGCGACCGCATCGACCGTCGCGTCGATCCGGCTGCGCCCGTCGGCCATCGCCCAGTGGCGCGCGATATTCTCGATCATCACGATCGCGTCATCGACCAGGATGCCGATCGAAAAGATCAGCGCGAACAGGCTGACGCGGTTGATCGTGAAGCCCATGATGTTCGACGCGAACATGGTGAGCAGGATCGTGGTCGGGATGACCACCGCCGTCACCCCCGCCTCGCGCCAGCCGATCGCGAAGCCGATCAGAATGACGATCGACACCGTGGCAAGTCCGAGGTGGAAGATCAGCTCGTTCGCCTTTTCATTGGCGCTTTCGCCATAATTGCGCGTCACCGCGACCTCGACGCCCGGCGGGATCAGGCTGCCGCGCAGCGCCTCGACCCGCGCGACCACAGCGTCCGAAACATTGACGGCATTGGCCCCCGAACGCTTCGCGATCGCCAGGCTGACCGCGGGCGCCATCGACCAGCGATCGCCCGCGCCCTTGGCCCAGCGCCATGCGCGCGCCTGATCCTCACCCGGCCCCTGCGTGACCGTCGCGACATCGCGCAGATAGACGGGATTGCCGTTGGCGGCGCGCACCGTGATCGTCGCCAATTGCTCGGCGCTGCGCACCGTCTGTCCGGCAACGACGGCGGTCGCCGCGCCGCCCTCGCGCACCGTCCCGAGCGGGAAGCTGCGGTTTGCCTGCCCCACCGCATCCATCAGCGCGCCGAGCGAGACGCCATGCGCCGCGAGCTTTGCCGGATCGGGAACGACTCGAAGCTGTTCCTCCTGCCCGCCGGTGATGAAGGTCAGGCCGACATTGTCGACCTTCGCAACCTCGGTCCGCAAGCGAGCGGCGAGCGACCGCAGCGCCTGCTCGTTCCAGTCGCCGCGCGCGCCGGCCTTGGGCGACAGTGTCAGAACGACGAT
Source organism: Sphingopyxis sp. MC1 (assembly GCF_000371385.1). Taxonomy (NCBI): domain Bacteria; kingdom Pseudomonadati; phylum Pseudomonadota; class Alphaproteobacteria; order Sphingomonadales; family Sphingopyxidaceae; genus Sphingopyxis; species Sphingopyxis sp. MC1. The sequence goes on from NZ_AOUN01000006.1 coordinate 111,220, forward strand.
CGGCACATCGCTGATCCCGCGCACCGTCACCTGCGGCGGCTGGATGCCCTGCGGCAGCTTGTCCATATTCGCCGACAGCCGCTCGTTGATGCGGATTGCGGCGTCGTCGGGATCGGACCCGACCAGAAAGCGCGCGGTGACCATCACCCCGTCGTCTTCGGCCTGGGTATAGACATGTTCGACGCCGTCGACGCTCTTGACGATCGTCTCCAGCGGCTTGCCGATCAGCTCGACCGCATCGCTCGCGGACAGGCCGGGCGCCGCGACCATCAGGTCGACCATCGGCACGCTGATCTGTGGCTCCTCCTCGCGCGGGATCGTCATGATCGCGAGCAGCCCCACCATTATGGCGGCGAGCAGCATCAGCGGCGTCAGCGGACTGCGGATCGTCGCGCGCGTCAGCCGCCCCGACAGGCCTAGGCTCATTTGCCTGCCGCTCCGCGCGCCACCGCGATCAGCGTGTCACCCTTGGTGGCGCCCGACAATATCTCGACCCGCGCCGGATCGTCGGTCGGCGCGATCTGGACGGGCACTCGCGACGTCGCATCCTTGCCGACGATGATCGTCACATAGTCGATGCCATAGCTGGTTTCGACGAAGCGGCGCGGAACGACCAGCGCCTGCCGCTCGCCGACCGCAACGCGCGCCGTGACGCGGCGACCGACCATCGTGCTGGCAAGTCCGGGGATCGGAACGTCGGCCGACATCTGCCCGCCGCTGACCGCGGGATAGACGCGGCCGACGCTGGCGCGCGGCGGCGCCGCGCCCTTGTCGTCCGAAAGCCCCGTCGCCAGCACCGCGCTACCGACATGAACCTTGTCGGCCAAGGTTTCGGGCAGTTCGAGGCGCAGGACCATCGGTCCCGAGGTGATCGTCGCGATCGACGTGCCGGGCGCCACCGCCGAACCCGCCGGAACCTGCGCGATCAGCACGCGCCCTGCCGAGGGGGCGACCACCGCGCCCTGCCCGGCGACCGCACCGACCGCCGATTGCTGCGCCCGCGCCGCCGAAACCTGTGCCCGCGCCGCGCGCGCCTGCGCCTCGGCCTGATCGAGCCGCGCCTGCGCATAGACGCCATTGGCATGGAGGTAGCGCACGCGCTCCAGTTCGGCATCGGCCTGTGCGGCCTGCGCCTGCGCCGCCGCCGCCTGCGCGCCATAGGCCGCGCCTTCATAGCCGAGCCGGCTGTCGACGACGCGTCCGATCACCTGTCCCTTGCGCACCATGTCGCCTTCGCGGACGGTCAGGCCGTCGAGGATGCCGGGAATGCGCGCGCGGGCGTCGGCCATGTCGACGCTCGTTACCAGCGCGCCAACATCCTTCCAGTCGGTGATCGTCACCGGCTGCAACGCCAGCCTTTCGCCCGCGACGGCTGCGCTCTTTTCGGCGGGCGCGCTCGTCTCGCCGCCACAACCACCGAGCGACAGCGATGCGGCGAACAGGGCGCCGGTGAGCAGCGCAGAGGTGAGCAGGGATGATGGGCGCATCGTCAATTCCCCGTCACGACCGGCAGGCCGGCCGCGCGCCAGGCGCCCATGCCGCCCGCAAGATGGGTGTCGATGTCGGGCCGCCCCGCCGCCGCCTTGTCGAGCGCCATCGCCGAACGGCGACCCGCGGCGCAGGTCAGGATCACAGGCTTACCGCCAGCGGGAAGCGCGCTCGCCTGAAAGCGCGACAGCGGCATCGACAGCGCGCCCGCGACATGCCCGCTCGCAAACTCGTCGGCCTCGCGGACATCGACCAGAATCGCCTCGCCCGCCGCCAACATCGCGGCAAGCGCGTGCGGCGTGACTTCCTTGTGCGCCGGACGGCGAAACAGGCTCAGCATGGTCAAAATCTCCTTGCGCGGACCCGAGCGGTGGCGGGTTGATTAATTCAGCTATTGCTAATATTATTTAAATCTAATATGAAGGTCAACAGATATTGCACTCGATCCTTCTGGGTCGCCCCAAATCGAGTGCGGTCGCGATGCGGAGGCACACCGTCCGCCCCGCATCGCGGCCACCCCCAGGGAAAGCCGGCGGCGCCCCACGCGCGCCGGAGCAAGGAGAGAGAAGATGTCGTTACCGCGGATCGTCGTTCTGGGTGCCGGACTCGGCGGCACTATCGCAGCTTACGAGATACGGGAGGCTTCCAAGGGCAAGGCCGAGGTGATGGTGATTTCCGATCAGGAAAATTACTGGTTCGTCCCCTCCAACCCCTGGGTCGCGGTGCGCTGGCGCGAACCCGAGGCGATCTGCGTTCACCTGCCCCCCGTCATGAAGCGCAAGGGGATCGATTTCACCGCGGTCGGCGCAAAGCGCGTCCACCCCAAGGAAAATCAGGTCGAGCTGAACGACGGCGCCTTCGTCGATTATGATTATCTGGTCATCGCGACCGGGCCGAAACTCGCCTTCGACGAGATCGAGGGCTTCGGGCCGGAGGCGAACACCGTATCGGTATGCGCGACCGATCATGCCGCCGCCGCGGCCGATGCCTTCGACCGCTTCTGCGAAAACCCGGGGCCGATCGTCGTCGGCGCCGCACAGGGCGCCTCCTGTTATGGGCCGGCCTATGAATTCGCGCTGATCCTCGACACCGAACTCAAGCGCCGCAAGCTGCGCGACCGGGTGCCGATGACCTTCGTCACCGCCGAACCCTATATCGGCCATCTCGGCCTCGATGGCGTCGGCGATACCAAGAGCCTGCTCGAAAGCGAGCTGCGCAACCGTCACATCAAATGGATCACCAATGCGCGCGTCACCAGCTTCGAAGCCGGCATGGCGCATGTCGAGGAAGTCGCCGAGGATGGCAGCGTCAAGGCCAAGCACGACCTGCCCTTCGGCTATTCGATGTTGTTGCCCGCCTTTCGCGGCGTCGATGCCGTCTTCGGCATCGAAGGACTGACCAATCCGCGCGGCTTCATCATCGCCGACAAGCATCAGCGCAATCCGACCTTCGCCAACATCTATTCGCTCGGCGTCTGCGTTGCCATCCCGCCGGTCGGCCCGACCCCGGTCCCGGTTGGCGTCCCCAAGACCGGCTTCATGATCGAATCGATGGTCACCGCGATCGCGCAGAATCTGAAGCTGGAGCTCGCCGGTCAGCCGCCGAAGCATGAGGCGACGTGGAACGCCGTCTGTCTGGCCGACTTCGGCGACGGCGGCGTTGCCTTTGTCGCGCAGCCGCAGATCCCGCCGCGCAACCTCAACTGGTCGTCGTCGGGCAAATGGGTCCATCTCGCGAAGATCGGCTTCGAAAAATATTTCCTGCGCAAGGTCCGCAAGGGCGAGAGCGAGCCCTTTTACGAAAAGCTCGCGATGCATGCGCTCGGGATCAAGAAACTCCGCTTCTGACGAAAGGAAGACCCATGAACCTCGATCGTGCCGTTTTGCGCTTCGCGGGCGTCGTCGTGCTGACAAGCGTGCTGCTCGCCTGGTTTGTCCATCCCTGGTGGATCGGACTCGCCGCCTTTGCCGGGCTCAACATGATCCAGGCAAGCTTCACCGGCTTCTGTCCCGCCGCGGCGATTTTCAAGCGGCTCGGCGTGCGGCAGGGAGCCGCCTTTAAGTGAAACGCGCCGCGACCCTGCTGACGGCGGCATGCCTTGCCGCGCTCGCGCTGCCGCAACCCGCGGCGGCGCAGGATCTGGCGACCGCCATCGCCGACGCGCGCACGCACTCGCCTGCGCTCGAAGCGGCGGCCGCCGATGCCGATGCCGCCGCCGCGCGGCTCGCGCAGGCGCGCGCCGCCGCCGGTCCCACCGCCAGTGTCGAGGGCAGCGTCGGCACCGGCCGGCTCGACCCCGGCGGCTATTTCGGCCTGACCGCGCAGAGCGTAACCCCCAGCGCCGTGCAACTGGTCGGCGAATACCCGCTCTACGCCGGTGGACGGATCAGCGCCGCGATCGATCAAGCCGCAGCGGGCAGCCGCGCCGCGACGCTTGGCAAGGATATGGCGCGCCAGAATCTGACCCTTGCGACCGTTGGCGCCTATGCCGAAGTGCTCACCGCGCGCGATCTTGTCGCGAGCTATGGCAAGCTCGTCGATGCGCTGGGCGAGATCGTTCGTCATACCGGCCTGCGCTACGACGTCGGCGATGCGACGAGCAGCGAGGTCGCGCAGGCGAAAGCACGCCGCGCCGAGGGACAGGCCGGTCTCGTCCAGGCCCAGGGCCGCCTCACCGCCGCGCTCGCCCGCCTCGAGCGGCTGACCGGCAAGCCTGTCGGCGATCTCGCCCCCCTGCCCCCGCGCCCCGAGGTTCCCGCGACGCTCGGCGAAGCGGTCGAGGCGGCGGTCGCCGCAAACGTCCTGCTCGCGCAGGCCGACGCTGGCGTCGACGGCGCTGCCGCGGGGGTACGCGCCGCCAAGGCGACCAACCGCCCGCAGCTCGGCGTCTTTGCCGAGGGCGCGCGGATCCGCGACCAGTTTTTCCCCGACTATCGCGCCGACAGCGTCACCGTCGGGCTGCGCGGGCGCTGGACCTTCTTCGACAGCGGCGCGGGCAGCGCGCGCGTCCGCGAGGCGCAATCGAAACTCTCGGCCAGCGAAGCGCGGCTGCGTCAGGCGCGCGACGACGTCACCCAGGCGGTGATCGAGGCGTGGAGCGGGCTCGACAGCGCCGAACGCGCGCTCGATGCCGCGCGCGATGGCGACGCCGCGGCGCGCGAGGCGCTACGCGGTACCCGCCTCGAAGTGCGTTCGGGCGCCCGCCCCCCGCTCGCCGAGCTCGATGCCGAACGCGAAGCGATCACCGCGACCGCACGGCTCGCCGAAGCGCAGGCATCGGTGCAGACCGCGGCGTGGCGCCTCCGCCTGCTCTGCGGTATCGAATAGGCCTCCTCCTCCACTGGACAAACGGCGCCGCCTCACTATATTAGTTTTATCTAATATTTTAAACGAAGGAATGATCGCATGGACGACCTTCACCGCGATTCCGCCGCCGCGCTGATCGCCAAGGCGCGCGCAACCGGCCGTATCCCCGTCGTCAAAAGCTTCTTCGACGAACCGACCTTCACCGCGACGCACGTCGTCCACGACCCCGCGACGCGCAAGGCGGCAATCATCGATTCGGTGCTCGATTTCGACCAGCCTTCGGGCCGCACCAGCCACGCCTCGGCCGACGCGATCGTCGATTATGTCCGCCGCGAAGCGCTGACCGTCGAATGGCAGATCGAAACCCACGCCCACGCCGACCACCTCTCCGCTGCCCCCTATCTGCAGGCGAAGCTCGGCGGCCAGATCGTCATCGGTCGGCATATCGAAACGGTGCAGACGGTGTTCGGCGCCATTTTCAACGAAGATGAGCGCTTCGCGCGCGACGGCTCGCAGTTCGACCGGCTGATGGCCGACGGCGAGCGCTTCATGCTTGGCGAGATCGAGGGAATGGTGCTCCACACCCCCGGCCACACGCCGGCGTGCATGGTGTGGATCATCGGCGATGCGCTGTTCACCGGCGATACCTTGTTCATGCCCGACTATGGCACCGCGCGCGCCGACTTTCCCGGCGGCGATGCGCGCACCCTCTATCGCTCGATCCAGCGCTTGCTGTCGCTTCCCGGCGAAACGCGGCTGTTCCTCTGCCACGACTACAAGGCGCCGGGTCGCGACAGTTTTGCCTGGGAAACGACGATCGCGGCCGAGCGCACCGCGAATGTCCATGTCCACGAAGGCGTGGACGAAGATCAGTTCGTCGCGATGCGCGAGGCGCGCGACAAGACGCTGTCGATGCCGCGGCTGATCCTCCCGTCGATCCAGGTCAATATGCGCGCCGGTCATTTCCCCGAACCCGAAGCGAACGGCACCCGCTATCTGAAGCTGCCGCTCGACACACTCTAGGATCGCGCACGCAATGACCGACCCCATGACGCTCAGCCTTGCGCAGATGATCCTCGGCGCCCTCTCCGGGGTGCTTGTCGGCTTCACGCTCGGGCTGGTCGGCGGCGGCGGGTCGATCCTGGCGGTGCCTCTGATGGTCTATCTCGTCGGAGTGCCGCAGCCGCATGTCGCGATCGGGACCGCAGCACTCGCCGTCGCCGCCAATGCGGCGGTTGGGCTGACCAACCATGCGCGCGCTGGCAATGTGCGCTGGCCGTGCGGGCTGACCTTCGCCGGCGCCGGGATCGTCGGCGCCTTCGTCGGATCGACCCTCGGCAAGAGTTTCGACGGCGCCAAGCTGCTCTTTCTCTTCGCGCTGCTGATGGTCCTCATCGCGGTCATCATGCTGCGCAAACGCGGCCAAGTCGGCGATCCCGCGGTGCGGATCAGCCGGGAAAATGCGCCGCGCCTGCTCGGCTACGGCCTCGGCAGCGGAGCGTTCAGCGGCTTTTTCGGCATCGGCGGCGGCTTTCTGATCGTCCCCGGCATCGTCGCTGCGACCGGAATGCCGATGATCAACGCGGTCGGCACCTCGCTCGTCGCGGTAACCGCCTTCGGGCTCACCACCGCCGCCAACTACGCCTGGTCGGGCCTCGTCGACTGGCAGCTTGCGGGGCTGTTCATCGCGGGCGGCGCGCTGGGAAGCTGGCTGGGGCTGAAGGGCGCGCAGCGCCTGTCGGCCCGAACCGGACGGCTCAACACGCTGTTCGCGCTGCTCGTCCTCGTCGTCGCGGCCTATATGCTCTACCACAGCGCAGGGGCCATGTTCGGCTGAGCGCATATCACATTTACACGATATTATGAATTATATATGATCACTGTTGAGCGAGAGGAAGCTCCCAGAGGAATCCCGATGCCCGACAACAGCGACAACCGGCCCGCTGCGCGCCCGATCCGCATCGGCGACACCGCGCCCGATTTCATCGCGCGCAGCACCGCCGGACCGGTGCGGCTCAGCGATTATCGCGGCCGATGGCTGCTCTTCTTTTCGCACCCCGGCGATTTCACCCCTGTCTGCACCAGCGAATTTCTGGCCATCGCACGCGCAGCCGATCGCTTTGCCGAACTCGATTGCGCGCTACTCGCCCATTCGATCGACAGCCTTTTTTCGCACCTTGCATGGATCCGCGCGCTGCGCGACGACTTGGGCGTTGCCATCCCCTTCCCGATCGTCGAGGATCCCTCGCTCGAAATCGCGCACGCCTTCGGCATGGTCGACGCCCAGTCCTTCAGCGCCGCGACGGTGCGCGCGGCCTTTGTCATCGATCCCGACGGCGTCGTTCGCGCGCTGACCATCTATCCGCTGACCGTCGGCCGCTCGGTCGACGAGATGCTGCGCACCGTCGCGGCGCTCCAGCGCACGAGCGACGGGTCGGCGATGACGCCCGAAGGTTGGCAGCCCGGCGACGACCTCCTCGCTCCCCCCGAACTCGCCGCCGAAGGCGTGCTCGCGGCCGACAACCCGACCGGCTGGTTCTACACGCTCGCGAAGGATGCCAGGGCGCGATGACCGGCGAGGCGCTCATCGACGACGATCTGGTCGAACTGCTGCGCGTCCTCGCGCATCCGGTGCGGCTCAAGCTGATCTTCGCCGTGCGCGATCAGGAGCTTGCCGTGGGGCAGATCGAAAGCGCGACCGGCATCGGCCAGCCGCTGCTCAGCCAGCAACTCGGCGTGCTGCGCAACGCGCGGATCGTCGAAACGCGGCGCGAGGCGAAGCAGATTTTCTACCGCCTGAAACCCGAAGCACTCGCGCCCGTCCGCGCGCTCGCCGACCAGTTCGGCGCCAGTCCCACCGCGACGACGAGCACCCGCGACGCCTCCGCCAGCGCCGCCCATTTCGCGAGAATTTTGCGCTAGCCCCGATCCCCGTCGATCTCGATCTGCCCCGTGGCAAGCGCCCGCATCGCGGGCCGATGGCTGACGAGGATCAACCCGCTTCCCGTCTCCGCAAACCAGCCCCCCAGCCGCGCGATCAGCCGTGCTTCGGTCGCGCCGTCGAGCCCTTCGCTCGGTTCGTCGAGCAGCAGGAACGGCCGCCGCGCCAGCAACGCCCGCGCCAGCGACAGGCGTTTGCGCTGCCCCCCTGACAGCCGCGCGCCATCGTCCCCCAACCAGCAGTCGAGCCCGCCGGGCAATTGCGCGACGACATCGTCGAGGCAGGCGACGACCAGCGCCGCCTGCATCTCGTCGCGCGTGATGCCCGGCCGTGCGAGCGACAGATTGTCGGCCACACTGCCCGCAATCATCGCCGCATCCTGCGCCGCGAGCGCGAACAGCGACCGCCGCGCCGCGAGCGGCAAGCCTGCCGCATGCAATCCGCCGATCCGCACATCTTCGGGCGCATCGTCGCGCAGCCCCGTCAGCGTTTCGAGCAGCCGCGTCTTGCCGCTCCCCGACCGCCCGGCGAGCAGAACGCGGTCGCCCGGAACAATGCGGTGCAGGGCGCCCGCGACCGCCAGTTCGACGATCGGCTGCGCCGGCGCGCCGTCGCTCGCCGGGGCGGCGGCGTCCGGAAACATCGCATCGAGCCGTGCGCGCGCACCGCGGCTCTTCCAGCGTTGAATGTCGAGCCGGGCGAGACCGCCGACGATCTCCATCGCGGCGGTCGCAGCAAGCGCTGCGAGCGCGACAACCGGGGCGCTAGCGGGCGACAGCGCGACGATCGCGGCCACCGCCGCACCGGTCAGCCCCCAATGCACGATCGACACCAGCGTGTCGGCGCCGGCCATCGCCGCACGGGCGCGGTGGAGCGGCGCTTCGGCCGCCGCGATTGCCGCCCGCACGTCGGCGGCAAGCCCATAGACCGCAATATCGTCGCCCCCGGCCGCCAGTTCGACATAGCATCGCTTGAGCGCACCGAGCGCTGCGCTTTCGGCGTCGAGCGCAGGGGCGATCCGATCGCGCCCGATCCGGCGCGCCACCGCAAAACTCGCCCCGGCGGCGAACAGCAACGCCGTCGCGGCCGCCCAGCCCGCGAGCGCCATCAGCAGCATCGTCCCCGCCAGCGTCGCAATGCCCGACGGCACCAGCGTCGTGCGCAGCAGCGCCTCCTCCAGCGTTTCGACATCGCCGCCCAGCCGCGCCGCAACATCGCCGCGATTATGGAGCAGCGCCGTCGCCGGCGGCGCCGCGATCAGCCGCGCGAACAGGGCGGCGCGCACCTCGGCGAGGGTGAACAGCATCGCCTGATGACTGAACAGCCGCTCGCCATAGCGCGACAGCGTCCGCAGGATCGCCAGCCCGCGGATGGCGGCGCTGGGCACCAGATAATTGAACGCCTTGACCGCCGCCGCGCCGGTCAGGCCGGCAATCGCCGCGCCGGTCAGGAACCAGCCCGACACCGCGAGCAGGCCGATCGCCGACAGCGCAGCGGCCGCGGCTGCCGCCATGCCGAGCAACACCGCGCGGCGCTGCCCCGCGCGCGCGGATCGGAGCAATGCCGCGATCATCCGATTTCTACCAAGCTGTCCGCCGCACCGATCAGCGCCGGATCGTGCGTCGCCGCGACGATCGTCCGGGTCGTCGCAGCGGCCTGCAACACCGCGACGACGCGCGCGGCACTCGCGGCGTCGAGGTCGGCAGTCGGCTCGTCGAGCAGCAGCAGCGGGCGGGGCCACAGCAGCGCGCGCGCCAGCCCGATCCGCCGCCGTTCGCCGCCCGACAACCCGCTGCCGCGGTCATCGACAACCCAGTCGATCCCGCCGCCGCGCGCGGCAATCAGCGCCGAAAGACCGAGCGCGTCGAGTTCGGCAATGATCGCAGCATCGCGCGCATCAGCCTCTCCGGCGAGCAGATTGGCGCGGAGACTCCCGGGCAACAGCAAGGGCCGCTGCCCTGCCCAGCCACACAGCGGAGCAAGCGCGCGCGGGTCGATCGCGGCATCGTCGGCGTAAAGGCGGCCCGACTCCACGGGCACCTGCCCGATCAACGCGCGGAGGAGGCTGGTCTTGCCCGATCCGCTCGGCCCGACGATCAGGTGAAGGCCGGGGCCGGTCCAGCGCGCGCTGATCGGTCCGATCGCCGCGCCTTCGGGGTGCCGGACGACCAGCGCGTCGACCACCAGAACCTCCGGCGCGCTTTTCGCCGGCGAAGCAACCGTGGGAACCCCCGTCGGCGCCTCCGCGGCGGCAAGCGCCGCCAGCGCCGCTTCGCCTTGCTGCTTGTCGTGATAGGCGGCGGCCAAACGGCGCATGCCGAGATAAAATTCGGGCGCGAGCGCAAGAACGTAAAAGGCTTCGGCGAAGTCGAGGCTTTCGGGCGCGCGAAAGGGCAGCAGGCCGAGCAGCGAAAAGCCGCAATAGACCGCGACGAGCGCGACCGCGAGCGCGCTGAAAAATTCGAGGATCGCGCTCGATGCAAAGGCGATGCGCAGCACGCCCAGCGTCCGTTCCGCCAGATCGCGCGCCGCCCCGCCGATCTGACGCGTGACACGATCCTCGGCGCCATAGGAGAGGATCAGCGGCAGCGCGCGCACCCGGTCGACGAACAAGCCGCCGAGCCGCGACAGCGCGCCCAGCTGCGCCTCGCTCGCCCGCGCCGCGGCGCTGCCGGCGAGCGCCATGCCGATCGCGAAGGGCAGCAGCGTGCCGAACAGGATCGCCGCGGCGACGCCGCTCGCAGGCAGCGCCGCCAGCGCGATCAGCAGCGGGGAAAGCATCGCGGCACGGCGCAGCGGCAGGAAACGCGCAACATAGGGCTCGATGCGGTCGATCGCGGTTACCGCCAGTTCGGCATCTTCACCAATCAGGCGTCCGCGCCCCGCCGCGCTCACCATCAGCGCGGGCGCGACGCGCGCGCGCAGCTCGGCGGCAAAGCGCGCGGCGTGGCGCAGGCCGATCGCAAAGGCGCCGCCCTGCAAAGCGCCGCGTGCCAGCGCCGCGCCAACCAGCAGCAGCATCCACGCCCAGCCCGCAATGCCGAAGCCCGCGTCGCCCCCTCCGCCGCCGCGAAGGTCACGCGCGACGTGGAGCGCCAGCAATTGCGCGAGCGCGAGCGCGAAGAGCACCGCGGCCACGGCATCGCCAAGCCAAGCGGCCAGGGCACCGCGGCTGGCGGCGGGAGCTGCAGATGTGGCGTTATCTCTACTTGACATTTTTCTAATATTCACACATTCCCATATTCATTAAATGACGATGCCGCAAGCCGTGCGGTACCCCGCCGAGTCGCTGTTCAGGAGTGGCGCCATGGACCTGGCCGTAGTCGAATTATCCCGCCTGCAATTCGCCCTTACGGCGATGTACCATTTCCTCTTCGTTCCGCTGACGCTGGGGCTTTCCTTCATGCTGGTGATCATGGAGAGCATCTATGTCATCACCGAAAGGGAAATCTGGCGTACCATCACGCGTTTCTGGGCCCGCCTGTTCGGGATCAACTTCGTCCTCGGGGTCGCGACCGGCCTGACGATGGAGTTCGAATTCGGGATGAACTGGTCCTATTATTCGCACTATGTCGGCGACATCTTCGGCGCGCCGCTCGCGATCGAGGGGCTCATGGCCTTTTTCCTCGAGGCGACCTTCGTCGGGCTGATGTTCTTCGGCTGGGACAAATTGTCCAAGCAGCTCCATCTCCTCGTCACCTTCCTCGTCGCGCTGGGTTCCAATCTTTCGGCGCTGTGGATCCTGATCGCCAACGGCTGGATGCAGAATCCGGTCGGGTCGCGCTTCAATCCCGACACGATGCGCATGGAAGTCGTCGACTTTTATTCGGTGCTGTTCAACCCCGTCGCGCAGGCGAAGTTCGTCCACACGGTCAGCGCCGGCTATGTTACCGCCTCGGTCTTCGTTCTCGGCATTTCGGCTTGGTATCTGCTCCGCGGCCGCTACACCGCACTCGCGAAGCGCTCGCTGACCGTTGCCGCGGCCTTCGGCCTCGCCTCCTCGCTGTCGGTGGTCGTCCTCGGCGACGAATCGGGCTATGCGCTCACCGATCATCAGAAGATGAAACTCGCCGCGATCGAGGCCATGTGGCACACCGAAAAGGCGCCCGCCGGGCTCACCCTCTTCGGCCTGCCGTCGGTCAAGGACCGCGAGACGCGCTATGAAATCAAGATACCCTATGTCCTCGGCCTGATTTCGACGCGCAGCCTGACCGGGCAGGTTCAGGGGATCAACGAACTGGTCCTCCACGCGCAGGAACGCATCGAAAGCGGCAAGCTCGCCTATGGTGCGCTCGAGGATCTGAAGGCCGATCGCACCAACGCCGCCGCGCGCGCGACCTTCGAGGCGAACCGCAGCAACCTTGGCTATGCGATGCTGCTCAAGCGTTATGTCCCCGATCCGCGCAACGCGACCGCCGACCAGGTCATGCAGGCGGCGTGGGACACGGTGCCCAACGTCCCGGTCACCTTCTGGCTGTTCCGCCTCATGGCGGGGCTCGGCTTCTTCTTCATCGGCTTCTTCGCCCTCGCCTTCTATTATGCGACGGTGCGACGCTTCGATGTGAAGTGGTTCCTGCGCGCCGCGGTGATCATCATGCCGCTGCCGTGGCTGGCCGCCGAAATGGGCTGGGTGCTCGCCGAATATGGCCGCCAGCCATGGGCCATCGAGGGCGTGCTGCCGACCTTCCTCGGCGCATCGAGCCTGACGGTGGCGCAGGTCTGGACGACCATCGCGGCGTTCACCCTGCTCTATAGCGCGCTCGCTTTCATCGAGGTGCGGCTGATGCTCGCGGCGATCCGCAAGGGCCCCGAGTCCAAGCGCGGCCGCGACCTTGCCTCGGGCATCGAACCCACCGACGCGGGCTATGCCCCGCTGCCGGCCGAATAAGGAGGATCAGACGATGGCGATTCCCTTCGACTATGAAACGCTCCGCCTGATCTGGTGGCTGCTTCTCGGCGTGCTGCTGATCGGCTTCACGCTCACCGACGGCTACGATCTCGGCGTCGCCACACTGCTGCCCTTCATCGCGCGGACCGACGAGGAACGACGGCTGGCGATCAACAGCATCGCCCCGACGTGGGAGGGGCATCAGGTTTGGCTGATCCTCGGCGGCGGCGCGATCTTTGCCGCATGGCCCTTTGTCTATGCGATCAGCTTTTCGGGCTTCTATCTCGCGATATTCCTTGTCCTCGCGGCGCTGATCCTGCGCCCCGTGGCGTTCAAATATCGCTCGAAGCACGACGACCCCACCTGGCGCAGCCGCTGGGACTGGGCGCTGTTCGTCGGCGGTTTCGTCCCCGCACTGGTGTTCGGGGTTGCGGTCGGCAATGTCCTTCTGGGCGCGCCGTTCCGCCTCGATAGCGACCTACGCGCCTTTTACGAAGGCTCGCTGCTCGGCCTCTTCTCGCCCTTCACCTTGCTCACCGGCCTGCTGTCGGTGGCGATGGTCGTGCTGCACGGCGCCGGCTGGCTCGCGCTTAAGGCCGAGGACGGCGTCGTGATGGACCGGGCGCGCCGCTGGGGCAAGATCGCCGCGCTGCTCGTCATCGCGCTGTTCGCAATCGGCGGCGCGATGGTCGCGACGATGAACATTGGCTACCGGCTGGAGGGCGAACTCGATCCCGCCGGCCCCTCGAACCCGCTGTGGGCAACGTCGGTCCCGGCGGCGGGCGCATGGCTCGACAATTATGGCCGCCACCCGTGGATGCTGCTCGCGCCCATCCTCGGCTTCCTTGGCCCTATCCTCGCCTATGTCGCGATCGCCGGGCGCAAGCAGAGCCTGCTCTTCATCGGCTCGGCGCTCGCGGTGGTCGGCATCATTTCAACGGTCGGCCTGTCGATGTTCCCCTTCATCCTGCCGAGCTCGATCGACCCGCATTCGAGCCTGATGGTCTGGAACGCCTCGTCGAGCCACCTCACCTTGTGGATCATGCTCGTCGTGACCCTGATCTTCCTGCCCATCGTCCTCGCCTACACGGCGTGGGTGCTCAAGATATTGTTCGGACGCGTCACGCTCGACGACGTTCGCACCAACCCCGATTTCTACTGACCGGAGGAACACGCCATGTGGTATTTTACCTGGGTACTCGGCCTCGGCCTCGCGGTCGGCTTCGGCATATTGAACGGCTTGTGGCACGAATTCCACTCGCCCGCCGACGACGACGCGACGCTCTGATCCGCGGCACAGCTATGAAAAAGGCCGGTGCAGCCCATGCTGCGCCGGCCCTTTTTGTTTAGCCAGATCGACGCCTTACGCGGCGCCGTCCTGCCAGCCGCCGCCCAGCGCCAGGAACAGCGCGACCAGATAGGTCGCGCGCTGCTGTTCGGACTGGGCGATGCTCGCCTGAATCTGCGCCAGCGAGCGCTCGGCATCGAGTACGACCTGAAAATTCTCGCGCCCCGCCTGATAGCGAAGCCGCGCGATACGCGCCGCTTCGCCCGCTTCGTCCGCCGCACGGCGTAGCGCCGCAAGCCGGTCGAGTTCGCCGGCATAGTTGGCGAGCGCGCTTTCGGTTTCCTGCAACGCGCCGAGCCAAGTGCCGTCGAAGGTCGCGAGCGCCGCGTCGGCGCCGGCCTCCGCCTGCTTCAGCCGCGAACGCGCGACCGCGATGTTCGGAAAGCTCCACGAAATCAGCGGCCCGATCGAAAAGCGGAAGCTGTCGGACTTGCCCAGCCCCGACACCGCGTCGGCGGTCGATCCCACAGACCCGCCGATGCTGATGCTGGGATAAAGGTCGGCGGTCGCAACATTGACGCGCGCCGCGGCGGCGGCGAGCTGGCGCTCGGCCCGGCGAATGTCCGGGCGGCGGGCGAGCAGCGCGGCGCCGTCGCCGACCGGAATCGGACGGTCGAGTTCGGGCGGCGCCTGGCATTGCAACGCGACCTGCGGCGCTTCGGCGGGCGGCTTGCCAGTCAGCAGCGCAAGGCGATAGAGCGCCCCGGCGCGCTGCGCCTTCAAGGTGGGCAAAGTCGCGCGCGTCTGTTCCAGCAGCGCCCCCGCCTGCCCGGTGTCGAGCCGCGTCGCGCGTCCGCCTTCGAACAGCCGACGCGCCAGGTCGAAGGTCTGTTCCTGAATGCGCAGCGTTTCCTCCGCCACCGCAAGCTGGCGGTTGTAGGCGCAGACGTCGGCATAGGCGCGCGTCGTTTCCGCCGCGACCGTGATGCGCGTCAGGTCGAAGGCCGCCTGCACCGCGTCGGCATCTGCGCGGCTCGCGCGGATCGCACTTTCGACGCGCCCGAACAGATCGACCTGATAACCGATGTCGAGCCCGACATCATAGCTTTCGCCCTCGACCGGGCCGATGCCGGTGACACTGCCCGGCTGGCGGGCGTAGGTGCCGCTGGCGCTTATTCCGGTGGTCGGCAGGCGCCCCGCTCGCGATTCCTTCAACACCGCGCGCGCCTGTGCCAGATTGGCGGCGGCGACGCGCAGATCGGTATTGGCGGCGAGCGCCTCTTCGACGAGCGCGTCGAGCGTCGGGTCGCCGAACAGGCTCCACCAATGCCCCGCCGGCTGCTCGCCGGTGAAGGCGGGCGATTTGCCTGCCTCGAGGAAAGGCGTCTGTCCGGGAGCGGCGGGGGTCGGCGACACATAGGCCGGACCGACGGCACAGCCCGACAGTGCAAGCGCGGCGGCACCGGCCAGCAGGACATTACGGCTCATCATGGCATCTCCAGCGGCGCATCGCCGCCCTTGTTGGTGCGGCCGCGCGCGAACCATTGCTGGACGCGATAGCCCAGCTTGCGCGACACGACGTAGAAGATCGGCGTGAAGATCAGCCCGAATATGGTGACGCCGAGCATGCCGAACGTCACCGCCGTGCCGAGTGCCTGGCGCATTTCCTGCCCCGGCCCGCTTGCCACCGCGAGCGGGATGACGCCGAAGATGAACGCAAAGCTGGTCATCAGGATCGGACGCAGGCGCGACTGCGCGGCGTGAACCGCGGCGTCGAGCGGGGCCATCCCCTCCTCTTCTTCCGCCTGCTTGGCGAATTCGACGATCAGGATCGCGTTCTTCGCCGCGAGCGCAATCAGCACGACCAGCCCGACTTGCGTCAGGATATTATTGTCCATCCCGCGCAGGTTCACGCCCAGCATCGCCGCCAATATGCACATCGGCACGATCAGGATCACCGCGAGCGGCAGCGGCAGCGATTCATATTGCGCCGCCAGCACCAGGAAGACGAAGACCACCGCGAGCAGGAAGATCAGCACCGCGCTGCTCCCCGCCTGCTTTTCCTGATAGGCAAGGCCCGTCCATTCATAGGAAAAGCCCTGCGGCATCGTCTTCGCGGCCAGTCCCTCCATCGCGGTCAACGCCGCACCCGACGAGACGCCCGGCGCCGCCTGTCCCTGCAGTTCGACCGCGGGGAACAGATTGTAACGCACGACGCGGGTCGGACCGCTGTCGTCGCGGAAGGTCGCGACCGACGAGAGCGGAACCATCTCGCCCGACGAGGACCGCACCTGCAATCGGCCCACATCCTCGATCCGGCTGCGCGCGCTTGGTTCGGCCTGAGCCGTGACGCGGAAGGTGCGGCCAAGGAAGTTGAAGTCGTTGACATAGGTCGAGGCAAGATAGGTGCCGAGCGCGGCGTAGACCTGGCTCGGGTCGACGCCCAATATCTGCGCCTTGTCACGATCGACATCGGCGAAGATGCGCGGGCTTCCGGTGTTGAACAGCGAAAAGACCTGCGTGACGTCGGGCACCTGCTGCGCCCCGCCCATCATCGCCTGCGTCACCTTTTCAAGGTCGCGATAGCTTTGCCCCTCGCGCGCCTGCAGCATCATGGTGAAGCCGTTGCCGTTGCCAAGGCCCTGCACCGCGGGCGGCGCGATGACGAAGGCGTTTGCTTCAGGGAGCGCCATCGCGAGGACGCCCGACAGCTTGCCCGACAATGCGCTGGCGCTCAGATCGCTGCCGCGCTCACTCCAGTCCTTCAGACGGATGAACATCGTGCCCGCGTTCGATGCGGTCGAAAAGCTCGCGCCGTCGAGCCCCGAAAAGGTCGCGATGCTCTCGACGCCGTCGATCTGCGACACCGTCTTCTGCGCGCGCGCCAGCACCTCGCTCGTGCGGTCGAGCGACGCGCCGGGCGGAAGCTGAACCACGCCGATCAGCACGCCCTGATCCTGATCGGGGATGAAGCCCGTCGGCGTATCTGCGAGGCGCCAGCCGGTCGCGGCGAGCAGTACCGCATAGATGCCCAGCATCAGCGCCGTCTTGCGGATCAGCGACGCGGTGGTGGTGCCATAGCGTTCCGACAGCCGGTCGAACCCGTCGTTGAACCTGTCCGCGGCGCGGCGGACAACGCGCATGACCCGGTTCTTCGGTTCTGCGTGATGCTCCTCGTGCGGCTTCAGCAGCAGCGCCGCCATCGCGGGCGACAGGGTGAGCGACGTCAGCAGCGAAAAGACCGTCGCCGCCGCGATCGTCACCGCGAATTGCTGATAGAAGATGCCGGGGATGCCGGGGATGAAGGCGGTCGGCACGAACACCGCGACAAGGACGAGACCGATCGCGATCAGCGCGCCCGACACTTCGCTCATCGTCCGGTGCGCGGCTTCGCGCGGGGTGAGGCCCTGACGAATATGCTTCTCGACCGCCTCGACGACCACGATCGCGTCATCGACGACGATCCCGACCGCGAGCACCAGCGCGAACAGCGACAGCGAGTTGATCGAAAAGCCGAGCGCCAGCTGCACCGCAAAGGTGCCGATGAGCGCCACCGGAATCGCGATGATCGGGATGATCGCCGCGCGCCAGGTTTGCAGAAAGACGAGCACGACGATGACGACGAGGATGATCGCCTCGATCAGCGTTTCCTGCACCGCGCTCACCGACGCCTGCACATATTCGGTCGGGTTGAAGGGGATCTGATATTCCAGCCCCGGCGGGAAGTCCTTCGACGCCGCCTTGACCTCGTCGAGCACCAGCTTCGCGGCATCGAGCGCGTTGGCGCCCGGCTGCTGAATCACCGCCATGCCGACGCCGGGCTGACCGTTGAACACGCCGCGCACGCCATAATCCTGGCTGCCCAGCTCGACCCGCGCGACGTCCTTCAGCCGCGTGATCGCACCATTCTGCGTATCGGTCTTGATCACGACATTGGCGAATTGTTCGGGCGTCACGAGGCGTCCGGGCACTTCGACCGGAAGCTCGAACGCCGGATTGCCCTTGCCATAGGGCGGCGCGCCGACCGAGCCGCCGGCAACCTGGACATTCTGGCTCTGCAGCGCCGCGACGATCTCGGTCGCGGTCAGGTTGCGCGCGGCGGCCTTGTCGGGGTCGATCCACACGCGCATCGAATAATAGCCGCCGCCGAAAATCTGCACCCCGCCAACGCCCTTCAGGCGCAGCAGCCGGTCGCGCAGCGTCGAATTGGCATAGTTGCCGACATAATCGAGGTCGATCGCCGGATCGGTCGTCGTCAGCGCGACGATCATCAGGAAGCCGGTTTCCTGCTTGTTCACCTGCACGCCGATCTGGCGCACCTGTTCGGGCAGGCGCGGCTCGGCGAGCGCAACGCGGTTCTGGACGAGCACCTGCGCCGCATCGAGGTCGGTGCCCGGCTGGAATGTCACCGTTATCTGCGCCAGACCCTGCGTCGAGGACGACTGGATATAGAGCATATTCTCGACGCCGTTGACCTCCTGCTCGATGGTCGACGACACCGTTTCGGCGATCGTGTCGGGCGAGGCGCCGGGATAGGATGCGGTGATGCTGATCGTCGGCGGCGCGATCTCCGGATATTGGGCGAGCGGAAGCTGGGGATAGGCAAAGGCGCCGATCAGCGTGATGAAGATCGCGATGACCGCCGCGAAGATCGGGCGGTCGACGAAAAATCGGCTGAAATTCACTGTGCGCCGCCCTTGCCCGCTGCAGCGCCAGCTGCGGCAGGCTTCGCGGCCGCCTTCGCGGGCACGACCTTGCCATCGGCACCGATCCGGCCCGCCTCGACCTTCGCAGGCTTGCCCGGCATCGCACGCTGGATGCCGCCGACGACGACGCGATCCTTGGCGGTGATGCCCGAGCGGATCACGCGCAGCCCGTCGATGACGGGTCCAAGCTCGACCGGGCGCGCCTGCACCACATCCTTATCGCCGATCACATAGACCAGGCGCCGCGCCGCATCAGTAACGATGGCGGTGTCGGGGACCATGATGGCGGCGTGCGGCGCCGAAGCCGCAAGCTGAAGCTGGCCGAACATGCCCGGGCGCAGCTTGCCATCGGGGTTGGGCACGACGGCGCGGACGGTGATCGTCCCCGATCCGTTGGACAGCGCGTTGTCGACAAAGTCGATCCGGCCCGAAATCGCATAATCCTGCTGTCCTTGCAGGCGGATACGCACCGGCGCGCCGTCGAGCTTGTCGCCGCGGCGTTCATAGCCGAGCAGGCTCGCCTCGGACCCCTGGAAGCTGAAATGAATGGGGCTAGTCGACACGATCGTCGTCAGCACCGTCTGGTCGGCGCTGACCGCATTGCCCGGATCGACCAACCGCTGCGAAATACGCCCCGAAATCGGCGCGGTGACGCGCGTGAAGCCGACGTTGAGCTGCGCCGATCGCACCGCGGCCTGCGCCGCCGCCACATCAGCTTCACCGGCGCGCACGGCGGCACGGCGCTGCTCAACCTCCTCGGTACTCGCCGCTTGCGATGCGGCCAATGTCGCCGAGCGCGCGAATTCGGTTTTTGCGTTCGCCAAGGTCGCGTTGGCGCGCGCCAACTGCGCGCGCGCCTGATCGAGCGCCGCCTGGTTCGGGCGCGCATCGATCGAGAAAAGAAGCTGCCCGGCCCGCACATATTGGCCGTCGGCAAAATGCACGCGCTGCAAATATCCCGACGCGCGCGGCCGCACTTCGACACTGTCGATCGCCTCGAAGCGCCCGACAAAATCATCCCACTCCGTCACGTCGCGAACGAGCGGCTGGGACACGGTGACGGGAAGCGACGGCGGACCGCCCTGTCCTTGGTCGCCGCCGCCCGAACAGGCAGCCAGCGCGAACGAAAGGCACAGGACGGGCGCGAGGAGAAAGCGCTTTTGCATGATCTTGTCTTTTCTGTTGAAGCGTTCCGCCATCGCGCCACAGGGAGGGGGGAAGTTGCGCGATGACGGTCGCTGTCAACTAGTCGGCCGTTCATCGTAAGTCAACAGTTGTTGATTTATTCTCATTCACCATTATGGACGCAAAAATGGAGAGAAGCTCAACCATCAAGCGGCGCGATGCCGTTGCAACCCGCGCGTCGATATTGGCGGCCGCGCACCAACGCTTTCTGCGCGAGGCGTATGAAAATGTCGGACTGCGCGACATTGCGGACGACGCCGGGGTCGATGTCGCGCTGATCAGCCGCTATTTCGGCGGCAAGGAAGGGCTGTTTCGCGAAGTCGTCAGCGATGAGGCAAAGCCGCATCTGTTCCGCGAACCCAAAAGCATCGACGAATTGCCCGGTTTTCTGGCGCAACTCGTGGCGGAAGACGATGACGCCGATCGCCATCATCGCATGGAGATGTTCGTCATAATGCTGCGCTCAGCCTCGTCTCCCAAGGCGGGCGATATCATCCGCGAACTGGTCAACCGCGACGTTCTGGAGCCGCTCGCCGGAACGATCGGCGGCGATCAGGGCGAGATGCGCGCCAATATGCTGCTGGCGATCCTGATGGGCGTCGGCGTCCTGCGGACGATCATGAAGGTCGATAATTTCGAACTCGATGCCGAAGAAGGGGCCGAGTGCGTCGAGCGTTTTCGCTGCCTGTTTGCGGCGGCGTTGACCTGCTGATCGACCTAGCGCAACCGCCCTCCCCGGCCAGACGGTCGAAGAGATCGAGATAGCGGCGCGCCGCAAAGGCCGTCCCGAAAGGCTCGGTAACCACCGCCGGAGAAAAGGGCCGGCGATCCTGCCGGTCGATCCATTCGAGCATGGCCTTGGCGATCACCGCCGGGTCGCGGCTAGCGACGATCGCGCCGCAATCACCGTCCGCAAGCAGATCGCGCAGAAAATGTGAACAATCGGTGGCGACAACCGGAACGCCGCGCTCGAGCGCTTCGACCGCAACCGCAGGCCCACCTTCGTAGCGCGAGGTAATCAGAAGCAGGTCGGCGTGGTCGAGCGCCGGCCCGATTGATGCGAGGCGCCCCGGAAGCGCGATCCGGTCCGCAACGCCCAAGCGCCGCGCCAGCCGCGCCAGCCGCGGCGCGTCGGGCCCATCGCCCGCAATCGTCAGCCGCACGTCGCGGTGCTTGGCCAGTTCGGCGACGATTCGAACCGCGAGGCCGAAATCCTTCTGCTCGACGAGTCGCCCCGCCGCCAGCAGATGAAGCGGCCCGGTACCCGGCACCTTCCTCGCGTCCGGCAAATTGATGATCGTGTCGATATTGGGATCGAAGATCACGCTGACGTCCGCGCGTCCCGTCAGCGCACGCACGTCGTCGGCAAGCCCGGTGGACATGGCGGCGAACCAGTCGACATCGCGCGCCGCCCACCGAAAGGCCCGCGCGAGCAGCGCGCGTAGCGCCGGGATCGCCGAGGGCGCCAACGGATTGCTGATCTTCGCCACGACCTTCGGTCGCCGCGGCAAATCGCGCACGGCGCCCGCCAGCACATGATGAAAATTGCCCGGCAGAAAGACGACGTCAGGCCGCAGGCGAGCGATCGCCGCCGACAGCGCACGCCGCAGGCGCAGGCGCGAAAGCGGCGTTCTGGGAATTTCGGGTTCGAGGCGTTCGGTGTGTACCCCGCGCGGCACGGCGGAGCGCAGCGGACCATCGAATGTGCCGCAAAGCAATGTGACGCGGCGCCCCTGCGCCACCCATTCGCGCGCCAGCCGCAGCGCGATCACCTCGGTCCCTCCGAACGAAAAATCATGGAAAATGATGACGATGTGCTGCGCTCGCGCCACGCCGCTGGCCTTCCCGATGCCATACCGGCGCCCGCATCGGACACCCTTCTATCGACAAGACGCCGCGCGCGCCGATTTTCCGCACGCGCCGATGCGGGATCGGACGCGCCGCGGCGTCTGAAACTGAAGAAGCGAAAAATCGCTGGAAACGATACTAACGGGATAAAAGCGTGAACGGATTGACGGTTGCCGCAGCCCCCACATCGACGCCGCCTCTTGCCGCGCTCGAGCCGCTGACACCGATCCGCAGTCGCTGGCCGGCGCTGCTCAGTGGCCTGCTCAGCCTGGCGCTGCTCGCCGGACTGATGCGCGAGCTTCTGGGCGGCGGACTGGCCGCGCTGCACGAGGCGCTACCCACCAACCCGCTTTTCTATCTGGTCTTCCTTGCGATCTATGCGGTGCAGCCGCTGTCCGATCTGGTGATTTTCCGGCGGCTGTGGGGCCTGCCGCTGTCGGGCATCGTGCCGATCCTGCGCAAGCTGGTCGCGAACGAGATTTTGCTCGGCTATTCGGGGGAAGCCTATTTCTACGCCTGGGCCCGGACGCGGCTCAACATGGTCGCGGCGCCTTTCGCGGCGATCAAGGATGTCAGCATCCTGTCGGCGGTCGTCGGCAACATCTTCACGCTGGCACTGCTCGCCATCGCCACGCCCTTCGCCTATTCGCTGCTGCCCGCCGAGCATATCCGCCCGATCCTGGGGTCGGTAGGGGTCATGCTCGCCCTGTCGCTCGCCATCCTGCTCTTCCGCGGCCGCCTGTTCTCGCTTCCTGCGAGTGAACTGCGCTGGGTGTTCCTGGTCCACCTCGTCCGCACCATCGCCTACACCGGGCTGCTCGCGCTGTGCTGGCATCTTGCGCTGCCGCTCGTGCCGCTCGCGCTCTGGATGCTGCTCGTGACGGGACGCCAACTCGTCGCGCGCCTGCCGCTCGTCCCCAACAAGGACATCGTCTTTGCCAATCTGGCGGTCTTTCTGGTCGGCAACGACGCCGCGGTGACGCGGCTCGTGGCACTGACAGTCGCGCTGACCCTGCTCTGCCACGTCATCGTCTTTGCACTGACCTGGCTGCCGCTGCGCAAGGGAGTGGCCGCATGACCCGCTTCCGCTTCCCTGCCCTCGCCGCCGCCATGCTGGCTTCAGCCGCAATGGTGCCGTCCGCACGCGCCGCGGTCTTTGGCGACGCGCCCGCCTGCGCCGCGGGTTCGACAACGCCGGCGCTGCTCGTCTGGCTCGACGGGCTGAAGGACCGCAAGGGACGGATCCGGGTCGAGCTGTTCCCGAGCAACGACAAGGATTTTCTGGAGGATGATTTCGTCCTTCAGAAAGCGGGCAAGGACTTCCGCCGCATCGAATTTGCGGCCCCCGCCGCCGGTCCGGTCGCGGTGTGCATCCGGGCGCCGCGGCCTGGCCGCTACAGCTTCGCGATGATCCACGACCGCGACGGCAAGCACAAGTTCAGCTTTTCCTCCGACGGCGTCGGCTTTCCCGGCAATCCCAAATTGGGGTGGAGCAAACCCAAATCGGCGAAGGCCGCGGTGACGCTGGGTAGCGGTGTCACGGAAATGCACGTGATGATGAATTATTTCCACGGCCTGGGCTTTTCCCCGGTCAAGAAGGATTGAGGCGATGCGGATCGTCGACGTCTGCGAATTCTATTCCCCCACCGGCGGCGGCATCCGCTCCTATGTCGACCGCAAGATGCAGTTGCTTGCCGAAGCCGGCCAAGAACTGATCGTCCTCGCGCCCGGCGCCGAGGATCGCGAGGAAGTGCGCGCGACCGGCGGCCGGATCATCTGGGTCAAGGCGCCGCCGCTGCCGTTCGACGCTAATTACCGCATGTTCTGGGATGCGGCGCCGATCCATGCCTGGCTCGACCGGTTGCACCCCGACGTCGTCGAAGCCTCTTCGCCCTGGCGCCCCGCGTGGATCGTCGGAAAATGGGCCGGCGCCGCCGCGAAGGTCTTTTTCCTGCACAGCGACCCGGTCGTATCCTATCCGCAGCGCTGGTTCGGGCGGATCGCCTCGCGCGAAAAGATCGACGCCGCCTTCGAATGGTTCAATCGCTACCTGCGCCGCGCGATGCCGCTGTTCGACAGTCTGGTGGTCTGCGGCGATTCGCTGGGCAAGCGGCTGAGCGACCGCCACATCGGTCCGGCGCATTGCGTCGCGCTGGGCATCGACCGCGCCGCCTTTTCACCGACCCTGCGCGATGCCACCCTGCGCGCCGACTTGCTGGCGCAATGCGACCTTCCCGAAAGCGCCACCCTGCTGCTCGGCATCGGGCGGCACCATGGCGAAAAACGGTGGGACATGGTGATCGACGCGGTGCAGGCCGCCGCCGCCCGCGAACCCGTCGGTCTGATCCTGATCGGCAAGGGACCGGCGAGCGCCGCGCTGCGCAAGCAGGTCGGCGGCAATCCGCATATCCGCATGTTCCAGCCAATCTACGACCGGCCGCAACTGGCGACATTGATGGCGAGCTGCGATGCGCTGATCCACGGGTGCGAAGGCGAAACCTTCGGCCTGGTGGCGTCGGAGGCGCTGGCGTCGGGCCTGCCGCTGATCGTCCCCGACGAAGGCGGCTGTGCCGAGATCGCGCGCCCGGAATTTGCGGAAACCTATGCCGCACGCGATGCCGCGGCGGCGACGCAGGCCATCGCCCGTTTCTGCGCGCGCGATCGCGCGGCGATCCGTCAGGCGGCGCGCCGTGCCGCCATCGCCGTCCGGTCGGACCGCGACCATGTCGCGGACCTGCTCCGCCATTATGACGCGCTGATCACCGCGCGTTCGTCGCGGGTGGCGGCATGATCGGCCGCGAGATCCGCATAGCGGGCGACCCGGCGTCCGGCGAGCAGCGCGGCACAGCATTTGTCGATGCTGGTCACAAGGCTGGGCACATGCGCATCGCCCGGATGCACCGCGACGCGCACGTCGCGCATCGGCTTCAGCGCATGCCGCGCGAGCGCAGAAAACAACAAGGAACTGGCAATCCGCGCCCTGCTGCGGCTTGCCCAGGTGATGACCGGACCGCGCGCGAGCACCGCGCCGGTTTGCGGATTCCACACCTTCATATGATCCTCGGCCATCGCAAATCCGGCCTGTGGCAAAGCGGACAGAGCCCCAGCTCCGTAGAGCCACGCGGGCGCGATGAAACCGGTTGCGGCAACCCCTGTCACGTCCTCAACCAGTTTCTTGGCCGCCGTCATCCGCGCCAGCGCGGTGGCATGGTCAAGGCCGAGGAACTCGCCCTCGCCCGCCGTCATGTGGCGCGCGCGGAAGCCGTCGAGCGCTCCGCTGTGCCGGCTGTCGTCGCGATGCGCCCAGCCATGGACGAACATTTCAACGCCCGCGTCGGCCCAGCCGCGCAGGCGGCTCTGAAAGCCGCGGTCTTCGGCGATCGGCGCGCTGTCCCAATGGTCGGGAACGACCAGCATCGCGACCTTCGGCCCACCAAGGTGGCGGACGAGTTGATCGAGCAGGCGATCGACCTCGTCGGCGAAGCGCGGACTGACGTCGTGGATCGAGGCGAGGAATTTGCGCGA
The DNA here is from genome assembly GCF_000371385.1 of Sphingopyxis sp. MC1. Classification (NCBI taxonomy): domain Bacteria; kingdom Pseudomonadati; phylum Pseudomonadota; class Alphaproteobacteria; order Sphingomonadales; family Sphingopyxidaceae; genus Sphingopyxis; species Sphingopyxis sp. MC1. The sequence continues at coordinate 136,395 of NZ_AOUN01000006.1, forward strand.
GGATTTATCGGAGGGCCGCATGACTGACATGTCCTTGATGGCGATGGTCTATCGCTTGCTCGTCTGGGGCAGCCGCAACGCGGACAAGGCGCCCCGCACCCGCGCCGCGCCCGCAAAGGCGCCGCCGCCGCGCGCGGCTGAAGCTCCGTTCAAAAGGCTGCATCCAGGCCAATCCTGACGGTGCGGGGCCGCAGCGGCGTTTCCTGCCGACCGGCGACCACGGTGAAGGGGTTCCCATAGGAAAAGCGGTTACGATCGGCGTTGAACAGGTTCGTGACACCTAGCGCAAAGCCGAAACGCCCGCGCTCGAGACGCAGGTTCAGAGCCGTGTCGACATAGCGGCCCTGGCTGATGTCGAGCAGATTGCCGACGCCGAGATAGGATTTGCCGACATAGCGCGCATCGGCGGCAATCGACAGGCGGGCATCGGCGCCGACGCTCTGCACCCAGCGCGCGCCCACCCGCGCGCCCCACTGCGCGATATTGGGCAGATCATTGTCCTCCGCCCGCGCATAGGCCGGTGCGGCTTGGGTCAGGCTGCTGTGGTTGAGAAAGGCGCTGCCGTCGAGGCGCAGCGACGGGGTGGCGTTCCACGTCGCAGACGCGCTGAATCCGAGAATCGAACCATTGCCGATATTGTCCGTGTAGGGAAAACCCTGCACATCGACGAGATCGGCCTGAATCGATTCCCAGCGCGCGTAGGAGGCCGAAAGCGCCACGCTGAGCGGATCATGATCGGGCGCCCCCCGCCGCGCGCCGAGTTCGAACGTCGCGATGGTGTCCGACTGGAAGGCGACCGCGCTTCCCGGGCTGCTCACGGTCAAGCCGCCGGGCCGGAATCCCTCCTGATAGCGTCCGTAGATCAGCCAGCCGCCCCCCGGTTTCCAGCGCAGCGCCACGGCGGGCACGAAATAGTCTACGGCGCGGCGCGGTTCGGGCGGGTTCGGGTTTGCAGGATCGATCAGTTCGCCCGAAAAGCGCGTATGGGCATAGCGGCCGCCAAGGCTCGCGCTGAGCCGTGGCGCAAGGCCGAAGGTCCATTCGCCGAACAGCGCAACCTCGCTGCGTTCGTTCAGTATATCGGCGATCGGAGCGGGCGCCGCGGGGTCGCCGAGCGCGCGCCGGGTCCGGTCCTTCCCGTCGGTGATGCTGATCCCCGCGATCCAGCCATGCCCGTGCGCACCCTGCCGCGACAGTGTCGTTTCATTGGCGTGCTGGCGGATCGCAATATCCTGCGTAAAGGCCAAGGGGCTCCCGCCGCCGAGTGCCGACGCATCGAAGCGGTTCGCCAGATCGTGCGACACGATCGCGCCGGTCGATCGCAGCACCAGCGGACCCCAGCTTTTTTCGACCGTGGCGTAGAGCAGCGAATAATCATTGTCGAAGGGCTGCGCGATCAGGCTCTGCCGCGTCAGGTCGGGCAGCCCGGCCTCCGAATATTGGCCGTCGCGCGTCTGGATGTCCTGCCGCACCCAGCCCGCATCGATCGTCCAGCCGTCGCCGGGTGTCACGCGCAGCGCCGCGCGTCCGCCGAAGATGCGGCTGCGGTTGACGTCGCTGAGTCCGCGGGCGCTGTCGTCGATATAGCCGCCGTCGATGCGGTGATAGCCGACGACGCGCAGCGCAGCACGATCGGTCAGGAGCGGCAGGTTGAGCGTCGCCGCCGCATCGTGGCTGTCGGCGCCGTGCTGGGTCAGCGCATAGCCCGCTTGCATCCGCGCCGCGAAACCGCCGCTGTCGGGCTTTGCCGGATCGATGCGGATGATGCCGCCGAGCGATCCGGCGCCGTAAAGCGTTCCCTGCGGTCCTTCCAGCACCTCGATCTTGTCGATGTCATAGAGCGCGATGTCGGGATCGGGCGCATTATAGTTGAGCCGCGCATAGCCGAAATATTGCCCCACCGTCGCCTGTGTCGGGCCGGTGAAGCTGGAATCGGCGACGCCGCGAATGAACAGTTTGTTGCGGCCGGGACCGAGGTTGGTCGAATTGACCGAAGGAAGCTGGCGCACGATGACGTCCGAACCATGCTGCCCGGGCGCGCCCGCGAAACTGTCATCGAGGCGCATCACCGTAACCGCAGCGGGATAGTCGGCGAGCGCGGTGTCGCGCTTGCTGGCGGTGACGATAATCTCTTCGGGCGGCGCGGGGTCGGCCGGGCGCGGGATCGCGGGGGGCGGCGCCGGGCGGCGCGGCGGCGGTGCCGGGCGCGCCCGAACAGGGACGCGCACGATGCGAAAGCTGCGCGCGTCGATGATGGTCACGCCCAGCCCGGTGCCGCGCAGCAGCCGCGCAAGCGCGGTTTCGGCGTCCATCGTGCCGGCGACGCGGCGCACGCGGATCTCGCCCATCGCGGGATCGGCAAGCGCGACACTGACGCCGCCCTGGCGCCCGAGTTCAAGAATCGCCTGGTCGAGCCGGCCGGCAGCGATGGCAAAGCGATGCGTCTCGGCGGCATGGACCGACGCGGGGGCCAGAGCCACCACGAGGCTGGCCGCCGCCCATTGCCTGTAACGCTGCACCATCAGTTCGCGGTCAGTCGCCACTCCTCGCCGACCTTGCGGGCCGAAACGCCCATCAGGATCGCGATCTTTTCTATAGCGGCCTTATCCTTGCCGTCGATCAGGATCGTGCCCGTAAAGGTGCGATCGGCGATGGCGGGGTCGACGGCGATCGGGGCGCCAAGCGCGCGCGACAGGTCGGGCGCGATGTCCGACAGCGGTGTCGCGGTGAAATCGAGGCGGCCCGTCTTCCACCCGGCCACTGTCGCGGGATCGACGCGGGTGACAACCGGTGCGGCGCCGCTATGCGCGATGTGCAGCCGCTGCCCGGCGCGCAGCAGCAGGGCCGCGCGATCGGGATCGAACATCACCGCGCCTTCGGCGACACTCACTTCGGCACGTCCGTCCTCGCGCGCGACGTTGAAGACCGTGCCGACATCGCGCAGTCGCATGTCGCCCGACACGACGGTGAAGGGATCGGTGGGATCGTGGGTGACGCGGAACACCGCCTCGCCGCTTTCGAGCGTCGCGATGCGCGGATTGCGGCGGTCGAGCGTCACGCGCGTTCCGCCGTTGAGGTCGATCACCGTTCCATCGTCCAGCGTCACGCTGCGCTGCTCGCCGAGCGCGGTCTCGACCGCATAGGTCGGCACCGCGACGCGATAGACCGGCCACGCACTCACCGCGACGAGCAGCGCGGCGGCAACGGCACCATAGCGGCGGAAGAATCCGGGGGCATTGTCGTTGGCGGGCGCGGCGTCCGGGCGATCCGCGACCAAGGGGCGCGCGGCGAGGGCCTCGGTCATCGCCGCATCGGCGATCGCCACCCGGTCATAGGCGGCGGCGTGCGCAGGATCGGCCTCCAGCCACGCGGTGAAGGCAGGCCAATCGGCATGCGCAGGGTCGCGCTGCCGGACGAACCAGCCCACCGCCTCCTGCTCTGTCATGCCGTGTGCCATGCCTAAAACCGTCCCTTCGCAGCTAGGACGGTCTGGTCAGTCATTTTCCGCATCGAGTTTGTCACGTAATTGCAATACGGCCTTGTAGGCCTTTTGTAGATGTTTTTCGACAGCGCTCAGGCTGAGGCCGAAATGCGCGGCTATGTCGCGCTGCGGCGTGCCGTCGATGCGGTAGCTGCGGAAGATGCCGGTGGTCGGCTCGCCCAGTTCGTCGAACAGCGCCGCGACGCACGCCAGCTCGCTCTTCGCGATCGCCGCGCGCTCGGCCGAGGGCGCTGGCGATGCCTCGCCCGCATCGTCCGTTGCCAGCGCGTTCCACGCATCGTCGCGCCGCTCGCGGCGCTGTGCCGAGCGGCGGCGGTCGATCACCAGATTGTCGGCCACCCGATAGAGATAGGACAGCGGGTCATCGGGAACCGCCGCGATACTGCCGATCTTGATCCACAGATCCTGCAGAATATCCTCGGCATCCGACGCGTCGCCGCAGCGGGCCCGCACGAAACGTTCCAGCGCTGCGCGGTGGGCCAGGAACGCCCCTTCCAGACCGTCGGCGATCATGCGCCGCCCCATACCAATGCCGCGCCCAAGCCGCAATCGGATCGCGCCCATCGATCGGCAATGCGACGCTTTTTTCGTGCGGATGCGGAAAAGCGCGCGCGGCGCCGTCCATGTGACAGGGGCGATGGTCGAATTGCGTAGCGAGAGCCTTGCCCCATGTCCCAAATCCTGTCCCGCAGCCTGCTCCGGATCGCTGCGCTGGCCGGGGCGTTTGCCGTAAGTTGCACCGCCACCGCGGCGCCTCCCCCAGCCCCCGCGACCCCGATCAGCGTCCTCACCTACAATATCCATGGCCTACCCTGGCCGCTCGCCTGGGGGCGCAGCGATGACTTCGGGCAGATCGCGGCGCGGCTGCGCGCGATGCGGCAGGCGGGAATCCAGCCACACATCGTCGTACTGCAGGAAGCCTTCACCCGCGCCGCGCAGCGGATCGGCGCGGAAAGCGGCTATCGCTATGTCGTGGACGGCCCAGCCGCCGCCGATCGCAGCAGCCTGCCCGCCACCGCCGCCGACCGCCGCTTCGCCGCCGCCGCGTCGTGGTTCAAGGGCGAGCGGTCGGGCAAGCTGCTCGGCAGCGGGCTGCAACTGCTGTCGGACTATCCGATCCTCGCGGTACGCCGCGCGCCGTTCCCGGCCTATGCCTGTGCCGGTTATGACTGCCTTGCCAACAAGGGCATATTGATGGCGCTCGTCGCGGTGCCGGGCGCGGCGACGCCGATCGTCGTCACCACCGCACATTTCAATTCGCGCGGCGCGTCGGGGGTTTCGGATGAGCGCGCCGACTATGCCTATCGCCGCCAGCTCGACGCTGCCGGACGGTTCATGGCGCAAAGCCCGTGGCATCGCTATCCGATCATCTTTGCCGGCGACTTCAACGTCGGCAAGATCGCGCCGCGCGCCCGCGCCTTCGCATCGGCGACGGGCGGCTGGTGGGGTGCAGCGCGCACCGGTGGGCTCGACGATGCGATGCACGCCTGTTCGCGCAGCACAAGCGGCCTGCCCCGCGCCGCGCTCGAAAGCTTTCGCCGCGCCAAGGACTGGCAGTTATTCGCCTCGACCCGCATCGCCGCGCTCACTGCCGAGGCCATATCGGTGCCGTTCGGACGCAGCGCCGACGGCCGCATGTTGTCCGACCATATCGGCTATGTCGCGCGTTACCGCCTTGCGCCGCTCACGCCGACCGCCGCACGCGGCCCGCTCGGCTATGTCCGTTTGAAATAGGCGATCAGGCGATCGATCGACGGCCGTGCGGCCTGCAGCGCCTGTTCGGTTGCGGCATCGTCGCGCCGCGCCGCGCCCTCCCGTGCCGCCTTCAGCGCCGCACCCATCTGGCCCGCCAGCGCCGTGTCGCCGACGTCGCCCGCAATGTCATCCCAATGCTGGCCCGCCATTGTCATCGCCGCATCGACCCCGGACCAGTCCGGCCGCGCCGCCGCAAGACGCGCGGCCCCGGCCAATTGCGCATAATCGATCAGCGCCATCGCCGTTGTCGCCTTCGACACGGTCGCCATATCCTCAATCAGCGCGCGATAGATTTCGAGCGCCGCGAGTCCCGCACCCTGCCGGTCGTCCTTCCGCGCGGCGGCATCGAGCGCGGCGAGCCGCGGCACGATCCCCTGCTGCGCTGCGGCCCCGAGCGACGCGTGGACGCCTTTTTCGGAATAGATGGCGGTGGCGACGCGAGCGCGAAACTGCCCGACCGATTCGTCCGGCGCCGCCACCGCCACATCGCGAAAATAGCCGGCAGCGGCATGTTTGAGCGGATCGGGATCGACCGCATAATCGGTAATCCCCGCGCGCGTCGTCAGCGAGAAGGTCGCAATCGCCTGATCAGAAGGCGAATGCGGCGCCCCGCAGGCGCCCAGCGTCAGGAGGGACAGGATCATCGCGCCGCGCAGCCGGCGAACGTCGAACCGAGAATCATGTAGAAAATTTGGCAAAGGCCTATCCTTTGCCCGGAAGACGTCGCGGGGGTGGCAAAGCCGCACCCCCGTTGCCCCAAAAAGCGGGTCAGCTTGCGCGGTCGGCAAACAGCGCCTTCAGATCCTTCTTCAATATCTTGCCATTGGCGTTGCGCGGCAGCGTGTCGGCGACGAAATGCACCGCAACCGGCACCTTGAACGCCGCGAGCCGCGCGCGCACCCAATCCTGCAATTCGCTCTCGCTTGCCGACATCCCCGGCGCCAGATGGACGACCGCCGCGGGTTCTTCGCCCAGCGTGCGATGCGGGATGCCGATGATCGCGCAATCGGTGACCGCCGGATGTTCGTAGAGCGCGTTTTCGACTTCAGACGAATAGATATTCTCGCCGCCGCGCAGCACCATGTCCTTCGCCCGGTCGACGATATAGACGAAGCCCTCGTCGTCGAGGCGGGCAAGGTCGCCGGTGCGTACCCAGCCGTCGACAAAGGTTTCGGCCGTCGCCTCGGGCTTGTTCCAATAGCCTTTGACGATCATCGGGCCGCGCGCCCACAGCTCGCCGACCGTTCCCGTCGGCAGCACCGTCACGCCATCATCGTCGCGGATTTCAAGGTCGGCGACCGCAACCGCCGGCCCGGCGCTGGTCGGACGATTGAGATAATCTTCCGACGAATGCGACGTCACTGTCGCCATCGTTTCGGTCATCCCCCAGCCGTTGCCCGGCAGCGCGCCGAATTCTTCGTAGATGCGCTTGACCAGTTCGGGCGCCGACGGCGCGCCGCCATAGGCGATCGCCTCGATCGACGAGAGGTCGTAGTTGGCGCGGTCGGGATGCTCGATCAGCTGCCAGGCGATCGTCGGCACGCCGCCGGTCACATTGACCTTTTCGCGCGCGATGATCTCCATCGCCTGCACCGCGTCCCATTTGCGCATGAAAATCGTCGTGTTGCCCGCCGCCATGCTGCCCATCAGGCTGGCCGAACAGGCGGTGACGTGAAACATCGGAATGACGGTCAGCGTCGTGCGCGGCTGCGGATCGGGGATCGCTTCGCCGCGGCGCAGAAAGCTGCGCGCCGCCGAAAAGCCGCCCGAGAGGATGTTGCTCATCAGATTGCGATGGGTGCCGAGCGCGCCCTTGGGATTGCCCGTGGTGCCGCTGGTGTAAAAGATCGTCGCCTCGTCATCGGGATCGATCGCAACGACGGGCCGCGCGATATCGGGAAGCGCCGCCCAGCTCGCGGGCGCGCCGACGATATCCTCGAGCGCCGTCGTATCGTCATCAGCGCCGCCGCGTGCGACGATCCAGCGCGATACGCCGCCCAGCTCTTCGCGATGATCGCGCAGCCGCGCGAGCCGCTCGCCATCGACGATCACGACCTTTGCGCCCGAATCGCGGATGCCATAGGCCAGTTCGGCACCGGTCCACCATGCATTGAGCGGCACTGCGATCGCGCCGATCGTCGTGATCGCGAAAAAAACCATCGGCCATTCGGGCAGGTTGCGCATCGCAAAGGCGACGCGGTCACCCTTGCCGACGCCCATGTCCTGCAGCGCATGCGCCAGCGCCGCGGTGGCGCGCCAATTCGCCTCGAAGCTGACGCGGTCGTCGTCGAGGATGGTGAACGGCCGTGCGCCATGGGTGCGCGACAAGTCGAAGAGGACGCCAAGATCGTTGGGGGCATTTTTCCAGACGCGCGTCGGCACGCCGCGGATCGTCACCGTCTCCATCTCGAAGCGCGCGCCGGGCGCGGTCAGCACCGCGGTTGCATCGGCCATCGACATTTTCGGCCAGGTCGGATCGAGCGCCACCAGCGGCTCTGTCATCACGTCACTCGTCACGCGCATTGCTCCCATATCCGTCCGGTCGGGCGCCGGAGATTCGCCTCAGCGTTACGGACGAACGACGGGCCGCACAAGCGGGCGAAGCATGGAAAGGCGCAGCGTTCGTCGCGGCGCGGCGACGCCCTAGCCCGGCGCGATCCGCCCGCCCGCAACCCGAAAGCGCGTTACCGGGCCGGGCATGGCATCGAACAGCGCCGCCTCGGTGCCGGTAAGCCACGCCTGCCCGCCCTGGCCGGCTAGGCGCCCATAAAGCGCGGCGCGGCGCAGCGGATCGAGATGTGCGGCGACTTCGTCGAGCAGCAATATCGGCCGCTGTCCACGGTCGCGCGCCACGCAATCGCTGTGCGCAAGAACGAGCGAGAGCAGCATCGCCTTTTGCTCGCCGGTCGAGCAGCGCGCCGCGGCGCGGCCGCTCGCCGCGTGGACGGCGGCAAGATCGTCGCGGTGCGGGCCGGCGGTCGCGCGCCCGGCGGCGGCGTCGATCCGGCGCCGCGCCGCAAACAGATCGCGCAGCGCCGCGGCGTCCTGCGCCGCGCCGCGCGGGGCGCCCTCGGCATCGACAAGGGTCAGCAGCGGGCGCGCGAAGGGCGCGTCAGGCTGCTCCGCCAGTTCGGCGGATAACGCCGCGAGCGTCCGCTGGCGCGCCGCATCGATCGCCGCGCCATGCTCGGCCAGCTGCGCCTCGAGGCTCGCGAGCCATTGCGGATCGGCGGCGGGAAGGTCCGCGAGCAATTTTCCCCGCGCGCGCATCGCCGCTTCATAACGATTGCCATGCTGGGCATGGCGCGGGTCAAGGGCGAGGACGAGGCGGTCGAGGAAGCGCCGCCGATTGCCCGCCGTTTCGACGAACAAGCGGTCCATTGCCGGGGTGAGCCAGAGGATGGCGAGCCAGTCGCCGAGCGCCGTCGCCGCCGCGGCGCTGCCGTTGATCCGGACGATCCGGCGCCCCGGGGCCGACGGTTCGACGCCGGTGCCAAGCGCCACAGGCGCGAGCGCCGGATCGCCCTGCACCTCGCCGAACACGGCAAAGCCGCCGGTCGCGCCGTCGCGCACCATATCGGGCAGCGCCGCGCGCCGCAGCCCGCGCCCCGGTGCAAGCAGCGATATCGCTTCCAATATATTCGTCTTGCCCGCGCCATTGTCGCCGTGAAGCGCGACAAGGCCGGGCCCGGCCGCCAGATCGGCCCCCGCGTGATTGCGGAAATCGGTCAACGAAAGGCGGATCAGCGTCATCTGCGTTGCGCCTACCCCAGCCCTGTGTGCGATGCGAGTCCCGCGCATCATCGCTGCACGCCAAAGGCGGAACGCAAAAAATTCTAATTTGAGGGAATTTTCACCACATCATTGATTTTTTCCCGCTGAAATATAGTTTCAATGTCGAAAAAACCGCGGTTAACCGCCAATGAATGAAATTGGCACGCCTCCTGCATTACTACTGGCATCCACCGGATGGTCCGGGTGGGAGGAACGAAAGGATTATATCATGGCTCATTTCAACACCGAATCGCTCAAGAGCTACGCCATCGCGGCGGTTGCCACGCTCTACTGCTCGATCATGTTCCTGGCCGCTGCTGGCCCGAACGGTGCGGAACTCGGCCGGCTGGTCATCTGACCAGCCGCCCCCACCCATGAACAACGCCGGTCCCGGAGGGACCGGGACGGAAAGGAAAGAAATGAAACAGGGTTTTCGCAAGAATCGTCGCGATGGCATGGTCTTCGGCGTCTGCGCCGGCATGGCGGACCACTTCGGCTTCGACGTCTTGTGGACGCGCGTCGCCTTTGTGGCACTGACTTTGCTGGGCTTCGGCCTGCCGCTGCTGGTCTATCTGACCGTCGCGATCCTCGCGCCGTAACGCAGCCACGGGCCGGCCGCCTTTCAGGCACGTCGCACCGGCCCCGCATATTTCCACAATCGAAGGCCCGCCGGTCCGCCGGTGGGCCTTTTCTTTTGCGCGGCGCACCTAGCCGGCGGGCAGTTTGAGCCGCACGAGCGTCCCGCCGAGATCCTCGCTCTCTTCGAGCGCGACGCTGCCGCCATAGATTTCGGCGACGTCGCGGACGATCGCGAGGCCAAGCCCCGTCCCCGGCTTGCCGCTGTCGAGCCGGACGCCGCGGTCGAAGATACGCTGACGGTCGGCGGGCGAAATGCCGGGGCCGTCGTCCTCGATCAATATCTCGGCCATGCCGCCCGCGCGCTGCACGGTCACGAAAACGCTCCCGCCGCCATATTTGGCCGCATTTTCGAGCAGGTTTCCGATCAATTCGTCCAGATCCTGCCGCTCGACCCGTGCCACCAGCGTCTTGTCGCCCGCCTCGTCGAAACGCACGTCGGGATGGAGGCGGGTCAGCGCGCGCAGCACGCTGTCGACGCTGTCCCAGACAACGGCGCGCGCCTGCGCCGCCCCGCGGCGCCCGACCGCCCGCGCGCGCGCCAGATGATGATCGACCTGCCGCCGCATCGTCGCCGCCTCGCGCCGGATCGTTTCGGCAAGTTCGCTGTCCGACCCCGCGGCGCTGTTGAGCAGCACGGTCAGCGGCGTCTTGAGCGCATGCGCCAGATTGCCGGCGTGCAGCCGCGCCTCCTCGGCCTGCTTTTCGTTATGCGCGAGCAGCGCGTTCAATTCCTCGACCATCGGCTGCACCTCCAGCGGCAGCGGCGCGATGACGCGGCGGTTTTCACCGCCGCGCATCGCCGCGATCGCACGCCGGATGTGGCGCAGCGGCCAGAGGCCGTAAAAGGTCTGCAGCGCGGCGAGGACGATCAGCCCGACGCCGAGCAGCCCCAGGCTGGGAATCAGCGTCGCGCGCACCGCGCGGATTTGCTCGTCGAGTGCCTGACGCGACTGTGCGATCTGGAAACGCCAGTTGGTCTTGCTGCCCGGAAGGATGACGTTGCGCTCCAATATGCGCAGCTGTTCGTCGGGAAACTGCGTGCTGTCATAGGTATGAAGCCCGGTATCGACGTGCGGCTTGGGCGATTTGAGCGTCCGTTCCCACAGCGAGCGCGAGCGATAGGGCTCCTGCCCGCCGCCGCTGATCTGCCAATAAAGGCCGCTATAGGGTTCGAGGAAGCGCTGGTCGCCGAGTGGCTCGATCAGCCGCACCTCGCCATCGGGGCCGATCTCCGACGAGCGGATCATCGCGATCAGCACATATTCGAGGCTCGAATCGAAGTTGCGCGTGATCGCGCCGGTCAGCACCCGGTCGAGCGCGAAGCCGCCGCCGATCAGCAGCACCGAAATCCACAGCGCCGCAATCGCAATCATGCGCCGCGCGAGCGAGCCGGTCGTCAGGCTCGCCAGCGCAGCCGGCTCCGTGCGGGTTTCGGTGCCGGGCGCGATCGGCGAGGCGGCGTCGGCCTCGGCCATGATCAGCCCTGCGGATCGTCGAGCTGATATCCGAGGCCGCGGATTGTCGTGATGATGTCGGCGCCCAGTTTCTTGCGGATGCGGGTGACGAACACCTCGATCGTGTTCGAATCGCGATCGAAATCCTGATCGTAGATATGCTCGATCAGTTCGGTGCGCGACACGACCTTGCCCTTGTGGTGCAGCAGATAGGACAGGAGTTTATATTCCTGCGCGGTCAGCTTGACCGGCTCGCCATCGAGCGTGACGCGGCCCGAGCGCGTGTCGAGCCGCACCTTGCCCGCGATCAACTCGCTCGACGCATTGCCAGAGGCGCGGCGGATCAACGCGCGCAGACGAGCGATCAATTCCTCGGTCTGGAACGGCTTGGCGAGATAATCGTCGGCGCCCGCGTCGAGCCCGGCCACCTTGTCCGACCAGCTGTCGCGCGCGGTCAGCACGAGAACGGGAAAGTTGCGCTTTTCGCGGCGCCAGCGATCGAGCACGGTCAGCCCGTCGACTTCGGGCAGGCCGAGGTCGAGGATCGCGGCGTCATAATCTTCGGTCGAGCCCAGGAAGTGCCCGTCTTCGCCATCGGTGGCAAGGTCGACGGCATAGCCGTTCCCCTCCAGCGTCGCCTTGAGCTGCGGACCCAGCGTGGGTTCGTCTTCGACAATCAAAATCCGCATTCAGGCACCTTTCGTCTGCGAACCCACCGGACAGGGCGGGCCGAACGCCTCTCTACCAAGACGCAACGATCATCGCAAAATGTCGTTGCAGCGAAAAATGTCAGGGTCTGCGGCCGACGATCCGGCCGGTGCGCGCGTCGACATAGACGATCACCACCTGGCTGCCGTCCATGAACTTGAGGGCATAGACCATCTGGCGCGCATCGAACTGCGGGCCGCCGAGATAGGTCATATTGCTGTAGGGCGCGCGCGAACGGACATCGGCGATCAGGCGGTTGAGCGGGATTACCTGCCCCTGCGCCGCCGCTTCGCGCAAATTGTCCTGATCGCGGTCGCGATCGCCGCGCGCAGCCGCGGGACCGGCTGCAGCAAGCAGCAGCGCCGAGGCGATCGAGAAGGTCAGGGTGCGGATCATGCCGGGAGATTTAGCCCCTATGCATTGAATAGGCGATGAATGGCCCCGTCAGCCGATGTTTTGCAATCCGACGGCCACCGACCGGTCAAACCGGCGATGGTGGGCGCGACAGGGATTGAACCTGTGACCCCACCCGTGTGAAGGGTGTGCTCTACCGCTGAGCTACGCGCCCGTCCCGGACCGAAGCGGCTGCGCCGCGTCCGAAAGCGGGTCGTCCATAACCGCTCGCGCCGCGATTGCAACGCCGATTTGCGACTTGGCGCCCCGGCAAATGCAAATCGGGCCGCAGCTTGCGCCACGGCCCGAGATGTTTCTTCGTCAAGAAGCGTCAGAGATTAGTTGACGGCGTCCTTGAGGGCCTTGCCGGCCTTGAACTTCGGCTGGTTCGACGCCGCGATGGTCATCGTTTCGCCGGTGCGCGGGTTGCGGCCGGTCGACGCCTTGCGCTTGCTGACCGCGAAGGTGCCGAAGCCGACGAGACGGACTTCGCCGCCTTTCTTCAGCGCGCCGGTGATCGAATCGAACACAGCTTCGACAGCCTTGCTCGCATCGCCCTTGGTGAGGCCGCTCGAATCAGCGACGGCGGCGATCAGGTCTTGTTTGTTCATGCCTAAGGAACCCCTGTGTGTGGTTGTTGAATGATTCTCATGGCCCGAAGCCATGGCGCGCCACTAACGATGTTTCGCCCCGCCTTGTCAAAGCAAAAAGCGGCGCGAAACCGGCCAAAATGCCGATTTTGCGATGAAAAGGCCCTTGCGGAAGCCCCGTCGGCGGTCCGGTCAGTGCCGAATCGCCGATTCGGGGTCTCCACCCGCCGAAATCGGCGGCGAAGCGGCCAATTCGTCGGCTTCGGTCCATTCGATCGGCTCGACAGGGCTGACCAGCGCCTCGGCGAGCACCTGATCGACATGACTCACCGGAATGATCTTCAGCGCCGCGGTAATGTTCGCCGGAATCTCGACCAGGTCCTTTTCATTCTCTTCGGGAATGAAAACGGTCGTGATGCCGCCCCGCAGAGCCGCAAGCAGCTTTTCCTTGAGGCCCCCGATCGCCAGCACGCGGCCACGCAGCGTAACCTCGCCGGTCATCGCAACGTCCTTGCGCACCGCGATGCCGGTCAGCGTCGACACCATCGCCGTGACCATGCCCACGCCGGCCGAGGGCCCGTCCTTGGGCACCGCGCCTTCGGGCAGGTGGATGTGGATGTCCTTGCGCGCGAACAGGCTGGGCTTGATGCCATAGGCGGGCGCCCGCGCCTTGACGAAGGACAGCGCGGCCTGCACCGACTCGGTCATCACCTCGCCCAGCTTGCCGGTGGTACGTACTTGCCCCTTGCCCGCCGCAGTGACGGCTTCGATCGTCAACAGTTCGCCGCCGACCTCGGTCCAGGCAAGGCCGGTAACCGCGCCCACCTGATCCTCGCGGTCCGAAACGCCGTGGCGAAATTTGCGCACGCCCGCAAATTCGGAGAGGTTTTCGGGCGTCACCACGACGCTTTCCGCCTTCCCTTCGAGGATCTTGCGCAGCGCCTTGCGCGCCAGACGCGCAATCTCGCGCTCGAGCGTCCGGACGCCGGCTTCGCGGGTATAATAGCGGATCAGGTCGCGCAGGCCTTCGTCGGTCAGCTCGAACTCGCCGGCCTTCAGCCCGTGCGCCTCGACCTGCTTGGCGATCAGATGGCGCTTGGCGATCTCGACCTTCTCATCCTCGGTATAGCCTTCGAGCCGGATGATCTCCATGCGATCGAGCAGCGGCTGCGGCAGGTTGAGCGAGTTGGCGGTGGTCACGAACATGATGTCCGAAAGGTCGACGTCGACCTCCAGATAATGATCCTGGAACTTCGCATTCTGTTCGGGGTCGAGCACCTCGAGCAGCGCCGATGCCGGATCGCCGCGGAAATCCTGGCCCAGCTTGTCGATTTCGTCGAGCAGGAACAGCGGGTTCATCGTGCCGGCCTTTTTGAGGTTGGTCACGATCTTGCCCGGCAGCGAGCCGATATAGGTACGGCGGTGGCCGCGGATTTCGGCCTCGTCGCGCACGCCGCCGAGCGACTGGCGCACGAACTCGCGGCCCGTCGCCTTCGCGATGCTGCGGCCGAGCGAGGTCTTGCCGACGCCCGGAGGACCGACGAGGCACAGGATCGGCCCCTTCAGCTTGTTGGTGCGTGCCTGCACTGCCAGATATTCGACGATCCGGTCCTTGACCTTTTCGAGCGCGAAATGGTCGGCATCCAGAACGTCCTGCGCCTTCGCGATGTCCTTTTTCAGCTTCGACTTCTTGCCCCAAGGCAGGCCGATCAGCGTGTCGAGATAGTTGCGAACGACGGTCGCCTCGGCCGACATCGGCGCCATCGCGCGCAGCTTCTTGAGCTCGGCGTTCGCCTTGGCCTTGGCTTCCTTCGACATCTTCAGGCTGTCGATCTTGGCCTGCAGTTCCGCGAGATCGTCGCCGCCCTCGCCATTGTCGTTGCCGAGTTCGCGCTGGATCGCCTTCAACTGTTCGTTGAGATAATATTCGCGCTGGCTCTTTTCCATCTGGCGCTTCACGCGGCCGCGGATCTTTTTTTCGACCTGCAGCACGCCGAGCTCGCCTTCCATGAAGGCGAACACCATTTCGAGCCGCTTCGCAGGCGCATTCTCGACGAGCAGCGCCTGCTTGTCGGCGACCTTGATGTTGAGGTTGCCGGCAACCGAGTCGGCGAGGCGCGACGAATCGTCGATCTGCGACAGTTGCACCGCGGTTTCGGCCGGCATCTTCTTGTTGAGCTTGGCATAGCTTTCGAACTGGTCGACGACCGAACGCATCAGCGCCGCGGTATCGACACTGTCGTCGACGGCATCAGCGATCGGCTCGACCGTTGCCATCACGGCCTTGCCGTCATCGTCGAGCGACTGAAGCTTGGCGCGCTGCTTGCCTTCGACCAGCACGCGGACGGTGCCGTCGGGCAGCTTGAGCAATTGCAGAACCGTCGCGATCACGCCGGTATCGTACAAATCGTCGCGGACGGGATCGTCCTCGCCCGGATCGAGCTGGGCGACGAGGAAAATTTCCTTATCGGCTTCCATCGCCGCTTCGAGCGCGGCGACCGAGCGATCGCGCCCGACGAACAGCGGCACGATCATGTGCGGAAAGACGACAATGTCCCGCAGGGGCAGAAGGGGAAAAGACTGGTTCATCAGGGCTCCTGAGCGGGCGCAAGACCGCGCGCCGCCCTTTTAATAGGGTGGTTATCGCTAATATGGCGTAACTTGGCGCGCATTCAATGACGGTGCGGTGAATGGGCATCTCTCTTCCCTGTGGCAAAGCCATGGGGAGGTGGCAGCCCGAAGGGCTGACGGAGGGGCCAATGACGCGATGTCGCCCCCCCCCCTCTACCACCGCCTGCGGCGGCGGTCCCCCTTCCCCATGGCTTCGCCACAGGGAGGATCAATTCGTCAAAACGGCAGCTTGAACCCGGGCGGCAGCGGCAGGCCGCTGGTCATCTTGCCCATTTCCTCGTTGCTCGCCTGATCGGCCTTTTCGCGCGCGTCGTTGAACGCGGCGGCGAGCAGATCTTCGAGCATCTGCTTTTCGGCGGGAACCATCAGGCTGTCGTCGATCGCAATCGCCTTGATCCGGCCCTTTGCGGTCGCGGTGATCCTGACGAGGCCGCCACCCGAAACGCCCTCGACCTCGACATTGTCGAGCTTCGCCTGCGCCTCCTGCATCTGGGCCTGCACCGTGGCAGCCGCTTCCTGCGCCGCCTTCATCATTTCTTCGATCGATTTCATGGGGCGGACTTATGGCGATTGTCGCCATCCTCGACAAGTCTTGCGTCGGGAAATGCCGCCAAAACGGCCTTTACCACCGGCAGTTCGCGGATTCGCGCATCATTGTCGGCCAGCTTCGCGGCGCGCATTTGCGCCAGGCTGGGCCGGCCTTCGCCCTCGCCCGCGCGCACCGACCAGCGATTGCCCGTCGCAGCGAGCAGCGCGTCGGCCAGATCGCGGGCAAAGCCTTCGCCGAGCGCCGGAACGGGCGCGAACGTCAGCGTCCCCGGTTCGAGCGCGATCAGCCGCATATGGTCATAGACATCGACCGCTAGCCGGTGATTGCCCGTCGATTCGAGCAGCTGGTGAATCTGCGCGATCGTCAGCGCCGCGGGCGGCGGCGCCTCTGCCGCCTCGACCGCTGGCGGCGGCGTGTCGGCCGCAACCGACGCGCCGGGCGTATCGCCCGCGGGCACTGCCTGCGGCGCTACAAGCGGCATCGCCGGAACGCCGCCCGATTCGAGCAGCTTCGCCAGTTCGCCCGGATCGGGCAGCGATGCGGCATAGATCACGCGCAGCAACAGCATTTCCAGATGCTCGAGCGGATTGGTCGCGCGCAGCACCTCGTCATGCCCCTTGAGCAGCAATTGCCACAGGCGGTTGAGCGGTGCGAAGCCCAGCTTCTGGGCCCAATCGCCGATGCGTTCGCAGTCGGCGGCGGCCAGCGCCGGATCGTCGTGGCGCGCCACCTTGGCCAGCGTCACCGCGTGCGTCAGGTCCATCAACCCGCGCACCATCGCGACCGGTTCGATCCCCAGCGCATATTGTGCGCGCGCAAGGTCGATCGCGGCACCCGCATCGCCGCCGAGCACGGTCGCCATCAACTGCGCGATCGCCGTGCGGTCCGACAGGCCCAGCATCGTGCGGACCTGGTCGGCCGAAATCCGCCCGCCGCCCGCGCCATCGGCTTCCAGATCGGCGTGGGCAATCGCCTGGTCGAGGATCGAAAGCCCGTCGCGCACCGATCCTTCGGCGGCATTGGCGATCAGCCAGATGGCGGGCGCCTCGGCCTCGACACCCTCTTTCTGCAGGATCGAACTGAAATGCGCGAACAGCATGTCGGGCGTGATGCGCCGCAGATCGAACCGCTGACAGCGCGACAGCACCGTCACCGGCACCTTGTTCACCTCGGTCGTCGCGAAAAGGAATTTGACGTGCGGCGGCGGTTCTTCGAGCGTTTTCAGCAGCGCATTGAACGCGTTACGCGACAACATATGCACTTCGTCGATGATATAGATCTTGTAGCGCGCCGACACCGCGGCATAGCGCACCGCCTCGATAATCTCGCGCACATCGTCGACGCCAGTGTTCGATGCAGCGTCCATCTCGATCACGTCGATATGGCGCCCCTCGGTGATCGCGCGGCACGGCTCGCACACCCCGCACGGATCGATCGTGGGCCCGCCCTGCCCGTCGGGTCCGATGCAGTTCAGGGCCTTGGCGATCAGCCGCGCGGTCGACGTCTTGCCGACCCCGCGCACCCCGGTCATCAGAAAGGCATGCGCCAGCCGGTCGCGCGCGATCGCATTGCCGAGCGTCCGCACCATCGCATCCTGCCCGATCAGCTCGGCAAAGGTCTGCGGCCGATATTTGCGGGCAAGGACGCGGTAAGGCCCGTTCGAGGGAGGCGCGGGCGCCGCCTCTGGCAAGTCCATGCCCAGCATCGGAGTGTCGTCGGCGGAATCGTCCATAGCCGGTCTTTAGGATGCGCCGCGCCGATTGTCGAAGGGTATGCGCGCGCCGCTACGCGTCAGGTCGCCGCGCCCAGAACCGCCTCCGCCATCAGCTTTACCGCCGCATCGGGATTCGCGCGCTGCTCGATCAACCAGAGCATCTGCGCCGACGCGGTGATCGGATCGGCTACCGGCCCGTCGGCGCAGCCGGCGAGGTCGAAGGTCGGCGCCTTGTCGGCCGCCGAATGGACGCGGCTATTCTGGGCATAATCATAATATTCGCGCACCGGCAGGCACACGACGCGAGCACTGTAGGGGCCGGCGGGAAAAGCGCCGCCCCGCGCCGTATGGCTTTGCGAGAAACTGTCCTGGATCAGATGCAGCAAAGCGCCGGCCGCGCGCTTGCGTGCGAGATCGGCTGCGGCATCGCCGGTCAATTCGCTGCATTTGGTCGACGCGACGGGATTGCGGCATTCGAGCGTGAACAGCGTATGCACGCGCCACGCCTTATAGCTTTTCCCGCCTTTGGTCCGGTCGTCGCAATAGGGAAAGCCGGGCGGCGCAAATGCCTCCGCAAGCGCCGGAGATTGGCTTCGGAAATAGGCGCAATAGCCCGTCGTCGCATCGACGCCCTGCCCTGTTGCGATGGAAAAGGCGGCGCGCGTCCAGCCGAGAATCTTGGCGCGGGTTTCGGATGGCGCCTCGCCCGCCACCGGGCGCATGGCGTGCAGGAATTGCAGCGCGCCATAATGGCTGTTGCACATCAGGCCGCCAAAGGGCTTGCCCGGCCCGACATGCTTCTTGCAGCGTTCGGCGCCCAGGTTGACCGCAATCTTGCCCAGGCCCGTCGCGCTGATCTGGCGCGTCGGATCGTCCGGCCAGCGGACGGCATCGGCATAGACCGACCCGCCCATGTCGGTCGCGGCAAACTCGGCCGCGGTGCGGGGCAGCGGGCAATGGCTGGGCAAGGCACCGGCGGCGGCGGTAAGGCACCGCTCGGCCAGCGCGGTCAGCCGCTCGTGATTGGGCTGTTTCGGCTTGATTTCATACGCTGTCGAGCTCTGCGCCGCCCCCATGACGAGCAAGACCGCCGCGCCCAGTCCGGCCGGAACACCATATTTCATGCCCATCCTCCCCTGCTGCGGTGCGCAGGGTGTGCGAGCAATTGCGGGCGGTCAAGCCGCCGCTCGGTCGAAAATGGTGGAAATGGGTGGGAGCCGGAACGACCCGCAGCGAATTCGTTGCGGCTGCTTCCTTCCGGACCTGACCGGGTTGGCGAAGACTGCGTCCGCCCGACTCCCGGCGCGCATATGGCGGCGGCGGGCGCGAATTGCAAGCGGCGCGGCTATTCGGTGCGGTCGCCCGCCACCGCGCGCGCAACATCGGCGATGATCGCATTGGCGGCATCGCCCTTCAGCGCGGGGCGGTCGAGATAGACGGCGATCATATATTTGTCGCCGCCCGGCTCCTCGACGAACGCCACGTCATTATAGGCGGTGCCGCACGTCCCGGTCTTGTCGCCGACGTGCCAGGTTCGGGGCAGGCCGGCGCGGATGCGCGCAAGCCCGGTCTCGCTCTTGACCAGCCAGTCGCGCAGCATCGTGCGATAGGCGGGGTCGAGCTTGTCGCCGAAGATATAGGCGGCGGCGCTCTTCGCCATCGCCGCGGGGCTGGTGGTATCGCGCGGATCGCCCGGAATATTGGCGTTGAGGTCGGGCTCCACCCGGTCGAGCCGCGTCACCAAGTCGCCGGTCGCCTGCACATGATCGGTGAAGGCGGTCGGCCCGCCGAAATGATCGAGCAGCAGATTGGCGGCGAGATTGTCGCTCAGCACGACGGCGTCCTCGGCAGCGAAGCCGATGCGATATTCGCCCTTCCCCTCCGCATCGAGCAGGCGCTCGGCGCCCGGCGAGTACGGCAGCAGATCGGCGCGCGTGAAGGGCAGCGGCGTGCGCAGCGACACACCGTTCTTCGCCGCGGTCAGCGTCTGCGCGGCGAGCAGCAGCTTGAAGGTCGAACACATCGCAAAACGCTCGTCGGCGCGGTGGCCGACGATCAGCTTCCCGAACTGGTCGGTAACGGCAACGCCCAGCCGACCGCCGCTTATCTTTTCCAGTGCCGCGATCCGGTTCGCGGCGCTCGCCTGCGCGCTGTCGCGGGCGCCGTTGGTCGCTGCGGGCGACGATGCGCACCCGGCCAGCGTGACGACGGCGGCGAGCGTCAGGGCAAGGCCCACGGCGCGCCGGCGACACATCAGCGCGGTCCCTGCATGTTGCGGCTTTCGGACGGGATATGAACGGTCAGACCGTCGAGATCCTCGGTCAGTACGATCTGGCACGACAGGCGGCTGGTCCGGCGCACCCCGGCGGCAAGATCGAGCATATCCTCCTCCATCTCGCTGGCGGGCGGCAGGCGGCCGAAATCCTCCTTCGCGACGATGACGTGGCAGGTCGAACAGGCCATCTGCCCCTCGCACGTGCCTTCCAGCGGCATCATATGCGCCTGCGCCACGTCGAGCAGGACCGAACCTGGTTCCGCGACGACTTCGGTGCGCCCCTTGCCATCGGCATGGATGAAGGTGACGCGCATCAATTCCCTCCCTGCAAGCGGACCGCATCCTTGATGGCATTCAGCCCGTCGCGCAACGCCTGTTCGGACGTATAGCGCCCCCAACCGAGACGGATGGAGGCGCGCGCGTCGGCTTCGCTCATGCCCATCGCGCGTAGCACATGGCTGACCTTGCCCGATCCGCTGCCACAGGCGCTGCCCAACGAAAAGGCGACGCCGCGCGCATCGGACATCAGCCGCAGCCCGTTGACCCCTTCGCGCCGGATATTGAGATTGCCGTGATAGCGCTGGCTTTCGGCGCCGTTGATCGTCCACTCGGGCAGCATGTCCATCGCGAGCGACCACAGGCGCTCGACATGCGCAGCGTCGACCTCCAGGCGGTCGGCCGCCAGCGCCGCCGCCGCACCGAACCCGGCACAGAGCGCGGGCGAGACGGTCCCCGATCGCAGCCCCTGTTCCTGCGCGCCGCCCAGCATCAGCGGGGGCAGATCGACGCCGTCGCGAATCCACAGCGCGCCGATCCCCTTGGGCCCGTGAATCTTGTGCGCCGATACGGCAATCAGGTCGGGCCCTTCGGGAATCGCGATGCGGCCGAACCCCTGCACCGCATCGCACAGCAGCAGGCTGTTCTTCGCATGCGCCGCCGCGGCGAAATCGGCGACCGGCTGGATCGTCCCGACCTCGTTATTGACCAGCATTGTCGCGACGATGCCCCCTTGGGGGATCAGCGCCGCGTCGGGCGGCAGCGCCAGCCCCGCCGCATCGACCGGCAGGATCGCCGCGTCCAGCCGCTCGAGGCACTGGAGCGATGCGGCATGTTCGATGCTGAGCCCCGCAACCCCGCCGGGCATCGCGCGGGCACCGCAGAAGAGCGCCCAGTTCAGCGCCTCGGTTGCGCCCGACGTGAAGATGACGCGCCCCCCGCGCGGCAACAGCGCCGCCACCTGATCGCGCGCAACCTCGACCGCCGCCGCCGCCGCGCGCCCGGCCTTGTGCGTGCTCGCGGGGTTCGCAAAGCTGTCGCCGTCATCGCCCAGCCATCGCAGCATCGCCTCGCGCGCTTCGGGAGCGAGCGGGGTCGTGGCCTGATAATCGAGGTAGATCATTTGCGGCATTTGCCCGCTAATCGCGTTGGTGTCGAGCGACGCTCTCTCTTTCTCGTCGGATGACCAACGAGAGCAAGAATCGCCTTCTATTGCGAACGATTCGCAAAAGTTGCAAGTTGAGACCTATTTTCTATATAGGCGCCACCTCCGCTCCGCCACCCCGCCAACCGGCGATTCGGCCGCGAGCTCAAAAAAGATAAGAGGTGCTTCCATGCCCGACGTCATTTTCCCCGGCCCCGAGGGCCGCATCGAAGGTCGTTTCTCGCCCCCGCCGCGTCCGCGCGCGCCGGTTGCGCTGATCCTTCACCCGCATCCGCAGGGCGGCGGCACGATGAACGACCGGATCACCCAGGCGATGTACAAGAGCTTCGTCGCGCGCGGCTTCGCCGTGCTCCGCTTCAACTTCCGCGGCGTCGGCCGCAGCCAGGGCACGTTCGACAATGGCATCGGCGAATTGTCCGATGCCGCGGCGGCGCTCGACTGGGTCCAGTCGATCCACCCCGAGGCGCAGACGACCTGGGTCGCCGGCTTCAGCTTCGGCGCCTGGATCGGTATGCAGCTTCTGATGCGGCGCCCTGAAATCCGCGGCTTCCTGTCGGTCGCGCCGCCGGCGAACATGTACGACTTCAGCTTCCTCGCGCCCTGCCCGTCGTCGGGTATCATCGTTGCTGGCGGCCAGGACGAAATCGTCCCGCCGGGCGCGATCCAGAAGCTCGTCGACAAGCTGCGCACCCAAAAGGGAATCACCATCCACCACGACGAGATTCCACGCGCCAACCATTTCTTCGAGCATGAACTCGATCAGCTGATGAAGTCGCTCGACAATTATCTCGACATGCGGCTTGCGCCCGATTCACCGATCCGCTGAGCTTCAAATCCTCCCTGTGGCGAAGCCATGGGGAGGTGGCAGCCTGAAGGGCTGACGGAGGGGCAAATAGCGCGACTCCGCCGCCCCTCCACCACTCGCTTCGCGAGCGGTCCCCCTCCCCATCGCTGCGCGACAGGGAGGACCGACATCATTTCACCGGAACCAGCCAGATCGCGACATTGGCGAACATGATCAGCGCCGCGACGATCATCAGCAGCGCGCGGCGGCGGTCGCCGCTGCGAAACACCATGACCGCGCCGACCAACAGCGCAATTGCACCCAGCATGACGATCGAAAGCAGCGTGTCGCCCATGCCCGGCGCTCTACGGGCGGCAGGCCGGCCGGTCAAACCCGCTTTGTGACAAAATAGCGGCGAAAAAGCCGCTGCCGCTTATGGCCAATCCGCAGCGCTTCGCCTAAAGCGCGCTCATCCGATTCCCTCAACGCCCCAGCGGGAGACGCGCCGTGCGCATCGCCATTGCATCCGACCATGCCGCCACCGACCTGAAGGCGCTGCTCGCCGACTGGCTGCGCGGCGAAGGGCATGAGGTTGCCGACCTCGGCACCCACGGCCCCGAGAGCGTCGATTACCCCGATTATGGCTACCGCCTCGCCGATGCCGTCGCCAATGGCAGCGCCGACAAGGGCGTCGCACTGTGCGGATCGGGCATCGGCATTTCGATCTCGGTCAACCGCAACCCCGCGTGCCGCTGCGCTCTGGTGTCCGAGCCGCTTTCGGCGAAGCTCGCCCGCGAACATAATGACGCGAACGTCATCGCGATGGGCGCGCGCCTGACCGGCATCGACATGGCCAAGGCCTGCGTCACCGCCTTCCTGACCACCGACTTCGCCGGCGACCGCCACGCGCGCCGCGTCGACAAGCTTTCCCATCCGCCCGTCCTGGAGAACAGCCAATGACCACCGACACGCTCGACAAGCCCATCAAATCGGCCGGCTATTTCACCGACGGCGTCGCCGCCACCGATCCTGCGGTCGCCGCGGCGATGAAGCATGAGCTGGAACGCGAACAATATCAGATCGAACTGATCGCTTCGGAAAACATCGTCTCCAAGGCGGTGCTCGAGGCGCAGGGGTCGGTCTTCACCAACAAATATGCCGAAGGCTATCCGGGGCGTCGCTATTATCAGGGCTGCGCGCCGTCGGATGAAGTCGAACAGCTCGCGATCGATCGCGCGAAGCAGCTTTTCGACTGCAACTTCGCGAACGTCCAGCCGCACTCGGGCGCGCAGGCGAACGGGGCGGTGATGCTGGCGCTGACCAAACCCGGCGCCACGATCCTCGGCATGAGCCTCGACGCCGGCGGTCACCTCACCCACGGTGCGGCGCCTGCCATGTCGGGCAAATGGTTCAACGCCGTCCAATATGGCGTGCGCGCCGACGACCATCTGGTCGATTTCGACCAGGTCGAGGCCTTGGCGAAGGAACATCGCCCCGCGCTCATCATCGCGGGCGGCTCGGCCTATCCGCGCACGCTCGACTTCGCGCGTTTCCGGGCGATCGCCGACGATGTCGGCGCGCTGCTGATGGTCGATATGGCGCATTTCGCGGGCCTCGTCGCCGGCGGCGCCCACCCCTCGCCGATGGAACATGCCCATGTCGTCACCACGACGACGCACAAGACGCTGCGCGGCCCGCGCGGCGGCATGATCCTGACCAATGACGAGGCGATTGCGAAGCGCATCAACTCGGCGGTGTTCCCCGGCCTCCAGGGCGGCCCGCTGATGCACGTCATCGCGGCCAAGGCCGTCGCCTTCGGCGAGGCGCTGCGCCCCGAGTTCAAGGACTATGCCAAGGCGACGATCGCCAATGCGCAGGCGCTCGCCAACCGGTTGAAGGCGCGCGGCGCCGACGTCGTCGCGGGCGGCACCGACACGCATCTGGCGCTCATCGACCTGCGTCCGCTCGGCATCACGGGCCGCGACGCTGACGAGGCGCTCGAACGCTCGGCGATCACCTGCAACAAGAATGGCGTGCCCTTCGATCCGCTGCCGCCGGTCAAGACCAGCGGCATCCGCGTCGGATCGCCCGCGGGCACGACGCGCGGCTTCGGGATCGCCGAGTTCGAGGAAATCGGCGACATGGTCGCCGACGTGCTCGAAGCACTGCGCGACAAGGGCGAGCATGGCGACGCCGATGTCGAAGCGAATGTCCGCGGCCGCGTCCGCGCGTTGTGTGAACGCTTCCCTATCTATCAGGGATAAGGGCGATGGCGCGGCAGCATCCCGAAGAACCGACGCTGTTCGAGCTGACGATCGAAGAGGTCAAGGCGATGGGCAAGCAGGGGATCGATCATCCCTCGACGCGGCCGGTCATCACCGGCGGGGTCGTCGGCGCGATCGCGGGTGCGGTGCTGCCCGTCGTGACCTGGCCGGTCGGCCTGTTCGCGGGCGCGGCGATCGCGCTCTATACGCGGGTGAAGCGCTAACCCATGCGCTGCCCCTATTGCGGACATGAAGACAGCCAGGTGAAGGACAGCCGTCCGACCGAGGACGGCGCCGCCATCCGCCGCCGCCGCCAGTGCGAGGATTGCGGCGCGCGCTTCACCACCTTCGAGCGGATTCAGCTGCGCGAAGTTGCCGTCCTCAAGGCCGACGGCCGGCGCGAACCCTTCGACCGCGAAAAGCTGATGCGCAGCGTCCAGATCGCATGCCGCAAACGCCCGATCGACGGCGCGCGGATTGAACGGCTGGTGTCGGGCATCCAGCGCCAGCTCGAAACCTCGGGCGATAACGAGGTTCAGGCGACGCAGATCGGCGCGATGGTGATGGAAGCGCTCAAGGGCTTCGACAATGTCGCCTATATCCGCTTCGCCAGCGTCTATCGCGACTTCACCGAAGCCCGGGATTTCGAGGAATTCGCCTCGTCGATCACCGAGGCGGCGAAGAAGGGCTGAAGATTGGGCTGGCTTACAACATCCGTTCGTCCTGAGGAGGGGCTGAGCCTGTCGAAGTCCCGTCTCGAAGGGCCTGCCCGGTGCAGCCGTTCAAAAGGCCCAATCGACAGGCCTCTCTCGTGACTTTCTGGGCCTATATGCTGCGCTGCCGCGACGGCAGCTACTATGTTGGACATACCGATCAACTCGAACATCGCATCGGACAACGTCAGTCGGGTAAGGTGCCGGGCTATACGCAAACACGGCTTCCGGTAAAGCTGGTATGGAGCGCGGAATTTCCGACCCGGATCGAGGCACTCGAAGCGGAACAGCAAATAAAGGGCTGGTCGCGAGCGAAGAAGGAAGCGTTGATCCGCGAAGATTGGCCAGCCATTCGCAGGCTGGCGAGCCGGGCGAAAATCCTTCGAGACGGAGCAGAGCCTTCGACAAGCTCAGTCTCTGCCCCTCCTCAGGACGAACGGGACTTTTCAGCATCAGTTTGCCCTGAGGAGCGACTGAGCCCGGACGAAGGCACGCCTCGAGGGACAGCCCCTCCCCCCGTCATCGTCCTCGTGCGCCCCCAACTTGGCGAGAATATCGGCAAGGCTGCGCGCGCGATGCTCAATTTCGGGTTGACCGAACTGCGCCTCGTCGCGCCGCGCGACGGCTGGCCGAACCCCGATGCTGGGCCTGCCGCATCGGGGGCCGACGTAGTGCTGGCCGAGGCCGCGGTGTTCGATACGCTGGCAGAGGCGGTGGCCGACTGCACCCACATCTATGCGACGACAGTGCGCAAGCGCGGCGTCACCAAGCCGGTCCTGACCCCCGAAGCCGCTGCGAAGGCGGTTCACGCGACCGCTGGCCGCTCGGCCTATGTCTTCGGTCCCGAACGGTCGGGGCTCGAAACTGACGATGTCGCGCTCGCCCACAGCATCGTCACCGTGCCGATCAACCCCGAATTCGGATCGCTGAACCTTGCGCAAGCGGTGATCCTGCTCGCCTATGAATGGTCGAAGGGGGTCGCGCTCGCCAGCCCGCCCGAAGTCCCGCTCGATCCGCCGGCCGACCATGCCGAGTTCGAACAGCTGATCGAGCATCTGAACCGCGACCTCGACGCGGCGGGCTATTTCTTTCCGCCCGAACGCACCGAGGCCACACTGCGCACTATCCGCACCGCGATCACCAAGACCGGCTGGTCCTATAACGATATCAGGATGATGCACGGGATCATCACGATGCTGGGCCGAAAGCCCAGAACGGCACGCGACAGCGACGAAAGTTAAACCGGACCGTCGAGATAGTCCGTTTCCCCGAGCGAAGCCGAGGGGCCACGCCAAGCGAAAGCGAGGCGGCGATGGTGCGGATTCTCGGCTTCGCTCGAATAAGCCCCTCGGCTTCGCTCGGGGACGCGGATCATATCAATCCACGTTACCCTAGCGGCGAATCCCGTCCCAGCGCACCAGTTCGTGCGCGATCGACTGTTCGACCAGTTCGTTCCACACCGCGCGGATACGCTGCGGGTCGAGGCCCGCGCTTTCGGCCTCGCGCGCAACATTGTCGAGCACCTGCGCCTTGCGCGGCTCGTCGCGAACGGCGCTGCGCTCGGCCTTGATCCGCGCCGCTGCGTCCATATAGCCGAACCGGCGTACCAGCAGCGCGACAAGCTCGCGGTCGACCTGATCAACGCCGGCGCGCACGTCGGCCATGGTTTCGCATTGATCGGGAAGTTTGGCAGAGGTCATGCGCGCTGCCTTTAGCGCCTTTTTGCGCGCCGTCCAGCGTCCGGCACGACTTGACTCGGCCGCGCCTACCGTCTAACCGCGCGCCTTCGCAAATTGACCCCGCACCCCGGTGAAGCGGCGGTCGCACAGGACATCGTTCCTGTGGTGCGATCCGGGACCCGCCGAAATCCTTCGGCACACAGCAAATTGGAGACGCAAATGTCGAAGCGCCAGAGCGCCAAGTATAAACTCGACCGCCGGATGGGCGAAAACATCTGGGGTCGCCCGAAGAGCCCGGTCAACCGCCGCGAATATGGCCCCGGCCAGCACGGTCAGCGCCGCAAGGGCAAGATGTCGGACTTCGGCATCCAGCTCCGCGCGAAGCAGAAGCTCAAGGGCTATTACGGCGACATCACCGAAAAGCAGTTCAAGAAGAACTATATCGAAGCCGCGCGTATGAAGGGCGACACCGGCCAGAATCTGATCGGCCTGCTCGAACGCCGCCTCGACGCGCTCGTCTATCGCGCCAAGTTCGCGCCGACGATCTTCTCGGCGCGTCAGCTCGTCAGCCACGGTCACGTCTATGTGAACGGCGTGAAGTGCAACATCGCGAGCCGCCTCGTGAAGCCGGGCGACGAAGTCACCCTCGGCAAGAAGGCGCAGGAAATGGCGCTGGTCGCCGAAGCGCAGAGCCTGCCCGAGCGCGATCTGCCCGAATATCTGGCGCTCGACGGCACCAAGGCGACCTTCGTGCGCGTCCCGACGCTCGACGAAGTGCCCTATCCGGTGAAGATGGAACCCAATCTGGTCGTCGAATTCTATTCGCGCTGATCCGGTTTCCACCGAAGCGACATCAAGGGGGCGGTCCGAAAGGGCCGCCCTTCTTGCATCGGGGCGGCCCGGCTGGCAAAAGCCTCCCGTCGAACACGAAAACCCAAGGAAATTCCATGCTTCGCTTCCCCCGAACCACCGCAGCTCTTGCGGTTCTGCTCGGCGTTGCCGGGTGCAACGCCGATGCGCCGACGACCGGCGCCACGGCGGCCGACGCGGTTGCCGTCTTGCCCGATGTCCAGTTCCCCGAGCTGTCGCTCCAGACTTTGCAGGATGTGACCAAGGAATTGTCGTCGGATGCCTATGAAGGCCGCGCGCCCGGAACGAAGGGCGAGGAAAAAACGATCGCCTATCTGACGAGCCAGTTCGCGGCGGCGGGGCTGAAGCCCGGCAACAACGGCCAGTGGACGCAGGAAGTCCCGCTGGTCGAGATCACCGCAAAGAATGCGACGCCGCTGCGCTTCACCGGCGGCAAGGCGCCGGTCACGCTGCAATATGCGAAGGATTATGTCGCGTTCAGCTATCGTGTGCAGCCGAAAACCGAAATCAAGGACAGCGACGTCGTCTTCGTCGGCTATGGCATCAACGCGCCTGAAAAGGGCTGGAACGATTATGCCGGGCTCGATGTGAAGGGCAAGACGGTGGTCATCCTCGTCAACGACCCCGACTGGCAAACCCCTGAAGCCAAAGGCGAATTCAACGGCCGCGCGATGACCTATTACGGCCGCTGGACCTACAAATATGAAGAAGCGGCGCGTCAGGGCGCCGCCGCCGCGCTGATCGTCCACGACACCGAACCCGCCGCCTATGGCTGGAACGTCGTGGAAAGCAGCAACACCGGCACCCAATATCTCGCCGAAAAGAAGCATGGCGGCGCCGATCAGACTGCCGCCAACGGCTGGATCCAGCTCGACAAGGCGAAGGAATTGTTCGCGAGCGCCGGGCAGGATTTCGACGCGCTGCGCGAGGCCGCGGGCAAGAAGGGTTTCAAGGCCGTTCCGCTCACCGGCGTCAAGGCGTCGCTCAGCTTCGACAATCAGATTTCCAAGAAGCTGTCGCATAACATCATCGGCATTCTGCCGGGCAAGAAGCGGCCCGACGAATATGTGCTCTATACCGCGCATTGGGACCATCTTGGCCGCTGCACGCCGGTGAACGGCGACGACATCTGCAACGGCGCCGTCGATAATGCGACCGGCACCGCCGCCTTGGTGACGCTGGCGCAGGCCTATCAGAAGGCGGGCGCGCCCGATCGCAGCATCGTTTTCCTGGCCGTGACGGCGGAGGAATCGGGTCTGCTCGGATCGGAATATTATGCCGCGAACCCGGTGTTCCCGCTCGCGCAGACGGTGGGCGGCGTGAATATGGACGCGCTCAACCCCAATGGGCCCGCGAAGGACATCGTCGTCGTCGGCCGCGGCAAGTCGCAGCTCGACGCCTATCTGGAAAAGATCGCCAAGGCGGCGAAGGTGACGATTGTCGATGAACCGACCCCCGAAAAGGGCTTCTACTATCGCTCGGATCACTTCAGCTTCGCCAAGCGCGGCGTGCCCTTCTTCAACTTCGGCGCCGGCGAAGATCTGGTCGCGGGCGGCAAGGACGCCGGCAAGAAAGCTGCCGAGGACTATGAGAAGAACCGCTACCACGCGCCCGGCGACGAATATGCGGCGATAAAGAATTGGGACGGTATGCTCGCCGATCTCCGCCTCTATTATGCCGCGGGCCGGATGCTCGCATCGACCGATAGCTGGCCCAACTGGAACGAAGGCGACGAGTTCCGCGCCGCGCGCGACAAATCGCGCGAAGGCAAATAAGCGAGGCGGCGCCCATGACGCTCCCCATGCCCGCCGAATGGGCGCCGCACGCCGCAGTGTGGATCGGCTTTCCGCACCTCGATGACGAGTGGGCGGGGCAAATCGATGCGGCGCGTGCCGATGTCGCTGCTTTTGCCAACGTTGTCCACGACGGCGGCCGCGGCGAGGAAGTGCGGCTGGTCGTCAATGACGAGCGACAGGCGCAGATTGCTGCGGCTCTCGTCGACCCCAGGGTCCGCATCCTGGTTCAGCCGCTCGGCGACATCTGGCTGCGCGACACGGGGCCGATTATTGTGGGAACGGGCCCAAAAAGGCGCGCGCGCAACTTTCGTTTCAACTGGTGGGGCGAGAAATTCGTCATGCCGGGCGATCAGGAAGTCGGCGCGGCGCTGGCGACCGAAAGCGGCCTGCCCGTCGATGAGCAGGATTGGGTGCTCGAAGGTGGGGGGATCGACGTCGACGGCACCGGACTTTGTGTCACGACCGAGGAATGCCTGCTCAACATCAACCGCAACCCGTCGCTGACGCGCGCGGATATCGAGGTGCGACTGCACCAGTCGCTCGGCATCGACCGCCTGCTGTGGCTCGGCAAGGGGCTGGTCGGCGACCATACCGACGGCCATGTCGACAATCTGGCGCGCTTCGTGGGCGAAGGGCGGCTGGCCTTGCCCGTGGCGGCGGGCAGCGACGACCCCAACGCCGATATTTACGAGGATGCCCGCGTGCGCGCCGCGGCGTTCGGCGGCATCGAGATCGTTGACCTCCCCTCGCCCGGCCGGATCGAGATGGACGGCGAGATCGTCGCGGCGAGCTATATGAACTTCTACATCGGCAACACGGTTGTTGTCGTCCCGACCTATGGCGTCGCCAACGATGCTGCGGCGGTCGAGGCGCTCGCGGCGCTGTTCCCCGATCGCCGCTCCGTCGGCGTTCCAGCGCGCGGAATCATAGCCGGCGGCGGCAGCTTCCATTGCTCGAGCCAGCAGGTGCCGGCCTGAGGCGACGCGTAGGCACAGATGGTGGTGCAAGCGCCGGTTTTGGGTTGGGATGCGGACGTTGTCTAATCACTCTCGTCACCCCGGCGAAGGCCGAGGTCCAGAGCGTTAAAATGTCGGTGTTGGTGCTGTGAAGCCCTGGACCCCGGCCTTCGCCGGGGCACACAATATCAACGCGAGAC
Source organism: Sphingopyxis sp. MC1 (assembly GCF_000371385.1). Taxonomy (NCBI): domain Bacteria; kingdom Pseudomonadati; phylum Pseudomonadota; class Alphaproteobacteria; order Sphingomonadales; family Sphingopyxidaceae; genus Sphingopyxis; species Sphingopyxis sp. MC1. Next base: position 167,083 of record NZ_AOUN01000006.1, read on the forward strand.
TTTCATACCTTCGTCATCCCGGACTTGATCCGGGATCCATTATTCCGACGCTGCGTGAATGGATCCCGGNTCAAGTCCGGGATGACGAAGGAAAATAAGTCCGCAATCGGTCGCTTGCGGACGCCCCCTGCCATAACAACGCCCACCGCTCGTCCGCTTTTGCGGTGGCAAGATGCGCCGGCTTGCTTATATCCGCCTCATGACCCGTACCATCACCGTCGCTGCGCTCCAGCTCCCCCTTCCCGGCCCCGTGCAACCCAATATCGACGCGGTCACGGCGCTCGTCGAGGAAGCGGCGGCCAAGGGCGCGCAGGTCATCCTGCCGCCCGAGCTGTTTGAAGGCCCCTATTTCTGCCAGGTCGAAGAAGAGGCGCTGTTCGCTAGCGCCCACCCGACCGCCGACCATCCCAGCGTCAAGGCGATGCAGGCGCTCGCCGCGAAGCTCAAAGTTGCGATCCCGACCAGCTTCTTCGAGAAGGACGGGCCGCATTACTACAATACGCTCGCGATGATCGGCCCCGATGGCGCGATCATGGGTATCTATCGCAAAAGCCACATCCCCGACGGGCCGGGCTATGAAGAGAAATATTATTTCCGCCCCGGCAACACGGGCTTCAAGGTCTGGGACGTCTTCGGAACGCGGATCGGCGTCGGGGTGTGCTGGGACCAATGGTATCCCGAATGCGCGCGCGCGATGGCGCTGATGGGTGCCGAACTGCTCTTTTATCCGACCGCGATCGGCAGCGAGCCCTATGACGCCGACCTCGACACCAGCCGCATGTGGCGCCGCGCGATGCAGGGTCATGCGGTGTCGAACTGCATGCCGGTGATCGCCGCCAACCGCATCGGCGCAGAAGGTGACGCGAATTTCTACGGCCACAGCTTCATCACCGACGAATGGGGCGATCTGACGCAGGCGTTCGGCGCCGCCGAAACGGGGGTGCTGGTCGAAACGATCGATCTCGACCGCGCGGCGAAGCATCGCGCGGGGATGGGTTTTTTCCGTGACCGCCGGCCCCAGCTTTACGGACGACTGGCCGAGGACATCTGACCGCGCGGATTGGGGGATAACACATGGACGTGCCGAACGACATCTTCACCGAGCCCGAGAATGTCGACCCCGACACGCTCGCCAATCTCGGCCCACTGCGCCATTTCGCCGGCATCTGGGAAGGAAAGCGCGGCATCGATGTCAATCCGAAGGCCGACGGCCCCGAAACCCGCAACTATTACGAGCGGGTCGAAATGCAGCCGATCGACCCGCAGGCGAACGGGCCGCAGCTATTCTATGGCCTGCGCTACCATCTGCACATCAACACGCCCGAAGAGGATATCACCTTCCATGACCAGGTCGGTTACTGGCTCTACGAACCGGCGACCGGGCTGATCCTGCAAACGCTGGCGATTCCGCGCGGCCAGATAGCGATTGCGGCGGGACACGCGGCGCCCGATGCACGCAAGCTGTCGGTGCGCGCCGAGCGTGGCCAGACCGAATATGGCATCTGTTCGACCGCGTTTCTGGAAGCGGCGTTCCGCACCGACAGCTATCAGCTCGACGTCGAATTCCATGCCGACGGATCGTGGAGCTATGTCTCCGACACGATGCTGATGGTGCATGGCCGCGACGCGCCTTTCCGCCACCGCGACCACAACCGGCTGGTCAAGGTCGCCGAAGCTGATCTCAACCCTTGGGCAAAGATCGTCCGCGATGGTAAGGCAAAGGCGATCGCCTGAACGGCTCAGCCCTCGAAACGGCGAATGCTTTCCAGATCGACGCGGTTCAGCGGTTCGGTAAACCACAATCCCCCGCGGCCGCCGCGCGCCCAGCGCACGATCGCCTTGCGCTCCAGCCCGTCGGCCAGCGTCAGGTGCAGATGGCGCCCGACCTCGAGATGTCCGCCATGGACGAAGCCCGCGCCGCTTTGCGACATGTCGACAAGCTCGATGATGCTTTCGACCCCATCGACCTGCGCCTTGGCGCGCGAGTGGAGCGGGATGCGGGGGGCGCGATAGCCATAAGCGCGCTGTTCGGCAGCAAGCTGTTTGAGCACGCCGGCGCCGTCGATCTCTTCGTGAAAGGCCACGCCGCAGCGGCCACCGTCGGCCCATACGATCTTGCCCTTCAGCACGACACTGTCGGACAGATAGATGTCCAGATTTTCGTCGACATAAACGGGAACGTCGGCCGCAAGCTGCATGCCGCGGTCCGAAATATTGCGCACGCGCCATAGCCCGACATCATTGTCGCGCACGACTTTTGCGATCCGCCAGACCGTCCGGTAACGGTCCCCCCCACGACGATCGCCATCGGTCGCGGCCCTGGGTTCGTGCGCCGTGCCCGAAAAGCGGGGTTCGATCATTCCATCCTCCTGATCCACAATGCCATCCCGATGGAAGGAAATGGCATCGAACTAATGGAGAATATTCACGCCTGGTCGGGCAAGAATATCCGAATTCTGTAAAATATTCAATCATGTCCCGAGTAAGGTTAACCTGCTTTCAACAAGTTGACCGAACCACCCGATAAGCATGCAACCCGATTATGAATAATTTGCACATTTTCCCCATTTTAACGGTGCCAGAATTGCAACATTAAATGGCTAAGCATCGTATTTTTCGGGCCTCGAAAGCGGGAGGATCGCAGCGCCGATGCGGGGTCAGATCGCGGGCAGCGCCTGCCGCGCAAATCCCCATCCCTTCAGCGTCGGGCTCGCGGCGCGATCGAGCAAGGCGCGGGCGTCTGCGATCGTCCAGTGGCGCGCGCTGTCGATGGCGGCCAGCCCGTCCCAGTCGATGGGAACCGCCACCGGCGCCCCCGCCCGCGCGCGCGCCGAATAGGGCATGATTGCGGTGCTGCCGCGCTGGTTGCGCAGCCAGTCGATGAAGATCTTTCCCTTGCGCTTTGCCTTGCTCATCGTCGCGACGAAACGATCGGGTTCGGCAAGGCTCATCGCCTCGGCAAAGCGCTTCGCAAAATCCTTGTGCGCGTCCCAGCTGTGCCCCGGATCGAGCGGCACGACGACATGGACGCCCTTGCCGCCCGAGAGCATCGCGAAGCTGACGAGGCCGATGTCGGCGAGTTGGCGCTTCAAATCCGCCGCGGCCTTTTTGACGTCGGCGAAGTCGAGCCCTTCGTCGGGGTCGAGGTCGAAGACCATGCGGTCCGGCTGTTCGAGCGTATCGACGTGGCTGCCCCAGCCGTGAAATTCGATCGTCCCCATCTGGACGCAGGCGAGGATGCCGTCCGCATCCTCGACATAGAGATAATCCTCAACGCCGCCGTCCTTCTCTTCGATCGGAACGTGGTGGACGTGCGGGCCGAAAGAGCCTGAATCATGCTTCTGGAAGAAGCATTGCTTCGCGCGCCCCTGCGGACAGCGGACCAGGCTGGCCGGGCGGCGCGCGAGGTGGGGGAGCATGACCGGCGCCACCGCGGCATAATAGTCGGCGAGGTCGCCCTTCGTCGCCTTTGCTTCCGGGAAGATGACGCGGTCGCGGCTGCTGATCTTCACGTCGCTGACCGGGCTGGGAGCCTTGGCCTTGGTTTCGGGTTTCACGTCCTTCGCCTCCTTGTCGGCGCGCAGCCCGACGAAGCTTGCGTGGCGGACCGAGCCGCTGGCGGTATATTCGGCGAAAGCGATCTCGGCGACAAGGTCGGGCCTTACCCAATGGACCTTGCGCGCCGCCGCCTTGTCGACATCGACCGGCGCCGTCTTGCGCGCGCGGCCCGCGAACTTCGCCGCGAGCATCGCCATCGTATCGGCATCGAAGCCGGTGCCGACATTGCCCTTGTAGACAAGCTCGCCCTTTTCGCGCTGCGCGAGAAGCAGCGAGGCGAAGGGACGCGCCTTCGCCGAACTCTCCTTCCAGCCGACGATGATGAATTCCTGGCGGCGGGTGCATTTGACCTTCACCCAGTTTTTCGACCGGCGGCCGGCATAGGGCGCATCGGCGCGCTTGGCGATGATGCCCTCCTGCCCCGCGCCGCACATCGCCTCATAGAGCGTTTCGCCCGCGCCGATGACATGATCGGCGACCGCAATCGGCGGCGCTGCATAGCGGAACAGCGCCTCGAGGCGTTCCTTGCGTTCTAGATTGCCGAGTGCGGTCAGCGATTTTCCGTTCTCTTCGAGCAGGTCGAAGGCGAAGAGGTGCAGATCGGTCGCCTCGTCCTGCGCGCCATGGCCTCGCTTGAGAACTGCCTGGAGCGCCGAGAAGTCGGGGTTGCCGTCCTTGCCATAGGCGACGATCTCACCGTCGATCAGACACGGCGGCAGGTCGAGCGCGGCGATATGGCGGGCGAGCGGGGCGAACTTGTCGGTCCAGTCGAGCCCGCTGCGCGTGTAGACGACGACCTGATCCCCCGCCGCGGCGACGAGCGCGCGATAACCGTCGAACTTGATCTCGTAGAACCAGTTGTTGCCGGCCGGCACGCTGTCGACGAGCGTCGCCAGCTGGAGTTTGCGGAACTTCGGCGGCTTGGTGCCGCGCTTCGAGCTTTTGGCGACCTTGCGGTTATGCGCCGCCGCGGCCGCCATCTTCTTCGCGAACGCTTCGCCCTTTGCGCCCTTCAGCGATTGCTCGCCGCCTTCGTCGCCCGCGATCTCGGCCATCGCGCGATCGGTGAGGACGCTGGTGAGGTAGCGGCCGGTCAAGTCGTCGCTGCCCCCCGCATAGGCATCGTCGATCTTGCGGAGCAGCCAGTTTTCGCGCTTTTCGCTGGCGCGGGGCTTCATGCGGACGAGCAGCCATTCGCCCTTCATCCGCTCGCCGTCGAGGGTGAAGTGAAGATGGCCCTTTTCCAGATCCTTCGCGCTCTTCCCCGCGACCGGCGCCCAGGTGCCGCGATCCCACAGCATCACCGAACCGCCGCCATATTCGCCCTTGGGGATCACCCCCTCGAAATCGGCGTAGGCCATCGGATGATCTTCGGTGCGCACCGCGAGCCGCTTGTCGTCGGGGTTCGCGCTCGGCCCCTTGGTGACCGCCCAGCTCTTGAGCACGCCATCGACTTCGAGCCGGAAGTCGTAATGGAGGCGCGTCGCGTCGTGTTTCTGGACGATGAAGCGATTGCCGCCCCCCTTCGCAACCTTGCCCGCGGGTTCGGGGGTCAGCTTGAAATCGCGCTTCTTGTTATATTGGGCGAGAGGGTCGGCACGGGTCATCGCGTTCCACCTTGTCTGCGCCCCTGCGAAGGCAGGGGCCCATCACCGAAGCGGGCGATGCGAGCCGAACCGTAGGAAAATGGCACGAGGCCGGATGATGGACCCCTGCCTTCGCGGGGGCACACAATAGCCGAGGGCAATCCGGCGTTCACGAGACTATGCCCGCTTTTTCGTCGGCGCCTTTTTGGCGAGCGCCTTCTTCTTCGTCGCAGCGGCGGCCGTTTTCTTGCCGTCGACCGACGCCTTGAGCGCTGCCATCAGATCAATGACATTCGATCCTTCGCGCACATCGGCGGGCTCCCCGACATCCTCGAGCACGCGCTTGCCCTTGGCTTTCGCTTTCTTGGCGATGACGCGCTTCAGCGCATCGACATAGTGATTGTGATAGTCGGCGGCGTCGAACTTGCCGCTCTTCTTGTCGATCAGCGTTTCGGCGAGATCGAGCAGGTCGGCGTCGGGCTTGCTCGCGGGCACGTCGCGGAAATAGCTGGCCGCCTTGTTCACTTCCTCGGCATAGCGCAGCACTTCGAGCACCAGCCCCTTGCCGCAAGGGCGCAGCCCGACGAGTTGTTCCTGACCGCGCAGCGCAAGCTGCCCTAGTCCTACCTTTTTCGTCCGTCGCAGCGCTTCGCGCAGCACGATATAGGCTTCCTCGGCCAGATCGTCGGCGGGGACGACATAATAGGGCTTTTCATAATAGAGGATGTCGATGTCGCTCGCGTCGACGAATTGGACCAGCTCGAGCGTCCGCTTGCTCTCCAGCTTGACCGCCTCGATCTCTTCTTCGTCGAGCAGGACATAGTTGCCCTTCGACACCTCATAGCCCTTGACGATGTCGTCGGTATCGATGGCGCCGATGCCGGGCACGACCTTTTCATATTTGACCGGTTTGCCGCTCGGTTCGTGGATCTGGCGAAAGCTGACGCTCGCCCCCGATTTGGTCGCCGGATAGATTTCGACCGGGATCGACACCAAAGCGAGGCGGATCTGTCCCTTCCAATAGGCGCGTTGCACCATCTGCAAACCTCCATAGCGGAATGCGAATGCAATGCGCGGCCCGCCATGCGGGTTCCGCCGGGGCCGTTACGCGTCTGAAGGTCGATGATCGGTTATGGTGCCCCTGGCCGGACTCGAACCAGCACTCCTTGCGGAACTCGATTTTGAGTCGAGCGCGTCTACCAATTTCACCACAGGGGCCTGCCACGGGCGCATCGCCCGAAAGCGCGGCGCTCCCCCTAGGGCGAAGCGCCGCCGCTTGCCAAGCTATTTCTTCAATTCCTTCGCCAGCGTCTTGGCGGTCGCCTTGCCATAGGGCGGCTTGAAGCCGGCGAGCCCGGCGACGTCGAGCTTGGGCTGGCGATAGACGGCGCGCGCGTGACTGAAGGTGCGGAAGCCGTCCAGCCCGTGATAATTGCCCATTCCCGACGGTCCGACCCCGCCGAAGGGCAGGTCTTCCATCGCATTATGAAACAGCACGTCGTTGACCGTAACGCCGCCCGAAATCGTCCGCGTCAGCACGCGGTCCTCCTCGCTCTTGTCCTGCCCGAAATAATAAAGGCCGAGCGGACGGTCGCGCGCATTCACATAATCGATCGCCTCGTCGATCGTCTTGTAGGTCTTGACCGGCAGGATCGGGCCGAAAATTTCCTCCTGCATCACCTTCATATCGTCCGTCGCGCCGCGCACGATATGAAGCGGCATCTTGTGGCCGTTGGCGCTCGCGAAATCCTCGTTCGCCGGATTGACCTCGATCACCTCGGCGCCCTTTTCGCGCGCATCGGCCAGATAGCCCTGCAGGCGGTCGAAATTGCGGCCGTTGACGACCGAGGTATAGTCGTCATTCTTGAGCAGCGTGGGATAGAGCGACGCAACGCCCTTGCTCACGCTGTCGATCACCTCGCCCTCCTGATCCTCGGCGACGAGCAGATAGTCGGGCGCCAGGCAGATCTGCCCCGCGTTCATCATCTTGCCGAGCGCGACGCGCTGGCCGACGAGGTCCTTGTTCGCGCTGCGCCCGATGAAGGTCGGCGACTTGCCACCCAGCTCGAGCGTCACGGGAACCAGATTATCCGCCGCAGCACGCATGATATGCTTGCCGACGCTCGTCGCCCCGGTGAAGATCAGATGGTCGAACGCCAGCTTCGAGAAAGCGACGCCGACATCGGCCCCGCCCGTGAATACCGCCATTTCGCTCTCGTCAAAATAGTCGGGGACAAGGCGCGCCATTAGGTCGGAGACATTCTCGGTAAACTCGCTCGGCTTGATCATCGCGCGGTTGCCCGCCGCCAATATCCCCGCCATCGGCACGAAGACCATGCCGACCGGGAAATTCCACGGAGCGACCACACCGACGACGCCCTTCGGCTGATAGACGACTTCGGCTTTCGCGCCGAGCAGGCCGAGCGGAAAGGTGGGCTTGCGCTTTTCGCCGCGCGACCAAGCCGCCATATGCTTCTTGGCATGCTTGAGGGCGCTGACCGAGGGCATGATGTCGGTCATCAACGTCTGTTCGCGGCTGCGATGGCCGAAATCCTCGCTCACCGCCTTGGCGAAATCCTCGGCATGATCGACCAGCAGCGCGATCGCGCGGTCGATGCGGTCGGTGCGGACCGACAGGCTTTCGGGCATCGCGGCGGTAAAGCTGGCGCGCTGCGTTTCGAGCACGCGCTGCATCCGCGCGGTTTCGCTGGCGATATCTTCCTTGATGGCGGTGGCCATGACCCGTCTCCCCATATGATTGCGCCTGTTTGACCACGCTCTGCAGCGGGTTTCAAGTTGAAACGCGCATCGTTTAGGGCGATCCCCCTACCCCACCCCCTTTCGCAAGTGCAGCAAAGGCGCTAATCGGGCCACCGATGACCTTTCCCCTACGGAGTCTTTTGCCATGACCGCCACCGATCCCGTCGTTTTCCTCTCCTATGCCCGCACCCCGATGGGCGGCATGCAGGGCGTGTTGTCGGACGCGAGCGCGACCGATCTCGGCGCGACCGCGGTGAAGGCGGCGGTCGAGCGCGCGGGCGTTGCCGGCGACGATGTCGAACGCATCTATATGGGCTGCGTGCTGCCCGCCGGGCTCGGCCAGGCGCCGGCACGTCAGGCGGCGATCAAGGCGGGCCTGCCCAAGTCGGTGCAGGCGACGACCGTCAACAAGGTGTGCGGTTCGGGCATGCAGACCGTCATCATGGGTGCCGAGGCGCTCGCCGCAGGCAGCATCGATCTCGTCGTTGCAGGCGGCATGGAGTCGATGACGAACGCCCCCTATCTGCTCAAGAAGCATCGTTCGGGCGCGCGCATCGGCCATGACACCGCCTATGACCATATGTTCCTCGACGGGCTGGAGGACGCGTATGACGCCGGCCGCGCCATGGGCACTTTCGCGCAGGACACCGCCGACGCCTATCAGCTCAGCCGCCAGGCGCAGGACGATTATTCGATCGAATCGCTGAAGCGCGCCCAGGCGGCGATCACCGACGGCGCCTTCGCCGCCGAAATCACGCCCGTCACGCTGACCACCCGCAAGGGCGAGGTTGTCGTCGACACCGACGAACAGCCCGGCAAGGGCAACCCCGACAAGATCCCGACGCTGCGTCCTGCCTTCGCCAAGGACGGCACGATCACCGCAGCGACCAGCTCGTCGATCTCCGACGGCGCTGCCGCGGTCGTACTGACGCGCCAGTCGGTCGCCGAAGCGAAGGGCAAGAAGCCGGTCGCCAAGCTCGTCGCGCATGCCGCGCACGCGCAGGAACCCAAGGATTTCACGGTCGCTCCCGTCGGCGCGATCAACAAGGTGCTGGCGAAGGCCGGCTGGTCGATCGGCGACGTCGACCTGTTCGAAGTCAACGAAGCCTTCGCCTGCGTCGCGATGTTCGCGATGCACGACCTTGGCATTTCGCACGACAAGATCAACGTCCACGGCGGCGCGACCGCGCTCGGCCATCCGATCGGCGCCAGCGGCACGCGCATCATCACCACGCTGATCGCCGCGCTTCAGCGCCACGGCAAGAAGCGCGGCATCGCAAGCCTGTGCATCGGCGGCGGCGAAGCCACCGCGGTCGCGGTCGAGCTGGTTTAAGCCAGCTCGATGCTGTCATTGCGAACCCGGCGAAAGCCGGGTGAAGCAATCCAGAGCGGTTTATGCCGGCTCTGGATTGCCGCGCGGCTCCGCCGTTCGCAATAACGAAGCATGGCGACGATCGCGCCGCGGCCATTTTCAACCCGCGCGACACTTTGCGACACTAATGTCCTCAAAATAAACGCGGCATTCCGGCTCCGTTCAAATCGACTCGCCTAATCCTTTTCCTGTCATCGGGCAGATCCCCTCCCCCTGACGGCAAGACAAGGAATGGCATTATGAAGAGCAAAATTCTCACCGCCGGCCTGATCGCCGCGATGATGGTACCCGCCATGGCGCAGGCCCAGACCCGCGAGCTCGCCCGCGATCGGCAGGATATTCGCCAGGAACAGCGCGACCTCAACCATGCGAAGCGCTATGGCGATCGCCATGATGTGCGCGATGCTCACCGCGACGTGCGCGACGCGAAGCGCGAATATCGCGAGGACAAGCGCGACTGGCGCCGCGACAATCGCTACCAGAACTGGCGTGCGCCGTTCAGCTATCACCGCTTCGCGGTCGGCAATTCGCTGCGTTCGACCTATTACGCCCCGACCTATCGCCTGAACTATGATGCGCGCTGGGGCGTCCCGAAGGCGGGCCGCAACCTGGCCTATGTCCGCCACTATAACGACCTGTTGCTGGTCAATGTGCGCACGGGCAAGGTGGTTCGCGTCTATTATAACCACTTCCGCTGGCGCTAAACGCCAACGGTGACGAGAGAAGGGGCCGGCGGGCGACTGCCGGCCCCTTTTGTCATGCGTTGCGGGGTCATGCGTTGCGGGCGATCAATCGCCCCAGATATGGTCGGTTTCGATCCAGCCCTTGCGGCCCTTCACGTTGAACAGGCACCAGCCGTCCTTGCAGTCGGTGATGCGGCCGACCACACCGGCCTCGGCGCGAAAGGCGATCGCCGCGGCGGCGTCGGGCTTTTCGCGCATCGGACGGATGCCGCCGGTGACGATCGCGGTGCGCGTGCGGCTGAGCAGCCGCGCCGCCATCCACCCCTGCGTCCCGTCGGGATCCTCGATCTTGCGCCAGATATCGTGGCGCGCGACCACTTTGACGGGCAGATCCTTGCGCCGATATTCCCACACGACGGGCACATCGGGCGACGGCCCCTTGCGCATCCGCGCCTCGTCGACGCTGATCGACGCCCAATAGGGCAGTTCGGGGTCGCTTTGCGCCGCGGCGGGTCCGGTCGCCACGGCCAGCGTCAGGAGGGCGAATATCGTGCGGCTGGTCATTCGCCTGCCTTGTCAAAATCGGGGGCGCTTTTCAACCGTTCGCCGCAGCCTTCGCCCCGTTCGTCCACAGCGGCTTTCGCGTCGGCGCACGCTTGGCCCTCTTGACCCCCACGCGCCGCCGCGCTCTATCGGCGCCATGCCCGATTCATCCCGCCCCAAACGCCCGCGCGTCATCGTCACCCGCCAGTTGATGCCGGCGGTCGAGGCGCGCATGGCCGAATTGTTCGATGTCGCCCTGTCGGCGCACGATCACGCCTTTACCAAGGACGAGCTCAAGGCCGCAGTCGCCGACTGCGACGTGCTGGTGCCGACCGTGACCGACGAGATCGACGCCGAGATCATCGGCGCCGCGGGCGACCGGCTCAAGCTGATCGCCAATTTCGGGGCCGGGGTCGATCATATCGACCTCGCCGCGGCGCGCGCGAAGGGCATCATGGTCGCCAACACCCCCGGCGTCTTTACCGAGGACACCGCCGACATGACCATGGCGCTGATCCTGTCGGTCCCGCGCCGGCTGGCCGAGGGCGAAAAGCTGATGCGCTCGGGCAAATGGCAGGGCTGGGCGCCGAGCGCGATGCTGGGCCACCGCGTCGGCGGCAAATTGCTCGGCATCGTCGGCATGGGTCGCATCGGCCTCGCCGTCGCGCGGCGCGCCCGCGCCTTCGGCCTGTCGATCCACTATCACAACCGCCGCCGCCTGCCCGAAACGATCGAAGAGGAACTGGGCGCGAGCTATCATGCGAGCGTCGACACGCTGCTGCGGATCAGCGACGTGGTCACGATCCACTGTCCGCACACCGCCGAAACCCATGAGATGGTCAGCGCGGCGCGTATCGGTGCGATGAAGCCGACCGCCTATCTGATCAACACCGCGCGCGGCGAGATCGTCGACGAAAAGGCGCTGATTGCGGCGCTCAAGACCGGCCGCATCGCGGGCGCGGGGCTCGACGTCTATACGCACGAACCTGCGGTCGATCCGGACCTGCTCGCGCTCGACAATGTCGTGCTGCTACCCCACCTCGGCTCGGCGACGATCGAGGGCCGCGAGGCGTCGGGCGAAAAGGTCATCGCCAATATCCGTGCCTGGTGCGACGGGCACCGGCCGCCCGATCAGGTGCTGGAGGGGTGGGCTTAGCCTGAGCTACGATAACGGTTCGCCATACCGCTCTGGATTGCTTCGTCGCTGCGCTCCTCGCAATGACAGGATCTATCAATCCCCCGTCAGAATCCGGTCGACCAGTTCCTTCACCGTCGGGGTGAAGTTGTTGGAATAAAAGGGATCGGTCTTGAAGTTGAACGCGGCGTGGCCCGCGAACATCAGATTCTGTTCGACGTCGCCGCCGTGCGCGATGTCCTGCAGCGTTTTCTGGATGCAGAAGCTGCGCGGATCGGCAAGATAGCCGGTCGAATAATCGTCATGGTCCTTCCACGCCGAAAAGCCGCAGTGCGACAGGCAGCCCATGCAATCGGCCTGATCCTTGCGGATCACCGTCCTATCCTCTTCGGTGACGAAGACGACCGTATTGTCGGGCGTCTTGAGCGCGGTGGTATAGCCTTCGGCCACCCAGTCGCGCGCGCGGTCGCGGTCGTGCGGGGTCACCCAGAAATTGCGCCCCTTCACGCCGACGTCGAGCTGCGCGACATGGTCGCCCGCTTCCTGCTTCGAATAGGGAATCTGCCGCTCCGACCGCGCTTCGAGATCGCGCAGGAAAGGATTGCGCACCGCGCTCGAATAAAAGCCTGTGGGCGAGAAGCGGTGGAGCAACACATCGCCCTCGTCGAGCGTGCGCAGCCGGTCCTTCCACTCCTGCGGGATCGGGCTTTCCTGCGTCAGCAGCGGCCGCGTGCCATATTGAAAGGCGATCGAGCCCAATTCGGGATTGTCGATCCAGTCGTTCCAGTCGCGCAGATACCAGACGCCGCCCGCCATCACGATCGGCACTTCGTCCGAAATCCCCTCGGCGCGCATCGTGTCGCGCAGCGCCTTGACGCGCGGATAGGGATCTTCGGGCTTCAGCGGATCTTCGGCGTTCGACAGGCCGTTGTGCCCGCCGGCGAGCCACGGATCTTCATAGACGACCGCCGCCATCAGATGCGCGACCTTGTGATAGGCGCGCTTCCAGAGCGCGCGAAACGCGCGCGCCGACGAGATGATCGGCAGATAATGGACATTGTGCCGCGCGGCGATTTCGCTGAGCTTGTACGGCATCCCCGCGCCGCAGGTGACGCCGGTGATCAGCCCCTTGGTGCGTTCGAGCACGCCTTCCAATACCTGCTGCGCTCCGCCCATTTCCCACAGGACGTTGATGTTGATCGCGCCCTTTCCGCTGGCGAGGTCATAGGCGCGCTTCACCTGTTCGACCGCGCCGTCGATGGCGTAGCGGACCAGTTCCTCGTGCCGTTCGCGGCGCGTCGCAGCGCGATAGACCTGCGGTACGATCTTGCCTTCGGCGTCGTAGCTGTCGGCGTTGACCGCCGAAACGGTGCCGATCCCGCCGGCCGCGGCCCAGGCGCCGCTCGACATATGGTTGGTCGCCGACACGCCCTTCCCGCCCTCGACCAGCGGCCAGACTTCGCGTCCGCCGTAAAGGATGGGCTTCAAACCTTTGAACACTATAAACCTCTTTCTCTCCGCCGGCTGCGCAGCCGCGCGCCAGCCCCCATTTGCCTCTTCCGTAAGCGGAACCGGACCGCCTTTGTCAATCGAAGGCGGGGTCCGACCCCAGGAAACGCCCCGTAAAAACGTCATATCCTTCCAGCGCGCGAGCATAGAGGCTTTGATAGCCCGCGACCATCCCGGATTCGGTGAAGCGCTCGGCGGCAACGCGCCGATTCTCCGCACCCACCGCTGCGCGCAACGCCGCATCGTCCGCAAGGCGCGCCAGCGCGGCGCGAAAATTCGTCTCGTCCGCCGCGATGAACGGGCGGTTAGCTTCGCCCACCATCGCCGTCACATCGCCGACCGCCGGACTGACGACGGGCAGGCCCGCCGCCATCGCCTCGATCACCGCAATCGGCGCCTGTTCGCTCCGCGACGAGAGCGCGAGCAGGTCGAAATGACCGATCCATTGCGCCGGTTCGGGCATGAATCCCGCAAGCACCAGCCGGTCGGCCATGCCGCACGCCGCCGCCTCGGCGGCGATCGCCGCGCGCTCAGGCCCCTCCCCCACGATTACCAGCCGCACATGCGGCGGCAGCGCCGCAACGGCGCGCACGAGGCGCGGCAGATCCTTGACCTTGCGTAGCCCCGCTACCGTCCCGATCACCACCTCGCCCGGCCGGCGGACGAAGCCCGGGATGGGCACCGATGGCGCGGCGGCATAGGCCGCGACGTTGATTCCGTTGCGAATCAGATGGATGCGATCGGGCGGCAGTTTCCACTCGTCCACCGCAATCCCGGCGAGCAGCGTTGAAGGCACGACGACCCCCGCGGCGTTTCGCAGCGCATAGCGGCGATAGAGGTTGCGCTTCCAGTTGCGCCGGACGCTTTCGTCCTCGTTGAACCCGTCCTCATGATGAATCAGGCATGGCGGCATCTGATACCACCAGCGATGCCAGTAGAGCCGGTGCGCCATCACCCCGTCCATCGCGCCCCAATTATAGCTGAGCGCCAGGTCGAAGCGGTAGATATAGGTCGCAAGATCGCGGAAACGCGCCAGCGACGGCCGCCCGGCCAGCGGCGGCGCATCGGTCGGAAAGCTGACGTCAATCCCCGGATCGATCGCATCGCGCGCGCCGAGCGCATCGGGGACCGCGGAGAGGATCGTGTGCTGCGCCCGGTCGCCCATCAGGTTCATCAGGCGAACCGCGCGCGCCTCCTTGCCGCCGAGCGAAAAGCTCGAATGAAGGTGAAGGATGCGGACGGGATGCTCCCGCTCCTCGATCGCGCCGACTTCGGTCACGCGGCGGGAAGCGCCGCGATCCAGGCGTCGATCGCCGCCCGCGCCGCGGGCTCGTCCATCGTCGGCGCATGACCGACGCCCGGAACCTCGACCAGCGTCGCATGGGCCAGCGCCGTCTGCATCTTTGCGGCGGGCTGCTTGGCCAGAATGTCCGACAGCGCGCCGCGCAGGATCAGCACCGGTGCATCGCCAAGCGCGCGATAGGCGGGCCACAGGTCGATACCCTCCTGATCGCCGGCAAGGCGCAGCGGCGCCGCAATCTGCTTGTCGTAATCGGTGACGATGCGTCCTTCGGGAGTCAGCCGGTGGGTCCGCTTGGTGATGCGCAGCCAGTCGTGAATGTCATAGTCCGGATAAACCGCGGCGTTGAGCTCGGCATAAGCGCGCGCCGCGTGCATCCACGTCGGCTGGCTGCCGCCGGCTCCGATATAGTCGCGGATGCGATCGAGCCCTGCCGCCTCGAGTTCGGGTCCGACGTCGTTGAGTACGGCGCCGACAAGCCGCCCCGGCAGGCTGGCGGCAAGGAACATCGACACCAGCCCGCCGAGCGACGTGCCGACCGTCGCGAAACGCGCGATCGCCAGCTCGTCGAGCAGCGCGACGACATCCTGGACATAGGTCAGCGGGACATAGGTCATCGGATCCTTGGCATAGGCGCTCTCGCCCCGCCCGCGGAATTCGATCACGATCACGCGCCGCTGCGCCGCCATATGCGGTGCGAGCGCCTCGAAATCGCGGGCGTTGCGCGCCAAGCCGGGCATGCACAGGATTGGCGGCGCCTCCGCCGCGGTCGGGGGTCCGTCATAGATGCGCGCGTGCAGGCGAACGCCATCGGCCGACCACCAATAGTGATCGCTCCATTCGCGCCGTGCATCCTGTCGCGCCAAAATCGCCCGTCCCCTTAAGCCGATACTATCCGCCTCTATCGCGAACCGCGCGCGCCGGTGCAAGCCACCCTGTCGCGCCCGTGTCAATCGGCCCGCTTTCGCTGTTGCCGGGCCTATCGCGGTTGCCGCCGTACGCTTTCGCAGATAAGAGGGCGACAATGCTTTTGCCGCCCCCCAATGATCGAGCGCACTGGCGCCTTTGCGCGCCCAAATCGACGGGGGAACGGGGATGAGCGAAGACCTTCTGTCCTTCGAGCCGGCAACCGGCGCCGAATTATGGCGCGGCCGTATCAGTGACATCGACGCTGAAGTTGCAACCGCGCGCGCCGCCTGGCCCGCCTGGGCCGCGAAGCCCGTCACCTTCCGCACCGAAACGCTGCGCCGCTTTGCCGACCGGGTGAAGGCCGATGGCGAACAGCTCGCCGATCTGATCGCGCGCGAGACCGGCAAACCTTTGTGGGAAGCGCGGACCGAGGTCGAATCGGTCGCGAACAAGGTCGATATCTCGATCAAGGCCTATGCCGAACGCACCCCCAACCGCCGGATCGAAGGCGCGATGGGGCTGCGCAACGCGGTGCGCCACAAGCCGCACGGCGCGCTTGCCGTCCTTGGCCCCTATAATTTCCCTGCGCATCTGCCGAACGGCCATATCGTGCCGGCGTTGATCGCCGGCAATTCGGTGCTGTTCAAACCGTCGGAAAAAACCCCTGCGGTTGGCGCGCGACTTGTCGAACTGCTCCACGGCGCCGGTGTTCCCGAAGAGGTCGTGCGGCTCGTCATCGGCGGACCCGACGCGGGCAAGGCGCTGGCCGCGCATCCCGGCATCGACGGATTGCTGTTCACCGGGTCGGCGCGCACCGGGGTCGCGATCAACCGCCAGTTCGCCGATCAGCCGGGCAAGATCGTCGCGCTCGAAATGGGCGGCAACAATCCGATCGTCGTCTGGGACACCGCCGACATCGCGACCGCGGCAACGATCGTCGTCCAGTCCGCCTTCCTGAGCGCGGGCCAGCGGTGCAGCAATGCCCGGCGGCTGATCGTCAAACAGGATCTGGCCGACCAACTGCTCGCCGAGGTCAAGACGCTCGCGGGACGGCTGATCGTCGGTCATCCCCACGCCGACCCTGCCCCCTATATGGGGCCGGTAATCGACAACGAGGCGGCCGACGGACTGACCGAAAGCTTTCTGATCCTGATGTCGAACGGCGGCCAGGTGATCCGCCACATGACGCGGCCCGATGCGAACCGCCCCTTCCTTACCCCCGGTATCATCGACGTCACCGCGATGCCCGAACGCCCCGATATCGAACTGTTCGGACCGCTGCTCCAGGTGATCCGCGTCGACAGTTTCGAAGCCGCGATTGCCGAAGCAAACAACACCGCCTTCGGCCTGTCCGCGGCGCTAATCGGTGGGACACCGCAGCTTTACGACCAATTCTGGGCGAATGCCCGCGCCGGCGTCATCAACTGGAACCGCCCGACCAACGGCGCCTCCTCGGCCGCGCCCTTTGGCGGCGTCGGCCTGTCGGGCAATCACCGGCCGAGCGCTTTTTATGCCGCCGACTATTGCGCCTATCCGGTCGCCAGTTCCGAAAGCGACGCGCTGCGCGCTTCGATCGGGGTCGGCCTGCGCGACGACGACACGCCGAAGCTGGTGACGAAGAAATATCTCTGACCGCCAGATCCGGGGCAATTTTAGCTTCACCCTCGCCAACAAAGCCTGTTTTGCGATTCCGGCGCCCGCCGACCATTTAGGGTCGCATGGAAAAGCAACCTTCTTTGGCGGGCAAGCTGTGGCTCGTCGGTGCCGGGCCGGGCGATCCCGACCTGCTGACGCTGCGCGCCGCGCGCCTGCTGGCAAGCGCCGATCTTGTCGTTCATGACGGGCTGGTTGGCGCGGGCGTGCTCGCGCTGATCCCGCCGCATGTCGAACGGATCAGCGTCGCCAAGCAGCGCAGCCGCCACACGATGAAGCAGGACCTGATCAACGCGCTGATCGTCCGCGAGACGCAGAGCGGCAAGCAGGTCGTTCGGCTGAAGGGCGGCGATCCCTTCATTTTCGGCCGCGGCGGCGAAGAACTCGATGCCGCGCGCGCAGCGGGAATCGCGGTCGAGGTCGTTCCCGGCATCACCGCGGCTGCGGGCTGCGCCGCGCAGGCGGGCCTCCCGCTCACCCACCGCGAGGATGCAAGCGCGGTCAGCTTCGTTGCGGGCCAGTGCAAGGACCTATCCGATCAGGACTGGTCGGGCCTTGCCGGCCACGGCCGCACGCTCGTCATCTACATGGGGCTCGCGACCGCGAGCGCCATCGCCGACAAGCTGATCGCCGACGGCGTCTCGCCGGGCCTTCCGGTCGCGGTCGTCGAGCGCGGCACGACGGCCGACGCGCGCGTGCTCCGCACTTTGCTTACCGATCTCGGCGACCTCGTCGCGCGCGAGAAGGTGCAAAGCCCGGCGCTGATCATCGTCGGCAAGGTCGCGGCGCGCGCCGACGCGCTCGACTGCCTCGGCGCCCCCGGAATTTCCGCCTCACTGAAGGATATTTCATGCGAATCATAACCGGCAACGACCTGAAAACAGGCGCCGTCATCTGGTGGACGGGGCGCGACTGGTCGCTCCATGTCGAGGACGCCGCCGACGTCGGCGAGCAGGGCGAGGCGATCCTGACCGCCGAGGATGGCGCGCGCCGGGTCAACGGCGGCTACATCATCGACGCGGTCGAAACCGGCAAGGGGCCGCGCCCCGCGCACATCAAGGACCGCATCCGCGCATTGGGCCCGACCGTGCGCCCCGACCTGACACTGAAACCGGCTGACCCCGCGTCCGGCGATTGGGTGATCTGACATGTATAAATATGACCAGTACGACCAGGCGATGGTCGACGCGCGCGTCGAGGAATTCCGCGACCAGACGCGCCGCCGCATCGCGGGCGAGATGAACGACGACCAGTTCAAGCCGCTGCGGCTGAAGAACGGCCTCTATCTCCAGCTTCACGCCTATATGCTGCGCGTCGCCATTCCCTATGGCACGCTCAATTCGCGCCAGCTGCGCAAGCTCGCCGAGATCGCGCGCAAATATGACCGCGGCTACGGCCATTTCACGACGCGGCAGAATCTGCAGTACCACTGGATCAAGCTGGAGGAAGCGCCCGACATCCTCGCCGAACTGGCGACGGTCGAGATGCACGCGATCCAGACGAGCGGCGAGAGCATCCGCAACATCTCGGCCGACCAATATGCGGGCGCCGCCGCCGACGAGATTTGCGACCCGCGCCCGTGGGCCGAACTGCTGCGTCAGGCGACGACCTTTCACCCCGAATTCAGCTATCTGCCGCGCAAGTTCAAGATCGCGGTCATTTCGTCGCAGGAAGATCGCGCGGCGCTGCGCTGGCACGACTGCGCGCTGCGCATCGTCCGCAACGAAGCGGGCGAGGAAGGCTTCGAAGTCTATGCCGGCGGCGGCATGGGGCGCACCCCCTTCATCGCTTACAAGATCCGCGACTTCTGCCCCGCGGCGCAGATATTCTCATATATCCAGGCGATCCTGCGCGTGTGGAACATGCACGCGCGGCGCGACAATATCCACAAGCAGCGGATGAAGATCCTGGTCCACGATCTGGGCGAAGAGGAATTCCGCCGCCAGGTCGAGGAAGCGTTCGAGCATTTCCTGACGCTGGGCACCGACTTCCCGCAGGCTGAATATGACCGCATCGCGGCCTATTTCACTCCGCCGCCGTTCGAGACGGGGCTGTCCGAAGAGATCGACCGCACGGACCCCGATTTCGCTTTGTGGGTGGACCAGCAGGTCATCCAGCACAAGGCGCCGGGCTATGCGATCGCCAACATCAGCCTGAAACCGATCGCGGGCATCGGCGGCGACGTCACCGCCGAGCAGATGGAGGTCGTCGCCGACCTCGCCGAACGCTACAGCTTCGACGATGTGCGCGTGACGCACGCGCAGAACCTCGTCCTGCCGCACGTCCGCAAGGCGGATCTCTACGCGGTGTGGCAAGCGCTGCACGAAGCGGGGCTCGCCGATGCGAACCTCGATCTCGTCACCGACGTCATCGCCTGCCCCGGTCTCGACTATTGCACCCTCGCCAACGCGCGCTCGATCCCGGTCGCGCAGAAGATCCAGCAGCGTTTCGCCGACATGGACCGCCAGCTCGACCTCGGCGAGCTCAAGATCAAGATTTCGGGCTGCATCAACGCCTGCGGCCACCATCATGCCGGCCACATCGGCATCCTCGGCGTCGATCGCAAGGGCACCGAAAATTACCAGCTGCTGCTCGGCGGATCGGGCGCGGAGGACACGACGCAGGCGAAGATCACAGGCCCCGGCTTCGACGAAGACGGCGTCGTTGATGCGGTCGAGCGCGCGGTCGAACGCTATCGCGAGCTGCGCGAACCCGGCGAGCGTTTCCTCGACACCTATCGCCGTGTCGGTCTCGACCCCTTCAAGGAGGCTATTTATGGCTGACGCCCTGCGTTTCCGGAACGACGACCTGGTCGAGGAACCCGCGGTTTCGCTCGACGCCTTCCTCGAACAGCCGGCCGCGAGCGCGGTGCGGATCGAGGCGGGCGACGACCCACGCCGCCTGATCCCGCATCTCGCGCGCGTGAAGCTCGTCGAAGTCTCCTTCCCGCGCTTTCGCGACGGGCGCGGCTTCTCGACCGCGCGCGTGCTGCGCGAAGCGGGCTATGAAGGCGAACTGCGCGCCGAAGGCGACGTGCTCGTCGACCTCGTCGCCTTCATGCGCCGCTGCGGCTTCGACAGCTTCGCGCCGCAGGCGGGGCTCAACCGCGCCGACGTCGATGCGACGCTCAGCCGCTACCCGAATGTCTATCAGCACGCCGCGGACGGCGCGGTGCCGATCTGGAAGCTGCGGCATGGCTAGCAAATCCGCGCCGGAAGACCGCACGCGCGACCGGATCGACGTGGCGCCGCGCTTTACGCAGGCCGACGTCATCCGCCTCAACAACCTCTTCCGCGGCCAGGACGCGGGCGAGGCGGTTGCGAGCGTGATCGGCGCGGGGCTGATCGGCGACACCGCGATCGTGTCGAGCTTCGGCGCCGAAAGCGCGGTGCTGCTCCATCTCGTGACGCGCGTCGCGCCCGACATGCCGGTGCTGTTCCTCGACACGGGCAAGCATTTCCCCGAAACGCTGGCCTATCGCGACGAACTTGCCGCGCGGCTCGGCCTCAATCTCGTCAATCTCACGCCCGATGCCGCCGAACTCGCCGAAAAGGACGCGACCGAACTGCGCTGGTCGTATGATCCCGACGGCTGCTGCGAAATCCGCAAGGTCAAACCGCTCGAAAAGGCGCTCGCCGATTTCGACACGTCGATCACCGGCCGCAAGGGCTTCCAGTCGTCGACGCGCACCGGCCTGCCGCGCTTCGAGCTCGACGGCAACACCGGCCGCCTGAAATTCAACCCGCTCGCCAACTGGACGCGCGAAATGCTCGACGATTATTTCGCCGAGCACGACCTGCCGCGCCATCCGCTTGAGGCAGAGGGCTATCCCTCGATCGGCTGCTCGCCCTGCACCTCGAAGGTCAAACCGGGCGAAGACCCGCGCGCAGGCCGCTGGCGCGGCTGGGACAAGACCGAATGCGGTATCCACGAAGCGGTGACGCCGATCGACGACAATCCGGCGAACGATCCCGCGTTCTGAGAACAGACCCGCGTGCCCCTGCGAAGGCAGGGGCCCATCTCCTGCCCCTTCGCCAGACGCAGGCTTTTGATTGCAAAACCTCGTGATGGGCCCCTGCCTTCGCAGGGGCACTGGGCACGGCTATCTACTCATAATCCGCATAGGCCTGGCTGTCGTCCGCCAGATCGCTGAACTTCGTCGTCTTCGCCTCGAAGTGCAGGCGAATCTTGCCGGTCGAGCCGTGACGCGATTTGGCGACGATCACCTCGGCGAGGCCGAAAACACGCTCCATCTCGGCGGCCCATTCCTCATGCGCCGCGTGGATCTTGATATCGTCGCCCTCGACCGGGCGCTTGGGCTCGCGCGCCGCGACATAATAATCCTCGCGGAACACAAAGAGCACCATGTCGGCGTCCTGCTCGATCGAGCCCGATTCGCGAAGGTCGGAGAGCTGCGGCCGTTTGTCCTCGCGGCTTTCGACCTGACGGCTGAGCTGCGACAGCGCCATCACCGGAACGTGAAGCTCTTTCGCCAGCGTTTTCAATCCGCGTGAAATTTCCGAAATTTCCTGCACGCGATTGTCGCCGCTCTTCGAGGACCCCTGCAGCAGTTGCAGATAGTCGACGATGATGAAGCCGATGCCGTGGCGGCGCTGCAGGCGGCGCGCGCGGGTGCGCAGGCTCGCGATCGTCAGGCCGGGGGTATCGTCGATGAACAGCGGCAGCGTCTGCAGCGCCTGCGCGGCGCGCGACAATTGCTGGAACTGCTCCTTGCTGATCTTGCCCATGCGCAGCGCCTCGCCCGACACCCCCGACTGTTCGGCCAGCACGCGCGTCGCGAGCTGGTCGGCGGACATTTCGAGGCTGAAGAAGGCAACCTTGGCGCCCATATTCTTTTCGGGCGGAATCCCGTCCTCCTCGTCGCGCCGCCAGCGTTCGGCGGCATTATAGGCGATATTGGTCGCAAGCGAGGTCTTGCCCATCCCCGGACGGCCCGCGAGGATCATCAAATCCGAATTGTGCATGCCGCCGATCTTGGCGTTCATGCTGCCGATGCCTGTCGTGATCCCCGACAGATGGCCGCCCGAATTGAGCGCGCGCTCGGCGGCTTGCAGCGCGGTCAGGCTCGCGGTGCTGAAGCTCTTGACCGACCCCATTTCGGCCTCGCCGCCCGCGACGCGGTAGAGCGCGGTTTCGGCTTCCTCGATCTGCGCGTGCGGATCGACGCTTTCGCTCGTGTCGAGCGCGCCCTCGACCAGTCCGCGCCCGACGCCAACCAGTTCGCGCAGCAGCGCGAGGTCGAAAATCTGCCGGGCGAAGTCGCGCGCGCCGATCAGGCCCGCGCCGCTGCCGGTCAGTTGCGCCAGATAGCCCACCCCGCCGACCGCCTTCATCGCCTCGTCATTTTCGAAAAAGGGCTTCAGCGTAACCGGCGTCGCGATGCTGTTGCGCTCGATCAGCGCCATCGCCTGCCCAAAGATGCGGCCATGCAGCGGTTCGAAGAAATGCGCCGCAGTCAATTGCACGGGCAAATCCTCGACGACTCGGTTATCGATCAGGATCGCGCCCAGAAAGGCGGCCTCGGCCTCGATATTGCGGGGCAATTGGCGTTCGTCCCCGGCGGGAACCGGGGCAGGAAAAAGGGCAAGCTCGGGCATGGCAGCTTTCATGCGTCGAAGGCGCGGCGGGCGCAATCGACGATATCGATCAACCTATCATAACTGTGGAATGCTGTGAATAAGTCGCCCTTGCCCTTCGCGCCCGGCCAAGTAGAAGCACGGACAGCATGACCGACGCCGACCCATCGAAACAGCGCATCATCTCGGTAGAGCTCGACGAGGGTTCGATCGTCTGGCGCAACCCCGATGTCGAACAGGAGCGGCGCGTCGCAATCTTCGATCTGATCGAGGACAACAAGTTCGTGCCGCAGCGCGGCCACCCCGATGGCTATGCCGGCCCCTATCGCCTGATGCTCCGCGTCGAGGACGGCCGCCTGATCTTCGAGATCAGCCGCGAGGACGGCTCGCCGCTCGAAGCGGTAATCCTGGGCCTCGGGCGCTTCCGCCGTCCGATCCGCGACTATTTCGCGATCTGCGACAGCTATTATCAGGCAATCAAGACCTCTACCGCGCAGCAGATCGAGACCGTCGACATGGCGCGCCGCGCGCTGCACAACGAGGCCGCCGAAATGCTGATGGACCGGCTCGATGGCAAGATCGCGGTCGATTTCGACACCGCGCGCCGTCTCTTCACGCTGATCTGCGTCCTCCACATCAAGGGATGACGATGCGCGCCGGGGCAAAAATGAAGGGCAGAACCGCAGCGAAAGGCCTGTCCGACTGGCGGACACGCGCCGCGCGGCTGGCGCGCCGGATCGGCGGCGGACTCGTCCTGATCCTGCTGCTCGCGGGTCTTGCGCTGTGGTGGGCGGCGCGCTGGACGCCCGACCGCGCGCTCTATCCGATTCAGGGCGTCACCATCTCCGCCGACAATGGCAAGGTCCATTGGGGCTCGATCAAGGCGGCGGGCGCCGATTTCGCCTATGTCATGGCGACCGACGGCGCCGACGGCATCGATCCGCAATATGCCCGCAACGCCGCGCAGGCGCGCGTCGTCGGCGTGCAGGTGGGCGCGATCCATCGCTACAGCCTGTGCAAGCTGGCAACCGACCAGGCGGCCAATTTCATCCGCCACGTCGCGCGCCGCGCCGATGCGCTGCCGCCGGTGGTATGGCTCGACTATGACGACCGCTGCCCCGACCGGCCGACGCGCGCGCTGCTGCTCAGCGAACTTGCGACCTTCCTCGCGCAGATCGAGGCGCATACGGGCAAGCGCAGCGTGATCGCGCCCGGCCCCGCCTTCGAGGCCGATTATCGCGTCACCGCCGGAATTGCCCGCACGACCTGGCTGCGCCGCGACTTTTTCGAACCCGATTATGGCGCCCACCCCTGGGCGATGTGGCAGGCGAACGACTATGTCCGGCTGACCGGCGCCGGCGGAACGGTGGGCTGGAACGTGCTGCGACCCGAAGGACAGGAATAATGACCGACACCCGCGATGCCCTGATCGATGCCGCGCGCGACGCCGCGAGCCGCGCCTATGCCCCCTATTCGGGCTTTCATGTCGGCGCCGCGCTGCTGTTGAAAAACGGCGATGTCGTGACCGGTGCCAATGTCGAAAACGCGAGCTACGGTCTGACGCTCTGCGCGGAGACCACCGCAGTCGCCAAGATCGCCAACGAAGGCTGGATCGGCGAACTCGCCGAAGTCGCCATCATCGGCGGGCGCCCCGAGGGCGATGCACTGATCGGCAGCGATCCGGTCAACCCCTGCGGCCGCTGCCGCCAGATATTGAACGAGGCCGCCGAACGGTCGAAAACCGATATCCTGGTCCACTGCGCTTCGGGCGACGGCAGCGCGGTCACCACCTATCGCCTCAGCGAACTGCTCCCCGCCGCCTTCGGGCCGAAGGATCTGGGGCTCATTTGATAAACGGAGCAAGAAAACCGGTAAGCTGTTCGGCTTCATGGAGTGTTGCGATCCTGACCAACCTCTCCTTACTTTTGCCTTGCTCCACAGGAACAGACGGCGGATCGGGTACAACACCCGCCGTCACATCTCTCAGATAAAACAAGAGATTATCCCTGTTGACAATGAAAGCATATGGCCAAGCACCATCTCGCTTAAACTTTGCCTCGGTCTTTCCTGTGTCGTTTTCGACAAATTCCATCTCAAAGCCCGCGCTGGACAGAAACAACGTCAAATGCAGAATGGCCTGAGTCCGATCGGCCCCATTTTGACGGACCATTGCACTCAATGCAGGAATACCTTTGGATTGGATCGGCATAGCCATCTTCCCAATGCATGCAGGAAATGATTAGAGGCTTAGCCATGGCAATTCTTTCCGACAAATGGATTCGCGAAGCCGCCCGGACGCAGGGCATGATCGAACCCTTCGTGGAGGCGCAGCGGCGCGACGGCTGCATCAGCTACGGCCTCTCCTCCTACGGCTATGACGCGCGCGTCGCGCCCGAATTCAAGATTTTCACCAATGTCGACAGCGCGGTCGTCGATCCCAAGGATTTCGCCGCGAACAGCTTCGTCGACCGCGAAACCGATGTTTGCATCATCCCGCCGAACAGCTTCGCGCTCGCCCGGACGGTCGAATATTTCCGCATCCCCCGCGACGTCCTTGTCATCTGCCTCGGCAAATCGACCTATGCGCGCTGCGGTATCATCGTCAACGTCACCCCGCTCGAACCGGGTTGGGAGGGGCATGTGACGCTGGAGTTTTCGAACACCACTCCGCTGCCCGCCAAAATCTATGCCAACGAAGGCGCGTGCCAGTTCCTGTTCCTGCAGGGGAACGAACCGTGCGAGACGAGCTACGCCGACCGCGCCGGCAAATATATGGGGCAACAGGGCGTGACGCTGCCCAAGCTGTAGATCGCTCGCGCGTACCAGCTGGCGCGGGCGCTGCGTGCGCCCGCGCCGCCGGGATCATTCGGCTTCGCGGGTTTCCGCGGCAGGGCCGTTCTTCTTGATCGACTCGATGGCGTTCTTCGCCGATACCTTGCTGCTATAGCCTTCGGTCCAGAAGATCGTTTCGCTGTTATATTTGAAATAGGCGACGAACTCGCCGGCCTTGTTCTTCTTGATCTCGAAATAATGGGCCACGGGTACCTCCACTGGTCAGCCGCGCCACGGGCGACGCGGCTCCCGCATCCTAAACCCCTGATTTGCGCGCGCAAGCGCCGAGTATCAGCGCGCGCCGAACCGGCCCGGCGCATAGGCGAAGGCATCGACCGCGCCGATCGCCCCGCCCGGCGCCGGCGCGCCAAGCTGTGCGGCGAGCAGTGCGCCGATCGCGGGCGACGTCTGGATGCCGAAACCGCCCTGCCCCGCGCACCAGATGAAAGCGGGCTCGGCCGGGTCGGCGCCGAAGACCGGCAGGCGATCGGGGGCGAAGCTGCGCAGCCCGGCCCATTTGCGCTCGACCGCGGCGACGGGCCAGTCGACCACCGACTGCATCCGTTCGATCGCGACCGCCACGTCCCACTCCTCGGGCGCGGCATCGCACGGCTCGGACGGCGTCTCGTCGTGCGGGCTCAGCCAGACGCGCCCCTCTCCGGCGCCCTTGAAATAAAAGTCGCCGCCGACATGGACGATCAGTGGCAAGTCAGCGGTGATGGGCACGTCGAGGCGAAGCTGCGCCACGGTCCGGCGATAGGGCTGGATGCCGACCGGCGCGATCCCGCAGCGTGCGGCAATCATATCGGCCCATGCGCCCGCGGCATCGACGATCAGCTCGGCGTGCAGTGTTTCGCCCCCGACGCTGACCTCCCAGCCGCCGGTGACCCGGCGCGCACCGTCGAAACGCGCGCGCGTTGCAAGCGCCGCCCCACCGCGCTTCGCCGCGCGCAGATAGGCCGCGTGCAGCGCGCCGACATCGATGTCGCTGCATGCCGCTTCATAAGCGGCAGCGGTCCATTCGGGGCGCAGATCGGGTATCAGCGCCGCCATCGCATCGAACCCCAAGCGGTCGACCGCGACTCCCTTGGCGCGAAATTCAGCAACGAAGACGTCGACCACCGCGGCCTCCGCGCCGCCACGACCGATGGTCAGCGCGGTGCGCGGCGTGAGGAAGGGCTTGTCGGAAAAATCGGGTGCGGGCCGGGCCAGCGCATCGAACGACGCGGCGGACAAGGGCTGTACGCCGGGCCCGCCATAGCTTTCGT
The DNA here is from genome assembly GCF_000371385.1 of Sphingopyxis sp. MC1. NCBI lineage: Bacteria > Pseudomonadati > Pseudomonadota > Alphaproteobacteria > Sphingomonadales > Sphingopyxidaceae > Sphingopyxis > Sphingopyxis sp. MC1. The sequence goes on from NZ_AOUN01000006.1 coordinate 193,788, forward strand.
GCCAGAAGGCCGCCGACCGGCCCGTCGCATGATAGCCGGGCGCCTCCTCGGCCTCGACCATCAGCACGCGGCGGTGCGGCGCCAGCGCGGCGGCCACGCTTGCACCGGCGATGCCCGCGCCGACGATCAGCACGTCGGTCGAGGAAGGGCGCGGGTCGGACATGCGACGCCGCATATCCGCTGGCCCGCGGAATGCAACCCGGCGGGCGCACACTCATGGTTACTATTTGATAAGCCATAGTCGCTACAGCGGCGGCATGGACCAGAAAATCATCGCGTTGGGCCTGATGGGGCTGCTCGCCTTGTTGATGATCGCCGCGGCGGTCAGCGACCTGCGCTCGCGCACCATCTCGAACGGCCTCAATGCGACCATCGCCCTCTTCGCTATCCCCTTCTGGATCGTGTCGGGCATGGCATTCTGGCCCGACATGCCGATGCAGTTCGGCGCCGCCTTTGCGGTCTTCGCGGTGTTCGCCGGTCTCTTCGCTCTGGGAGCGATGGGCGGCGGCGATGTGAAGATGATCGGCGCCGTGATGCTCTGGATTCCGCTTTATTTGTACTTTCCCATGCTGACCATCATGGCGATCGGGGGCGGAATCCTGTCGGCTGTGATGCTGATTCAGTCCAAAATTCGTCCTTCGGACAAAGCGATAGAGGTTCCCTACGGGCTCGCGATCGCCGCCGGGGGCCTTTGGGCGCTTCACCAACACTATCTTAACCAGTTTCAGTTTATCGGATCGACCTGAGGGCAAGCATCCCCGCGTCCGGTGGGTGTAGGAGGCGAAAAACCGTCATGGATACGCGAAAGATTATGCTGATCGTCGGCGCGCTGATCATTGCGATCGGCGCGGCGTTCGGGGTCAACCAGATGATGCGGGGTTCCTCCGCACCGACGGCGCGCGCAGCTGCGGCGCCCGAAATCAACGGCCCCATGATCCTCGTCGCGACGCGGCAGCTGCCGACGGGCACGATCATCGGCCCCGACAGCTTCCGCTATCAGCCGTGGCCGAAGGAGTTGGTCGAGAAGGCTTACTTCCTGAAGGACAAGACCGACGTGAATACGCTGGTGGGCACCGTCGTGCGCTACCCGATCACCGCCGGTCAGCCGCTGACCCAGGGCTCGCTCGTCCATCCAGATGACCGCGGCTTCCTCGCCGCCGCTCTCGCACCGGGCATGCGCGCCGTCACGGTCAAGGTTTCGCAGGAACAGGGCGTTGCCGGTTTCGTCTTCCCGGGCGACCGCGTCGACGTGCTGCTCGCGCAGACGATCGCGGTCAAGGAGGGAAGCTCCTATCCCGACGACCAGCTCTACACGGCTGAAACCATCGTGCGGAACGTCCGCGTCCTTGCCACCGACCAGCGCTACGACGCCGAAGACGAAACCGGCAAGACGCCGGTGCGCACCTTCGGCTCGGTGACGCTGGAAGCAACGCCCGACATCGCCGAACGCATCGCGGTCGCCGAAAATATGGGCAAGCTCTCGCTCGCGCTGCGTCCGCTCGCCGAAAACACCGGCGAACTCGAAGCGGCAATCGCGTCGGGAGACGTCAATGTGCCGACCAAGGGCGGCAGCGCCGCCGAGCGCCGGATGATGGCCGATGCGGCCGGTCGTCCGACCGCGTCGCGCACCGCGACCACGGGCGGCGACGTTTCGCGCTTCTGGGTGCCAGTCAGCGGCCGCGTCTCGGCGCCACGCCCGCCCGCCGGCATGCCGATCGCAGCCGGCAGCCCGCAGGCCGCCGCCGTGCCGATCGGCCCGGTGGTCCGCGTGACCCGTGGCGACAAAGTGACCGCAGTTCCGGTTGGGGGTAAGTAAGATGCACAGCAAAGCCAATTTCAAGGCGGCGGCCCTCGCCCGCACCCTGGCCGTCGGCCTGGTTGCAGCGACGCTGATCTCCGCCCCGGCGCAGCAAGCCGTTGCGCAGGCCATTCAGAACGCCAGCAGCAGCATCGACCTGTCGGTCGGCCGCGGCCGCCTGGTCAGCTTGCCGGCAGCAATGTCGGACGTTTTCGTCGCCAACGACCAGGTTGCCGACGTTCAGGTCCGCTCGTCGCGCCAGCTCTACATCTTCGGCAAGGCGCCGGGTGAAACGAGCATCTATGCGACCGACGGCAACGGCCGCGTCGTCTATTCGACGGTCGCCCGTGTCGGCAACAATATCGAAACGATCGACCAGATGCTGTCGCTCGCCATGCCCGACGCGAAGATCCAGTCGAACACGATGAACGGCTTCGTCCTGCTGACCGGCACGGTCCAGTCGCCCGACGATGCGGCCGAGGCCGAACGCCTCGTCCAGGCGTTTGTCGGCGAACAGACGAAGGTGCTGTCGCGCCTGCGCACCGCGACGCCGCTGCAGGTCAATCTGCAGGTCCGCATCGCCGAAGTGAACCGCACGCTCGTCAAGGAAATCAACGGCAACGTGCTGTCGCGCGATCGCGACGGGGCGATGGGCAACGGCTTCCTCGGCAGCATCGTGCGCGGCCGCTCGCCGGGCTCGATCCTCTATCCGGGCGAAGGCGATCCGCCGGTTGCGCCCGGTACGACGGCCTATAATTTCACCGTTCCCGCCGGCACCAACAGCTTTGGCGCCGCCGGCCGCCTGTTCGGCATGGACCTGATGGCCTCGCTCGATCTCGGCGAACGGTCGGGCATGGTCGTCACGCTGGCACAGCCGAACCTGACCGCGATTTCGGGCGAAACCGCCGACTTCCTGGCGGGCGGCGAATTTCCGATCCCGATCCCCGGCAACTTCGCCGGCACGACGATCGAATATCGCAAATATGGCGTCAGCCTGGCCTATACGCCGACGGTGCTGTCGAATGGCCGCATCAGCCTGCGCGTCCGTCCCGAAGTGTCGGAACTGTCGACCGAAGGCGCGATCGAAATGGACGGGTTCCAGATCCCCGCGCTGACGATCCGCCGCGCCGAAACGACGGTTGAGCTCGGGTCGGGCGAAAGCTTCATGATCGCCGGCCTGATGAACAACCGTTCGATCGGCGCCATCGACAAGGTGCCGGGCCTCGGCGACGTGCCGATCTTGGGCATGCTGTTCAAATCGGACAGCTTCCGCCGCGGTGAAACCGAACTGGTGATCGTGGTGACGCCCTATCTCGTCAAGCCGGTGTCGGCGAACGAGATCAAGCTGCCGACCGATGGCTATCAGGACGCAAACGAACTTCAGCGCCTGCTGCTCAACCAGCAGACCGATGGCGTGACGGGCGGCGATCGTCCCAAACCGCGCCTTGAAACGTCGGTGAACGATGCCGACCGGCCGCGCGCGGGTTCGCCCGATGCGGCGCCCGGCTTCAACCTCAAGAAGTGATGCTGGCAATCAGGAGCAACGTGATGAAGAAAATCGCAACTTGGACCGTCCTGGCGCTGGCAACCACTCTCGCCGGCTGCGCGGGTGCCGCGAACAGCAATCGCAGCCTTGAATCGGTGCATCAGCCGGTGGTGCGCAACGATATCTATCAGTTCGACGTCGCGGCGGCGGGCGGTGACCTTGCCCCCAGCGAGCAAGGCCGTCTGCAGGGCTGGCTCGATGCCATGAACGTCCGTTACGGCGATCGCATCGCGATCGAAGACCCGTCGGCCTATGGCAGCAGCGGCGCGAAGGAAACGATCCGCGAAATGGTCGAACGCCGCGGCCTGCTTCTCAGCGGCGATGTGCCGGTGACGACGGGCGCGGTCGCGCCGGGCTATGTTCGCGTGATCGTGACGCGGGCGTCGGCTTCGGTGCCGAGCTGCCCCAATTGGTCGAGCCGTTCGGCGATCAACGTCAATAACGCGACCTCGGCCAACTATGGCTGCGCGACGAACAGCAATCTGGCCGCGATGGTCGCCGATCCCAACGATCTGATCAAGGGCACCAGCGAGCGCGACAATGATCCGACGACCGCGACCCGCGCGATCAAGACCTATCGCGACAAACCGCCGACGGGCGCAGGCGATCTGCGCGGACAGGCGACCAGCAACAGCGGAGGAAGCCAGTGAACGCGCCTTTCAAAGCAGCCGGGCTGCGTGACCCGTTCAACGCCTTTGTGTGCGACGACGATACGCTGGAGCTGATCCGCGTCGCCGCCGCCGACATGGGCTGGCCTATCGAGAAGTGCAACAAGGGCGGCCTGCGCAACGCGGTGCAGTCGCTGTCGGTCTCGGCGAGCCCGAACATCCTGTTCGTCGACATGTCCGAATCGGGCGATCCGATCAACGACATCAACGCGCTGGCCGAAGTCTGCGAACCCGGCACCGTCGTCATCGCGGCGGGCCAGGTCAACGACGTTCGCCTCTATCGCGATCTCTTGTCGAGCGGCATTCAGGATTACCTCCTGAAACCGCTGTCGCTCGATCAGGTCCGCGACGCGCTGACCAATGCGCAGGCGATCCTTTCGGCCCCCAAGCATGCCGACATGCATGACGACAAACCGCACCACATGATGGCGGTCGTCGGCGTGCGCGGCGGCGTCGGCGCCTCGATGGTGTCGACCTCGCTCGCCTGGGCGATCAGCGAACAGGCCGACCGCCAGACCGCGCTGCTCGACCTCGACGTGCATTTCGGCACCGGTGCGCTGACGCTCGATCTCGAGCCCGGTCGCGGGCTGATCGACGCGATCGACAATCCGAGCCGTATCGACGGGCTGTTCATCGAACGCGCCATGGTGCGCGCTTCGGACAAGCTCAGCCTGCTGTCGGCCGAAGCGCCGATCCACCAGCCGGTGATGACCGACGGTTCGGCCTTCTATCAGCTCGAGGAAGAGCTGCGGAACGCGTTCGAGATGACGATCGTCGATATTCCGCGTCAGGTTCTGATCCCCTTCCCGCACCTCGTGTCGGAATGCGGAACGATCCTGCTCGTCACCGACGTCACGCTGGCTTCGGCGCGCGATACGATCCGTCTCCTGTCGTGGTTCAAGCAGAATGTGCCGGGCGCGCGCGTCGTGCTCGTCGCGAACAAGTTCCAGACCACGATCGGCGAATTGTCGCGCAAGGAGTTCGAATCGTCGATCGAACGCGCAATCGACGTCGTCGTCCCCTTCGACCCCAAGCTTGTCGCGCAGGCGGCCAAGCTCGGCAAATCCTATGCCGAAGCGTGCAAGGGAACGAAGGCGAGCCAGGTCTGGACCAATTTGACGCGCGTCGTCCTCGACGGAGCCGATGCCGAAGCCGAAGAGGCGGCGGCACCGGCGAAAGGCAAGTCGGGCGGTTCGCTGCTCGGCAAGCTGGGCGGCCTGGGTACGCTCGTCAAAAAAGGCGCGAAATAAGCACGTGACGGGGGCCGGCGCAGGCCGGCCGCCGCCGCGGCCACAGCGGGAACGGGGCAAAGGGCGATCATGAACCTGCCAATCATCCTAACATTCGGCGCCGCGTTGCTGGCGGTCGGCATGCTGGCGCTGGCTTTTGCCGGACCTTCTGCCGGCAAGGCCAAGGCCCGCCGCCTGTCGTCGGTGAAGGATCGCCACGCGGCCTCGACCGAGGCGGTCGTCGCGGCCCAGATGCGCAAGACGATCGCTGCCGCTGGCAATAGCGGCAACACCAGCATCAGCAGCCTGATGCCGCGGCGCGAATTGATGGAACTGCGCCTTCGCCGGACCGGCAAGGGCTGGACGCTCAGCAAATATATGTTCGCGTCGATGGCATTGTTCGTCGTCGTGGCGGGCGGCATGCTGTCCGTGCGTGCGCCTTTCATGCTGGCGCTGATGTTCGGGCTGCTCGCCGGGGTTGGGCTTCCGCATATGGTGGTCGGGCGGATCATCAAGAAGCGCGTCCTCCAATTCAACGCCCGCTTTCCCGACGCGATCGACCTGCTCGTCCGCGGTCTGAAATCTGGTCTTCCCGTGACCGAAACCTTTCAGGTGGTGAGCCAGGAACTCCCCGGCCCGGTCGGCGAGGAGTTTCGCGGGATCGTCGAACGCATCCGCATCGGCAATACGATGGAACAGGCGTTGCAGGAATCGGCAGAAATGCTGGGCACGCCCGAATTCCAGTTCTTCTGCATCACCATCGCGATCCAGCGCGAAACGGGCGGCAATCTTGCCGAAACGCTGGCCAATCTGTCGGACGTGCTGCGCAAGCGCGCGCAGATGAAGCTGAAGATCAAGGCGATGTCGTCGGAAGCCAAGGCTTCGGCCTATATCGTCGGCGCCCTGCCGTTCTTCGTCTTCGGCGTCGTCTGGTCGATGAACCCCGGCTATCTTCAGGGCTTCTTCTTCGAACAGCGGCTGATCGTCGCTGGCCTGGGCGGTCTGGTGTGGATGAGCATCGGCGCCTTCATCATGTCGCGCATGATCTCGTTCGAAATCTGAGGAAGGACGCAGCATGAACAGCACCCTCCTCCTCACCGCCTTCTCCGGAGCGCAGCCCGGCCCGACCCTATTGGGCGTCGACGTCGTCTGGGCCTCGACCATGCTCGTTGCGGTCGGCATCTTCGCGGTCATGGTGGCCATTTACGGCGCGCTGACCGTTCGCGACCCGATGGCGAAGCGCGTGAAGGCGCTCAACGATCGCCGCGAACAGCTGAAGGCCGGCATCACCGCCTCGACCGCCAAGCGCCGCGCGCGCCTCGTCCGCAAGAACCATACCGCCGACAAGATGCGCACCTTCCTCGGCAAGCTGCAGGTGCTGCAGGACAGCCAGATCAAGGAAGTGCAGCAAAAGCTGGCGCAGGCCGGCATCCGGTCGAAGGATCTGGCCGTCGCGGTCATTTTCGGCCGCCTCGTCCTGCCGATCGTCTTCGGCGGCATCGCGGCACTGCTCATCTATTGGGTCGACATGTGGCCCGACCTGACGCCGTTCAAGCGTTCGGGCGCGACGATGGCCATGCTCATCCTCGGTTACAAGGCGCCCGACCTGTTCATCCAGAACAAGCGGCAAAAGCGCACCGACGCGATCCGCAAAGGCCTTCCCGACGCGCTCGACCTGCTGGTCATCTGCGCCGAAGCGGGTCTGACCGTCGACTCGGCCTTTTCCCGCGTGTCGAAGGAGCTCGGCCGTGCCTATCCCGAACTGGGCGAGGAATTCGCGCTGACCTCGATCGAACTCGGCTTTTTGACCGAGCGGCGGCAAGCGTTTGAAAATCTGGCGTATCGCGTGAACCTCGAATCGGTGAAGGGCGTGGTCACGACCATGATCCAGACCGAAAAATACGGGACGCCGCTGGCCAGCGCGCTGCGTGTCCTGTCGGCGGAATTCCGCAACGAACGCATGATGCGCGCCGAAGAAAAGGCCGCGCGCCTGCCCGCGATCATGACGGTACCGCTGATCCTGTTCATCCTGCCGGTGCTGTTCATCGTCATCCTGGGCCCGGCGGCCTGCTCGCTCAGCGATGCGATGTCGGGCGGCAGCCTCGGCGGCGGCAAGCCCTGACGGACGCCGCATCGCAAACCCAACAAAAAAGGGGCGGGATCATTCCCGCCCCTTCTTTTTTGCCGCCGGCGCGTCAGGCGACCGTCTGTTCGATCGCGCCGAAGATGCTGTGGTGGCGCTCGTCGTCCATCCAGATCCGCACCGTATCGCCCGTCTGCATGAAGGGGGTTTTCGCCTCGCCGTCGCGGATCGTCTCGACCGTCCGCACTTCCGCAAGGCAGCTGTAGCCGAGTCCGCCCTCGCCGATCGGTTTGCCGGGTCCGCCATCGGCGTCGCGGTTCGACACCGTCCCCGATCCGATGATCGTCCCCGCGCGCAGGTCGCGCGTTTTCGCGGCATGGGCGATCAGCTGGCCGAAGTCGAAGGTCATGTCGACGCCGGCATCGGCGCGGCCGAGCGGCTGGCCGTTGAGGTCGACGCACAGCGTGCCGTGCAGCTTGCCGTCCTGCCACCGGTCGCCGAGCGCGTCGGGTGTAACGAACACCGGCGACATCGCACTCGACGGCTTCGACTGGAAAAAGCCGAAGCCCTTGGCCAGTTCGCCAGGGATCAGCCCGCGCAGCGACACGTCGTTGGTCAGGCCGACGAGCAGAATGTGGCTCCGCGCCGTTTCGGCACCGACGCCCATCGGCACGTCGCCGGTGACGACCACCACCTCGGCCTCCATGTCGCAGCCCCACGCCGGATCGCCGAGCGGGATCGGATCGCGCGGCGCCAGAAAGGCATCGCTGCCGCCCTGATACATCAGCGGATCGTGCCAGAAACTTTCGGGCATTTCGGCGCCGCGCGCCTGCCGCACCAGCGCGACATGGTTCACATAGGCGCTGCCATCGGCCCATTGATAGGCGCGCGGCAGCGGCGATGCAGCGTCGCGCTCGTGAAAGCGCTCGCGCGGGATCGCCTCGTGATTGATATCTTCGGCAAGCGCCTTCAGCCGCGGCGCCGTTTCCGCCCAGTCGTCAAGCGCCGCCTGCAGCGTCGGCGCGATATGGGTCGCATCGGCATACCAGGCGAGGTCGTCCGAAACGACGACGAGTCGGCCGTCGCGCCCGGCTTTCAGCGAAGCTAGTTTCACATCTGTCCCTTTGTCTGCGATGCCGGCGAACCATCATCGCAAAGGGGGGAGCGACGATCAGCGCGGCATCTGGATGGATGCGAAACAGGTAAAGCCGCTCTGCCCCGCCTGCAAGCGCCGGATATATTGCAGATAGGCCTGCGACTGGTTGTAGCTGGTGCCTGGCAGCGTCTGGCCGCGAAAGGCGCGCTTCACTTCCTCGCCGGTGAACGGCCGCGGTGCGCCCGGAAACGCCCCCTGCGTCCCCGGCGGGACAAGCTTGCCGGCGGCGTCGATGTAGCGGCCGGCGGCCGACGCGTCGGGGACCGGAATCTGGCAGTTCATCACCGATACCGCGGTCTGTGCAAAGGCGGGGCGGATGGTCAGCGCCGCCGACACGCCGACCGCGCCGAGCGCGAGCATCTTGCGCCGCGAGGGAACGGCTTCGTCGCCGGTCGCGGGCACTTCGGTCGGGATGTCGCTGTCTTCCATGGCCGCGCATTAAACCAGTGAAGCCTTTAGGAAAAGCAAAAGACCGGCCGCCTCCCGCGCCCTTCCCGCTTTGGGACAGGCTGCGCCGCGATGGTAACCCGATGCACCGCCCCGCGAAGCGCCTTGCGCGCCGCGCCGCTTCGTGCGAGGCGCAGCGTCGATGTTCGACCGCCTGTCCAGCCTGGTTGCGGCGCTGACGCTTGTCGCCGTCGCGGCGATTTTCGCGGCGCTTGTCGGCGGCGACCTCGCCTCGATCGCGATCCTGGCGCTCGCCGGAGCGCTCGGCGCGGTCATCGTCTATGGCGCGCAGCCGCCGCCTGCCGCCGCGCCGCCTGCCGTCGCCTCTCCCGTCCCCGTCGAACCGCCGCTGCTGCTGCGCCATCCCGATTTCACCCGCTGGGCCGATCAGGAGCGCGAACCGGTGCTGGGGGTAATCGACAATGTCGTCGCCATCGCCAACGATGCCGCGGTCCGCCTGCTCGGGCGCCACATCGTCGGCGCCGACATCCGCACCGCGATCCGCCATCCGGTGGCGGCCGAATGGCTGTCGGCTGGCGACGTCGACACGGGCGCGATGACGGTCGATCTTGCCGACTATCCGCGGCCCGGCCAGCGCTGGACGATGCGGATCGCGACGCTGTCGCACGGCGGCCGCATCATCTTTTTGTCCGACCGCTCGGCGATCGATGCCGCCGACCGCATGCGGTCCGATTTCGTCGCCAACGCCAGTCACGAACTGCGCACGCCGCTTGCCGCGATCCTCGGCTATGTCGAGACATTGCAAGACATGAACGACGAGGCCGATGCGCCGACGCGCAACCGTTTCCTCGCGATCATCGAGCGCGAGGCGCGGCGGATGCAGCAGCTTGTCATCGACCTGCTGTCGATCTCGCGCGTCGAAGCCGATCGCTTCCGCCGCCCGACCACCCCGGTCGATTTCGCCGCCATCGTCCGCCATACGCTCGCGCAGATGAAGGACAGTGCAGAGGCGCGGCCGCAGGACATTGCCGATCGCCTCGGCGATGCAGCGCAGCCGGTGCTGGGCGACGCGGCGCAGCTCGGCCAGCTCGTCCACAATATCGTCTCCAACGCGATGAAATACGGCCGCCCCGGCACGCCGGTGACGGTCGAACTGACGCGCGAGGGCCGCCGCGTCCGTTTGTCGGTCCAGGACGAAGGCGAAGGCATCGCGCCCGATCATCTTCCGCGCCTCACCGAACGCTTCTACCGCGTCGACGAAGCGCGCAGCCGCTCGGTCGGCGGCACCGGCCTGGGGCTCGCGATCGTCAAGCACATCAGCGAACGCCATAACGGCCAACTCGATATTCAAAGCGAAGTCGGCAAGGGCACGCGCGTATCCGTGTCCTTTCCGCTGTCCGAAGCGCATTGACGAAGGGACTGCACCGATGACGAACCGGCCAACGCATCTCGACGAAAGCGGCGCAGCGCATATGGTCGATGTCGGCGCGAAGGCCGCGACCGGGCGGCGCGCCGTCGCCGGCGGTCGCATCGCGATGGCGCCCGAAGCGCTCGCCGCGATCCGCGCCGGCAACGCGCCCAAGGGCGATGTGCTGTCGACTGCGCGCATCGCCGGCATCATGGCGGCCAAGCGCACCGCCGAGTTGATCCCGCTTTGCCACCCACTGGCGCTGACCAGCGTCGCCGTGGAATTCGACTGGGAGGCCGATGGCATTGCGGTCCGCGCGACCGCCGCGACGACCGGGCCGACGGGGGTCGAGATGGAAGCGCTGACCGCCGCGTCGGTCGCGCTACTGACGCTTTACGACATGGCGAAGGCGCTCGACCGCGCGATGGTCCTCGGCGATATCCGCCTGCTCGAAAAGAGCGGTGGCCGGTCGGGCGACTGGCGCGCCGCATGAGCGCGCTGCTCGCGGTCGAAGAGGCCCAGGCGCGGCTGCTCGCGCTGAAGCCGCCGCTCGGTGCCGACAATATTGGCGTGGCGCAATGCGCCGGACGCTATCTTGCGCAGGACGTCGTCGCCGGACGCGACCAGCCAGCGGCGCCCCTGTCGGCGATGGACGGCTATGCGATCCGCTTTGCCGATCTGCCCGGCCCGTGGACGATTGCCGGCGAAGTCGCCGCCGGCACTGCCCCTAGCCGCGCGCTCGGCCCCGGCGAAGCGATCCGCATCTTCACCGGCGCGATGCTGCCCGACAATGCCGATACGGTGGTGGTGCAGGAAGATGTCATCGCCGACGGCGCGCGCCTGACGCTCACCGGCGATGGACCCGCATCGCGGGGACGCCATGTCCGCGCCCGGGCAAGCGACTTTGCCGCGGGCGCGCCTTTGCTCAAGGCAGGATGCCGCCTCGCCCCCGGGGCGCTCGCCGCGGCCATCATGGGCGGTGCGGGCGATCTGATCGTCGGGGGGCGCCCGCGCGTCGCGATCCTGACGACAGGCGACGAACTGGTGGCGCCCGGGCGTGCGCTCGCGCCCGGCCAGATACCCGACAGCAACGGCACGATGCTCGCCGCAATGCTCGCCGCCGAACCCGCCGATGTCACACTGCCGCTACGCGTGCGCGACGACCGCGGCGTTCTCGCCAATATCCTGGGCGATATGGCGCGGCGGCACGATGTCATCGTCACCGTTGGCGGCGCGTCGGTGGGCGATCACGACCATGTCCGCGGCGCGCTCGAAGATGCGGGCGGGCAGCTCGATTTCTGGAAGATCGCGATGCGCCCTGGCAAGCCGCTGATCGCCGGCCGGATCGGCGACGCGATCCTGCTCGGCCTGCCGGGCAATCCGTCGTCGGCCTTCGTCACGGCGACGCTCTTTCTGCTACCGCTTGTCCGCCACCTTGCCGGAGCGGCCGCGCCGTTGCCGGTGTTGGAAAAGGCGCCGCTCGCGGTTCCACTCGGTCCCGGCGGGACGCGGCGCGATTATTTGCGCGCGCGCCTCGACAAGGGGCTGCTCACCCCCTGCGACGGACAGGACAGTGGCCAGACGCAACCCCTGATCTCCGCCAACGCGCTGATCGTCCGCGATGTCGGCGCGGCACCCTGCGCAGCGGGGGAGCTTGCAAACTATATCGCGATCGCTTGACAAGTTCCGCTCTGTTCCACTATCGTTCTCCTTATGTCCGGCAATGCCATCATGGAGAACGACCGATGTTGACCGCGAAGCAGCATGAACTGCTCCACTTCATCCAGGAACGGCTCGACGCCAGCGGCATCTCGCCGTCGTTCGAGGAAATGAAGGAGGCGCTGGGCCTCAAGTCGAAATCGGGCATCCACCGGCTGATCAGCGCGCTCGAAGAACGCGGCTTCCTGCGCCGCCTGCCGAATCGTGCGCGCGCGCTCGAAGTGTTGAAGCTGCCCGATGCGGCCAAACCCAAAACGCGGATCGACAGTGACAATGTGGTACCGCTGCGCAAGCCCGCACCGGCGCTGAAGCCCATCGCCGCGAACGACATTATCGAAGTGCCGCTGCACGGCAAGATTGCCGCGGGCGTCCCGATCGAGGCGTTCGAGGATTATAACCGGCTCGCCGTTCCCGCCGCGTTGCTCGGCGCGGGCGAACATTATGCGCTCGAAGTATCGGGCGACTCGATGGTCGAGGCGGGGATTTTCGACGGCGACTACGCGCTGATCCAGAAGGCGAGTACCGCGCGCGAGGGTGATATCGTCGTCGCGCTCGTCGACGGACAGGACGCAACGCTCAAATATTTCCATCGCGAAGGCCGGATGGTGCGCCTCGATCCCGCCAACAGCGCCTATGAACCCCAGCGCTACGAAGCCGATCGCGTCATGGTGCAAGGTCGGCTGTCGGGACTGCTTCGTCGTTACCACTAAGCTGGTGCGGGCGGCGCCAAGGATGCGCATCGCCCGCGCGCAGCGCCGAAACGAGCCGCGGCTTCGCGCCCAGATAGAACGCAAGGCCGCCGCTTTGTTCCAGCGTGTCGCGGTCGATCGTCAGCCAGCGCGCGACGCATTCGCGCGGTAGCCAGCGTTCGCTGATGACCACATCGGCGGCGGCGCAGGCGGCCGCCATCTCCTCACCCGCGATCCGGTCGCGCCCATGCGCGGCGAGGATGACGCGCGGCGCATCGCCCTCGCCCTGTGTCCAACGGCAGAAATCGCGATTGCAGTCGACATGGTCGAGATCGCCGAGCGCGACGAGCGGCGTGTCGATCCCCGCCGCTTCGGCCATCGCGTCGCGTACGAAATCGCCGGCACGATCGCGCAGCATGGCATAGCCGCCGCCCGGCACGGCGGCTGCGATATGCCGCCCGTCGCCGGTCACGAGCAGGTCGGGGCGCGGCTGTGCGAGCAGCACCGCCATTCCCGCTACTAGCGGCACGGCGCCTGCCCAGCGCCACCCGCTGCGCCACAGCAAGATCCACAACCCGCCCGCCATCGCGACCCCGAAAGCCCATGGCGGAAAAACGGGCAAGGTGGTGACGGCGCCGGGCGCCGCGGCGACATGATGCGCGAGCCCGATGAGCAGGCGCAGCGCATGATCGGCCGCCCACCAGAAGGGCGCCCCCGCCCCCACCGCGTCGAACAGCAGCGCCAAAGCCTCCGCCGGCATGATGACGAAGGTCGTCAGCGGGATCGCGACGACATTGGCGAGCGCGCCATAAAGCCCCGCCTTGTGGAAATGGAACAGCGCGATCGGCGACAAGGCGACCTCTACGACGATGCCGGTGATCAGCAGGCCGGCGACGCCGCGCCCGAAGCGGAAGGCAAATGGCTCCTCGCGCCGCGCGACGAAGCGCTGCATCGCGCGGCTTTCGTGGAGCGCGACGATCGCGGTTACCGCCGCGAAGCTCAGCTGGAAACTCGGCCCGACCAGCGCCTCGGGCCGCCACAGTAGCACGAGCAGCGCGCCGGCGGCGACGAGCCGCAGGGTAATCGCCTCGCGCCCCAGCAGGATCGCCGCCAGCACCAACAACGCCGCGATCAACGACCGCAGCGTCGGCACCTCGGCGCCAGCCAACCACGTATAGCCGCCGCCCGCGAGCGCCCCGGCGGCAGCGGCGAGCGGCAACACATAGCCCGCAAGCGCGAGCCTTGGGCTGAGCGCCAGCAATCGCATGGCGAGCAGCATCGCGAAGCCGACCACGGCGGTGACGTGCAGCCCGCTGATCGACAGGAGGTGCGCCAGTCCGCTGCGCCGCATCGCCTCCTCATCCTCGGGCGTGATCGCGCCGCGATCGCCCGTTACCAGCGCCGACGCGACACCGCCCGGCGATCCCGCAACCTGGCGATGGATATGCTCGCTCAGCCGCGTGCGCAGCGGCTGGCGTGCGTGCTCGGCGCCCGGCGGCAGTATGACATCGCCAAGCACTGTTCCGACCGCGCCGATGCGGTCGAACCAGGCGCGCTGCGCAAAATCATAGCCGCCGGGCAGGCTCGCGGTTGGCGGCGGCATCAGCCGCGCGCGCACGCCGATCATCGTCCCCGGCACAATTGGGCGCCGCTGGTCGCCGCGCAGCGTGAGCCGCAGGCGCGGCGGCAGATCGGGGCGCGCGAGCGGCCGCACGACAAGCCGCAATTGCGCGCGCGCCGGCAAAGGCTCGGCCGCTTCGACCCGCGCCGAAAATTCGGTCGTCACCGGCCGCGCGAGCACCGGCGCCTCGACCCACAGCGCGCGGCCCCAGATCAGCAGCAGCCCTGCCGCGGCAACCCCGCAACCGATCGTCAGGGCGCGGCCAACGCGGGTCTGCCAGCCGATTGCCAGGCCGAAGGCCATGCCCCCCGTCAAGGCGCAAAGAAGCCCGATCCATTGCGCCGCGGTCGGCAAGGCGAACCACAGCGCGATCCCCGCGCCGAAGGCCACAGGAAACCAGAGCGGCAGCCGCTCGCGCTCGGTCTCCAGCCGACTCTCGATCGCCGCCGGCAAGGCGCCGAACCATGAAAGCGTCCGCGCGGCAATGGGCGTTTGAAGCGTGCTTGTCGCCATGCTAGGGGCAGCCCCGAAATCCGCCGCGGTCCCTGTTCCGCGGCCGGCAGCCTGAGTGAAAGAGGCCAGAGTGGCAACCGAAAACAAAACCGAATTGGCAGAAGCGACCCCCGAAGCGACGGGCGCCGCCGTCGTCACCCGCTTCGCCCCCTCCCCCACGGGATATCTGCACATCGGCGGCGCGCGGACCGCGCTGTTCAACTGGCTTTTCGCGCGCCATCACGGCGGCAAGTTCCTGCTGCGGATCGAGGATACCGACCGCGCACGCTCAACCGACGCCGCCATCGACGCGATCCTCGACGGGATGCAGTGGCTCGACCTCGATTGGGACGGCGAGACCGTCTATCAGTTCGCGCGCGCGGCGCGCCATGCCGAGGTTGCGCACGAACTGCTCGCCAAGGGCGCGGCCTATCGCTGCTATCTGACGCAGGATGAACTGGCCGCTATGCGTGCCGAAGCACAGGAAAAGCGCATCCCCTTCCGCGTCCGCAGCCCGTGGCGCGACCGTGACGACGGCGATCCCGCCGCCCCGCACGTCATCCGCTTGCGCGCGCCGCAAGATGGCGCGGTGACGATCCACGATCGCGTGCAGGGCGAGGTGACGGTCCAGAATGCCGAGCTCGACGATTTCATCCTGCTGCGCAGCGACGGCACCCCGACCTATATGCTCAGCGTCGTCGTCGACGATAACGACATGGGGATCACCCATGTCATCCGTGGTGACGATCACCTGAACAACGCCTTCCGCCAGCTCGCGCTGATCCGCGCGATGGCGTGGCGCGAGCCGGTTTATGCGCACGTCCCGCTGATCCACGGCGCCGATGGCGCAAAGCTGTCGAAACGGCACGGCGCGCTCGGCGTCGATGCCTATCGCGACGAGCTTGGCTATCTGCCCGAGGCGGTGAACAATTATCTGCTTCGCCTTGGCTGGGGGCATGGCGATGCCGAAATCATCAGCCGCGAGCAGGCGGTCGAATGGTTCGATCTCGCCAACGTCGGCCGCTCGCCGTCGCGCTTCGATTTCAAGAAGCTCGAAAATCTGAACGGCCATTATATCCGCGAGGCCGACGATGCCCGGCTCGCCGGCCTGGTGGCGCCGCGGGTCGAGACGCTCGTCGGGCGCGCACTCGACAGCGACGACCGCGCCTTGCTCGCGCGCGCGATGGACGTGCTCAAGCCGCGCGCGAAGACATTGGACGAGATTGCCGAGGGCGCCGTCTTCCTGTTTGCGGTGCGTCCGCTGACGATCGAAGAGAAAGCCGCCGCGCTGATCGCCGAAGCGCCGGAAGGCTTGCTGGCGAATGTTACCGACCGCCTGCGCGCGCTGGACGACTGGTCGCACGATGCCATCGAGACGTCGGTGCGCGAAACGAGCGAGTCGGCCGGTGTCGGCCTCGGCAAGCTCGCTCAGCCGCTGCGCGCCGCCTTGACCGGCCGCACCGTTTCTCCGGGCATTTTCGACGTCTTGCTGCTATTGGGACGCGACGAGAGCCTGGCGCGACTTGACGCAGCGCACAATTATCCGGCAGGGGCGTAGCCACTCACTCTCCCGCCCGTAGATCAGGGGAAAAAATATGACCGACCAGACCGCGAAAATCACCCTGGGCGACAAGACTGTCGAGAGTCCGGTGCTGAAGGGCACCGTCGGCCCCGACGTCGTCGACATCCGCAAATTCTACGGCCAGACCGGCGCCTTCACCTATGATCCGGGCTTCACCTCGACCGCGAGCTGCGAGTCGAAGCTGACCTATATCGACGGCGACGAAGGCGTCCTGCTCCACCGCGGTTATGCGATCGGCGATCTTGCCGAACATTCGACCTTCATGGAGGTCGCCTATCTGCTCCTGAACGGCGAATTGCCGAGCGGCGACGAGCTGGCGAAGTTCGATACCACGATCACGCGCCACACGATGCTGCATGAACAGCTTGCGACCTTCTATCGCGGCTTCCGCCGTGACGCGCACCCGATGGCGATCATGTGCGGCGTGGTTGGCGCGCTGTCCGCCTTTTATCATGATTCGACCGAAATCCACGATCCGCACCAGCGCATGATCGCGAGCCACCGCCTGATCGCCAAGATGCCGACGATCGCGGCGATGGCGTATAAATATTCGGTGGGTCAGCCCTTCATCTATCCGCAGAACGACCTCAGCTACACGCATAATTTCCTGCGCATGACCTTCGGCGTTCCGGCCGAGGAATATGAGGTTGATCCGGCGGTCGTCCGCGCGCTCGACCGCATCTTCATCCTGCATGCCGACCATGAGCAGAATGCATCGACCTCGACCGTTCGCCTTGCGGGTTCGTCGGGCGCCAATCCCTTCGCGTGCATTGCGGCGGGCATCGCCTGCCTGTGGGGTCCGGCGCATGGCGGGGCCAACGAAGCCGCGCTCAACATGCTGCGCGAAATCGGCCGTCCCGAACGCATCCCCGAATATATCGCGCGCGCGAAGGACAAGGATGATCCGTTCCGCCTGATGGGCTTCGGCCACCGCGTTTACAAGAATTACGACCCGCGTGCGACGGTGATGCAGAAAACCGTGCGCGAGGTGTTCACCGCGCTCAAGGTCAACGACCCGGTCTTCGACGTCGCGCTGCAGCTTGAGGAAATGGCGCTCAACGACGATTATTTCGTCGAAAAGAAGCTCTTCCCCAATGTCGACTTCTATTCGGGCGTCATCCTGTCGGCGATCGGCTTCCCGACCACGATGTTCACCGCCCTCTTCGCGCTCGCCCGTACCGTCGGCTGGGTCGCGCAGTGGAACGAGATGATCTCGGACCCCGCGCAGAAGATCGGCCGCCCGCGCCAGCTCTACACCGGCCCGACGCAGCGCGCCTACGTCCCCGTCGACAAGCGCTGAGGCGGTACCGGGAATCTATCCCGGTTCAGAACCGCTTGCAGAAAGGGGCCGCATATGCGGCCCCTTTTTTGTGCGCCCACCCGAGCGGAGCCGTCAATCGATGCGGTCCAGAAGCTCGGCAAGCTTGCCGAACATCGCGTCTATCTCTGTCTTTTCAACGATCAGCGGCGGCGACAGCGCGATGATGTCGCCCGTTGCGCGCACCAGCAGGCCGCTGTCGAAGGCAGCATGGAACAACTCCATCGCCCGCGCCGTCGGAGCGCCAGGTCGTGGTTCGAGTTCGATGCCGGCGACAAGCCCGATCGTGCGAATATCGATGATGTGGCGCCGCCCCTTCAGGCTGTGCGCCGCATCCTCCCAATAGCCGGCGAGTTCGTTCGCCCGGTCGAACAGCGCTTCGCGCGCATAAATATCGAGCGTCGCCAGCCCCGCCGCGCTCGCGAGCGGGTGGCCCGAATAGGTATAACCGTGGAACAGCTCGATCCCGCCCGGCACGCTTTCGATCACGGCGTCGTGGAGGTCGCGCTTCACCGCGACCGCGCCCATCGGCACCGCCGCGTTGGTCAGCCCTTTCGCCATGGTGATGATGTCGGGGGTCACCCCCCAGGCCTCGGCAGCGGTCGCCGCGCCGACGCGGCCGAAGGCGGTAATCACCTCGTCGAAGATCAGGATGATGCCATGCCGGTCACAAATTTCGCGCAGCCGCTGGAGATAACCGGCCGGGGGAATCAGCA
Source organism: Sphingopyxis sp. MC1 (assembly GCF_000371385.1). Lineage (NCBI taxonomy): Bacteria > Pseudomonadati > Pseudomonadota > Alphaproteobacteria > Sphingomonadales > Sphingopyxidaceae > Sphingopyxis > Sphingopyxis sp. MC1. Next base: position 212,221 of record NZ_AOUN01000006.1, read on the forward strand.
CGCCGGTCGAGCCCGCCATCGGCTCGACGATCACCGCCGCGATCGTTTCGGCGCCATGCAGGTCGACGAGCCGCTGAAGGTCGTCGGCGAGTTCGGCGCCGTGCGCCGGGAAACCGCGCGTGAAGGCGTTGCGGGCCAGATCGTGCGTGTGCCGCAGATGATCGGTTCCGGGCAGCCCCGGCCAGGTGCGGCGATTGCTGACGATCCCGCCGACGCTGATTCCGCCGAAACCGACGCCATGATAGCCGCGCTCGCGCCCGATCAGCCGGGTGCGCGTCCCCTGCCCCTTCGCGCGCTGCACCGCCAGTGCGATTTTGAGCGCGGTATCGACCGATTCAGAGCCGCTGTTGGTAAAGAATATCCGGTCGAGCCCTTCGGGCATCAGCGCCGCGAGACGCTGCGCCAGCTCGAAGGGCAGCGGATGGCCAAGCTGAAACGTCGGCGCGAAATCGAGCGTTGTCGCCGCCTTGGCGATGGCTTCTGCAATTTCGGGGCGGCAGTGGCCGGCATTGCTGCACCACAGGCCCGAGGTGCCGTCGAGGATCCGGCGTCCGTCGCCCGACTGATAATACATCCCGCTCGCCGCGACGAGCTGACGCGGATGGGCCTTGTAGGAACGGTTCGCGGTGAAGGGCATCCAGAAACTTACCAGCTGGTCGTTGTCACCCTGCATCGTCATGTTCCTCTTCCCAAGAATCGTCATCGCGAGGAGCCGAAGGCGACGCGGCAATCCGTTCGCAATGACGATGCGTAATCTGGGCGCAATCTGGCGAGCTACCATGCGACTGGCAATGCCCGAAATGACCGACAACGGCCCCTCTGGCGCTCCGGCGGACTTCGCTATACGCTGCATGTTCCACAAACGGGCCGGCTCCTCGGCCCAATCGGGGGCGCATGTCAGTCAATCTGGAACAATGGATCAGCGACCATAATATCGACGAAGTCGAATGTATCGTTCCCGACATCAACGGGGTGCAGCGCGGCAAGGTTCTGCCCGCCAAGAAATTCCTCGCTTCGGTCAAGGACAAGTCGCTGCGGATCCCCGGCAGCGTCTTCATCTGCACGATCGACGGCCATTATCCCGAGGATATCGACGATGTCTGGGACAAGGATCCCGATAAGATCCTGCTTGCCGACCCCGATACCATCTGCGTCGCGCCGGGCTTCACCTCGCCGACGGCCTTCGTGATTGCCGATGCCTATAATGGCGACGGCACCGAGGTCGACATCGCGCCGCGGACGATCCTGAAAAAGGTGCTGGGCCTTTACCAGGACAAGGGTTGGAAGCCGATCATCGCACCCGAGGTCGAATTCTATCTCGTCTCGCAGAACACCGACCCCGACTTTCCGTTGACGCCGCCGACCGGCCAGTCGGGCCGGGCGGAAACCGCGAGCCAGCCCTATGGCCTTGAAGCCATGAACGAATATGAGGATATCATCGATCATATCTATGACGATTGCGAGCTGATGGGGCTCGATATCGACACGATGATCCACGAAATGGGCGCCGCACAGCTCGAGGTGAATTTCATGCACGGCGATCCGCTGCGGCTCGCCGACGAGGTGTTTCTCTTCAAGCGCGTCGTCCGCAACGTCGCGAAACAGCACAGCGTCTATGCGACCTTCATGGCGAACCCGATGGCCGGTCAGCCGGGAAGCGCGATGCACATTCACCAATCGGTCGTCGATGCCGAGACGGGGCGCAACCTGTTCGCGACCGCCAACGGCCGCGACAGCGCGGCCTTTCGATCCTATGTCGCGGGGCTGATCCGCTTCATGCCGCAAATCTCGCCCATGTGGGCGCCCAATGTGAACAGCTTTCGCCGGATGCGTCCCGACAGCGCAGCGCCGATCAACGTCCAGTGGGGCGTCGACAACCGGTCATGCGGTTTTCGCATCCCGGTGTCGGACAAGAACAACCGCCGCGTCGAAAACCGTCTGCCCGGCGCCGACAGCAATCCCTATCTTGCGATCGCGGCCTCGCTCGTCTGCGGCTATATCGGCATGATCGACCGCATGGTTCCGCCCAAGCCGATCACCGGCAGCGCCTATAACCGCGCCCGCACCCTGCCGCGCACGCTGGAAGCCGCGCTCGACCGGTTCAGCTCGTGCAAGAAGGTCCGCAACCTGCTCGGCGACGATTTTTTCGAAATCTTCTACGCCGTGAAGGATTATGAGCTGTTCAACTATCAGTCGGTGGTGTCGAGCTGGGAGCGCGAACATCTGCTGATGCGCGTTTGACGCGCGCGACGCCATGACCGACCCGCTGAACAACAGCTATTATTCGGCGACCGCGCACGATTGCCTCGTGGATGCGGACATCGCGGGCGCATACGCCTGCGACGTTGCCGTAATCGGCGGCGGCTTTACCGGCTTGTCGGCCGCCCTTGCCTGCGCCGAGAGAGGCTTTTCGGTCATTCTCGTCGAAGCGGAACGGGTTGGCTTCGGCGCATCGGGACGCAATGGCGGGCAGTTGATCCCCGGTCTTCGCTGGTCGGCGTCCGAACTCGAAGCCGAATTCGGCCGCGAACGCGCCGATGCCTTGTTCGATCTTTGCTGGCGCGACAACCGCGTAAAGCACCGGATCGCGACACATGGCATCGACTGCGATCTCAAGGCAGGGCATGTCGAGGCCGCGTGGACACCGAAAGATTTCGATGCGATGCGGCGCGAGGCCGACTATCTGGGCCAACGCCACGGCTATGAAACCGATGTGGTCGCCAAGGCCGACATGGACGCCCATATAGCAAGCCCGCTCTATCATGGCGGTGTCTACGATCCGCAGGGCGGGCATTTCCATCCACTCAATTACGCGATCGGTTTGGCGAAAGCCGCCGAAGCGGCCGGCGTCCGGATACTTCAGGGACAGCGTGCAAACTGGATTCTCGACGGCAACGGCGGCGAACTGTTTCTCGACCGATCGACGATAGAGGCGCGCTATTTCATCGACGCCACCGATAGCTGGATCGGCGAGGTCGAGCCCGATCTCGGGCGTTACACGGTGCCGATCATGAACTACAACATCGCGACGGCGCCGCTGCCGAACGCCGATGACCTGCTCCCTACCGACGCCGCAGTCGCCGACAGCCGTTTCGTGCTCAACTATTTTCGCCTGTCGGCCGACAAGCGCCTGATCTTCGGCGGCGGCGAGCGTTATTCGCAGACGCCGCCGCGCGACATCGCAGCGTTCGTGCGTCCGTTCATGGCCGAGGTGTTTCCGCAGGTCGCCAATGCCGAAATCGACTATGGCTGGGGCGGTACGGTCGCGGTGACGATGAACCGGCTGCCGCATATCGGCCGGCGCGGAAATGTCTTTTTCGCGCACGGATTTTCGGGGCATGGCGCGCTGATCACGACGACCGCCGGCGAGTTGATCGCCGAGGCGCTGGCGGGGACCGCCGAACGCTTCGACGTGCTCGCGAGCCTGCCCTCGCACCCCTTTCCCGGCGGCAAATGGCTGCGCCGCCCGCTCGCGACGCTGGGCCTTCTCTATTACGCACTGAAAGACAGGCTGGGATGATCGCCGACGCCTCCATCGCCCGCGTCGCCGCGCGCGAGGCCGAACGCTTCCGCGCCGACAACCCGCGCGCTTTCGCGCATCAGGCCGCGGCGACCGGCTGGTTCCAGTCGGTGCCCTTCCACTGGATGAAAGATTGGCCCAGCCCGGTGCCGATCGTCGCCGCGTCGGCCAAGGATGCGACGCTGACGAGTATCGACGGGCGGACCTATGACGATTTCTGCCTTGGCGACACGGCCAGCCTTTTCGGACATTCGCCGCCCGCGCTCGCCGCCGCGCTCGCACGGCAGGCGGCCGAGGGGCTGAGCTATATGCTGCCCACGAACCGCGGCGCCGCGCTGTCGGCGAAGCTGTCGGTCATGTTCGGCTTTCCGCAATGGCAGGTGACGACGACGGCAAGCGAAGCCAATCGCGCCGTCATCCGCTGGTGTCGCGGGATCAGCGGCCGGCCGAAAATCCTTATCTTCAACGGCGCCTATCATGGCGCGGTCGACGATGCGTTCGTCGATCTGAAAGACGGCGCGCCGGTGATGCGCGCCAGCCTGATCGGCCAGATCCACGATCTTCGCGGCACGACGACGGTGATCGAATTCAACGACGCAGGCACGCTTGCCGCCGCGCTGCGCGGCGGCGATATCGCCTGCGTCCTCGCCGAACCCGTCATGACCAATGTCGGCATGGTGCAGGACGCGCCGGGCTTCCTCGAAACGCTGCGCAGCCTGTGCGACGAGACGGGCACGCTGCTGGTTTTCGACGAAACGCACAGCATCTCGTCGGGCTATGGCGGCCATGCCCGCACCCACGGCCCGATGGCCGATCTGATGGTCGTCGGAAAGTCGATCGGCGGCGGCGTGCCGTGCGCCGTCTATGGTTTCAGCGCCGCGGTCGCGGAGCGCATGGCGGCGCTCAACAGGAGGCGCCCGCCGGGGCATAGCGGCATCGGCACGACGCTCTCCGCCAACGCGCTTGCGATCACTGCGATGGACGTCATGCTCGGCGAGGTCATCACCCCCACCGCCTATGACGCCATGCTGCGCGGCGCCGCGCGGCTCGTCACGGGGCTGGAGCGCGAAATCGCCGCTGCGTCGCTCGACTGGCACGTCACGCAGGTCGGCGCGCGGGTCGAATTCCTCACCTGCCCCGTCCCGCCCCGCAGCGGCGGCGAGGCGAAGGCGGCGATGCATCCCGCGCTGGAGGCCGCGATCCACATTTTCCTCGCCAATCGGGGAATTTTGCTGGCGCCATTTCACAATATGATGTTGGTGAGCCCGGTGACCGGCGACGACCAGATCGACCGGCTGGTCGGCGGCTTCGCCGACTGCATCAAGGCGCTGAAGGAGTAGTGGGGCAATGGCGAAGTCGTCGGGCGTGATCGCGCCGCGGTCGGAGGCCGAGGAATTCTTCCGGGCCAATCCCGACGTCGATTCGATCGAGATGATCTATACCGACATGGGCGGCGTCCCGCGCGGCAAGCGGCTGCGCCAACATGAAGTGCTCGCTGTCTATGAAAGCGGACGCATGTTCCCCGGCTCGATCACTGTCGTCGACATCACTGGGCAGGACACCGTCGAAACGGGCTTGGTCTGGGAAGATGGCGACGCCGACCGATCGATGAAGCCGATCCCCGGCACCCTCGTCCGCACGCCGTGGGGCGGCGATCGGGCCGCGCAGTTCCTCGTCGATTTTTATGAACTCGACGGCACGCCGCACGACCTCGATCCCCGCCATGTGCTCGGCAGCGTGATCGACCGCTACACCGCCGACGGCCTGACCCCGGTGCTTGCAGTCGAGCTGGAATTCTACCTGCTCGACCCGCGCCGCGCGCGCGACGGGTCGGTGCGCCCCGCCCGCCCCGGCTACAGCCGCGACACGCCGCGCAATGTCGAAGTCTATGGCCTGCGTGAACTCGACGACTTTCGTCCCTTCTTCGACGCCCTCTATGCGGCGACCGACGTCCAGGGCCTGCCGCTCGAAAGTGCGATCAGCGAATTTGCGCCCGGCCAGTTCGAGCTGACGCTGCGCCACAAGCCCGACGCGCTGCGCGCCTGCGACGACGCGATCATGTACAAAAGGCTGGTCAAGGCGATCGCCCAGCAACATGGGCTCGAGGCGACCTTCATGGCCAAGCCTTTCGCCGAACAGGCGGGGAGCGGGATGCACATCCACGTCTCGGTCAACGATGGCGCGGGCGGCAATATCTTTGCGAGCGACGATCCCGAGGGCACCGATGCGCTGCGCCACGCGATCGGCGGCATGATCGGCAGCGTCGGCGACGGCTTTGCGCTCTTTGCCCCGCACGCCAACAGCTATCGCCGGTTCAAGGCGAACAGCTACGCCCCCGTAGCGCCGACGTGGGGGGTCAACAATCGCACCGTGTCCTTCCGCATCCCGGCCGGGCCGCCGCCAAGCCGGCATGTCGAGCATCGCGCTTGCGGCGCCGATGCCAATCCCTATCTCGCGGTAGCCGCCGTGCTCGCCGGCATGCATCACGGAATGACAAGCCGGACCGACCCGGGTCCGGCGGTCGTCGGCAACGGCTATGATCGCGACGCCTCGGGCGACGACAAGCCGCCGTCGAACTGGTTCGCGGCGGTCGACCGCTTCCACGCCTCGGCGCTGATGCGCGATTATCTCGGCGACCGCTTCGTCGACATGTTCAGCATCGTGAAGCGGGTCGAACAGGATCGCTATTTCGGGACGGTGCCGACGATCGACTACGACTGGTATCTGCGCAACGCATAGCGACCTGCCTGGGCCACGACGCACGAAAATGTCACGGATTCGTGTTGCGGTGCAAAAAAGCCTCTTTTCAAGCCGACATTAATGAGTCAGCTTGCGGTCACAATCAGGGAGGCCAGCCATGGATTTGAACGAACTGCTCGCGCAGGGCCGCAATCGCCGCTCGCTGCTTCAGGCGATGGGCGTCGCCGCAATCGGGATCAGCTTCGGCGGCCTCGCCGCGTGCAGCAAGGGCAGCGACAAGAAGCTTGCCAACGGCGAAGAGGCCAAGCTCAACTTCTACAACTGGGACACCTATATCGGCGAAACGACGCTCGACGATTTCAAGGCGTCGACCGGCGTCGATGTCACGATGGACCTGTTCGACAGCAACGACACGCTGTTCGCGAAGTTCAAGGCGGGCAATCCCGGCTATGACGTCATCGTGCCGTCGAACGACTTTGTCGAACGCATGGCGCGCGCCGACATGCTGATGCCGCTCGATCATGCGCAGATCCCGAACATGAAGAATATCGACCCCAGCTTCCTGAACGTCGATTATGATCCGGGCCGCAAATTCTCGATGCCTTACACCTGGCTGGTTCTGGGTATCGGCTATCGCAAGTCGAAGGTGAAGACCGCGCCCGACAGCTGGAAGGTCCTGTTCGACAGCGACGAATATAAGGGCCGCATGGCCTGGCTGTCGGAGGCCGGCGACATGTTCCGCCTCTATGGCAAATATCTCGGCAAATCGGTCAATTCGCTGACGCCGGAGGATATTCAGACCATTTCGGCGATGATGATCAAACAAAAGCCCTATGTGAAGAAATTCCACGAGGATGACGGGCAGGATCTGCTGCTCAAGGGCGACGTCGATGTCGTGCTCGAATATAATGGCGACATCGCGCAGGCGATGACCGAGGATCCCGATCTCGATTTCGTCGTGCCGAAGGAAGGCAGCCAGCTCAATTCGGATACGCTGTGCATTCCGAAGGGCGCGCCGCACCCGAAGAACGCCCACGCCTTCATCAACTATATGCTCGATGCCGAGGTCGACAAGAAGATCACCGAAACGATCCTCTACCCGACCCCAAATGCCGCCGCGAAGGCGCTGATGCCCGACAGCTACAAGAACAATCCGGTCATCTTCCCGCCCGCGGACGTGCTCGCCAAGTGCGAATATGCGAAGTTCAACGAAAAGCTTCAGCCGCTCTACGAGGAAGCCTTTACGAAGGTGCGGGCGTCGTAACGGTCTGAAAGGGGCATCGGGGGGATGGCCGAGCAGGACTGGAAAGCGAACAAGCGGGTCTTCGCGGCGGTGTCGGTTCCGACCCTGCTATGGACCCTCCTGTTCTTCGTCATCCCGATGGCGATCGTCTGGTTCTACAGCTTCGGCGAGAACCGCGGCCTGACCGAGATCGAATTTTCGGGAACGCTCGAAAATTACAAGCGCGCGACCGAAATTCTCTATCTGTCGATCTTCGGCAAAAGCTTCGCGGTTGCAGCACTCGTTACGCTGATCTGCCTGATCGTGGGCTTTCCCGTGGCGATGGCGATCACCTTCGCGAGCGAGAAATGGCGGCCGTGGCTGCTGCTCGGCATCATGCTGCCCTTCTGGACCAATTTGCTGATCCGCACCTATGCGCTGATGATGCTGCTCGGCACCCAGGGCTTTGCCAACAAAGGGCTGGGCGCGCTGTGGGACGGCGCGAGCTGGCTCAAGACGCTCGTCGGGATGCAGCCGCTTCCGACATGGGAGCCGGTGCAACTGCTCTTCAACAATTTCGCGGTCGTCTTCGGACTCGTCTACGTCCACCTGCCCTTCATGGTGCTGCCGCTCTATGCGGCGCTTGACCGGCTCGACCGCAGCCTGATTGAGGCGAGCCTCGACCTTGGCGCGGGGCATTTCCGCACGATCATGCGCATCGTCGTGCCGCTGGCCGCGCCGGGCATCGTCGCCGGCGTAATGATCACGCTGATCCCCGCGCTCGGCGCCTATCTCACGCCGGACCTGATGGGCGGGACCGACAGCCAGATGATCGCGAACGTCATCGAACGCCAGTTCAAGAAGGCGAACGACTGGCCATTCGGCGCGGCGCTCTCTTTCATCCTCATCTATGCCATGTTCATCCTGATCGCGCTGCAATCGATGCGGCGCAAGGTGCCGGAGGCGCGCTGATGGCGATCTTTTCCCGCACCCCGCGCGCGCCGCTGGAATATAGCCGCACCCTGTGGATGCGGCTGTGGGTCGGCGCAGTCATGGTCTTTCTCTACGCTCCGCTGGTCGTGCTGATGATCTTCAGCTTCAACGACAGCAAGCGCAACGTCGTCTGGCGCGGCTTCACGCTCAAATATTATGACAAGGCGCTCGGCAACGACGTGCTGGTCGAAGCGCTCGTCAACTCGCTCACCATCGCGGCGCTCGCGACGCTTATCAGCCTGATCCTCGGCGCGGTCGCGGCGGTGATGCTCTGGCGTTTCCGCTTCCCGTTGAAGGGCGCGGTCGACGGAACGATTTCGCTGCCGATCATCGTTCCCGAAATCTGCATGGGCGTCGCCTTCCTGATCTTCTTTGCCAAATGGCTCGAATGGCCGACCGACCTGATCTGGCCCTTCAATCTCGGCGCGATCATCATTGCCCACATCACCTTCTGCTTTCCGTTCGTGACGATGGTCGTGCGATCGCGCCTCGCCAGCTTCAACCGCGAGCAGGAGGAAGCGGCAAAGGATCTCGGCGCCGGCGAATGGGCGGTGTTCCGCGATGTGCTGATCCCGCACATGCGCCCGGCGCTGATCGCGGGCGCGCTGCTGTCCTTCACGCTCAGCCTCGACGATTTCGTCATCACCTATTTCACCAGCGGCCCCGACACGATCACCTTCCCGGTGAAGGTCTATTCGATGGTCCGCTTCTCGGTGACGCCCGAAGTCAATGCGGCATCGACGCTGCTCATCCTCCTCACCATCCTGCTCACCGCCGTCGCGCTGAAACTTCAGGGCGTCAAAGCCATTGCGGAAACCCACTGACCATGACCGACGCGCCCAGGCCGATCATCCAGATCCAGAATGTCTCCAAACGCTTCGGCAAGGTGACCGCGGTCGATAACGTCAGCCTCGACATCATGGCGGGCGAGTTCTTCGTGCTGCTCGGCCCGTCGGGCTGCGGCAAGACGACGCTGCTGCGCATGATCGCCGGCTTCGAATTGCCGACCGAAGGCCATATCCTGATCGACGGGCAGGACATGGCCGGTATCCCGCCGAACAAGCGGCCGGTGAACATGGTGTTCCAGAGCTATGCCGTCTTTCCGCACATGAGCGTCACCGACAATGTCGCCTACGGCCTCAAGATCGCTGGCGTGCGCGGCGGCGAAATCAAGGACCGCGTTGCCGAAGCGCTCGAGCTGGTAAAGCTCGGCGGCTTCGAAGACCGGATGCCCGACCAGATGTCGGGCGGCCAGCGGCAGCGCGTCGCGCTGGCGCGCAGCCTCATCATGCGGCCGAAGGTGCTGCTCCTCGACGAACCGCTGTCGGCGCTCGACGCCAAATTGCGCGCGCAGATGCAGTTCGAGCTCGCCGACCTGCAGGACCAGGTCGGCATCACCTTCGTCACCGTGACGCACGACCAGGATGAGGCGCTGTCGATGGCGAGCCGCATCGCGGTGATCAACAAGGGCGACGTGGCGCAGCTCGCCGGGCCTTCGGACCTGTACGAATATCCCGCCAATCGCTTCGTTGCCGATTTCGTCGGTTCGGTGAACATCTTCGAAGGCAAGCTGACGCTCGACGAACCCGATCGCGCCGCGGTCGATTGCCCCGGATTGGGGCGCGTCTATCTGAACCATGGCGTGACCGGCCCGCATGGCGCCGACGTCTGGGTCGCGCTGCGGCCCGAGAAAATCTATCTGCACGTTCCGGGCGAAGGCAAAGCGGTGCGCGCCGCGGCGCAGGACGCCCCCGAGGGGCATAATTTTGCGCGCGGCACGATCAAGGGCATGAGCTATCTCGGCGATATCACCCTGTACGATATCGAACTCGAATCGGGCGCGCGGCTACGCGTGTCGCGCCCCAATCTATCGCGCCACGACCAGGAGGATTTCACCTGGGACGACAAGGTCAGCATGCACTGGCGCGCCGACAGCCCGGTGGTGTTGCTGGGCTGACGGCAACCCTTGCACCATCGTCACCCCGGACTTGATCCGGGGTTCATGACTTCCGGCGCCGCGGTGGATCCCGGATCAAGTCCGGGATGACGAAATCAATGGGCTTTCTTGCCCGGCACAAAGTGCAACACGCCGGCGATCACGCTGCCGAGCAGCAATCCGAAGATGCCGTCGCCGGTCGCCTTGATGAGCCACGTCCAAAGCCCTTCGAGCGGCAGTCCGCCCGCGACCGAATGAGCCAGCGACTCGAGCGCTTCGGCGATGCCGCCGATATGATATTCGTGCAGGCCGTGCAGCACGATCTGCCCGCCGACCCACAGCATTGCTGCGGTGCCGATGGTCGCGAGCGCCGCCAGCAGACTGGGCATGAGGTTGACCAGCGCGCGCCCGATCGCCTGCCGCGCCGCCGATCCGCGCTTGGCCATGTGCAGGCCGATGTCGTCCATTTTCACGATCAACCCGACCACGCCATAGACCGCGATGGTAATCAGCACCGCAACCAGCGCAAGCGTGGCGCCGCGCATCAGGAGATGTTCGTCCAGCACTTCGTTGAGCGCGATCACCATGATTTCGGCCGACAGGATGAGGTCGGTGCGCACCGCCCCCTTCACCATCGTCTCTTCATGATCCTTGTCGGCCACGATCTCGGCGTCCTCGGCAAGGTTCGTCTTGTCCTTCTGCAGTGCGTGGATGACCTTCTCCGCACCCTCGAAGCTGAGATAGGCGCCGCCCATCATCAACAGCGGCGTGATCGCCCAGGGCAGGAACGTCGACAGCAGCAGCAGCGCCGGCAGGATCAGCACCAGCTTGTTGAACAGCGACCCCTTGGTGATCCGCCAGATGATCGGCAATTCGCGATCGGGCGTGAAGCCGGTGACGTAGCGCGGCGTCACCGCGGTATCGTCGACCACTACCCCTGCGGCCTTGGCGCCGGCCTTCGACGCCGCGGCGCCGACGTCGTCTATGCTCGCCGCCGCAACCTTGGCGATAGTGGCAACGTCATCGAGCAGCGCAAAAAGGCCGGATGGCATGGAGGTCGATCCTTTTACTGGATATAGGCCCTCAACCCGCTCGTCCTGAGCGTGTCGAAGGACCGTTCTTCTCTTCACGTCTAAAGAAGAAAACAGTGCTTCGACAAGCTCAGCACGAACGGGAATGGCAAGAAATCGCTAGAGCGCCCGCAGCTTCGGCATCACCTTGTCGAGCGATTTGCGGATGATCGCCACCATCTCGTCGATCTGTTCGGTGGTGATGACCAGCGGCGGGCACATGACGAGGCTGTCGCGGATACCGCGGACCATCAGTCCGTTTGCAATGCACGCGTCGCGCGCCATCGGGCCGGCGGTCCCTTCGGCACCGCCAAACCGCGCGCGCGTTTCCTTGTCGGCGACGATCTCGACCGCGCCGAGCAGGCCGATCGAGCGCGTTTCACCGACGAGCGGATGATCGTCCAGCGTTGCAAGCGCTTTCGCCAGATGCGGCCCCGTAACGCTGCCGGTGCGTTCGACCAGCCCTTCGCGTTCGATGATCTCGATATTCTTGAGCGCGACTGCCGCAGCGACCGGATGGCCCGAATAGGTAAAGCCGTGGACGAAATCGCCGCCGGTCTTGAGCACATCGACGACATGGCTCGCCACCGCCGTCGCCGAGATCGGAAGGTAGCCCGACGAAAGCCCCTTCGCCATCGGCATCAGGTCGGGGGTGAAACCCATGGTTTCATGCCCCCACATCTTGCCGGTGCGCCCGAAGCCGCAGATGACTTCGTCGGCCACGAGCAGCAGGCCATATTTGCGCACCACCGCCTCGACCTTCGGCCAATAGCCCTTGGGCGGGATGATGACCCCACCGGCGCCCTGAACCGGCTCGCCGATGAAGGCGGCGCAATTTTCGGGACCGACTTCCAGGATCTTGTCCTCGATCGCAGCCACGCAGGCATCGCAGAATTCTTCCTCGGTCATCCCCTGCCCTTCGCCGTAGAAATAGGGCTGGCGGACATGTTCGACGCCGGGAATAGGCAGGTCGCCCTGCGCATGCATGGCCTTCATCCCGCCGAGCGATACGCCCGCCACGGTCGAACCGTGATAGGCATTCCAGCGGCTGATGAAGACGGTCCGTTTGGGCTCGCCCTTCAGTTTCCAATAATGGCGCACCATACGGAACACCGTGTCGTTCGCCTCGCTGCCCGAGGCATTGAAAAAGATATGCGGCAGGCGCCCGCCGGTGAGCTCGGCGATCTTGGCCGCGAGCGTCACCGTCGGCGGCGTCGCGGTCTTGAAGAAAGTATTATAGAAGGGCAGTTCGCGCATCTGCGCAGCCGCGGCCTCGACCAGTTCCTCGCGGCCATAGCCGACATTGACGCACCAGAGGCCCGCCATGCCATCGAGGATACGGTGGCCGTCGCCGTCGACGATCGTGCAGCCTTCGGCATGGGTGATGATGCGGCTGCCGCCGAGTTTTTCGATTTCGGCCCAGTCGGCCTGCGCGGGAAGATGATGCGCGACGTCGAGGCGGCGCAGTTCGGCGATGTCGTGATTACGGGGCATAATATCATCCTGATCCAGAAGTCCGTTCGCATCGAGCGAAGTCGAGATGCCTCTCTGCCTTGCGCTGCGACGATAGGTGTCTCGACTTCGCTCGACACGAGCGGAGACGAGGGATTCGGGTTCAATCAGGGCGAAAAGCTGATCCGCGCGAGATAGCGATCATATCGGGTGACGCGGCGGTTCATAGTTCGCCTCTTAGCGCGCGGCCGAGAAGGTGGAAATAGGTCTGGCTCTGATCATTGACGTCGGTCGCCCATTCGGGGTGCCATTGCACCGCAAGCAGCGGCGCTCCGTTCGGCCGCGCGCTATAGGCCTCGACCAGCCCGTCGGGTGCACGCGCTTCGACCGCCAGGCTGTCGGCAAGCGCGCCGATGCCTTGATAATGAACCGAATTGACCTCGAGCGAGGGCGCGGCATAGGCCGACGCAAGCAGGCCGCCTTCGACGAGATCGACCTTGTGCCGATGGTCGAACATCGCGTCGAAAGCGGCATCGTCAGGGGCGTGATGGTGCAACAGTTCGTCGCTCGCCGACGTGTCGCGGCGCAGCGTTCCGCCCAACGCCACGTTGATTTCCTGAAAACCCCGGCAGATGCCGAACAGCGGGCGCTGTGCGGCGATCGTCGCTTCGACAAGCTCGATCATCATCCGGTCGCGATCGGGGTCGAACGGTCCCTCGCCCGCTGCCGTATCGCCATAGAGCGCCGGCGCGACATTCGACGGCGTTCCGGTGAGCAGCACGCCGTCGAGCCGCCCGACGATCTCGCGCGCGTGCATATGGTCGGGAAGTGACGGGATGATGAGCGCCGCGCAATCGGCGTAGCGCATCGCGGCGGTCGCATAGCGGTTGATCACCGTTTGCGCGACCTCTGTCCCGACGGTGCGGTTGCAGGCGATAATACCGAGGACGGGGCGCGCGGACATGCCCCCTTGCTGCCGCCTTTTGCGTCCTCGCGCCAGCGGATTTTTTCAGCGATGCTGGCGCGCGAATGCCGCAGCGGCACCGAAAAGGCCGGGCTGCGGGTGGGTGATCAATTTGACCGGGATCGCCGCCATGAAATTCTCGAAGCGCCCCTTGGCGACGAAGCGCTCGGGGAAACCCGACCGGACGAGCTGGTCGCGGATACGCAGGCCAAGCCCCCCCGCGATCACGACGCCGCTGGCGCCCTGTGCAAGCGCAAGGTCGCCTGCAACGCTGCCGAGCGACAGACAGAAGCGATCCGCAGCCGCAGCCGCCAGCGCATCCTCGCCGCTCAGCGCCGCTGCCCATATCGTGCGGTCATCGAGCGGAGTGATCGCGCGTCCTTCCATGCTCGCCAGCGTTTCATAAATATCGACGATGCCGGGACCGGATACGATACGCTCTACCGACACGCGGCGATGGCGTTTGCGCAGCCGCGCGAGGATGGCGTCCTCGATGCTGTCGAGCGGCGCGAAATCGACATGTCCGCCTTCGGTCGCCTGGACGCGATAGTCGGTCCCATCGCGCCATACATGCGCGACGCCAAGCCCGGTCCCGGGGCCGATAACGCTGACCGTTCCCATTGCGGGAAGCGGCTCGTCCGGGCCTGTCAGCCGCTCGAAATATTGCGCCTCGGCCTGCGCGACCGCATGACCGACAGCCTCGAAATCATTGACCAGCGTATAGCGGTCGACATTCAGCTTCTCGCCGATCAGCGCCGGGCGAATGATCCAGGGATTGTTGGTGAAGCGAATGATCTCGCCACGCGTCGGCCCCGCGATCGCAATGGCGACGGCGCGCGGGAGCGCACCGCCCTGCCGCCGCTCGAAATCCTGCCAGGCGGTCTGAAAGCTGGCGTGATCCTTTGTATGCAGCGTCGTTTCGGGCCCGAGCGAAACAACGCGGCCGGCCGCCACCTCGGCGATCGCGAAACGGGCGTGCGTGCCGCCGATATCGACCGTGACGATGGCTTCGCTCATGACTCTCCCTCGCCGGTCCATCATGGCCGGATCGCGTCCGGAATGTCGCAGGCCCGGCAGCGATGCAACAGGGCATAGCTATGCACGGTCGCGCCCGCGAATCCTGAATTTCGATGCCGAAGGGAAATGGCGCACCCGGAACGATTCGAACGTCCGACCCTCAGATTCGTAGTCTGATGCTCTATCCAGCTGAGCTACGGGTGCGTGGAGCGGTGCCTTTAGGAGCAGTCGGCGGGGCGCGCAACCCCCTATTTCGACTTTGTGACGGTTCGGCAGGTCGACTGACGACGAATTGCGTCGAGCGACCCGATTTCCGCAGGATCCTTCAGCAGCAGGCGAATCAGCGCAATCCCGCGGTCGTGGCCGACGCGCACCACCTCGGCGCCCGGCGGCACCGCCTGCCCGTCGCGCACGACGATGATTCGATAGGGTTTTCCGCCCGCTTCGACGTCATTGCGCACGAAGGCGACGTCGGTCGCGGCATCGAAGATGCTGAGCGAAGAATAGCGCCCCGCGACAGGCACGACCCTAATCTCGACCGGCCCCGCCGCAAGGTCGAACGGACAGCTGGAATAGGCAAGATCGGGGCTCGGCCGCACGACAGGCTGGCGCGCGGGCGTCGCGAGCGGTCCCTGCGACATCTGATTGATGCCGCCGCGGGCAAGCCGGTCCATCGCAATCTTCATCATGCCATAGGGGATGGCGGCGATGGCCGCATAGCCGACCGCGAGCGCGGCGATCAGCCCGAAAGCGAGCGGTCCGATCCAGCGGCGCATGTCAGCACCCCTCCTTGACGATCGCGGGCAGCGCGGCCGCCGATGGCGCGGCGCGAACACCCTCGCCCGGATTGTACATGCGCAGCGTCAGGTCGAACGGCTGTCCCTTGATCCCGGGAAGCCAGGCACCATCGGCGGGCCGGTCGGGCGCGATGGTCACATGCCATTCACCCTTGTCGTCGAGCGGGACATTGGCGCCGTTGACCGACCAGATATTCGCGGCATTGGGGACCAGATAGCCTTTGGCGTCATAGACGGTCACGCTCCACCAGCGCGCATCGAGCGGCTTTCCCGACAGACGGTAACGGCAATCGCCGTCGAGCCGCGCGCCCGAGGCGTCGGTGCGCGCCATCCAGTAGAGCGTCTCCTTTGCCGGCAGCGCGAGCAGCCCCGAACGCGCGACCATCGCGCGCGTCAGCGGATCGGTCGCCTTCGTCCCATAGCCGAGCGAGGTCGTCCACGGACCGTTGCGGATTGCACCGTCGCCGAGCCCGCCTCGCGTCAGACCCCAGGCGCCGCCGAGCCCCACCGCTATCCCGCCCACCAGGGTGATCGCATAGCGGTGCCAGCTCTTCATGGCGTCATCCCCTCTTCAGCGCCGCCTGTGCTGCTGCCAGACGTGCGATGGGCACACGGTAGGGCGAGGCGCTGACATAGTCGAGCCCGGTCTGTTCGCAGAAGTGGATGCTCGGTGCATCGCCGCCATGCTCGCCGCAAATGCCCATCTTGATCCCCGCGCGGGCGCCGCGGCCGCGCTCGGCGGCGATCTCGATCAGCTGTCCGACGCCTTCGACGTCAAGGCTGACGAAAGGATCGGTCAGGAAGATGCCCTTGTCGACATATTGCGTCAGGAATCGGCCCGCGTCGTCACGGCTGATCCCGATCGTCGTCTGTGTGAGGTCGTTGGTACCGAACGAGAAGAATTCCGCCGTTTCGGCGATCTCGCCCGCCATCAGCGCAGCGCGCGGCAGTTCGATCATCGTCCCGACAAGATAGGCGATCTCGCGCCCCTTTTCGGCGAACACCGCCTTCGCCTGCGCGTCGACGACCGCCTTCATCAGATCGAATTCGCGGCGCGTCGCGACCAGCGGGATCATCACCTCGGGAATCGGCGCGGCGCCGGTTTCGGCGGCGACGTCGCACGCCGCCTCGAAGATCGCCCGCGCCTGCATCTCATAGATTTCGGGGTAAGTGACGCCAAGGCGGCAGCCGCGGTGGCCGAGCATCGGGTTGAATTCATGGAGTTCGTTCGCCCGCGCCTTCAGCGCCTCGACCCCCACCCCTGCCGCGGCGGCGACATCGGCAAAATCCTCCTCGCGCGTCGGCAGGAATTCGTGCAGCGGCGGGTCGAGCAGCCGGATCGTGACCGGCAGCCCCGCCATCACACCGAAGATCGCGGCAAAATCGCCGCGCTGTTCGGGCAGCAGCTTGGCGAGCGCGGCGCGGCGGCCATCCTCGCTGTCGGCCAGGATCATCTCGCGCACCGCAGTAATCCGCGCGGCGTCGAAGAACATATGCTCGGTGCGGCAAAGCCCGATACCCTCGGCGCCGAAATCGCGCGCGACCTGCGCGTCGGCGGGGGTTTCGGCATTGGTGCGCACCTTCATGCGGCGCACCTTGTCGGCCCAGCCCATCAGCGTGCCGAAATCGCCGACCAATTCCGGCTGAAGCGTCGGAACCTCACCCGCCATCACTTCGCCGGTCGACCCGTCGAGCGTGATGACATCGCCTTCGCGAAGCTCGCGCCCCGCGACGCGCAGCACGCGCGCATTGCCGTCGATCGCCAGCCCGCCGGCGCCCGAGACGCAGGGGCGCCCCATGCCGCGCGCGACCACCGCCGCGTGGCTCGTCATCCCGCCGCGCGCGGTCAAAATGCCCTTGGCGGCGTGCATGCCGTGAATATCCTCAGGGCTGGTTTCGACGCGGACAAGGATCACCGCCTCACCCATGCCCGCCGCCTTTTCGGCGCTGTCGGCGTCGAACATGATCTTGCCCGACGCGGCGCCGGGGCTGGCGGGCAGCCCCTTGGTCAGAACGTCGCGCGGCGCCTTCGGGTCGAGCGTCGGGTGGAGCAGCTGGTCGAGCGCACCCGGATCGACACGGCCGACCGCTTCCTCTTCGGAAATCAGCCCTTCGGCCGCCATTTCGACCGCGATGCGCAGCGCCGCCTTGGCGGTGCGCTTGCCCGATCGCGTCTGCAGCATCCACAGCATCCCGCGTTCGACGGTGAATTCGATATCCTGCATGTCGCGGTAATGGGTTTCGAGCGTGTCGAAGACGCGGCCCAATTCCCCGAAGGTTTCGGGCATCGCCTCTTCCATCGACAGCGGCTTTGCCCCCGCCTTTTCGCGCGCGATTTTCGTCAGATATTGCGGGGTGCGGATGCCGGCGACGACGTCCTCGCCCTGCGCATTGATCAGCCATTCGCCGTACCAGGCACGCTCGCCGGTCGCGGGATCGCGCGTGAAGGCAACGCCGGTCGCCGATGTGTCGCCCATATTGCCGAACACCATCGCCTGCACATTGACCGCGGTGCCCCATTCGCCGGGGATCGAGTTCAGGCGGCGATAGACTTTCGCACGGTCGCTTTCCCAGCTGGCGAAGACGGCGGCGATCGCACCCCATAGCTGGTCTTTCGGTTCCTGCGGAAAGGGTGCGCCGGTCTCGCGCTCGACGATCGCCTGATATTCCTTCACCAGCGCCTGCCAGTCTTCAGCCGACATCTCCGTATCGAGGAAAAAGCCCTTGTCTTCCTTCGCGATTTCAAGCGCCTCCTCGAACTCGGCATGGTCGAGCCCCATGACAACGTCAGCATACATCTGGATGAAGCGGCGATAGCTGTCCCACGCGAAACGCGGGTCGCCCGAGGCTTCGGAAAGCCCCGCGACGGTCGCATCGTTCAGCCCGAGGTTGAGGACGGTGTCCATCATCCCCGGCATCGACACGCGCGCGCCCGACCGGACCGAGACGAGCAACGGGTTCGCCGCGTCGCCGAACCGCTTGCCGGTGATCCCCTCGATATGCGCGATGCCGCTTTCGACGTCGGCGGTCAGCCCGTCGGGAAACGCTTCGCCATTGGCGTAATAGGCGGTGCAGACGTCGGTGGTGATCGTAAAGCCCGGCGGGACCGGCAGGCCGATCGACGCCATTTCGGCAAGGTTCGATCCCTTGCCGCCCAGCAATTCCTTCGAACGCTCGGCCGTCGTGGCCGCGCCGCCGAACAAATGCACCATCTTCGTCATGTCTTACTCCTGCTGCCCCGGGGAGGAGGTCGCGGCTGGATAGGTATGCAATCGCGGTTGGTCGATTAAGTTTTACTTCGTTCGTTATAAGCTCTGGCGGATAGTCGGCGCGTCAGCCCTCGATCTTCGAGAAATCGGCAACGCCATGCACCGCGCCGGTAAAGCGCGACAGCAGGCCGAGCCGATAGGCGCGCACCGCTTCATCGGGATCGTTGACCATCACGCCCTCGAAAAACGCATCGATCGGCCCGCGCAGGCTGGCGAGCGCCGCCATGGCGTCGGTAAAGCGTTCGTCGGCGACCGCAGCGGACGCCGCGGGCTCGGCGGCGTCGAGCGCGGCGAGCAGCGCGGCGTCATGCTCCGTCATGTGCTCCGGCGAAAGCCGGAGCCCAGGGCGTGCATCCGCAGACGTCGGTTCTTGTCCACCCTGGGTTCCGGCTTCCGCCGGAACACTGGCTTGCTTCAATATATTCGCCGCGCGCTTGTAGCCCGCAAGCAGATTGGCGCCGTCCTCGGTCGCCATGAACGCCTGCAACGCCTTCACGCGCGCGAGCAGCCGAACAAGATCATCCTCGCCGCCGAGCGCAAACACCGCGTCGATCAGGTCGTGACGGACACCGGCTTCGCGTTGCTGGACTTTGAGGCGGTCGGCCACAAAGTTCATCATTTCACCGGATACGGTGACGGCCCGATCAAACGCCTCTGCCGCCAATGCGTCTATATTCGGCAAAAGGTGCGTCTCTTTATAATCTTCAATTGGCTGACCAGATGAAGCCAATCCAGCAGCAACCAACGCGCCTTCAATCGCATTGGCATGCTGAGCGTGCTCCTTACCGATGCGCCCGGCGACAACCCGCCCAACCGACCATTTCATGGCATCCTGCAATGAGAAACGAAGCCCGTTTGCGAGAACGATAGATGCGATACCAATTACTGACCGCCGCAATGCAAATGGGTCTTTTGAGCCGGTGGGCCGTTCGTCGATCGCAAAAAAGCCACCGAAGCTATCCAACTTGTCCGCCAACGCCAGCGCCACCGTCACTGGCGCCGTCGGGACGTCATCGCCCTGCCCGACCGGCTTGTAATGATCGCGGATCGCGTCGGCGACCGCGTCGGGCAAGCCTTCGGCGCGGGCGTAATAGCCGCCCATCAGGCCCTGCAATTCGGGGAATTCGCCGACCATTTCGGTGACGAGGTCGGCCTTCGCGAGCCGCGCGGCGAGTTCGGCCTGGTCGGCCAATTCCTCGCGAGACACGTCCATGTTCCCCCGCGAAGGCGGGGGTCCAGAGCGTCCATCCGCTGTGGGCCCATCTCCGCTCTGGGTTCCCGCCTGCGCGGGAACACTCGAAGGCATAATGATGCCTTCCTCGACCAACCAGCGAGCCAGCTTCGCGACGCGTTCGACCTTGTCGGCAACCGTGCCGAGCTTTTCGTGGAAGGTGATGTTCGCGAGCTTCTCGGCGTGCTGCGCGAGCGTCTTTTTCTGGTCCTGTTCCCAGAAGAAGCGGGCGTCCGAAAGCCGCGCCGCCAGCACCTTGCGATTGCCCGCGACGATCTCCGCGCCGCCGTCCTTGGCGTCGATATTCGCGGTGCAGACGAAGCCGTTGGCGAGCTTGCCGTCTGTCCCGTTCACGACGAAATATTTCTGGTTCACGCGCGCGGTGAGCTGGATGACCTCGGGCGGCACCTCCAGAAACGCTTCATCGAAGCGGCCGAGCAAGGGCACCGGCCATTCGGTGAGGCCCGCATTCTCGATCACCAGCCCCTCGTCCTCGACAAGGCTCAGCCCGGCGTCGGCCGCGGCTTTGGCTGCACCATCGCGAACGATCGCCTGCCGCTCCTCATGGTCGACGATGACGTGGCAGGCGCGCAGCTTTTCGGCATAATCCGCCGCCGATCCGATGGTGATTTCGCCGGGGCAATGAAAGCGGTGGCCGCGCGTCACGAAGCCGCTGGCGATCCCGCCGATTTCGCACGGCACCAATTCGTCGCCGAAGATCGCGACGATGCCCGACAGCGGGCGCACCCAGCGCAGGCTTTCGCTGCTCGCGCTTTCCTTGCCCCAGCGCATCGACTTGGGCCAGGCGAAGCCGCGGACGATCGCGGGGATCGCCTCGGCGAGCACCTCGGCCGTCGCGCGGCCGGGCTTGTCGATCACGGCGAAGTAAACGCCATCGCGATCTTTCAGTTGATCCTGCGTCAGCCCGGTCTTGCGGAGGAAGCCTTCGAGCGCCTGCGGCGGCGCGCTGCAGCGCGGCCCTTTGATCTCCTCGCTGACCGCAGCGGTCGCTTGCGGAAGCCCCTTTGCGATCAGCGCAAGTCGGCGCGGGGTCGACCAGATGGTCAGATCGCCGACGTCGATGCCCGCCGCTGCCATCTGCGCGCGGAACAGCTTTTCCAGCTCGGCACGCGCGCCCGCCTGCATCCGCGCCGGGATTTCCTCGCTGCGCAGTTCGAGAAGAAAGTCGGCGCCTTTGTCGGCCGCGCCGGAAGCAAGCCGGTCGCTCATAGCACCCACCCCGGATATTTTTCGGTCCAGCGCTCAGACTGGCTGTCGATCCACGCCTTGCAGCTTCCCTTCGCGAGGTCGCGGACGCGCGCCATGTAATTGGCGCGTTCCTGCACGCTGATCACGCCGCGCGCTTGCAAGAGGTTGAACAAATGGCTCGCCTCGATCGCCTGGTCGTACGCAGCAAGCGGCACATTCGCCGCAATCGCGCGCTTGCATTCGTCTTCGGCCGCCTTGAACCCCGCGAACAGCGTATCGGTGTCGGCAACCTCGAAATTCCATTTCGAGAATTGGCGCTCGTTTTCGAGGAAGACATCGCCATAGCTCAAACCCGGCACGTCGCCGACGGGGTCGGAAAACCTGAGGTCGTACACATTGTCGACATTCTGGATATACATGGCGAGGCGTTCGAGCCCATAGGTCAGCTCGCCCGCGACGGGTTTGCAGTCGAAACCGCCCATCTGCTGAAAATAAGTGAACTGGGTGACTTCCATCCCGTCGCACCAGACTTCCCAGCCCAGCCCCCATGCGCCGAGCGTCGGCGATTCCCAGTCATCCTCGACGAACCGGATATCGTGGAGCAGCGGATCGATGCCGATCGCGGCCAGGCTGCCGAGATATTGCTCCTGCAGGTCGGCGGGCGACGGCTTCAGGATCACCTGATATTGATAATAATGCTGAAGGCGGTTCGGGTTCTCGCCATAGCGGCCGTCGGTCGGGCGACGGCTCGGCTGAACATAGGCGACGTTCCACGGCTCCGGACCCAGGCTGCGCAGCGTCGTCGCCGGGTGAAACGTCCCCGCGCCCACCCGCATGTCATAGGGCTGCAGGATCGCACAGCCCCGCGCGCTCCAATAATCGTGAAGCGTCAGGATCATGTCCTGAAAGCTGAGTGGTTTCTTTTCTGCCGTATCGGCCACGAGTCCACATCTTTCGCAGGTGCAACAATCGCCGCCGCCCTTGGCGCAGCGGGCGCGCAGGGTCAAGGCTCGCTGCCAACTGCACACCGACCAAATCACGCCGCGTGTCACGGTCACAAAACTTTTTGTCATGTGTTGTTGACATAGTCAGCGAATCACGACATATAGTCATGCATACCTGACATGAAGACAGGTTGACGTGACCAAGACATCATCCAAGGAGACCCATCATGATCGCTCGTACCGCCATCCTCGCCCTCTCGCTCGCTCTGGCCGGCACGCCGGCACTCGCCGCGACCGCCGATGAAGCGCCCACCGCCACCATCCGCATCGACGACCTCAAGCTCACGAGCGCCAAGGGGCGCGAGCGGCTGGAGGCACGCGTCCACAGCGCTGCCCGCCAGATTTGCGCTACCTCGGCTCGCGGTCTTGCCGCGCGGAATTCGGAAAATGCCTGCATGGCGACTGCCCTCGCCGCCGCAAAGCCGCAGATGGAACGCGCCATTGCCCGCGCCGACGGCGGCACCCAGCTGGCGCTGCTGATGATCAAGCCCGGCCGCTGATCCCCTCCATCGGGCTTCGTCCGCGTCGATGCTCCCCGGTGTCGGCAGGCGACTTGAGCTGGAGCGCGGCCCGACGCGGCGGCGCTCCAGCCTCTTGATCCCGAAAATCCCCGCGGGCGGGCATCGCGTTTCGATCGGCTGACAAAAGGATAGCGATTGTGACTATATGCAGGCCCGAAGGGATCCTATTGGCGAGGCGCCGATGAACAACAAACTGAAAGTCCTGCGCGCAATGCGCAACTGGAGCCAGGCCGAACTGGCCGACCGGCTCGACGTGTCGCGGCAGGCAGTAAATGCAATCGAGACAGGGAAATATGACCCGTCTTTACCGCTCGCTTTCAAGCTGGCCCGACTATTCGAAATGCCGATCGAAGAGATTTTCGACGACGGCTTTGCAGGACAGGAATGATGACGAACATGCCGAAGGAACGCCGCGCCGGTCCCGGTTATCTGTGGCCGGTTGCCATCATCATGGTCGCCGGAGCCGTCGCCGGTGCCTTTGCGGGCTATAGCGATGGCGCGGTCGAGGCTGGCGGCCAACCCTTGCCGACATGGGTCGGCCCGGTGGCGGCGCTCGCCCTCGCGCTGGCCGGCATGGCGCTCTACATCCGCCTGAACCGCGAAGCCTGGGCCGGCTGGTCGCCGCGCAAGCGCCTCTATTGGGTGACGATGGTCGCGTCGATGAGCCTTGGCGCAGGGGTCGCGCTGACCCTCCAGGTTGCGCAGGGGTCGGGCGATCTGGCGAGCAATGCGCCCTTGACCCCCGCAACCGCGATCATCGTCTCGGCGATCTGGGTTGTCGGGATGAGCGTCGCCAGCCTCTTCTATTTCCGCGCGGTCGACGATCATGAACGCCATGCCTATTATCTGGGAAGCGTCGCCGGCTTTCATGCCTTTGTGATCGCCTGCCCCGTGTGGTGGGTCGCCGCCCGCGCGAGCCTTGCGCCGCCGGTCGACGCCATGGCGCTCTTTGTCCTGACGCTCGCCGTCAACCTGATCGTCTATCTCTGGTTCAAATATCGTTGATTATCAGCGAACCTCTTGCCCCTCCCCTTTTTGAAACGAAAGCAGGCCCGATGACCTCCTTCTTCCGCAAACTGGCGCTCAGCTGCGCGATCATTCCCCTCGCCCAATGCGCGGTCGTGCCGGGACACAATAGCGCCGCGGCACAGGAAGCCGCCGCGCCCGCCGCGGCAACGACGACCGCGATCAAACCCGCGCTCTGGGCGGTGAAGGACGACGACACCACCGTCTATCTGTTCGGCACCGTGCATGTGCTGAAGCCCGGATTGAGCTGGTTCGACGGCGCCGTCAAAGACGCGTTCGACAAATCGGACGAACTCAAGCTCGAACTTGTGCTGCCCGAAGACCAGAATGAAGTGGCGAAGGAAACGATGGCGCTGGCATTGGACCAGAGCGGAACGGCGCTTTCTGCGCGGCTCGATCCGGCAGCGCTTGCGGCCTATCAGGCGGCGATGACCAGCCTGGGCCTGCCGCCCGCCAGCTTCGACGGCTTCAAGCCGTGGTTTGCGGGGATCACCCTGTCGGTGCTGCCGCTGACCAAAATGGGCTATAACCCCGAAGAGGGTGCCGAAAAGCAGTTGAGCAATGCGGCAAAGGCGGCCGCCAAGCCGATCTCCGGGTTCGAAACGCTCAGCGAACAGCTCGGCTTTTTCGATGCCCTGCCCATGTCCAGCCAGATCGCCTTCCTCAACGTCATGGTCAAGGATCTCGACAAGCTGGGGCCGCAGCTCGACACGATGGTCGGGCAATGGGGGGCCGGCGATCCGGCTGCGCTCGCCGAAACGATGAACGAGGGGCTTGCCGAAACGCCCGACGTCGCCAAAACCCTGCTATGGGACCGCAACGCGCGCTGGGCCGAACATATCGAGGCGCGCATGGCGCAGCCGGGCACCGTTTTCGTCGCAGTCGGCGCGGGCCATCTGGCGGGAGCAAAGAGCGTGCAGGATTATCTCAAGGAGCGCGGGTTGAAGGTGACGCGCATCCAGTGAGGCATCGGGGCGCCCTTGCCTTTCGGCCCTGGGGTCGCCGCGCCGTGGCGGCCCTGTTGCCGTTGCTGCTGCTTGCCTGCAAACCCGCAGCGCCGATAACCGAAGCGCATCCGGCGATGTGGCTGGTCGAAGACGCCGACACGCGCATCTTCCTGCTCGGTTCGATGCACGCGCTTCCCGCCGGCACGCGCTGGGACGGCGGGAAGGTCGGCGCGGCGATTGCGGCGGCCGACGAATTGGTCCTCGAACTGGCGCCCGATCAGCTTGCAGCAGCGGGCGACGTGTTCCGCGAACTTGCACCGCGCAGCGCGCCACTGGCGATGGAGCGCCGGCTCGATCCGGCAGCGCTTGCCGCCTATCGCAAGATAGAAGGCGCGGGCAGCGGTTTCGGCGGCGATGCGCTCGACGACTGGGCAATCCTGGTGATGATGGGCCAGCGTGTCGCGCAGCAGGCCGATTTGTCGCCCGAAAATGGCGTCGAGGCCCGGCTGACGCAGCGCTTTTCCGACGCCGGAAAGCCGATCGGCGGGCTGGAGACGGCGCGGGGGCAGTTGACGCTGTTCGAAACGCTCGACGCCGCAACGCAGCGCCGCCTGCTGACGCGCGCGCTCGCCAATTCGGCAAGCGGCGTCGCCGACGTGAAGGCGATGAACGCCGCCTGGGCGCGCGGCGACGTCGCCGCACTCGAAAAGGTGGTGAACGAGGATGTCGACGCGGTCCCGGCCGCGCGCGCCGCGATCATCACCGATCGCAACCGGCGCTGGACCAAGTGGGTGGAGCAGCGCATGGCGAAACCCGGCACGGTGCTGATCGCGGTCGGTGCGGGACATCTGGTGGGCGCTGACGGCGTTCCCGCCGCTCTGGAAGCGGCCGGATACCGGGTGGTGCGGGTGCAATAGCCCGGCGGCAAGACGGGATGCGATACCGACATTCCCCTTTTCGCCGATCCGATCCCCCTTTCCCGCATCGCGCTTGCCTTTCCGCCGGTTCCCGGCTATGCGCCCGCGCTTCCGCCATGGTCATCCCTGGAGGCGTGGCGGATATGTGCAACTGTTTCTCGGAGAAATGATATGAGCGATCAGCTGACGCTGACGGCCGAGACGCGCGAACGTGCAGGCAAGGGAGCCTCGCGTGACCTGCGTCGCAATGGCCGCGTCCCCGCCGTCGTCTATGGCGGCAACGAAGAACCCCTGATGATCCACGTCGAAGAAAAGCTGCTGATGAAGCAGCTGATGACGGGTCACTTCATGAACTCGGTCGTGATGATCGAAGTGGGCGGCAAGACCGTCCGCACCCTGCCCAAGGACGTCGCCTTTCATCCCGTCAAGGATCGCCCGATCCACGCGGACTTCCTGCGCATCTCGAAGGACGCCAAGGTCCATGTCGAAGTGCCGGTGGTGTTCGCCAACGAAGAAGCCTCGCCCGGCCTGAAGCGCGGCGGCGTGCTGAACATCGTTCGTCACGAGCTGGAACTCGTCTGCGAAGCGGACAAGATCCCCGACGAAATCAGCATCGACGTCACCGGCTTCGACGTCGGCGATTCGATCCACATCAGCAACGTCGCTCTGCCCAAGGGTGTCGAGAGCGCGATCAGCGATCGCGACTTCACGATTGCGACCATCGTCGCTCCGTCGGCGCTCAAGTCGAGCGACGGCGACACGACGAAGGACGAAGGCGAAGCCGCCGAAGGCGAAGCCTAAAGCTTACCGGATGCGCCCCTCCCCGGCGGGAGGGGCGTTTCCATCGGACCCGGGAAAGGCACCGCAATGCAGCTCTGGGTCGGCCTCGGCAATCCCGGGCCTCAATATGCGATGAACCGGCACAATGTCGGCTTTATGGCGATCGACGTGATCGCCGACACCCATCAATTCGCGCCGCCCGCCAAGAAATTTCAGGGCTGGTTGCAGGACGGCCGCATCGGCCGGACCCGCATTCTGCTGCTCAAGCCCGGCACCTTCATGAACGAAAGCGGCCGCAGCGTGCGCGCCGCGATGGATTTCTACAAGCTTGCGCCGCAGGACGTGACCGCCTTCTACGACGAACTCGACCTTGCGCCGATGAAGGTGAAGGTCAAACAGGGCGGCGGCGCGGCCGGACATAACGGCATCCGCAGCATGATCCAGCATATCGGCGACGATTTCCGCCGCGTCCGCATCGGCATCGGTCATCCGGGGCACAAGGACCGCGTGACGGGCCATGTCCTCGGCAATTACCACAAGACCGAGATCGAACCGCTGACCGACCTGCTTGGCGCGATCGCCGCCGAAGCGAGCTGGCTTGCCGAGGGCGACGACGTGCGGTTCCAGAACGATCTGGCGCTGCGGCTGCAACCATGACGCTGATCCGCGCCGCGACGCCCGCCGATCGCGACGCCGCGGTCGCCCTGTGGCAAAGCTGCGACCTCACCCGGCCCTGGAACGACCCGGACGCCGACTTCGATCGCGCGCTTGGCCACGACGCCGCGACGATCCTGCTCGCCGAAGCGGGAGGCGCGGTTGTCGGTACGATCATGGTCGGCTTCGACGGCCACCGCGGCTGGATCTATTATCTGGGCGTCCAGCCCGACCGGCGCGGCAGCGGGATCGCGCGCGGTCTGCTCGATGCCGGCTGCGACTGGCTGCGGGCGCGGGGCTGTCCGAAGGTGGAATTGATGGTTCGGGATGGAAATCCCGCCGCGGGGCTCTATGAGCGCCTCGACTGGGATTTGCAGCCGGTGCGGGTCTTTGCCCGCCGGCTTGATTAAAAGGGTAGGAAAATGGGTTTCAAATGCGGGATCGTCGGGCTGCCGAACGTCGGCAAGTCGACGCTGTTCAATGCGTTGACCGAGACGCAGGCGGCGCAGGCGGCGAATTATCCCTTCTGCACGATCGAACCGAATATCGGCAATGTCGCGGTACCCGACGCGCGGCTCGACAAGCTTGCGGCGATCGCGGGCAGTCAGAAAATCATCCCGACGCAGCTCGCCTTCGTCGATATCGCCGGCCTTGTGCGCGGCGCGTCGAAGGGCGAAGGGCTCGGCAACCAGTTCCTCGGCAACATCCGCGAAGTCGACGCGATCATCCACGTTCTGCGCTGTTTCGAGGATGACGACATCCAGCATGTCGAAAACAAGGTCGATCCGGTCGCCGACGCCGAGACGGTCGAGACCGAGCTGCTGCTCTCCGACCTCGAAAGCCTGGAAAAGCGCGTTCCCGCTTTCGCGAAAAAGGCCGCGCAGGGCGACAAGGAAGCCAAGGCCGCCGCATCGGTGCTTGGCCAGGCGCTCGATCTGCTGCGCGACGGCAAGCCCGCGCGTCTGACCGATCCGAAGGATGCCGATGAAGAGCGCATCCTCCGGCAGGCGCAGCTGCTGACCAGCAAGCCCGTCCTCTATGTCTGCAATGTCGAAGAAGCGAATGCCGCGACCGGCAATGCGCACAGCGAAGCCGTCTTCGCGCGCGCCAAGGCCGAAGGGGCACAGGCGGTGATCGTCTCGGCAGCGATCGAAAGCGAGCTTGTCGGCATGGACGGCGAAGAACGCATGATGTTCTTGGAAGAAATGGGGCTGCACGAAACCGGCCTCGCGCGCGTGATCCGCGCGGGATATGAGCTGCTCCACCTGCTGACCTTCTTCACCGTCGGCCCGAAGGAAGCGCGCGCCTGGACCGTCCATACCGGCGCGACCGCGCCGGAGGCCGCGGGCGAAATCCACAGCGATTTCCAGAAGGGCTTCATTCGCGCCGAAACCATCGCCTATGACGATTATGTCGCACTGGGCGGTGAAGCCAAGGCGCGCGAAGCCGGCAAGCTGCGCGCCGAAGGCAAGGCCTATGTCGTGCACGACGGCGACGTCATGCACTTCCTGCACAGCTAGGCCGCGCTGCGCCCAGAAACGTCGTCATTGCGCGCGAAGCGAGGCAATCTCCAGCCATCGACCTTGCGCACGGCCGACAGCGGGCGATTGCGTCGTCGCTGCGCTCCGCGCGATGACATCAGGGCTCGAATGCCGCGAGTATCGGGCAAGGGCCCTTGTCGGTCGCGGCGCACTGGTCCGCCAGCCGCGCGAGCGCAGCGCGGGTTTCGCTCATCTGGGCAATCTTGGCGTCGAGCGCGGCGATGCGCTGGCGCGCCAGGCTGCGGACCCGCGCACGATCGTCGCTCTGTTCGAGTTCCAGCAGCTCGGCGATTTCCTCGAGCGTGAAGCCCGACCCTTGCGCCGACCGGATGAATTTCAGCCGGCGGACATCGTCGGCATCATAGCGACGGATGCCGGCGCCCCACCCCTCGCCGCCGCTGCGCGCTGGCGTCGTCATCAACCCGCGGCGCTGATAATAACGGACCGTTTCGACCCCGACGCCGCCTGCTTCGGCCAGTTTTCCGATCGAAAGCTGCATCGCTTGACTCCGTACCATGGTACGGAGGTTATACAGGCGGCATGACACAGACAGCAACCCTCTACCGCATGGTCATGCCACAGCATATCTGTCCCTATGGCCTGAAGGCGAAGCATCTCCTCGAACGAAAGGGCTTCACCGTCGACGATCATTGGCTGGAGACGCGCGCGCAAACCGACGCGTTCAAGGCCGAACATGGCGTCAAGACGACGCCGCAGACCTTTATCGATGGCCGCCGGATCGGCGGCTATGACGATCTGCGCCGCCATTTCGGCCTTGCCGTCCGCGATCCGGGAGCGACGAGCTATACGCCCGTGATCGCATTGTTCGCGATGACCGCGCTGATGGCGCTCGCCGCGAGCTTCGCCGCCTACGGCAGCCCCTTCACCCTGCGCGCCGCCGAATGGTTCATCTCTTTCAGCATGATCGTCCTGGCGCTGCTCAAGCTGCAGGACGTCGAGAGCTTCTCGACGATGTTCCTCAACTATGACCTGCTCGCGCGGCGCTGGGTTCCCTATTCCTATGTCTACCCCTTTGCCGAGGGGCTGGCCGGGGTACTGATGACCGCGCACGCCCTCCCGTGGCTGTCGATCCCGGTCGCGCTGTTCATCGCCGTCATCGGCGCGGTGTCGGTCTTCAAGGCGGTCTATATCGACCGCCGCGATATCAAATGCGCCTGCGTCGGCGGCAGCAGCAAGGTGCCGCTGGGCTTCGTGTCGCTGACCGAAAATCTGATGATGATCGCGATGGCGCTCTGGATGCTGCGCGGAGCCATCGCATGAGCGGCGCGATCGGCCGCCGTTCGCTGTTGGCGGCAGGCGGAGCGGCGGCGCTTGTCCCGTGGCTGCCAGCCTGGGCGCAACCGATCGCGTCGGGGCTGCCGACGGTCGGCGGCGCCGATATCCGCCTGAGCATCGCGCACCGGATGCTGAGCGTCGATGGCAGGACCAGCCATGCGATCGGCATAAACGGGACGATTCCTGGGCCGCTGGTGCGGCTGAAGGAAGGCACCACGGCGCGGCTGCACGTTACCAACGCCCTGCCCGACGAGGATAGCTCGATCCACTGGCACGGGCTGATCCTGCCCTTTCATATGGACGGCGTGCCGGGCATCAGCTTTCCCGGAATCGCGCCGGGCGCGACCTTCACCTATGAATTTCCGGTGCGGCAGTCGGGCACCTATTGGTATCACAGCCATTCGGGGCTGCAGGAACAGATGGGCCACTACGGCCCGATCGTCATCGACCCCGCCGATCCCGATCCCGTCGCCTATGACCGCGAGCATGTTATCGTCCTGTCCGACCACAGCGCGCTGCACCCGCACGCGATCTTCAAAAAGCTCAAGCAGATGGGCGGCTATTTCAACCACAACAAGCAGACGCTTGCGGGGTTGATCGCGGGCCGCGACCAGCCGCTGAACGACCGTGTCGCCTGGGGCGCGATGCGGATGGACCCGACCGACATCAGCGACGTGACCGCGGCGGCCTATACCTATCTCGTCAACGGCCACGGCCCCGCCGACAATTGGACCGGGTTGTTCGCTGCGGGCGAACGCGTCCGGCTGCGGGTCATCAACGCATCGGCGATGACGACCTTCAACATCCGCGTGCCCGATCTTGCGATGACCGTGGTGCAGGCCGACGGCCTGAACGTCCGTCCCGTGAAAGTGGGCGAATTTCAGATCGGGGTCGCCGAAACCTATGACGTGATCGTCGAGCCCGAAGAC
The DNA here is from genome assembly GCF_000371385.1 of Sphingopyxis sp. MC1. Taxonomy (NCBI): domain Bacteria; kingdom Pseudomonadati; phylum Pseudomonadota; class Alphaproteobacteria; order Sphingomonadales; family Sphingopyxidaceae; genus Sphingopyxis; species Sphingopyxis sp. MC1. Next base: position 243,216 of record NZ_AOUN01000006.1, read on the forward strand.
CGCGCCTACAGCATCATCGCCGAGAACAGCGACCGATCGGGTATGGCGCGCGCAACGCTCGCGCCGCGCCCCGGCATGACCGCGCCGGTTCCGCCGCTGCGCGCCCGCCCGCTCGCGACGATGCGCGATATGGGTATGGGCGATATGGGTATGGATCATGGCGCAATGGGGCATGGGATGACCGCGCCGGGCGAACCGATGCGGCACGGCATGCGTGACATGAAAAGCGCGCCGAGCGTCAAGGACACGCCCGCTGTCCAGTCGATCTCGCCGATGCCGGTCGATCGCACCGGTGAGCCCGGACAGGGGCTGGAGGATGTCGCGGACGCGCTGACCTATCGCGATCTCGTCGCGCTTGATCGCAACCCCGACACCCGCGTCCCGTCGCGCGAGATGCAGATCCATCTGACCGGCAATATGGAACGCTATATGTGGGCGTTCGACGGGGTGAAGATGAACGAGGTCACCGCACCCATTCCCTTCACGCTGGGCGAGCGCGTGCGCGTGACGCTGGTCAACGACACGATGATGACGCACCCCATCCACCTGCACGGTCATTTCTTCGAACTGGTCACGGGCAAGGGCGACCATGCCCCGCGCAAGCATACGGTGAACGTCCAGCCGGGCGGCAAGGTGACCTTCGACCTGACTGCCGATGCGCCGGGCGACTGGGCCTTTCACTGTCACCTCCTCTATCACATGCACGCCGGGATGATGCAGGTCGTGACGGTGCGCGCGGCGGAGGATGCGGCATGATTCCAATGGCACTCCTGTTGCTGGCCGCACAACCCGATGCGATGGCGCACACCGTCTCCGCGCCGGCGCCCGGCTGCACAGCCGAACATGCCGCCATGGGCCATTGCACGATGCCGAAGGCGGAGCCTCCGCCGCCGCCTTGCTCGCCCGAGCATGCCGCGATGGGCCATTGCACAGTCCCTGCACCGCCCCCGTCCCCCGCCTGCCCGCCCGAGCACGCCGCCATGGGGCACTGCACGCCAGACGAACCCGCCGCGCCACCACCCGCGCCGCCCGTCGGCAACGCGCCGCCGCCGCCCGCGCCGCGCGTCGAGGCGGCCGATGCGATCTTCGGCGCCGACGCGATGGCACCCGTCCGCGCCCGGCTCTATGCCGAGCATGGCGGCGGCAGCATTTCCACAATCATGCTCGATCAAGCCGAAGTCCGCGTCGGCTCCGGCGAAACCACCTATAGCTGGGACGGCGAAGCCCGCTTCGGTGGCGACATCGACAAGCTCGTCATCAAAAGCGAGGGCGAAGGCGCCTTCGGCGGCGCGTTCGACCGCGGCGAGGGGCAGCTATTGTGGAGCCGCGCCATCGGCCCCTATTTCGATCTCCAGACCGGGCTGCGTCAGGATGTCGGCCCCGGCCCCTCGCCCACTTACGCCGTTGTCGGCGTCGAAGGACTCGCCCCCTATTGGTTCGACGTCGAAGCGGCGCTGTTCCTGTCGGACAAGGGCGATGTCACCGCCCGCATCGAAGGCAGCTACGACCAGCGCATCACCCAGCGCCTGATCCTGCAGCCGTCGGCGGAACTAAACGTCGCGCTTCAGGACGTGCGCGAACAGGGTATCGGCGCCGGGCTGTCGAGTGCCGAACTGGGCCTCCGCCTACGCTATGAGATCGCCCGCGAATTCGCGCCCTATCTGGGCTATGTCTGGGAAGGCAAGATCGGCCGATCTGCGCAGTTGGCGCGCGCCGTCGGCAACGACCCGTCGCAGTCCAGCGTCGTTGCCGGGGTCCGCTTCTGGTTTTGACCCCGCCGCCAAGATCATTGATGTGACGCATGACTAGTCTATCTGGGGAGCACGATTCGTTTCCCCCCGGAGTCCCGCCATGTTCTCGCGCCGCAATTTCCTTGCCACCGCCACGCTTGCCGGGCTGACTGCCCCGACGATATTGCGCGCCGAGGCCGGTTTCTTTCGCGATTTCCCGTTCAGCCTCGGCGTCGCCGCCGGCGATCCCGCAAGCGACGGTTTCGTCATCTGGACCCGCCTCGCGCCCGACCCGATGGCGCCGCACGGCGGCATGCCGCTGGTTCCGGTTCCGGTCGAATGGGAAGTCGCCGAGGACGGCGGCTTTCGCAAGGTCGTCGCGAACGGCACCGAACTGGCGCGCCCCGAGCTTGGCCACAGCGTCCATGTCGAGGTTGCCGGGCTGCAGCCCAGCCGCCCCTATTATTACCGCTTCACCGCTGGCGGCGAACGCAGCCTGCGCGGCCGCGCCCGCACGCTGCCCGCGGCCGGCGCGCGCACCGATCAGGTCAAGTTCGGGGTTTGCGGCTGCCAGCATTATGAATCGGGCTTCTATGGCGCCTATCGCCATCTTGCGCGCGAAGAGCTGGACTTCGTCTACCATTATGGCGACTTCATCTACGAATATCAGCAGGACTATCTTTACGACAGCGGCCTGCCGATCCGGCCGGTGCGCAAATATGCGCTCCGCGGGCTTCAGGATCTGAGCGATTTCCGCACCGCCTATACCCAGACGCTGCTCGACATCGACATGCAGGCGGCGCGTTCGGCGCACGGCTTCATCTCGACCTTCGACGACCATGAAATCCGCAACGACTGGGTATCGGTCTATGACGACTGGAAGATGGGCCTCGACGGCAACGATCCCGACGCCCCGCCGCCCGAAGTGTTCATGCTGCGCCGGCAGGCCGCCTTCCAGGCGTGGTATGAACATATGCCGGTGCGCAAGGCGCTGCTGCCGCGCGGCGGCTTCATCGCCGCGAACCGCGAATTCCGCTATGGCGACCTGATGGCGATGCAGGTGCTCGACACCCGCCAGCATCGCGACAACCAGCCGTGCGGCGACGGGTTCAAGCCCGCCTGCCCCGATGTCTTTGCAAAGAATGCGCAAATTCTCGGCAAGGCGCAGGAAGAGTGGCTCGCCAAAAATCTCGCGCAAGGCGGCGCGACGTGGAACGCGATCGCGCAGCAGGTGACGATGATGTCGCTCGACCGGCGGCGCAAGGCCGACGAGCCCGAAAAGATCGTCAACCTCGACAGCTGGGCGGGCTATGAGGCGCCGCGCGAACGCATTCTGTCGCGCTTCGCCGGTCTCAAGAACTGCGTCGTACTGACGGGCGACGAGCATCAGAATTTCTGCGGCGATCTGGTGCTCAAAGACAAGGTCGTCGGCGCAGAATTCGTCGCCACCTCGATCAGCAGCGGCGGCGACGGCAGCGATCTGCGCGCCGGCACCGACCAGTTTCTGAAGCTCAATCCCGAACTCAAATTCGCCAATGACCAGCGCGGCTATGTCGTGTGCGATGTGAACCGCGATGCGTGGCAGACGCACTTCATGGTCGTCGACAAGGTGACGGTGCCGCTAGGCACGCTGTCGAAACGCGCGACGGGCGTCGTCGACAACGGCATCGCCGGGATCAAGATGGCCTGACCGCGGCGGATACCCGTCGCTCAGTCGTTGGGGTCCTTGTATTTGAACGGATCATAGGGCGTCGGCTGCGTCGGCACCGGGAAGCGCGGCAGCGTCTTGTCGCTGTTCGCCGCCGTGACGAGCATCCCCGCCATCACGACCGAAGCCTGGCGCAAATCGTCGGCTTTCAGATGGTCGAAGGTGTCGGCGCTACTGTGGTGGGTGCGCGATCCATAATCGAGCGGATCCTGGATGAACTGAAACCCAGGCACGCCGACCGACTGCATATAGACATGATCGGTGCCGCCCGTCGGCCCCGCAACGACCTTGCCCGCGCCCATGCTCGCAAAGGGTGCGAGCCAGGATTGCAGAATCGGAACCGCGCCAACATTGCCCTCGGCATAGATGCCGCGCAGCTTGCCCGAGCCATTGTCCATGTTGAAATAGGCCTTGAGGTCGCCGTAACCGGGCTTTGGCGTGATCGGGTACCGGCTCGGCCAGCCATAATAGAGCGCGTTGCCGTCCTCGCCCTCGGTCGGGCCGGGGCGCGCCGCGAGATATTTGTCGACATAGGCGAGCGACCCGAGCAGCCCCTGCTCCTCCGCGCTCCACAGGACGAAGCGGATCGTGCGCTTGGGCCGGATGCCGAGCTTGCGAATGATGCGCGCGGCCTCCATCACGACGGCGCTGCCGGCGCCATTGTCGGTCGCGCCGTCGCCCGCCACCCAGCTGTCGAAATGTGCACCGGCCATGACATAGCCGGCCTTGAGGTCGGTCCCCGGAATTTCAGCGATAATATTATAGGCGCGCGTGTCGCTGTCGTCGTAACGGACGTTGGAATCGATCTCGAGCTGCGGCGGCGCCCCGCTTTTCGCGAGCCGTGCCAGGCGGCGATAATCCTCTGCGGCGAGTTCGATGCCGGGCAGCGTCGGCGAATGACCGACGCGGTAATTATAGCCCTCGCCATGGACGAGCTTGCCGTCGCGATAGGACTGCCGAACCATCGCCACCGCGCCTTCGGCCTTCAGAAAGGCATCGAGCTTTTCGGCAAACGTCACCCGCTCCAGTCGGCGATTGAGCGCATCGGGATCATATTTGGGCTGGCGAAATTCGTCGAGCTTGCCGATGTCGTCGCCGCTCAGGCGGCGAAAGGCCGGCTTGTCGGGTTCGTCGCCATCGCCCGGCAGCGATACGAGCACGATCTTGCCGGCGAGCTTGCCCTTCCATTCGGCGAAATGTTCTTCCTTCGACATCGGCGCGACGATGATCGGAGCGGTCACCGGTCCGTTGGTCGGCGGCGTCCAGGCAATCGGGATGGCGGTCAGCGCGAGCGAGCGCGGCGCGACCATGCGCGCGCTGACCGACAGGATTTCCCATCCGCGGCCGAATTCGAAGCCATCGCGGCGGACATTGGACAGGCCCCAGCCTTCGAACTTTCCGATCGCCCAGGCTTCGGCCCGGCGCATGGCGGGCGAATTGGTCAGGCGCGGACCGATACCGTCGGTCATTTCCTGTGCCGTCTGCATCACCTGGCTGCGATTATAGCCTTCGTCGATGATGCGATTGGTGTCGTCGCCGCTCTGTCCCGTCGCCGGCACGGCCAGACATGCTGCGCCGACCAGCAGCGCCGCCATCAAACCCCTGTTCATAAACGCGTCCCCTTCATTTCGTCCGTGGTTTCGGATGAAACCGGGTGCACCATGGCGAGGGTGCGATTGCAAGCATGATATGGCCGAACCGCCCCCGCCAACGCGCAATGAACTTGTCGCGCGGTTGTCACGCCGCCATCCTAGCGCGATGACCATGACTCGCCTGATGATCCTGATCGCCGCGCTTTGCTCGCTGGCCTCGCCCCATGTCCGCGCTACGGAAGCGAACGCCGAACAGCGCACGCCCGTCATCATCCTGATTTCGATCGACGGTTTCCGCGCCGACTATCTTGACCGCGGAATCACCCCCAATTTGTCGAAACTCGCCGCCGAGGGCGCGCGCGGCGCGCTCCGCCCTTCCTTCCCCACCAAGACCTTCCCCAACCATTATGCGATCGTCACCGGCAAACGCCCCGACACCAACGGCATCGTCGGCAACAACATGATCGACCCGCGGCGTCCCGCCGAACGCTTCAGCCTGGGCAATGCGAAGCAGGCGCTCGACCCCTTCTGGTGGGACGAGGCCGAACCCGCGTGGGTGACGGCGCAAAAGGCCGGGGTGCGAACGGCAACGATGTTCTGGCCGGGCAGCGAGGTCGCGATCCACGAGGTGCGTCCGGCCGATTGGCTGCGCTACGATGAAAATATCAGCAATGTGCAGCGCGTCAACGCGGTCCTCGACTGGTTGCGCCGCCCGCGCGCGATCCGCCCGGCCTTCGTGACGCTCTATTTCGACGCCGTCGATACTGCCGGGCATCATTTCGGCCCGGACTCGGCGGAACTCAATGCCGCGGTGACCGAGGTGGATGCCCGCATCGGCGACCTCTTGTCGGGGCTGAAAGACCTCGACCAGCCCGTTCGGCTTCTGGTCGTGGCCGATCATGGCATGCACGCGATCAGCGACGCGCGGATCGTCGACCTTGCCGACCTGATCGATTTGCCGAGCATCATAGCGGTGGAGACCGGCCCCTATGCCGCGATCGAACCCGCCGCCGGCACCGACGACCGGGTCTATGACGCACTGCTGAAGCCGCACGACCATATGACCTGCCGCCGCCGCGAGGATCTGCCCGAACGCCTTCACTATGGGCACAACCCGCGCGTTGCGGCGATCATCTGCATCGCGGAGAACGGCTGGACGATCGTCGCGGGCAAGCCGGCCTATCCGGTGATGGGCGGAGCGCATGGTTATGACAATGACGACCCCGACATGCGCGCCTTGTTCATCGCCTATGGCAGCGGCCTGCGCGGCGACGTCGGGCTGGTCGACAATATCGAGGTCTATCCGCTTCTGATGCGCCTGATCGGCGTCAAGCCGCTGCCGAACGATGCGCGCGGCGCGCTGCTCGAAAGTCTTGCGCCGCAACGCTGACCTGCGAAACGCGATCGGAACCGCGCGCGCCGGTTCCGCTATGCCCGATCAGTCGCGCAACACCGCCATCGCGCGGATCGACAGTTCGGGTGCGTTGACGATCTGGACGAGGTAGCGGCCCGGCGTCACGTCATATTCGACCATCTTGCGGATGCCCGAGCAGGCGGGGCCATGGCCGTGCGCCGCCGCCGGCTGCGCCTTGCCGTCGCGTACCAGATCGATCCAGGCGCCCGCGTCGAGCGCGATCACGAGTCGGCCGGCCCGTTTCACCTCGACCGGGATCATGCCGCCGAATTTGAACACATCCTGCCGCCGCTCGGGCGCGATCCAGTAGCGCAGGCTTTCAGCTTTATGGAGCAACAGGCCCGTTCGCGCCGCGCCGAGCGACGGCCAGTCGGCGGCGCGCGCCTCGCCATAGGCATAGATGGTCTTGGCCGAACTCATCCGCCCCCAATCGGCCAGATCGGGCGGCAGCGCGGGCTCGGCGGGACAATCGGCCACCGCCTTGACCTTGCGCGGCGCCTTGCCTGTCGCCGGCGCCGCCAGAATCACGGCAGCGCTCAACGCCGCACCTGCAAAGACCCGAAACCGCATCGCTCACCCTCCCGCGCCGGAATAACCGTCCGCGGCAATCTATACCGCCGCACGCGCTTTGTGGATGCCGGAAATCACACGCACGACCGGCCGCCGTCCGGTCAGTCGAAGCGTCCGCTGCGACCCGCCCCGCCGACAAAGCGTTCCGCCCCCTTTGCGGCTTCGGCGCGCAACGGCGCGGCGCCTTCGCGCCCTTCGAACCGGAGAGCGTCGGCAAGGTCGAAATCCCATTGGCGATAGGCCGACATGCGGTCGGTACGCATGCACAGCGCCGGAAAATGCGCGATCTCGGCGGCGAGCGCCTGCGCGGCCGCCAGCGCCTGCCCTTCCGCCACGACCCGGTTGGCAAGCCCGATTGCGAGCGCTTCGGCCGCATCGACCGGGCGCCCGGTCAGGATCATGTCGAGCGCGCGCCCCTGTCCCACGATGCGCGGCAGGCGGACCGTCCCGCCATCGATCAGCGGCACGCCCCACCGGCGGCAGAAGACGCCGAACACCGCGCTGGCGGACGCGACGCGCAGGTCGCACCACAGCGCGAGTTCAAGGCCGCCGGCAACCGCATAGCCTTCGACCGCCGCGATCGCCGGCTTGGAAAGCAACATGCGCGACGGCCCCATCGGCCCGACGCCTTCGGGTTGGTATCGCTCGTTGCCCGCGCCCACCGCCTTCAAATCGAAGCCTGCGCAAAAATGGCCCGACGCGCCGGTCAGCACCGCGACCGCGGCGCTGTCGTCGGCGTCGAAGTCGGCGAACGCCTGCCGCAACAGGTCGGCGGTGGCCGGGTCGACCGCGTTGCGGCAGTCGGGGCGGTCGATGGTGACGGTGCGCACCGCGCCGTCGTTGGTGATCCGTACGCTCATGCCGCGGGCATCGCGCGGTCGACGATGGCGCGCGCATCGACGGTTGCATCGAACGCGCCATAGGCGCTGCCACGCGGGCTCAGGCGAAGGCGGCAGAAGGCCTCGGCAATCGGACTATCCTGTCCGATCAGGACCGCGGACTGCGCCGCAAGCGCCAGCCGCTCGACGAGCAGCCGTGCCGTTCCCTCGTCGGCGCGCGTCAGGTCGATCGTCTCGACCCAGCGATCATAATGAGCGTCGCGCCCGCGCTGCGCCGCCAGAAAGTCCTGAAGCGCCGCCACTCCGTCGGGTTCGCGCGCGATGGCGCGCAGCACGTCGAGCGCGATGACATTGCCCGATCCTTCCCAAATCGCGTTGAGCGGCGATTGGCGGAACAGCCGCGGCATCGGCCCCGCCTCGACATATCCCGCGCCGCCATGCGCCTCCATCGCCTCGTAAACCAGCCCCGGCGCGCGTTTGCATACCCAATATTTGGCAATCGGCGTCAGCAGCCGCGTCAGCGCATCCTCTTCGTCGAACGCCTGCGCCAGCCGGAAGCCGAGCGCCGTCGCCGCCTCGCTTTCGACGGCAAGGTCGGCGAGCACCGCCGCCATTGCGGGCTGGTCGATCAGTCGTTTCTGAAAAGCCGACCGATGGGCCGTGTGCCACAGCGCCTGGGCAAGCGCGCCGCGCATCTGCTGCGCCGAACCGATCACGCAGTCGAGGCGCGTATGCTGGACCATCTGGATGATCGTCGCGACGCCGCGCCCTTCGGCGCCCAGCCTTTGGGCCAGCGCACCATGATATTCGATTTCGGACGAGGCGTTCGACCGGTCGCCCATCTTGTCCTTCAGGCGCATGACACGGAACCCCGCGTTGCGGCTGCCGTCGGGAAGCCAGCGCGGGACAAGAAAACAGGTCAGTCCACCTTCGGCGTAGGCGAGCGTCAGGAAGGCGTCGCACATCGGCGCCGAACAGAACCATTTATGCCCCGTCAGGCTGTACCAGCCCGCTTCGCCCGTCGGTTCAGCGCGCGTCGTGTTGGCGCGCACGTCGCTGCCGCCCTGCTTCTCGGTCATCGCCATGCCGATCGTGACGCCCGCTTTCTCCGCCGCCGGGCGGAAGGCCGGATCGTAGCGGCCCGCCGCGATGCGCGGCACCCAGACGTCGGCGACCGCCTGCTCGGCTCGCAGCGCCGGCACGGCGGCATAGGTCATGGTCATCGGACAGCTTGTGCCCGAATCGGCCTGCCCGGTCAGGAAGAGGATCGCCGCGTGGAGCGTATGGCCGCGTGCGCTGCCGTCCCACGCCGATGCCGCAAAGCCGCTATCGAGCCCGAGCCGCATCAGGTCGTGATAGGCGGGATGAAAGCGCACCTCGTCGACGCGGTGGCCATAGCGGTCATAGGTTTCGAGCACGGGGGGCTGGCGGTTTGCCTCGACGCCCCATTCAATCACCTCGGCCGAACCACAGCGCTGCCCGAGCGCGGCGAGCCGGGCGCCATGCTCGCCCGCGCCTGCGCTGTTCACCGCATCGACCAGCGCCCGGTCGCCGGTAAACAGGTTCCTGTTTTCGAACGGCGGCGCCTGGTTGAACACATCATGGGTGTCGAGCCGGTCGATCGGCTGAAGTGCGGTCATGCTTCGTCTCCTCAATCGTCGGCGGGCAGGCGCTTCGACACCTGGCTCGCGATCGGATCGCCGCTGTCGCGTTCGGCCACCGCCTGCTTGAAGCCGACCTCCTGCGCGCGGTCGCGGAACCATATGCCCTCGGGCGAATGGCGCGATACCCCGTCGAACAGCGTCGCGAACATCTGGGTATTGTTGAGCCCCATATTGTCATAGGCTTGATTGACCACCGTCTTGGTCATCATCAGCTGGTTGCGCGGAACCCCGCGCAGCCGCCCGACGAGCCGCTCGACCGCATCGTCGAGTTCGGCCTCGGGCACCGCTTCGAGCGCCAGCCCGATCCGTTCGGCTTCGCGCCCGTCGATCAGGTCGCCCGTCATCATCATGCGCTTCGCCATCTGCGGCCCCAGACGATAGACCCACATCGCCGGGGTCGGCACGCCCCAGACGCGCGCAGGGGGATAACCGATGCGCGCATCGTCGGCCATGATCAGAAAGTCGCAGCACAGCGCGATGTCGGACCCGCCGGCAACCGCGGCGCCATGAACGCGCGCGATTGTGGGCTTGGTCGCGCGCCACAGTGCCATGAAGTCCTGCGTATTGCGCCACATCATCTGGAAATCGAGCGTCGGATCCCACGGCATATCCTGCGACCCGCTGATCTCGCCCTTGCGTTCGGCATAATGTTTGAGGTCGTATCCGCCGCAAAAGCCGGGCCCCGCGCCGCGTACGACGATGACATGGACGTCCGCATCGGCCTCCGCCCGTTCGACCGCGGCGCGGATCTCACGCGGCATACCGTGCGCGATCGCGTTGAAATGTTCGGGACGGTTGAGCGTGATCGTCGCCACCCGGTTTTCGGCGGCATAGGACAGGGTCTGATAGGTTGTCATGGGGTCTCCTCAGGGCAGCAGGCGGCGCCGTTTGCGATGGCGGCTTCGATCTCTTCGGCGGTGAGGCCGGCCGCGGCGAGCACCATCCGGCTGTGTTCACCGACGCGCGGCGCATGCGCCTCGAACCCCGGCCGCGCGCCGTCGAAGCGCGCCACGGGCCGGGTCCGGCGCACCGCACCGGCCTGCGGGTGGTCGGTCAGCGCGACGAAGCCGTCATGGACGATCTGGGCGTGACCGGGCAGCGCCGCCGACCGGTTGGCGACGCCGCACGGTACGCCCGCGTCGGCCAGCCGGGCCACCGCCTCGCGCGTGGTCAACGCGGCAATGCGCGGCGCCGAGATCGCGCGCAGATCGTCCCAGTTGAGGAATCGCGTCGTCATGTCGGCAAAGCGCGGATCGGCGAGCAATTCGGGCGCCTCGATCGCGCGCGCCCAGCCTTCGAATTCCGATTGCGACAGCATGACAACGACGATCCAGCCGTCGCCGGTCGCCCAAGGGCGATAGACGGCGGCGATGTCGGGCATGCGCGAGGTGGCATCGGGAAAGGCCTGCGCCCCGTGGAGGTCGATCCAGCCATAAGCGACCGCGGCCTCCAGCATCGAAATATCGACGACCGCCCCCTTTCCGCTGCGCGCCCGTGCGACGAGCGCGGCGGTCGCCGCCTGCGCCGCGTAGAGGCCCGCGGTCTTGTCGCAAATCCATTGCGGGGCGAGCAGCGGGCCTTCGGCGGTCCAGCTGACCATCCCCGATTCGGCCTGCACAATCGGATCATAGGCGCGCCCGGCCGCCATCGGCCCGTCCTGACCGAAGCCGCTGATCCGCGCGATGACCAGATCGGGGCGCAGCGCGTGCAGCGCCGGGGTGCCAAGCCCCAACCGCTCCATCACACCGGGCCGGAAATTATGGATGAGGAGATCGGCCTGCGGCACCAGGCGGCGCAGCAGCGCCTGCCCATCCGCGCGCGAAAGATCGATCGCGACCGATTGCTTGTCGGCGTTGAGCGCGACATGCGCCGAGCTGAACCCCGGCGCGGCGACCGCGCCGAGCAGGCGCGCGCGATCGCCTTCGGGCGGCTCGACCTTCCATACGCGGGCGCCCTGCTGTGCCATGATCTGCGTCGCCAGCGGCCCCGCGACAACGCTGGTAAGATCGATTACGGTCACGCCGTCGAGGGGCAGCATCTTCCTCTCCCATCTTATTTGTTGCATATATTGTCGGATATGGACACAGAACGCAATATAGTAAACTCGGCCGATGCCGGAGGGATGAGCGCGCGGATGCTCATTCTCGATCTGCTCGACACCGGCGCTCCGCCGGCGTTCACCGTCGCCGAACTGGTGCGCGCCGGCGCGGCCTTCGGGATCGAGGCGCCGGGCATCCGGACGGCGTTGACGCGCCTCAAGTCGGAAGGTCGGGTTCAAGCGATCGCGCGCGGCCGCTATACGATCGGCGCGAATGCGGAGGTGTTGAAGCAGCGGATCCTCGGTTGGCGCACCCGGATCGATCGGCGGCAGCCCTGGGAGGGACGCTGGCTCGTCGCGGTCGCGGGGCCGCAGGAGCGCGCAGACCGCACCATCTGGCGCCGGACTCTGCGCGCGCTTGATCTTGAAGGATTTGCCGAGGCCGACGCCAATATCTGGGTGCGCCCCGACAATCTGGAGCGTGGGGCCGCGGGGATGCGGCAAGATTTGATTGAACTCGACGCCGCGCCATCGCTGTTCGTTGCCGAAGCGAGCGGGCTGGACGCCGCCCGCGACGCCCGCTTCCGGACCTTGTGGCAGGGCGAAGCCCTGCGCGCCTCGCACCAGCGGCTCGCCCACCGTCTCGACGAGAGTGCGGTGGGCATCGACGAAAGCCGGCTGCCCGCGGCGGCGGCCGAAACGCTGCTCCTGGGGCGGCAGGCCATCCGCGCCATCATGCGCGATCCGCTGCTACCCGAAACGCTTTGTCCAAGCGATGCGCTCGCCGCGCTGATTGCGGCGATGACGCGCTACGACCGCTTGGGCAAGCGCATCTGGGCGCGCTATCTCGAAAGCTGATCGGTCGCGGCGCGGAAAACGAACGCCGGCGGATGCGGGGCGAGCGGCGCTCCGGCGCCGCCCACCCCGCCCTTCGGCGGCTTAGTGGCGCGCGAGTTCGTCGCGGCCCACGACCATATAGTGGACCTCGTCGGGGCCGTCCGCAAAGCGCAGATGGCGCACATCGGCATAAAGCTCGGCGAGCGGCGTCCAGTGCGAGATGCCGGTCGCGCCGTGGATCTGGATCGCCTGATCAATAATCTGGCACACGCGCTCGGGGATCATCGCCTTCGCCATGCTGACCCAGACACGTGCTTCACGATTGCCGAGCAGGTCCATCGCCTTCGCGGCCTTCAGCACGATCAGGCGCATCGCCTCGATATCGCAGCGCGCCCGCGCAATGACTTCCAGATTCTTCCCGAGCTGCGACAGCGGCCGGCCGAAGGCGGTCCGCGAATTGCCGCGCTTGACCATCAGGTCGAGTGCGACCTCGGCCTTGCCGATGGTGCGCATGCAATGGTGAATGCGGCCCGGCCCGAGGCGCATCTGCGAAATCTCGAATCCGCGCCCCTCGCCGAGCAGGATGTTATCGCGCGGCACGCGGACATTTTCGAACCGCATATGCATATGCCCCTGCGGCGCATGGTCGGCGCCGAACACCCGCATCGGCCCGAGCACCTGCACCCCCGGCGTGTCCATCGGCACCAGGATTTGCGAATGCTGCGCCTTGCGCGGCGCCTCCGGGTTGGTCTTGACCATACAGATCAGGATCTTGCAGCGCGGATCGCCGGCGCCACTGATGAAATATTTCTCGCCATTGATGACCCATTCGTCGCCCTCGAGCGTCGCGCTGGTTTCCAGATTGCTCGCGTCCGACGAGGCAACGCCGGGTTCGGTCATCACATAGGCGGAGCGGATTTCGCCGTTGAGGAGCGGCTTCAGCCAGCGATCCTTCTGTTCGGGCGTGCCGACCATTTCCAGCACTTCCATATTGCCGGTGTCGGGCGCCGAACAGTTGAGCGATTCGGATGCCAGCGGCGATTTGCCGAGTTCGGCCGCAATATAGGCATAATCGAGGTTGGTGAGCGGGGTTCCCGTATCGCCGTGGGGCAGGAAGAAATTCCACAGCCCTGCCGCCTTCGCCTTGGCCTTCGCGCCTTCAAGCAGCTCCAGCTGCCCCGGCGCCCAGCTCCAGCGGTCGGCGCGCCCTTCGCCCAAGCGGAAAAACTCCTCGGTGATCGGATCGACATTTTCGGCGATGTGGCGCTTCACCGCATCGAACAGCGGCTGCGCCTCCTTTGACATTCTAAGGTCGTTGAGTTCGGCTTCGAGTTCGATCGGCGTCATCGCTATTCTCCTTGGTTGGGGCCAAGGCTAGTGCCCCTGCGGCATCAGGAAAAATGATAACTTCGAATAAAGTCTATTCGCCTGAGGAATAGGCGCCTATTCTTCGCGCATCACCTCGAGGATGATCGCGCGCAGCCAAGCGAGGCCGACATCCGCCTGAACCGCGCGATGCCAATAGAGATAGCTGCTGCTCTGTGCGACCGCGATCGGCAGGTCGAACAACTGCATCGGCCAGATGTCCTGCAGCATGCGGACATGGCTGCGCGGAAGCGTGCAGAGCATGTCGGTCTTCGCCACGATCTGCCAAGCGGTGATCGCATGCTGGCAGCGCACCGCGACGCGGCGCTGCAAGCCGAGCCGCGCCAGCGCGATATCCTCGATCCCCGGCCCGTGCGGACGCGGCGTCGCGAACACATGATCGAGCGCGAGATAGCGGTCGAGGTCGAGCGCCCCTGCGATGCGGTCGTTGCCGATCCGCGCCGCCACCAGCAGCGGCTCGACGCCGAGCGGCTCGCGGCACAGCCGGTCCTCGACGGGCAGGTCGACGTCGATCGCGACGTCGAGATCGCCGTTGGCCAGCGCAGCGACCAGATCGCGGCGCCGAAAGGCGGTCGATATCAGGCGGACGTGCGGTGCATCCGCAAGCACGCGCGAGGCCAGCGCAGGAAAGCGGGACATCTCGCCCGCCAGCCTTATCCCGATGCGAAACTCGCGCGTCGATTGTGCGGGATCGAAGCTCCCCGCCCCGTCGAGCGCCGCGACCAGTTCGCGCAGCGCCGTATGGATCGGTTCGGCGACCGCTCGCGCGGTCCCGGTGGGGACGAGGCGATTGCCCTGACGGATGAACAAGGGATCGTCCAGCATCGCGCGCAGCTTGGCCAGCGCATGGCTGATCGCGGGCTGCGACAGATTGAGGTGCGACGCGGCGGCCGACACGCCGCCCTTGGTATAGATGGCGTCGAATATCTGGAGCAGGTTGAGGTCGAGCCGCGGCAGGCGCTTCATATCGGCTTCCTATCGGCCTTGCTTCGGCGGCGCCATGCGGTCAGGCCGGTGCCAGCGCCGCGCGGACGAAATCGACCGACCCCGACGGCGCCGCCAGCCGGTCGGCGCCGAGCAGGCGGTTCCAATAGCTTTCCGATCCGTCGGCGAGGCGCCAGGCCTGCAGGCGGCGCGTATAGAGCTGAAGATCATATTCCTCGCTGATGCCGATCGCGCCATGAACCGCATGCGCGATCGCCGCGACCCGCGCGGCGGCGCTGCTTGCAACCGATTTGGCGGTCGCGGCCGCCGCGAGCGCAGGCGGGAAAGACCCCGCGCCGCCGATATGCGCGGCAATGCGCGCCGCGACCATATCCTCCGCCATCACGGCAAGCTGCTGTTGCAGCGCCTGCTGCTTGCCGATCGGCTTGCCGAACTGAATACGCTCGTTCGCATAGCCCGCGGTCATCGTGGTCAGCCGGTCGGCGGCGCCCGCGATCAGCGCGGCGCGCAGCACCGCCACCGCGCGGCGCAATCCGCCGGGGACTATCGGCCCCACCGGCGCTGCGGCTTCGCTATCCCAGCGCACCGATGCCGCGAGTTCCCCCGCGCCGCCATCCGCTTGGCCCGGCACGGCGGCAAGATAGAGATTACCCTCCCATTCGACGAGCAGATGTCGCGCCAGCGCCGCACCGATCACCCGCCCGGCGGCGCCCGGCGCCTGCGCGGAGATCGCGATCGGTCCATCGGGCGCGGCCCTTCCCGCTTGCGCGAGCAGCGCGCGCGCAATCATCGTTTCGCCGACCGGACAGGGTACCGCATGGCGGCCGAGGACCAGCCACAGCGGGACGATATCGGCGAAGGACAGCCCCGCACCGCCCGCGTCTTCAAGAACCAGCGCATCGAGAAAGCCCGAGGCCGCGAGTTCCGACCACGCCGTGTCGTCCGCTTCGCCGCGCTCCGCCGCGCGTACCGCGGCGGGCGTGAAAAGCGCGGCGATCATCCGTTCGAAAGGGTCGAGGAAATCGGTCATCCGTTAAGTCTCCTCACCGAAGGCCCATGCCGCGGGCGATGATGCCGCGCAATATTTCGCGGGTGCCGCCGCGCAGCGAAAAGCTGGGCGCGACATGCGTGACATAGGTCAGCGTGCGGTAAAGCTCGTCCGAGACGGGTTCATCGGGATGCGCGGCAAGGTCGTCGCCGATCGCGACCGGAAGCTGCTGCTCGAACGCCGTCCCCAGATCC
This sequence comes from Sphingopyxis sp. MC1, assembly GCF_000371385.1. Taxonomy (NCBI): domain Bacteria; kingdom Pseudomonadati; phylum Pseudomonadota; class Alphaproteobacteria; order Sphingomonadales; family Sphingopyxidaceae; genus Sphingopyxis; species Sphingopyxis sp. MC1. The sequence continues at coordinate 259,181 of NZ_AOUN01000006.1, forward strand.
TTGACCAGCGATGCCTCGACCACCGGGCTTTCGCCCGCCGCAAGCCGCGCGGTGCAGGCGATCGACATCGCGCGCAGCGTCGCGAGCCGCGCGGTGAAATCGCCCACCAGCGCGCGCACCGCCACATCGTCTCGCCCGACATGCTGTAAATGCCGCACCCAGGCATCCAGAAGCACGACGCTCGAATAGATGCGCTCGGGGCCGCTGCGCTCGAAGGCGAGCTCGGCGGTGACCTGCTTCCACCCCTCGCCTTCGGCGCCGATCAGCGCGTCGGCGGGCAGATCGACATCTTCGAAGAATATTTCGCAGAAGTGCGCGTCGCCGGTCAGATCGACGATCGGACGGATGGTGATCCCCGGCGCCTTCAGGTCGATGATAAGCTGCGACAGCCCGGCATGGCGATCCTCAGCGCTTCCCGCGGTGCGGAGCAGCGCGATCATATAGTCGCAGTGCATCGCGCCGGTCGTCCATATCTTCTGCCCGTTGACCCGCCAGCCGCCCGCGGTGCGCTCGGCGCGGGTGCGAACGCTCGCAAGGTCCGATCCCGATCCCGGCTCGCTCATCCCGATGCAGAAGAACAATTCGCCGCGGCAAATGCGCGGCAAATAAAATTGGCGCTGCGCCTCGGTCCCGTAATTCAGGATCAGCGGCGCGCTTTGCCGGTCGGCGATCCAGTGCGCCGCCACCGGCGCGCCGGCCGACAGCAATTCCTCGACGACGACGAACCGCGCGAACGGGCCGCGCTCGCCGCCGCCATAGGCTTTGGGAAGCGTCAGGCCGAGCAGCCCTGCGGCGCCCAGCTTGCGGCTGAAATCGGCATCGAAGCCCTGCCACGACCGGGCGCGGACGTCGGCGGGCCGCGCCGCCGTCGCCGCCTCGGCGAGCGCGCGGACGCGGCTGCGCAGCGCCTCATCCTCGGGCGGCAGGCTGCTCGGTTCCAGCGTGTCGAACACAATAGTCTCTCCCGCACCGACTCTGCAAAATCGCGTAGCCGCCCTCTCCTGCCGCGAAAATCGCGGCGCGTCACCTGCAGGAATTGATGGGGCGCGCGATCAGAGCGAGAGGCCCCCGTCGACGATCAGCGTATGACCGGTGACATAGGAGGCAAGCGGCGAGGCAAGAAAGATCGCCGCCCCCGCCATGTCCTCGGGCGTTCCCATCCGTCGCTGCGGGATATGCGCGAGTGCGCCCTCCAGCCGGTCGGGATTCTGCGTCGTCACCTTGGTCAGCTTGGTATCGACCAGCCCCGGCGCGAGGCCGTTTACGCGGATACCGTCGGCGGCGAAGGCCTGCCCCAGCGTCTTGGTCAGGCTGATCGCCCCGGCCTTCGACGCGGCATAGGCGGGATTGCCGATATTCGCCTTCAGCCCCGAAATCGAACTGACGATGACGATCGATCCGGCGCTTTGCGACAGCTGCGCGCGGAACTTGCGCGATATATGCATCAGGCTGTCGAGGTTGACCGCCATCACCCGGTCCCATCCCTCGCGCTCGAACTCGCCGCGCCGATAGACCACCGTGCCCTGGCACAGGATCAGCACGTCGAGCCGGTCGAACGGCATCGCCGCCGCCTCGATCGCGTCGGGGTCGCCGACATCGACGCAGCTATAGCCGAGCCCCGCAAGATCGGAGCCATCGTCCGGGTCATAATCGGCCGCCTGCGCGCGCGTCCCCCAGACATGGACCGCCGCGCCGCGCGCGCGAAAGCCATGGGCGATGCCGTTGCCGATCCCGCTCGATCCGCCAACCACCAGCACCGCCTTTCCGGTGAAGTCGGTATCGTCCGTCATGCTGATCCTTTTGGGCTAGGCGGCACGCGGGATCGACGGATCGCCCGCGCCGGCCGGCGCCGCATCCCGTCCCCGCCGCACGAGCCGGCCGGGCAGCACGCCCGTCGGCTGCCCGTCGCGATAGGTGACCGAGCCCGATACGATCGTCGCGACATAGCCGTCGGCGGCCTGATGCATGCGCTTCCCGCCCGCGGGCAGATCGTAACGGATCGTCGGAACATGCAGGCGCAAGGCGTTGAAATCGATGATGTTGAGATCGGCCTTCATCCCCTCGGCGATCCGGCCGCGGTCGGTCATGCCGACGGTCGCGGCGGGACGCGCGGTCAGCTCGGCGATGGCGTCGGCGAGCGCGATCCGGTCGCCGGGATCGGCATCGCGGACCCAGCGCTGGAGAAAATAGGTCGGAAAGCTCGCGTCGCAGATCAAGCCATAATGCGCGCCGCCGTCAGCCAGCGCCATCACCGTATCGGGATGACCCAGCATTTCGCGCACCGCGTTCAGATTGCCCTCCGAATAATTGGCGGCGGGCAGATAGAAGAGCCGCCGCCCCTCATCCTTCAGCAGCAGCTCATAGGCGAATTCGGCAACCGACTTGCCCGCCGCCGCGGCGCGCGCCTCGATCCGCGTCTCGCGCTGCGGTTCGTAGTCGGGACCGTCGGTCCATTCATGCGCGGCGCGGAACGCATCGATCAGTGCCAGCGTCACCGGATTGCTGTCCTCGGCCGTCTCGCCGAGCAGGCGCGCGCGGAAGGCCGGATCGCGCATCGCCGCCACGCGCTCGGCCAGCGGGCGGTCGGCGATCGCCTTGTAGCTCGGGTGCGAGCTGAACGGATGGAGGCTGAGGTCGAGGCCAAAGAACATGCCGACCGGACGCGGCGCGACCTGACCGCGCATCTGCAACCCGTCGCGGCGCGCCTGTTCGAGCCCCGCGAGCATCGATCGCCACCCCGCCCCCGGCTGGTTGGGCACGTCGAGCAGGGTGAAGGACAAGGGGCGCCGTCCATGTTCGGCAAGCGCGCGCAGCAAGGCGAATTCGCTCTCGGCATCATTGGCCGGTGCCGGGATGATCTGGAACACCCCTGCATCGGCATCGCCAAGGCCGTCCATCAGCGCGCGCAGCTCGTCGGCTTCGGAATAAAGGCTCGGCGCCAGTTCGCCCGCCTTGGTCCGGTGCATCATGTTGCGCGACGTCGTGACCCCGAAGGCTCCGGCGGCGACGGCATCGGCGACCAGCGCGCGCATCTGCGCCAGATCGTCGGCGGTCGGGGCCTCGTGCTGCGCGCCGCGCTCGCCCATCACGAAGATGCGCAGCGCCGAATGCGGCACCTGCGCCGCGATATCGATGTCGAGTTCGCGCGCATCGAGCGCGTCGAGATAGTCGGGGAAACTCTCCCAATTCCATGGCAGCCCGTCGACCATCACGACCTCGGGAATATCCTCGACCCCCTCCATCAGCTTGACGAGCATGTCGCGCTGGTGCGGCCGGCACGGCGCGAAGCCGACGCCGCAATTGCCCATCAGCACCGTCGTCACGCCATGATTCGAGGAGGGCGCCATGCGTGTCTCCCACGTCGCCTGCCCGTCATAATGGGTGTGAATGTCGATGAAGCCTGGGGTTACGATGCGGTCGCTGGCATCGATCTCCTCGGCCCCGCGGCCCGTTATCTGCCCGATTGCGGCGATTTTTCCGCCGCGAAGGCCGATGTCGCCGACGAAGGGCGCGGTGCCGCTCCCGTCAAAAACCAGCCCGCCGCGCACGACCAGATCGAAGTCCATAAGCCTCTCCTCGCAGCGCGCCGGCCTCGTCCGGGCGGGTCGTCGCTTGCCTTGCCGCTTTCAGCCATCCGCGAAACCGCACCCGATTGCAAGCGAGGCCGGGCGAACACCGCCCGCGATTTGCGTGGCAAGGCGGGGGCGGTTCGTGTTAGCCTTCGCCGCGACGGGAGGGACCACCATGTCGAACATCCGGATGCTGTTGGGTTTGTCACTGGCCGCGCTGCCGCTTGCCGGTCCGGCGCAGAGCGCGGCGCAGGGTACGGCGCAGCCGCGCCTGACCAGGGAACAGAGCATCCAGTTGTTCGAAGCTGCGGGTTTCCGGGTCGAAAACGGGCGCGCGATCAACCGCTGCGGCGGCGCGTCGAACCCGCGCGTCGCCTTTGCCGATCTCAACGGCGACGGGCGGGCGGAGGCGCATGTCGCCGATGTCGATCCCAAATGCTATGGCAAGCCCGGCGCCTATTTTGCGGTGCTGATGCTCGGCACCGACGGGCGCTGGCGCCGTCTGATCGCCGAGGATGGCATCGTCGGCTTCGCCAAGACGCGCACCGGCGGCTGGCGCGACCTGACGCTCGAGGCGCGCTATTCGGCCTGCCCCGGCACGCGCCATTTCGCGGGCGGCAGCTATGGCGCGCCGACGGCGTGCAGCCAGGACGGGAAGGCCGCTGCCACCCCGGCAAGCGCCGCGCCGCCGCGTAGCGGCCCGATGCCGATTTCGCGCGACTATCTGTTCGATTGGGACGGCTCGCAAACCCCCGAAGCCAAGGCGATCCCGGCGACCGAGCGCCTCGCGCTGTTTCGCGCCGCCGAAATCAAGCCGGTCAAGGGCGGCCGCTGGACAGCCTGCACCGACGACGACAGCGGCCATTCGGAGGCGCAGGTCGATTTTATCGGCGACGTCAACGGCGACGGCCGACCCGAAGCGATGATCCACGACAATGGCATCTTCTGCAACGGATCGGCCGGCGTCAATTCGATCGTCCTGACCAAAACGCCGGCGGGAAGCTGGAAGGTGATGCTGACCACCCAGGGCTTCGCAAACTTCCTCAAAAGCCACGGCGTCGACAATTATCCCGATATCCAGGTCGGCCTTCCCGGCTTCTGTTTCCCCTATCTGCGCTGGAACGGCCGCGAATATGATCTCGCCGCTCGGTTCGACGACAACGGCAAGCCCTGCAAGCCGTTCTGATCGCGGCGTTCAGCCTGCGCCGAACAGTCCCGCGGTCTGAGCCAGAACCCACAGGCCGATCACCAGGAACAGCGCCGCAGCGATCATGCGGACCTTGTTCAGATCGACGCGCTTGAGCAGTTCGTGGCCAAGGAAGATTGCGGGCACATTGGCGATCATCATCCCCAGCGTCGTACCCGCCGTCACGGTGAAGACATCGTGGAAGCGCGCGCCGAGCGCGATCGTCGCGACCTGCGTCTTGTCGCCCATCTCGACGAGGAAGAAGGCGACGAGCGTCGTCATGAACGCGCCTGCATGCGATTTGGGCGCATCATCATCCTCGAACTTGTCCGGAATCAGCGTCCACGCCGCCATCGCGACGAACGAGGCGCCAATGACATAGCGGAAGATATCGCTGTCGAGGAACGCCGCCGCCTGCGCCCCCAGCAGCGCGGCGAGCGCATGATTGGCGAGCGTTGCGACCAAAATGCCGAGGATGATCGGAAGCGGCCGTTTGAAGCGCGTCGCGAGCAGAATCGCGAGGAGTTGCGTCTTGTCGCCGATCTCGGCGAGCGCGACGACCGCGGTCGAGGTGAACAAGGCTTCCATGAGTTACTCCGGGGCCGAGCGGCAAGCGAACTCCAACAGCGATCGCGCCCGCCGCCCGGCCCGGACGAAGGTGCGACGCCATTGGTCTCGCCCAAACGCTTTCGCGCTTCCGCGGCGCCACGGCCTCTCGACCGAGTATGTTGACGCTGCGGCCCGTCCGGCAGGACGGCTGGCTACTCCCCAGATGACGGGGGTGCGTTAGACGCGGTCGACGCGGCTGGCAAGCCCTTCGTCTGCGAACCATTGCCCGGCGCGGCCGCGGCGGCGGCCTTGTCCGCCTCCGACAGATCCTTGTCCATCGCCCGCGCGCGCGCTTCGATGTCGGATGCAGCCTTGTCGTACCGCTGGTCGAAATCGGGCTGCTGTTTGCACGCCGCCAGCGCGAACAGCGGCAAGAGCATCAGCGCGCGGTGCATCAATAATCCTTGCGGTAGCGGACGGAGAAGTTCGATTGCCCCGAACCGCCCGCCTGGCTCAGGATCGACAGCGCGCGCGTCAGGCTGATCTCGAGCTGCGTCGCGGTATAACCGCGCGCATCGGTGATGACCTCAAGATAGATGTCCTTCGAGATATATTGCCCTGCCGCCAGCGCGGTGCCGCGACCGGTCGTATCGTCGGGTCCCAGAATGCGCAGGCGGTCGATCCCTGCCGCCGACTGGAGCGCGCCGAGCGGGCTGAGCCCGCCGCCGCCGCCGCGCAGCGTGTTGAGCGACGCAGCGAGTTGCACCGCCTGGAGCGGCGACAGCGAGGTGATCGAATCGCCGAACAGGATGCGCGAGACGATTTCGTCCTGCGGCAGTCCGGGCACGCTCGAAAAGGCGACCTGCGGGTTGCTCGCGCGCCCGGTCACCGCGACATTGACGGTCACATTGTCGAAAGTGTCGGTGGCGAGGAGGTTGATCGCGGGATCATAGGCATCGCCGGTGGGGAAAGTCACCTTGCCCTGCTCAAGCTCGAACGAGCGCCCTGCGAAGTCGAGCGTGCCGCGCACCAGTTCGATCTCGCCGGTCACGCGCGGCGCGACGGTCGTGCCCTTCAAGGTGACATCGGCCTGCCATTCGGATTCGAGCCCCATGCCGGTGACGAAAATCTGCTCGCCGGCGCGCAGGCGGATGTCGAGCCGGATCAGGTCGAACAGGCTGCCGCCCACCGCCGCCAGTCCGTCGCCGCTGATCCGGCGGCGGCCGCTCGGCGGCTTGCGGCGCACGCCCGTGAGCACCGGAACGCTCGCCGCGCCCTCGCGCACGATGCGATAGCGTGTTTCGGGCAGGCGCAGGTCGCCCGACAACAGCGCCGCCTCTCCCGCCGTCTTGGCGAGCGTCAGCGTGCCAGTCGCGCGCGCGCCGATATTCTCGCTGCGCGCCAGCCGCGCATTGTCGAGCGTGGCGACGATGTTCATCGGATAGCCGTCGGCCGACGACAGGCTGACATAGCCCTTTGCCGCGACGCTTCCGGTGCCGGCCTTGGCGGTAAGCTGATCGATTTCGAGCCGGTTGCCGGTAAAGCGGCCGCTGACCACCATGTCGGTCAGCTTGGTGCCATAGGTCTGGTTCTCATAGGTCATGCCATTGCCCTTGAGCACACCCTGCAGACAGGGATCGGCAAGCTGGCAACTGAAGTCCGCCGCCACCGCGACCGGGCCCGCGAGCCCCTGATTGGCGGGACCGACGAAGGAATAGAGCGTGTCAGCAGGTCCATTATAGCGCAGCCCGCCGCCGAGCGGTGCGGCGCGCAGGCGCGTCATCCAGTCGCCCGCGCCCGGCCCGAGCGGGCGCAGCGACGCCTGCATCCGGCCGATCACGCTGCCGCGCTTGCGCACCACGGCGCGCAATTCGCCCCCGTCGGCGAGCAGCTTACCCGCGAAATTGACGTCGACCGGCTGGCTCACCGCCGCCGCGGTCGTGCGCGTGAAATCGTTGATCGTCAGCCGCGCGTCGGCACGCGGGAAAGCGTCGGAATTTTCCTGCGCGAAGTCGAGGCTGCCGGTCGCGCGCCCGCCGAGCCCCAGTCCCGGATAGACGGCGTTGAGGATCGTCATATTGGCGCGCTCAAGGCGGCTCTGGACGACGATGCCCTCGCCGAAGCGGCCCGCCAGACGCGCGCTGCTGCCGCGGCCGAGGTCGATGGTCGTCGGAAGCAGTTCATAGTCGTCGGCGTGCGGCACGATGCGCGCGGGCGACGCGGTGCGGAAGTTGATGCCGCTGGCGCGGCCCTGCACCGATGCGCGCCACAGCTCGGGGGTCAGATCGGCATTGGCGGCGATGCGGAACGGCACGCCGCTCGTTCCCTCGACCAGCGCCTGCGCCTTGCCGCGCCCGTCGCGATAGTCGATCTTCACCCGCCCGACCGCAATGTCATAATCGCGGATGCGCGTGTCGGCGAGCTGGATGTCGGCGATGATCCGCGGCTTGTCGTAAAGGATCATGTCGGCATCGACGATCGCGCTGCCGACCGCGAGCCGCGCGGCACCCGGCAGCACGACATTGTTCGCGCGGATATTCGCCGCGACCGCCTGATATTGACCGTCGGCGCTCAGCCGCACGATACCGCCCAGCCCCTGCCCCGATGCGTCGAGCCGGCCGACGAAGGGCCCCGCCGCGCTTTGCTGGAGCCGTCCCTTGAAGCCGATCCCCGACAGGTCGGCGCGTTCGACATCGATGGTCAGCGGGCCGGCGGCAGTCAGCAGCACGACATCGGCGGTCAGCGGGCCGTAATCCGTCTCCCCCTTTGCCGCGAGCCGGTAGCCGTTGGGGGCGCCCGTCAGTCGCGCTTCCAGATTGGCGAGGCCGATGCCGAGACCGGGGCGCTCGGCGCGCAGCGTCGCGCGCGGGTCGCTGATCGTGCCCGCCACCTCGACGCCGAGTGGCCCGTAATCGACCGAAGTGGCGCGCGCCGCGAGCTGGAGCTGGCCGCCCGGCGCATAGCTGCCCTGCCCGCTCGTCACCCGCAGCCGCGGCGCGGTGAGGCGCAGATTGGCGAAGCGCACGATGCCGTCGGTGCCATAGCGAATGTCGCTCGTCGCCACGGCATTGCCGCCGAGCAGGTCGCGAACCCCCGAATTGAACAATTGGGTCGATCGCGCGCGAATGCGGCCGGCAATCTCGAACCCGTCGGCACCGACACGCTTCAGATCGACATCGGTGCCGATGTCGAAGATGCCGACGCTTTCGATGCGGTAATTATTGACCCGCCCGTCGATGGCGCCGGTGTAGAAGCCGCGGTTGAGGTCGGCGACGATGATCGCCTTGGCGTCGATGCGCGGCGACCGCAGGCGGAGGTTATCGCTGAGCAGTCGCCCGTTCTTATAGGCAAGATCGCCGTCGAGCCGCACCGCGACGAGCGTTCCGCCCGCTACCGTATCGAGCCCGCGGATGCGCGCCGCGCGCCCCGTCACGGGGATGACGATCTGGTCGGCATCGACGCGCGCCTTGCCCGACAGGTTCAGCGCCTCGACGACGATATCATTGACCGCAAGGCTCGCCGCATCGACGCGGTAGGCGACCGTCGGCGTCGCAAATGCGCCATCGAGCCGCACCGAAGCCCGGCCGCCGCTCGCCCGAAGCGCCGGCGCGATCGCGGCGGGGCGCAGCAGCACGAAGGCCAGTTGCAGGCCATCATAGCGATTGGCACCGAGATCGAGACCGCCGCTGATCCCGAGCCGCATCGCATCGGACGAAAGCCGTCCGTCGAGATCGGCCTTGCGCTGGGCGAGCCGCGCGGTGACATCGACCGCCGTCTCGCGGCCGAGCAGCGCCGCCGGCGTACCCGCGAACAGGCGCGCCGCCTGCGTCGTGCCCTTGACCGCGAACGTGCCGTCGCGCGCGCTCAGCGCCAGCCCGGCAAGCGGCGCCGCGCCCAGCGTCGCGTCGAAGCGCCCGTCCCAGCGCGTCCAGTCGCCGCGGCCGGCGAGCTTGGCCGTCAGCGGCTCCTTGAACCCGCCGAGTGCCGCCAGCACCCCGCGGGCGGGAGCGTTGACGTCGAGCGTCAGCGCCAGGCGGTTCTTTTCGGGCACCGCGTCGAGAAGCAGCGCGAGCCGGTCGCCCTTCGCCTTGCCGCCGATGGTCTCGGCCTTCGCCGTCACCTGCGCGCGCCGGTCAGCGATCGCGACCTTGCCATCGATGCGGAGTTCCTGCCGCGCGCCTGTCACCGCAGGCTCGACAACGAACCGGTCGACGCGCAGCCGCCCGATGTCGATATCGAGGTCGGGAAGCAGGGGTTCGCCGGTGTCGGGCGTCGGACGGAATGCGGGCAGCCGTTGCAGCACGATCGTCGAGGCAGTCGCCGAACGGACATCGACATGGTTATTGAGATAGGCGAACGGCCGCCAGTCGATCCTGACCTCGGGCGAGCGCAGGAACACGCCCTTCGGGTCCGACAGCGTGAAGTCACGCACCACCATCGCGCCGTAGAGCGATCCGTCGAGCCGGCCGATGCCGATCTTCATCCCGTTCGAGAATTCATATTTCTCGATCTGGGTGACGACGAAGCGGCGCCCCGCGTCGCTGTTGAGACCGACGACGAACAATGCGATCAGCGCGAGCAGCCCGCCGACGACGATCCCCGTCCAGCGCAGCACGCGGCGCGGCCATGGATTGCTCCGCTGCGGCGGCGTGTCCTCCATAGGCTCGGCTGCGCCCCCGGCCATCAGAAAGCCTGCCCGATCGAGACATAGACGCTGATCCGCGATTCACCGGGCTTGCGGTCGATCGGCGTCGCGACGTCGAGCCGCATCGGGCCGAAATTGGTGTAAAAACGGCCGCCGATACCGGCGCCGAAGCGCATATTCGAAAAATCGGGGGTCGATCCGGTATAGACCTGCCCCGCATCGACGAAGCCGACGATCCCGAAATTGCCGAAGCGATAGCGCGCCTCGAACGCGGCTTCGTTGACGCTGCGCCCGCCGATCGGGTCGTTGTTGGGATCCTTGGGACCAAGCTGTTGATAGCCGAAGCCGCGCACCGAACCGCCGCCGCCGGCATAGAAGCGCCGCGACGGCGCCAGCCGCTCGCGCGCGGCGCCGAGGATCGAACCGACGCGCACGCGGCCCGCGAGCACGATATTCTCGGCCACCGGATAATAGCCGCTGACATCGACGCGCGCGCGCGCATAGGGCGAGAAGCGCCCGCTCATCGACCCTTCGGGCTCGATCAGCGTCGTGACGCGAAATCCCTTGGTCGGATCGAGCAGGCTGTTGGTGCGATCGATCCCGATCTGTCCGGTCAGGCCGACGATATAATATAGGTCGCGTTCGCGATCGGCGAGCAGGAAACTGTAATCATCCTCGCTCGTCGCGATAAGCTGCACGCCATAGGCATAGGTCAGCTTTTTCTGCCAGATCGGCGTCGAGTCATAGCTGACCCGCGCCGCAATGCGCCCCGTCAGCGCCTCGAACGCGTTATAATTGCTCCGCGTCGCCTCACCGACCAGTTCAAAGGTGCGATTCCGCCGCCCCGCATTCGACCGGCGGAAGGTGACCCCCAGCCCCTGCTCCTGCGTCCCCGCGACGCCGCGCACGATCAACGCGCCTTCAGGCGGGAAAAGATTGCGGTGGGTCCAGCTTCCTTCGACGCGAATCCCCTCGCCGGTACCATAGCCGGCGCTGGCGGCGAGCGTGCGCGGCGGTCCCGCCTGCTGGTTGACCAGCATCGTCACATATTCGGTGTCGTCGCCCGCGCTCTCGCCCGTCGCCTGCGGCTCGACCGACACGGTCGCGAACAGGCCGGTGGCGACCAGCGCCTGCCGCAGATCGTCGACCTTGCGGCTGTCGTAGAGATCGCCGCGCTTGAACCGTGCCATGATCTCCACATGCTCGGCGTCGAATGCCTCTTCGCCCGTGCTCGCAAAACCGCCGAAACGGGCGCGCGGGCCGATGTCGATCGGCAGCGTATAGACGCCCGTCGCCTTGTCGCCATCGAGCAGGATGTCGCGCTGGCCGACCTTGGCGAAGGGATAGCCTTCCTCGGGAAGTTTGAGCGAGATCGCCGCTTCGGCGCCCTGAACCCGTTCGGCGACGATCGGCTCGCCGATAGCGAGCGGGAAATTGTCGGCGATCAGCCCCGGCGGCACCGTCGGCTTGGCATCGAGGATGATGTCCGAAAAGCTGTAGCGCGGACCCGGCTTTACATCGATCACCGCGGAAACCGGCTGCCCGCGCTCGCGGCCGGCGCGATCGATACGCGTATCGACGCTGCCGTCATAATAGCCTTCGGACGACAAGATGCGCTGCATCAGCTCGGCATCATTGCTCAGCCGGGCGCGCAGCATCGCGAAATTGTCGGCCTTGCCATCGCCGTCATAGAGCGCCGAGAGGTCGCCGAACAACCCCGAGAGGTCGGCATCGGTGCTGTCGTCGGCCGCGGCAAGACCATTGACCTGCACCGAATAGGCGACCTGCCGGTTCTCGCCCTCGGGCTCGGCATCGACGAACTGGACGGGCTGAACGTCGAAGCTTTCGAGCGGCGGCAAGGGCGCAGCGAGCTCGGCATCGGTTATCGGCGCATCGCCGATCGGCTCGACCGTCTGCCCGTCGGCGAGCGCGGGAACGGGCGTGCCATCGACCTGCGGCACGGCGTCGGCGGTACCGTTCGCCTTCTGCTTCGCCGCATCGGCGACGCGCTTTTCGAAATCGGCGATCGATTCGAGCGGCTTGTCGAGCTCGGGATCGTCCTCCGCACTGATCGGAGGGATCGCCTTCTTGAATTCGTCATCGGGAATGATCGGCGCCACCTCGGGCAAGACGACTCCTTCGGGCGGCGGCGATGGGCTCGCGATCGGGGTATCATCGTCAGGCGGAGGCGCATCGGCCGCAGCGGGCTCCGCGGTCGCAGCCTCTGCAGCCGGCGGCGCGGCCGGTTCGCGCTCCTGCGCCGCTACCGCATTGGCGCAGGCGAGCGAGAGCAGCGACGCGGACAATAGTCCCCACCGCCGCCGAGCATCGACGCCAAAGCCGTTCAATTCGTGACGCTTTTTTTCGCTGGCCATCTGTCCACAACCGATGCGCACTTGTGGCTTGCCCGCCGCACGCACGCAACCCGATTTTCGGGGAAACCGGCTCGGTCCGTCGAAAAGGCGGCCCCGTGGCAACCGCTCAGCTATCGGCGCCGAACAGATCGCGGCTGTAGACCTTGTCGGCCACATCGGCGAGTTCGTCGGCGACGCGATTGGCGATGATCACGTCGGCCTCGGCCTTGAAGGCATCAAGATCGCGCACGACCCGCGAGTTGAACAGCCGATCCTCCTCGATCAGCGGTTCATAGACGATAACCTCGATCCCCTTGGCCTTGACGCGCTTCATCACGCCCAGGATGCTGCTCGCGCGGAAATTGTCGGATCCCGCCTTCATCGCGAGCCGGTGGATGCCGACAACGCGCGGCTTGCGGCGAACGACCTCGGCGGCGATGAAATCCTTGCGCGTGGTGTTCGATGCCACGATCGCCTGGATCAGATTCTGCGGCACGTCCTGATAATTGGCAAGCAGCTGCTTGGTATCCTTGGGCAGGCAATAGCCGCCATAGCCGAAGGACGGGTTATTGTAGAATTGCCCGATCCTGGGATCGAGCCCCACCCCGTCGATCACCTGCCGGCTGTCGATTCCGTGCATCGCGGCATAGGTGTCGAGTTCGTTGAAGAAGGCGACGCGCATCGCAAGATAGGTGTTGGCGAACAGCTTGATCGCCTCGGCCTCGGTATTGCCCGTCTGCAGCACATCGGTCTTGTCCTTGAGCGATGCCTGCTCGAGCAGCCGCGCGAAATCGGCGGCGCGCTGGTTGGTGTCGCCGACGATGATCCGCGAGGGGTAGAGATTGTCGTAAAGCGCGCGCCCTTCGCGCAGGAATTCGGGCGAGAAGACGATATTGTCGCTGCCGAACTCGGCGCGCATGCGGTCGGTGAAGCCGACCGGAATCGTCGATTTGATAACGATCAGCGCGCGCGGCGCGAGCGCCAGCGCGTCGGCGATGACCGCTTCGACCGTGCTCGTGTTGAAATAATTATTGTCCGGATCATAGTCGGTGGGCGTCGCGACGATCACGAAATCGCTGTCGCGATAGGCGTCCTGCTTGTCGGTCGTCGCGACCAGATCGAGCGGACGGTTCGCCAGATACTCCTCGATCTCCGGGTCGGCGATCGGCGAGGTCCGGGCGTTGATGAGATCGACCTTCTGCTGATCGATATCGAGCGCGACGACGCGGTTGCGCTGCGCGAGCAGCACCGCGTTCGATATGCCGACATAGCCGGTACCGACCACGGTGATTTTGGGCGAGCTGGCTGCCGCCGATTCGGTCTGGGACAAAGATGCGATCCTCGATTGGGTTGGCGGCCGCTCTAGCAAGTGCCGGGCGGCCGCTCAACAGCGCCCGGCACGCCGGTCAGATTCCGCAAAAGGTCGTATAGGGTCCGAAGCCTTCGGGTGCCGGGTGGGCAAAAGCCTCCCACTCGCCCCGCGGCACGAACGGCTGACGCACGACATCGAGCAGTTCGCGCCACGCCGTCATATCGCCGGCCTCGGCATCGACCAGCGCCGCCTCGACCAGATGATTGCGCGGGATATAGAGCGGGTTGACCCGGTCCATCGCGTCGGCGCATTCGAGCGGCCCTGCGGGCTCGCGCTCGATCAGCGCCCACCACTCGGCGATCCACGGCGCCATGGCGTCGGGCGCCGGGAGCAGCGCCTGCAACATATCGCCCTCGCCGCGGAGCAGCATGGCGAGCGCGCGGAAGAACAGCGTGAAATCGACCTGATGCGTCTCGAGCTGATCGAACAAGCCGTCGATCAACTCGGCATCGCCATCGCCCGGCTGCGTCAGGCCGAGCTTGGCGCGCATCCGTGCGAACCAGGCCATGCGAAAGCGTTCGGGAATGGCGTTGGCAAGCGCCTTCGCCTCTTCGACATCGTCCGGCCTTACCGCGTGGATGGCCGGGAGCAGCGCTTCGGCGAAGCGCGCCATGTTCCAGTGCAAGATTTGCGGCTGGCGGCCATAGGAATAGCGTCCGTTCGCGTCGATCGAGCTGAAGACGGTGTTCACCGCGAAGCGGTCCATGAAGGCGCAGGGGCCATAATCGATCGTCTCGCCGCTGATCGCGACATTGTCGGTGTTCATCACCCCGTGGATGAAGCCGGCGCCCAGCCAGCTTGCGACGAGATCGCACTGCAGGCCGATCACCCGGTCGAGCAGCGCCAGATGCGGATTGGCCGCCTCGGCAAGCTCGGGAAAATGCCGGCGCACGGCATAATCCGACAATTGCGCGACATGGTCGGCGCCGAAATGCGCGGCGAAGAATTGGAAGGTGCCGACGCGGATATGGCTGCTCGCGATGCGCGTCAGCACGGCGCCGGGGTGCGCCTGCTCGCGCTGGACGCGATCGCCGGTGGCCACCGCGGCAAGCGCGCGCGTCGTCGCGATGCCCATCGCCGCCATCGCCTCGGACACGAGGAACTCGCGCAGCACGGGGCCGATCGCCGCCTTGCCGTCGCCGTTGCGCGAAAAGGGCGTCGGCCCCGACCCTTTGAGCTGCACGTCGAACCGCGCCCCGTCGGGCGCGACGATCTCGCCGAGCAGCAGCGCACGGCCGTCGCCCAGTTGCGGTGAGAAATGCCCGAACTGATGCCCGGCATAGGCGAGCGCCAGCGGGTTGGCGCCACCGGGCATTTCCTCGCCCGAAAAGATCCGGGCGAGCTGTGCATCGCTCGCGCCCGCCGCA
Source organism: Sphingopyxis sp. MC1 (assembly GCF_000371385.1). Classification (NCBI taxonomy): domain Bacteria; kingdom Pseudomonadati; phylum Pseudomonadota; class Alphaproteobacteria; order Sphingomonadales; family Sphingopyxidaceae; genus Sphingopyxis; species Sphingopyxis sp. MC1. The sequence goes on from NZ_AOUN01000006.1 coordinate 274,223, forward strand.
TCGATCCCCAACCGTTCGGCAAGCGCATGGTTGAAGATCAACAGCGTCGGCGCCGACGGCTTCGCCGCCTCCGCGGGCGCGTAAAAGCCCGGCATGGCGTCATGAAAACTATTGTCGAACGCAAAATCCATGCCCGGCTCCCTGGGGCAGCAATGTCGGTCGAAGCGCCAACGATTGCAACCCACAGCAAGTCAAGGTTAGCGTCATTATCCGCGCTGCGATCGATATATCGCGAAGCGGCGTCCACTCGCCGCGCAGCGGATTTCAATCTTCGCAGGGCATGGCAAAAGCAACGCCAGCGATCGCAAAAAAAGATAGTATATTGAAACGGAATGTATTTCCGCATGAGGGCAAGCGATGCTGAATCCTCGTCCATCGACGAATGCACAATAGCATCCAATTTGGCTCGAAATAAATTATCGTTCGTTGACAAATATTTGTAGCGGTGAAAAAGCTCATGGCAGATTGAGTTTTGGACAAGGGCCGGGCACCTCCAGTGGATAGGATTGCACCAGCCTCGAAGGCCCCGCCGGACGGCGGGGCCTTCAACTTTTCCGCCAATGCCCGCAAGCTCGACGCATACAAGCGAGGTTCAGGCAGCGCGCGGCAAGGGGCGGCGGCCCGATTCGAAATTCCGCGCAATTTGAAAGAGATCAATGCAAATTCTGCAGCAAGCCGCCGCCGATTATCACGGCCTCATTCTCGATATCGGGGCGACGACGGGCCTCCCCGATGCGATGCTGCACCTGCATGCGGGGATGCTCATCTTCCTCGCGACCGCGCTCGTGATGCGCCGGGGCCTCGATGACATATTGCCGCTCGGCATCGTCATCATCGCCGCCTGCGGCAACGAAGTGCTCGACCGGATCAATCTCGGCAACTGGAACTGGCCCGACACGCGTATGGACCTGTTCAATACGATCGTCTGGCCGCTCACGACCCTCCTCGTTGCCCGGGCCGTTCGCGGCCGCCATTCTGGCGCCGCCGACAGGAAAGTCCCGGCCGAGCCCGCTATCGAGCCGGCCGCGGCCAACCCCGACTTCACCTGAAACACGGCGCGCCGGTCCAACCTCGGCCTGCGAATTGGCGATTGCAGCGCGGCCGCGCTTTTGCTAGCGGCCCGCACCGTGACCTCGGGTTGCCTGGAAACAGGCATGAAAAGGGAAGACCGGTCGATCCGGCGCTGCCCCCGCAACTGTAGTCCGGCGAGGTGGATGCAATCATGCCACTGGAAGCTTGTCTTCCGGGAAGGCCGCATCCCACCGCTGACCCGGCGAGCCAGGAGACCTGCCAGGGCGTCGCCGTTATCTGCACGCGGGCGGGGTGTACCGGGCGCAGGCGAGGATCCTCGCGTGACGGCAAGCCGTTACGCTGGAGGTACTCGTGAAGTCATTTTTCTGGAAATCCACCTTGTCGCTCGTGGCCGTTGCCGCGGCCTCGCCTGCATGGGCGCAGGACGCTGATCCCGATGGTTCGACGATCACCGTCGTTGGCGATCTGCTCAGCGCCGACCAAAGCAATGCCTCGGTCTCGGTCATCGACGCCGCCGCCATCCGCCGCGCCCAGAACGGCACCGCCGCCGATCTGATTGCGCGCCTGCCCGGGGTCAGCATCACCCAATATGGCACCCTCGGCAGCGTATCGAATGTGCGCATCCGCGGCGCCGAGGGCGAACAGACGCTGGTCGTCATCGACGGGGTGCGCGTCGGCGACCCCTCCTCGCCGGGCGGCGGCTTCGACTTCGCCAATCTGATGCTCGGCGCGATCGACCGCATCGAGGTGCTGCGCGGCGCGAACAGCCTGCCGTGGGGCAGCCAGGCGATCGGCGGGGTTGTCGCCATCTCGACCACCGAGCCCGACGCGGTCGGCGGCGGCACGAGCGGCCGGATCGGCGCCGAATATGGCGCGCGCGATACGGCGCGGGTCAACGGTCAGCTCCGCACCGATCTCGGCGCGTCGCAATTCGGCCTCGGCGGCGGCTATGTCCGCACCGACGGAATCAGCAACGCCGCGGTCGGCACCGAGCGCGACGGATACCGCCAATATGCGCTCAACCTCACCAACCGGACCGAGATCGGCAATACGCTGACCTTCCGCGCCTTCGGCCTGTATGCCGACAGCCGCGTCGACCTCGACGGCTTCGCGCCCCCGACCTACAGCTTCGGCGACACCGCCGAATATCAAAAGATGCGCGAACATTATGCCGCCGCCTCGGTCGAACACCGCCCGGGCGGCAACGCGAGCACGACCGGCTTCTCGCACAAGCTCGCCTTCGGCTTTGCCGACATCAACCGCGACAATTACGACCCGGCGGCGGGCAGCGATCCGAGCTTCAAGGCGCGCGGGCGCAGCGAACGGCTTTCGTACAGCATCGACTGGCTGACCGCGGGCAACGCGAGCGGACAGCAAGTGCGGCTGATCGCGGGCGCCGAGCGCGAATGGACGCGCTCGCTGACCGCCGACGCCTTTTCGAGCGACAGCGGCCGCACCGCGACCACCGGACTGTGGGCGATGATCGTTGGCAAGCCGACCGAGACGTTGTCGCTGACCGCGGGGGTGCGCCGCGACAATCACCGCGACTTCGGCGGCGCGACGAGCCTCGCCTTCGATGCGGGGCAGAAGCTCGGCGATCATGTCACGTTGCGCGCGAGCTATCGCGAAGGCTTCAAGGCGCCGACGCTGTTCCAGCTTTCGGATACCGCAGGCGCCTACGGCAACCCCGATCTGCAGCCCGAGCGCGCCCGCGCCTATGAAGTCGGGGTCCGCATCGAAGCCGCACCGCTCGGGTTCATCGATATCGCCTGGTATCGCCGCGACACGCGCAATCTTATCGATTTCGTGAGCTGCCCCGCCGGTCCCAATCCCCTGCCCCCCATCTGCGCGACGGGCAACCGCCCTTTCGGCACCTACGACAATATCAACCGCGCGCGCGGCCAAGGGGTCGAGGTCGAGGGCGCGGTACAGCTGTCGCCGGGCCTGCGCTTCAGCGCCAACTACAGCCTCGTCGTCGCCACCGACCGCACCCCCGGTTCGGTCTACGAGGGCAACCGGCTCGCGCGGCGCCCCAAGCATCTTGCCAATGCCGAACTCGGCTGGACGCCCGGCGGCGCCTTTGCTGGCGCCGACCTGTCGGTCGCCGCGCGCTATGCGGGCAAAAGCTTCGACGATCGCGCCAACAATGTGACGCTGGACGATTATTGGCTGGTCGATCTGCGCGCGAGCTACCCGCTCGTCGCCGGGATCGATGTCTATGGCCGCATCGAAAATCTGTTCAACACCGATTATCAGACTGTGGCCGGCTATGGCACCGCGGGCCGCTCGGCCTATGTCGGGGCCCGCTGGGCCTTCTGATGCGCGCGGGAGCGGCCCTCGCGATGCTGACGGCCCTTTCGGCCTGCCAGCCGCGCGCGCCGCTCCCCGCCCGTCACGGCATCGTCAGCATCGACTATTGCGCCGACCAGATGCTCCTTGGCCTCGTGCCCCGGGAGCGCATCCGCGCCATATCCTTCGAGGCGGCGAGCGACAGCGCGTTTGCCGCGCCGCGCGCCGCGGGCCTGCCGCGGCTGCGCCCGCAGCTGGAGGATATTGCGATGCTGCGCCCCGCGGTGGTCGTGCGCTCCTATGGCGGCAGCGCGAAGCTCGACCGGCAGCTCGAAGCGATGGGGATAAGGGTCGTGCAGCTCGGCTATGCGGGCACGCTCGCCGATGTCCGAAGCCAGATGCTCCAGGCAGGCGCGGCGCTCGGCGCCGGCCCGCGCGCCGCGGCGCTGGTCAAGGCCTTCGATACCGAGGTCGCCGCCGCGCGCCGGGGCGGCGGGCACGCGGGCACCGCGCTTTACATCACCCCCGGCGACGTCACGACCGGCCCCGGTTCACTGGTCGCCGAGGTCATGAAGGCGGCGGGCTTCACCCCCTATCGCACCCGCCCCGGCTGGGGCAGCCTGCCGATCGAGGAGATGGTGCGCCGTCCGCCCGATCTCGTGTTCCGTGCCTTTTTCGACAGCGCGCGCTATCGGCAGGATTATTGGACCGCCTCGCGCCACCCCGTCGTGACCGAAGCCACGCGCCATGCCCGCGATGTCGAGGTGCCCGGCGGCTGGCTCTCGTGCGGCAATTGGTTGACGGGACACGCGGTCAAGGCGCTCGCCGATGCGCGAAGGGATATGCGATGACGCGCCTGAACCTGACCCTCGCCGCGCTGCTCCTCCTTGCCGCGCTGCTTGCGCTGGCGACCGGCCCCGATGGCGTGTCGCCGTCGCTGTTCGCCGGCTGGCTCGGCGGGCATGACTCCGCCGCGACGATCATCCTTGCCGACATCCGGCTGCCGCGCGTGCTCAGCGCCGCGGTCGTTGGCGCGTCACTGGGCCTCTGCGGCGCCGCGCTGCAAGGGCTCACGCGCAATCCGCTTGCCGAACCCGGCATCCTCGGCGTCTCGGCGGCGGCAACGCTCGGGGCAACGCTGACGCTCTATTTCGGGCTCGCGGCACTGTTCCCCTGGGCGCTTCCCCTCGGCGCGATCGCGGGCGCCGCGCTCGCGACCCTGCTCCTCGCCTCGGCGGCGGTGCGGACGCAGGGCATGGCGAGCCTGATCCTCGTCGGCGTCGGTCTCTCGAGCCTCGCGGGCGCGCTGATGGCGCTGATCCTCAACTTCGCGCCCAATCCCTTTTCGCTTTCCGATCTCGTCAACTGGACGCTCGGGTCGGTCGCCAACCGGTCGCTCGCCGATCTCGCGATGACCGCGCCGCTGATCCTCGTCGGCGCGCTGTTCCTGTTCGCCCAGCGCGCGAACCTGTCGCTGCTCACGCTTGGCGAGACTGCTGCCGCGGCGCACGGCCTTGACGTCCGCCGCACCCGCATCGCGATCGTCGCCGGAACCGGAATCGCGACCGGCGCTGCGGTGGCGCTGGCCGGCGCGGTCGGCTTCGTCGGGATCGTCGCGCCGCATTTGGTTCGCCCGTGGACGGGGCACGATCCGGGGCGGACACTGGCGCCGTCGGCGTGGCTGGGCGCGCTGCTCCTCGTGCTTGCCGATCTCGTTGTGCGCATCCTGCCGACAGACAACGAGCTGCGCCTCGGCGTCGTCGCCGCGCTCGCGGGCGCGCCCGTCTTCACGCTCATCGTGCTGCGCCGCGGCCGTGGAGGTGCGCATGACTGACGACCTGATCATCGAGGCGCTGCGCGTCGAGGCGCAAGGAACGCCCCTAATCGACGATATCAGTGCCCGCTTCCACCCGGGGCAGCTGACCGCGATCGTCGGCCCCAATGGCGCAGGCAAATCGACGCTGCTTCGCGCGGTGGCGGGCGTCGTGCCAGCGCAGGGCACGATTCGCATGGGCGCCGCCGACGTCACTTCACTGCGCCCCGCCGAACGCGCGCGGCGGCTTGCCTATCTGCCGCAGGTGCACGAACTCGCCTGGGACATCAGCGTTGCAGACATGGTCGCGCTCGGCCGCTTCGCCTATGGCGCCGCACCGGGACGGCTCTCGGCCGAGGACAAGGCGGCGATCGACCGCGCAATGGCCGCCACCGGCTGCACCGACCTTGCCCATCGCGGCGTTACCAGCCTGTCGGGCGGCGAAGCGGCCCTCGCCTGCCTCGCGCGCGTCCTCGCCGCCGAAACGCCGGTCCTGCTCGTCGACGAACCGGTCGCGGCGCTCGATCCCGCCAATCAATATCGCGTCTTGGAATGCCTTGCCGCGCTCGCCGCCGACGGCCGCACGGTCGTCGCGGTGCTCCACGACCTTTCGCTGGTCGCGCAATTTGCCGACACGGTGCTGTGGATCGTCGGCGGCCAGCTTGCTGCGCTAACGCCCGCAACCCACGATGCTTTTGCGCAGCATGTCCCGGCGCTCTTCACCCGCGAGCCCGTCTTTGCCAGCGACGGATCGAGCGCGCTCTATTTTCGTCGCAGCCAAAGCACGTAACGCACCCTTTGCTTCTGGCGCCTAAGCCCTTCAGAATTGACCATGGCCAGCGAACCGCTAGGCAGGCGAAGCAAGGAGGCGATGGGTGAAAGTCTTTGTTACCGGCGGCGCCGGCTATATCGGCAGCCACACGCTCGTTCAGCTTTTGGCGGCGGGGCATGAGGTGTGCGTGTTCGACAATTTCGCGAACAGCTCGCCCGTCGCGCTTGACCGGGTGCGGCAATTGACCAACCGCGACATGGGGCTGGTCGAAGCAGACATTCGCGACGCCGACGCGCTGTGCGATGCGGTGACCACATTTGCGCCCGACGCCGTCGTCCATTTCGCCGGGCTCAAGGCCGTCGGGGAATCGAGCGACCTCCCTCTCCTCTATTATCAGACCAACGTCAGCGGCACGATGAACCTGCTCGCGGCCATGGATGCCGCCGGGTGCAAGCGGATCGTCTTCTCCTCATCGGCAACCGTCTATGGCGAGGCGCATTATCTGCCGTTCGACGAGGATCATCCGATCGCCCCCACCAACCCCTATGGCCGGACCAAGGCGATGGCCGAGGGCGTCATCGGCGACTGGGCCAAAGCGACCCCGGACGCATCGGCGGTGCTGCTGCGCTATTTCAATCCCGTGGGCGCGCATGAATCGGGCCGCATCGGCGAAGACCCGCAGGGTATCCCCAATAATCTGATGCCTTTCATCGCGCAGGTGGCGGTGGGCCGGCGCGAGAAGCTTGCGATCTTCGGAGACGATTATGACACCCGCGACGGCACCGGCGAGCGCGACTATATCCACGTCGTCGATCTCGCTGCCGCGCATCTCGCGGCGATCGACTACAGTGGGCGCGCCATCGGCTGCGAGGCGATCAACGTGGGAACCGGTACCGGCATCACCGTCAAGGAACTCGTCGCCGCCTACGAGCGCGCCTGCGGCCACGCCATCGCCGTCGAAATCGCCCCGCGTCGACTAGGTGACGTCGCAAGCAGCGTTGCCGCAACGACAAAGGCTTTCGACCGGCTCGGGTGGCGTGCTGACCTCGCTGCGGACGCTATGTGTGCTAGTAGTTGGCGGTGGCAGTCGGAGAATCCGCGCGGGTTTGAAAGTAACTGACAGCCTAGCAGCGGAACCAATGCAGCCGGGCCGCGTTTGCGTTGTGGGGCGGAGAGTGTTTCGTATGCGCCAAATATTTTTCTCCGGAACGGAGACTTTCAGATTGCTGAAGCGTAACTGCTCCCTTGAGCGCAACCTCGCTAGCAACTATCGGGGGCTTCGAGGTGTTGGATATTCATCTGAAATTGGTCGATAAATGATGATCTCCGACGATAAATATCGGCGCCATTTTCGCGTCGCCATCCTGAACTTCATTGTTGATCGGCCCCGTCGTCAGCGCCAGCTCACGGCCGTCGCCGTTGACGCCATGCTGTGCTACGCAGCGGTGGTGATCGCCTTTTCGCTGCGGCTCGGCGTCTGGGATCTTGTGTCAACGCCGATCCTGATCTTTAGCGCCATCGCGCTGGCATTATGGTATCCCATAGCCTGGAGAGCGGGTGTCTATCGTTCACTCGTACGCTATTCAGGCGCTCGTACTGTTGCCGATCTCGTTATCGCCTGCGGTCTGCTTACTCTGCCGCTGGTCGCGATCCTCGTAACCTTCCGCATCCACGACGTACCTCGCACACTGGCCGTCCTGCACCCGATCATCTTCCTCCTGCTGCTGGCGTCGAGCCGTATCTTTGTCCGCTTCGCCCTGCTCGACCTGCTCAAGGTCGTCGATGTCGATGCCCGCCGTGTGCTCGTCTACGGAGCCGGCCGCGCCGGGCAGCAGCTCGCACTGTCGCTGCGACACGAACCGAAGGTCCATCTCGTAGGCTTCATCGACGACGATCTGCGACTCGACGGACAGCGCCTCGACGGTACGCCCGTCTTCGGTTCCACCCGGCTGGAGCGTCTGCTCGACGATACGCATGTGGATGAAGTATTGCTTGCGATCCCCAGCGCGTCGCGCACGCGGCGGCGCGAGATTATCGAAACCCTCCAGAACGAAGGGATTTATGTTCGCTCGCTGCCGAATCTGACCAACGTTATCGACGGCAGCATCACGGTAAGCGATCTACGCGAAATCCAGATTGAGGAGCTGCTCGGTCGCGAAACCGTCGCCGCGAACGAGCTGCTGATGGGCAAGACGATCGTCGGCAAGACTGTGTTGATCTCGGGCGCCGGGGGATCGATCGGCAGCGAGCTTTGCCGCCAGATTGTCCGTTGCGGCCCTGCCCGATTGATCCTGCTTGAACAGTCCGAATACGGGCTTTACGCGATCGAGCAGGAACTCGGCGAGTTGATGCAAGAGCTTGGCGTCGATGTCCCGCTGATCCCTGAGCTTGCCAATGTGTCCGAACGCTCGTCGATGACGCGCATCTATCGACACTACCGGCCTGATACGGTCTTCCACGCCGCGGCCTACAAACATGTGCCGCTCGTGGAGGCGAACCCGCTGTCAGGATTGCGCAACAATATCATGGGGACGCTTCACAGCGTCGAGGCGGCGGAGGCCGCTGGAGTTTCGAACTTCATCCTGATCAGTACCGACAAGGCGGTGCGCCCGACGAACATCATGGGTGCCTCGAAGCGCGTGTGCGAACTGATCCTTCAGGCGCGTGCCGAACAGCCGGGCTCGAAAACGATCTTCAGCATGGTCCGGTTCGGCAACGTCCTCGGTTCGAGTGGGTCGGTCGTCCCTCGCTTCAAGGCGCAGATTGCCGCCGGCGGCCCGGTCACCGTCACCGACCGCGAGATCACCCGCTATTTCATGACGATCCCCGAAGCCGCGCAGCTCGTCATACAGGCGAGCGCGATGGCGAAGGGCGGCGAAGTGTTCGTGCTCGATATGGGCCAGCCGGTGAAGATCATCGAGCTTGCCCGCACCATGATTCGCCTGTCGGGACTTTCGATCCGTGACAGCGACAATCCCGACGGTGATATCGAGATCGTAGAAACCGGCCTGCGGCCCGGCGAAAAGCTCTATGAGGAGTTGCTGATCGGCGACAATCCGCAGTCAACGAATCATCCCCGAATCATGCGCGCGCGTGAAATCCTGTGGCCTTGGGCCGACCTTGAGCAGGCGCTCGCCCAGCTCGACGGAGCGATCCGCCAGTTCGGCGATGCCGATGCGGCAGTTCGGATCATCGCGCGACTCGTTCCCGAATTCGCACCCGAGAAGACCGGAAAGATCAGCGCTTAAAGCCCAATCTGATCGAGCAGCCGGGCGTTCACCTGATGGACGTCATATTTATCCTGCGCGATCTTGCGGCTTGCAGCGCCCATGCGCTCGCGAAGCCCTGCATCCGATCCCAGCTCGATCATCGCCCGCGCCAGCGCGTCGGGATCTTTCAAGGGCACCAGCCGGCCGTTGAGCCCGTCGACCGTCGTTTCGCGGCAGCCGGGCGCGTCGGTCGTGACGATCGGCCGACCCATGGCCATCGCCTCCAGCACAGTGCGCGGCGTGCCTTCGCGCCAGGACGGCAAAACGAAGACCGACGCCTCGGCGAGTGCGGGCCGGACGTCGTCGAGCAGGCCGAGATATTCGATCCCGTCGGCGATCCATTCGTCGAGCTCGGCGCGCGTCACCGCATCTGGCCCGGTATCTAGCATTCCGGCGATCCGTATCCGCGTGCCCGGAACCGCTGCCCGCACGGCCCGACTTGCCTCGGCTAGCTCATAGAGCCCTTTGCTGTGAAGCAGCCGCGCGATCGTCAGGAACACCGGTCGATCGGGGAGCGCGGTCAGCGCGAACTGATCGAGATTGATCCCCGATCCGTTGACCATCACCACCTTCGCGGTTTCGTTCAGGCAACCCGCCGCGATGAAATCGTCGCGATCGTCGGGGTTCTGGAAAATGACATGGATGTTGGCATTGGTCGCCAGCCGGTACAGACCCTGCGCGATTTTCTGCGTCAGTTTGCGAATCACGCCGCTCCGCTCGATGAAAGCGAAGCCAAGGCCCGTCACCATACTCGCCGACCGTGCGCCCGCCTTTTGCGCGGCGAGGCTGCCCCAAATATTGGGCTTGATCGTATAGTTGAGCACGAAATCGATCCGCTGCTCGCGGATCAGTCGGACCATGCTGCGGTAATAGAGAATGTCGCCGGTGAACGAGACCTTGGTCCGCTTGAGCGCGATATCGTGCGGGATTGCTCCCATCCGCCGGAAATGGTCGGCGAATTCGCCTCGCAATTCGGGCGACGCTACATGCACCTCGTGCCCCCGTCGGATCATCTCCTCGGCGAGCGCAGACCGGAAGTTGTAGAGATAGTGGGCGTGGGACCCGTTGATCAGAATTCTGGCCATATTTCCGTTTCGTCCTGCGCGCCCGCTTGACGCCTTCCCGCACGACGCGTCAAGAGCGGACTTGAGCCGGCACGCGAACTCGCGGCTCGTTGCAAGGGTATGAAAGATAATGCGTATTGCGGTCGCCGGCGCCACGGGCTTTCTCGGACGACATCTGGTCGGTCGTCTTGCGGCGAAAGATGTCGGCATGGTGCCGCTCGGGCGTACTGAGGATGCCGCGACGCTTGGGCAAAAACTTGCCGGATGCGATGTGCTGATAAACTGCGCCGGTGAAAAGAGCGGAATCGGGCCCGCAGCCGAGGACGCCAATGTCGCGCTGCCCGAAAGCTTGTTTCTCGCCGCCGCCGCTGCCAGCGTTCCGGCCTTTGTCCATGTCAGCAGCGTTGCCGCCTTGACCGGTGTGACGCGCGCCGGAGAGACGGTGTCCGACGAGTATCGGGGCCGGCCGACGACACCCTACGGGATCAGCAAACGTCGTGGTGACGACAGACTTTTGCACCTCGCGTCCTGTCATCCCGCAACGCGGCTTACGATCCTACGCCCGCCGATCCTCATCGGAGCCGACGCGGGCGGCCCCTTTGCAATGCTGCGTGCGGCGGCGCGGCGCGGCCTGCCGCTGCCGGTCGGCGGCATGAACAACCGGCGCAGTATCGTCCACGTCGACAATTTCGCCGCCGCGCTGCTCGCGGCCGCTAAAGCCGGTCTCGCGGGACCCTATATCGTCACCGACTCCGCGCCGATTTCGACCGCCGAATTCTATGCGCGCATATCGCGCGCGCTTGGCCGCAAGCCCCGGGTGTTTTCGATCGGCGGGGTCGGACGCGGGCTCCTGCGACGGCTCATCGGCCAGCGCGGCGACAGCCTGTTCGGCGACGCCGCCTTTTCGGGAGAGCGTTTCGCCAAGGACTGTCCACTCGATTGGCCCGTCCCCGCGGATTCGCTGATCGAGCGTGCGGTCGCGCCTTAACGCTTCGCGGCGTCTCCGCGGCCGCCGCCGCCGAATGTGTGGAGCAGGATCCGTATATCGCCCGCGAGGCTCTGGTTCGCGACATAATCGCCGTCGATCGCCGCAAGTCGCTCAGGCTCCGACATATCGACCCCCTGCACCTGCGCCAGCCCAGTCACCCCGGGCCGGACGCGAAATACGCCATGACGCTCGCGCGCATCGATCAGTTCGTGCTGAATCGGGAGGCACGGCCGCGGACCGACCAGACTCATGTCGCCGCGCAGCACGCAAATGAGCTGCGGTAATTCGTCGAGCTTCAGCTTGCGGATCAGCGCGCTGGACCACGAAATGCGCGTGACCGCGACTTCGTGCGACGGACGGTCTCCGGTCGTCGGCGCCATCGTGCGGATCTTGTAGAGGCGAAATGGTCGCTGATCGCGGCCGACGCGCCATTGCACGAACAGCGGGTTGGCGCGGAACTCCAGCCCCGAAAACAGCGCCGCGAGAAGGCAGACGAAGACCGCCGGTACCAACAGCAGCGCCGACATCACCAGGTCGAACCCGCGTTTCAGCATCGCGCCGCGCTCAATTCGCCCGCTGCGCGTCGAGCCACGCCTGGAACATCAATATGTCCCAGACATGGTAATGCCAGCGCCGCCGGCCGCTCCGCGTCTCGCTCCACAGACGGCGTACCTCGTCGACGTCGAAGAAGCCCTCGCGCTGCAGCCGGTCTTCAGCGAGCAGATCGTCGGCCCAGTTGCGCAGCGGACCCTGCAGCCAGTGATCGATCGGCACGCCGAACCCCATCTTGGGTCGCTCCATTATTTCGCGTGGAACGTAACGGTATAGAAGCTGACGCAGCGGCCACTTCGACGCCCCTTCTCGAAGCTTGTAGTCGAGCGGCAACGCGAGAGCGAATTCGACAACCCGGTGATCGAGAAGCGGCACGCGCGATTCGAGGCTAACCGCCATGCTCGCGCGGTCGACCTTCACGAGGATGTCGTCGGGCAGATAGGTCCGCATGTCGAGATACATCATGCGATCGCGGAAATCGCTACCCTCCCAGTCCGGGTCGTGGGCAGTGAGGAGCGTCTCTGGCTCGCGCGCGCCGGGAACGAGCCGATCTGGGTGCTTCGCATGCGAAATTAACGAGCGGTAGAAATCATCCGAGCGCTCGACGTCGAGGACGTCGGCAAGCTTGAGTAGACGGTCGCCGACCGCAAGCGTCCGCAGTTTCGACGGGGCAACCTTCATGATCGCGTCGATTGCCCGCCCCGGGGTCAGTCGCAGTGCAGCAGCTGCCGCCTTGCGCATCCCGCGCGGCAGCTTTCCGAGCCGGCGCCAGATATCATAACCCTGCGCATAGCGATTATAGCCGCAGAGCAGTTCGTCGCCGCCGTCGCCCGACAGGCTGACGGTCACTTCGGTCCGCGCCAGCTTGCTGACTAGCAGCGTCGGGATTTGGGAAGAATCGGCAAAGGGCTCATCCCAGTGATGCGGCAACAACGGAATCTGGTCGAGCGCGTCCTGCGGCGTAACGTAAAGCTCGGTATGGTCGGTGCCCAAATGCGCTGCGACGCGCTTCGCATGATGGGCCTCGTCATATTCGGCTTCCGAAAAGCCGATCGAGAAGGTTTTCACGGGCCGCCGCGACTGCGCCTGCATCAAGGCGACGATCGTGCTCGAATCATAGCCGCCCGACAGGAAGGCACCGAGCGGGACGTCGGCGGCCATGCGGATATTGACCGCATCGCTTAGCAGCCTGTCGAGCGCATCGACCGATGCTTCGGCCGAACCCGCGAAGGGATTGGCGCGCGCCGCGCGCGCCTTTTCGGCGATGTCCCAATAGGCGACCGGCTCGGGAAGCGTACGGTCGTCGGGGCCGATTTCCAGATAATGCGCGGACGGCAGTTTCAGGATGTCGTCGTAGATAGAATAGGGGCCTGGCACATAATTGTGCCGCAGAAACAGCGCCAGCGCATTGCGGTTAACACCGCCCCGCCACGCGGCATGCTGGCGCAGCGCCTTTAGCTCAGACCCGAAAAGAAGTGTCGAACCCTGCATGCCGTAATAAAGTGGCTTTTCGCCCATTCGGTCACGGGCGAGGTAGAGCTTGCGTTCTGCGCGGTCCCACAGTGCAAAGGCGAACATCCCGTTTGCGCGTTGCAGCGTGCCGAGCATACCCCACACCGAAAAGCCCGCGAGCAATGTTTCGGTGTCCGAATGGCCGCGCCACGCGACAGCCCCCGCGGTCTCGAGCTCGCGGCGCATGTCGAGATGATTGTAGATCTCGCCATTGTAGCTCAGCACATAGCGGCCGTCGGTGCTGAGCATCGGCTGGTGCCCCGCGGGCGACAGGTCAATGATCGCAAGGCGGCGATGCGCCAGCGCGATCCCCGCATCGCTATCGACCCAATAGCCGTCGCTGTCGGGTCCGCGGTGGACGATGGTGTCCGCCATTCGCCGCAGCTGCGCTTCACCGTCGGCAAATCCCGTCCGATCGAGGAACCCCGTAAAGCCACACATCAATCGTCTCTTTTCAGCATCGAATCATAGAGCCCGCCATAGGCCTCGACGGTGGCATCGAGGCCATAGGTGGCAACAATCCTGTCGCGCGCCGCTTTCCCCATTTCGCTACGGCGCGCAAGGTCCATCCCGGCAATTTCACCAATTGCTTCCGCCATTTGCGCCGCGTCGCCCGGTGGAACGACGCGCCCCAAGCCGTTCATCAACCGCGCGCTATCGCCGACATCGGTGGCGACGGACGGCAAGCCCGACGCCATCGCCTCGCCAAGCACATTCGGGAAACCTTCGTTCCGGCTCGACGCAAGGCAGAAGAGATCAAACGCCGGCAGGATCGTCTCCACGTCGGGGCGGCGGCCGAGCAGCCGGAAGCGTGCGCGCTTTTCGGGCGCGATCGCATTGACGATCGCCCGATTGTTCTCGTCGAGCCCTTCTCCGATCATAACGACGCGCAGGTTGGGGCTGCTGCTGAGCGAACGGTCGCAGGCGTCAAGAAAGGTCGGGATATCCTTCATCGGGTGAAAGCGCCCGACATAGCCCAGCGCGACCTCGTCCGCGGTCAGCCCCAGCTTTTTGCGCCATTCCACGCGGCGTGCCGCGTCGGGTCGCCATTTTTGCGTGTCGAAGCCGTTGGGGATCACGATCGACCGGGCGCCCGAATAACCGTGCGCCTCGTGCTGTCCGCACGCGCGGTAGCTGTTATAGATGATCGCGCGAGGCGCGCCCGACAGCGGCTTCAGGGCGTTGATCGTCCACCGCGTACCACGTTTCTCGAGCCCGATCACATCAAGCGACTGGCGGATGTTCCAGCTTACTGCAGGCTTTGGTGATCGCCCCCATGCGGCGGCACTCGCCGCCAGGTTTCCGTGATACATCCATCCTTGCACTATGGCCGGGGCGATCTCGCGCACCAGCGTACGAAGCCGCAACAGCGCGCCGACAGCCCCCGTCCCCTCGCGCATGCCCAGCGCATGGACGGAAATACCGAGGTCGTGCAGCAATGGGCCATAATGGCCCGGCCCCGACAGCGACACGACTTGGTTGTCGAACCGGTCCCGCAACCTCGATTGCAGGAGATTGAACAGCGAACGTTCGGCTCCGCCCGTATCCAGGCCGGTGATGACGTGGAGGACGCGTGGCAATGATGTCGTCATGAGGTCAGGCCTTGGCGGGCCGCACATGGTGGCGCTTCGAAAGCGAGAGGAACCATAGCGCCAGGATCAGGATGACCGTCGGGGTCATGCTGAGCGTCAGATTCTTCGGATCGCCTTGGAAATAATAGATGCCCCAGTAAAGCACGAATGGCGCATAGATCACCGGGAAGACAGACTTGTCGAACGTTCGGATCTCCTTCGCCCGATCGAGCAGCCCGAGCACGAAGGCATAGATGCCGCTGGAGATCACGACGCCGGGAAAACCGAGCGAGTAATAGCCGTACCCCACCAGCCCCGGCGGCGTCATCTGCTCCCAGACGCCATGGACGAGATAGGTGTTGAGAACGACGATTGTCTCCGGCTTTTCGATCCCGAACAGGCGGCCGGGAACAAGGTACAGCGGGATAGCGAAACTGTCGTAATAATAGCTGTAGTCGAGACCGCTGTACGAAAAGGCTCCGACAAGCGACGCGATGAACTCGTCATAATAGCCAACGACGGGTGCCAACGGGACATATTTGTAGTTGCTGACGACGTCGCCGATCGTCAGGTCGTCCTGATACAGCGATGCCGTGATATCCTTGCCGACCCCGACGAAGAAATCGGCCATCAGTGCAAGCAGCGCGAAGAATAGGACCATGCCAGGGCGTAGACCGACGCCCCGGGGATAGCGCGTGGTCATCCAAGTGAAGATCAGCATCAAAGCGAAGATCAGGACCTGCCCGCGGCTGCCCCAGATCAGCGACACCATGATCGACAATATCGCCGCGGCGATTAACAACGGAATGTAACGCCGCCCCTCGGCCGCCACGAACGCCATTGCGATAACTGCGGCAAGAAAGGCCATGGTGGTCAGATTCTGGATAAAAATGAAAGAACCCTCGGTCTCGAGGTAATCGTCCTGCAAGCCCTGCCGGATCAGGCCCGTCAGCTCGACCGTACGAAAATATCCGCCATATTGATAGGTATAGGCGTAGAGCGAGAGGGCGCCAAGCGCGAGCATCACCCCATAGACGATACGTAGATTGAGCGTCCGCGCGATCGGACCGACCTGATATTTCGGATGCGAGAAATATCGCGAGCGCTTCGCCGACCCATAGAAGATAATGCAAGTGAAATATGAAATCAGTACTGCAATAGCAATTTCTAGCACGATCTGCGAGTCTTCATTAAGACCATATATATTTATATTGTCACCATAAAGGTCTTTAAAGAAAAATATTGCGAGCGGGCACAGGCCATAAACGATCGAAAAATTCATGCTCATTATGAATCGACCGTCGAGCCGAACCTTGGCGACCTGACGAACTATTTCTTTCGATAACGCGTGTAGAAATATAAAGGAGAAGATAAGTATGCTCAGAACAGACATTTTTTACTCTATCTTGCCTTCTCGTCATCCATTATAGTGAAGCGTCCCGACCTGGCCATGCAAAGAAGAAAAATGAAAATCCTCTTCCTCACATCCTCGATGGAAACCGGGGGAGCAGAACGCGTCGCCGCGCTGCTCGCGAGCGCTTGGGCAGATCAGGGCCATGACGTCACGCTGATGCCGACCTTTTCCGGACGAGGCGATTGCGATTTTCCGCTGTCAGATTCCGTCGAACTCCGGTTTCTCGCCGATATCGCCTCGCCAAACGCCGGAAAACTAGGGCGTCTCCGGACTCTTCGTGCATTCATACGATCTGCCCAACCCGATGTCATCATTTCATTTCTCCCGCACGTCAATGCCGCCGCGGTCGCGGCGGCTACGGGGCTGGGCATTCCGGTCGTCGCCTGCGAGCGGACCTATCCGCCGCTTCTCCAGCCGCCCCTGCCACTCCTCTATCGCGTCGCCCGTCGGCTGACCTATCCCTTTGCCGCGGCGCTGGTCAGCCAGACCGAAACTGCGGCCGTCTGGCTGCGCGCGCGCGCCGGCCGCGCGCCGGTCGCGACGATACCCAATCCGGTGGTGAATCCGCTGCCGTCCAATCCACCTCGGGTTAACCCTGGCGACCTGTTCGATCCCGGCCGGAAGCTCGTCTTGTGGGCCGGGCGCTTCGAGGAATCTAAGCGCGCCGACGTCCTGATCGACGCGTTCGCCCTTATCGCCGACGGTGCGGTCGGATGGGATGTCATATTGCTCGGCGACGGGCCAGCGCGTGAAGCGGCGGTCGAACGGGTGAGACAGCACGGGCTGGAAGACCGAATCCGCCTGCCCGGCTTCGCGGGCAACCTTGCCGAATGGTATGCGCGCGCCGACGCGTTCGTCATGACCTCGTCTTACGAGGGCTTCCCCAACGCGCTGCTCGAAGCTTTGGCCCAAGGCCTGCCTTCCATAGCCTTTGACGTACTGACCGGCCCCGCCGAACTCGCCAACAACGGTCGGCGCCTGATCCTCCTGCCCGACCGCGACCATGTCGACGCGCTCGCGGATGCTCTTTCGGCGTTACTCACCGACGAAGCGAGGCGCGCAGAACTTGGGCAAGCGGCGCTCGAAACCGCTACCGACTATTCGAAGGATCGCGTCCTCGCGATGTGGGACGACCTGTTTGCGAAGGTCGTGCGCTCAGGCGGTGCGGCGGAACCGGAACTCTGAACAGCCGGTTCCGAACAGTCCCAGCTTGGGGTGAAGCTCCAGCACTAGCTCGGGCTCAAAACCCCGCGTGCGCATGAAATCAATGATCTCCTGTTCGGTCGCCGATTCATACGGATAGCCGCCGAGCCAGTCGTCGACGTCATTGTAGAAGTTCATCCCGCGCTGGTTCGTGTATTCGGCGATGAACTTCGACGGGCTGTTTCCGGTGAGTAGCAAGCGCAGCTTGTACCCGGCGATATATGGCACACGGATGAGCGAACGGACGAACGAGCCGCCGTTGGTAAAGACCTTCTTCTCGACCTTCCACGCCCAGCAGAGCGGCGTCTTGCGATAGATGGCGAGGACAATCTGGCCGCCCGCCGCGACGTGCGTAGCCGCCTTGTCGATCGCATCCCACATCGCGCCGGTGTGATGCAGCACACCCCACGAATAGACGATGTCGAACGTGCCAAGATCGCGGGCTTGGGGATCGAGGATCGACACGAGCCGCGCCTCAACATTCTTTCCGGGCCAGTTCGCCGCCACGACCTTGCGGGTCGTTTCGATCGAGTTGGCGTCGATGTCGACCGCCATCACCGATTTTGCGCCAAGGCGCAGCGCCGCAAGGCTGTGGAGCCCCGACCCGCTGCCGATGTCGAGGAAGGTCCGGCCCTCGATATCTTCCTCCGGGATCAGCTTGAGGACACCCGCTTCGGCGTGCCGGATCGCCTCGTCGTCGATCTTCTCCGAATAATCCTTCCAGTTCGCACCGAATTCAAAGTGCGTCGAAACATCGGTCAGACTTGCAGACATTCTGAAAAAACTCCTTGGCCCGCGCATTTGCAGGCAGATGATTCAGATCGGTTCAAAGCGGGCGCCTGCGGGCGCGAAAAGCGAAAACGCGACTCAGCGCGTGACGCGCGGGTCCGAAATTCGTTGCGACGAGGATCGCGCAATAGACTGCTATCCCTGTGAAAATCTGTACTGCGAGCCGTACCAATGCCACAGTCCAGCCGGTGGCGCCATATGACCATCGATCGATGCCGTGGAGGAATGCGGCCATCGCCGTTACCGCCACCGCGATCTTGCCGAGATCGGCAAGCGGCAGCGAGACCGTTCCCGGCAGCCGTGTCGAAACGAGCGCCGCGATGGTGCAGCCGGCCGCCGCCGCGATCAGGCTGGCCCACGCCGCGCCCGCGCCACCATAGATGGGGATCAGCACGAAGCACCCGACAACGAGCAGACCGATCATCACCCCGGCGTTGACAATCGGCAGCGCTGTGCGCTTGGCGATCTGGTATCTGAGGTCGACGACGAAGGACTTCATGTTGATCAATAGCGCGGTCGCCGCGAACAGGCCGAGCGATACCGCTGCGTCGGCGCGAATCGCCGTGCCGGTGATCATCCACGCCAGATCGTCGGCGACGAAATGCAGGCCGACCGCGCTGGGCAACAGCAAGCCGACGAACAACAGGATATATTGCGAATAAAGCTGACGCTCCTCCTCATCCTCTTGCGCCGAATGAAGCTCTAGCAGCCGCGGATAAAAGGCCTGGCTGAGCGAGGAGGCCATCATTCCGATCGAGAAGATCGCAAGATCAGCGCCCGCGGCATAGCCCGCCACGGCGTCGACGCCCTGCTTGGCGCCCAGAATATAGCGATCGAGACTGGTTCCGAGCTGAACCAGCAGGATCGAAAAGGACAATGGCAGGCCATAGCGCGCGAGATGCCCCAGGATCGCGCGGTCGACATGGCGCACACGCACGCCTTCGGCCCACGTCAGAAAGCGCGGAATCAGTAGCGGCAACCAATAGGCGAGTCCGAGCGCGAACATGAAATGATCGAAGCGCCGCGACACGAAAAAGGCCGCCAGCGGCAGTGCGAGCGTCAGCAGCAGCTTGGCGAGCTGGAGCTGGACGAACAGCGCGGGACGGCGCTGCAAAGTCAGCTGCACATTACTGTATTCGTACACCGAATAGCCGGTCAGCAGCATCAGCATGCCGATCGTCATCTCGGCTGTAATCGGCCGTCCCGAGAGCAGGATGACGGCAAGCGCGGACAGCGCGGACAGTACGGCCGACAGCAACAGCGCGAACAGTCCGCTGCTCTGTAACCGGACGCGGTCGGGAACCTCGGCGTACATGCGGAACAGCGACTGGATCACCCAGGTGCAGAACAGGGCGTTGAACAGCGCCGAGGTCGTGATCGTCAGCGTATAGACGCCATAGTCGGCCGGCGAGAGAAGCCGCGAAAAAATAGCAATCGACGCGATGGTGAGAAGGGCGGCGAGCGCCCGACCGACCATGTAGATGCCGCTTGCCCGGATCATGAAATGCCCTTCCCTTCCCGCCGCCGGGAAGATTGCGCCACACCGCCTCTTACAGCCGCAGGTCCGCGTCTTCGAGAGGGAGCACGCCCTTCACGTCGACGAGGATCGCTTCATTCTTGCCGAAGGCGCGGAGCGCCGCCGCGCCGCTTTCGATGAATTCGCGGTGCGACACGGCGAGGACGACCGCGTCGTAGCCGGCACCCGGCTTTGCGAGCACGTCGAGGCCATATTCATGCCGCGCTTCATCGGCATCGACCCACGGGTCGTAAACGTCGACCTCGGCCCCATATTCGGCGAGGTCGCTGATCACGTCGACAACCCGCGTGTTGCGGATGTCAGGGCAATTTTCCTTGAATGCAAGGCCGAGGAGCAGGATGCGTGCACCCTGCACCGGCAGCCCGCGCTTGATCATCATCCGCACCGTCTGGCTGGCGATATAGCCCCCCATCCCGTCGTTGACACGCCGTCCGGCCAGAATGACCTCGGGGTGATAGCCGACCGCCTGCGCCTTGTGCGTCAGATAATAGGGATCGACCCCGATGCAGTGTCCGCCGACGAGGCCCGGCGTGAACTTCAGGAAATTCCATTTCGTCCCGGCGGCCTCGAGCACGCTGTGCGTGTCGATGCCGAGCTTGCCGAAGATGATCGACAGTTCGTTCATCAGTGCGATGTTGAGGTCGCGCTGGGTGTTCTCGATCACCTTCGCGGCTTCGGCGACGCGGATGCTCTCGGCCTTGAAGGTGCCCGCCGTAATGATCTCTGAATAGAGACGGTCGACCCACTCGGCGACCTCTGCTGTCGAACCGCTGGTGACCTTGCGGATGGTCGGCAGGCGATGCTCCTTGTCGCCGGGATTGATCCGCTCGGGGCTGTAGCCGCAGAAGAAATCCTCGTTGAACTTCAGCCCGCTCACGCGCTCGAGGATCGGCACGCAATCCTCTTCGGTGCAGCCCGGATAGACGGTGCTCTCATAGATGACGATGTCCCCGCGCTTCAGTGCTCTGCCCACCGTTTCCGACGCCTTGACGAGCGGGGTCAGGTCGGGGCGCTTGTGCGCGTCGATCGGGGTGGGGACGGTGACGATGAAGACGCGCGCCGCCGACAGATCGGCGGCGTCGGACGAAAAGCCGAGGCGCGCTGCGGCGACCAGTTCTTCGGCCGTCGTCTCCAGCGTATCGTCGCGGCCTTCGCGAAGCGCCGCGATGCGCTCCCGGTTGATGTCGAAACCGGTGACGTCGCGCACACGGCCGAATTCGACGGCAAGCGGCAGGCCGACATAGCCGAGGCCGATAATGGCAATCGGCGCCGAGGCAAAATCAGGCAGTGGGGAGATGGCGGTCATTTCTGGAAATAATCCCTGTACCAGGCGACGAACTGCGCGACGCCGTCGCGGAAATCGGTCTGCGGACGATAGCCGGTCAGCTTTTCGAGCAGGCTGGCGTCGGCCCAGGTTGCGGGCACATCGCCCATCTGCATCGGCATCAGATTACGCTCGGCCTTGCGGCCCAGCGATTCCTCGATCGCGGTAACGAAGTCGAGCAGGCGGACCTTGTCGTTGTTGCCGATGTTGACGATGCGGAACGGCGCGACCGGCGACAGGCTGTCGCCTTCGTCGATATCGGCGGCCGATGCCGGGCGCTGCGGCACGGCATCGATCAGCAGGCGGATACCGCGGACCAGATCCTCGACATAGGTAAAGTCGCGGTACATGTCGCCGCCATTGTAGAGGTCGATCGGACGGCCATCGAGGATTGCATCGACGAACTTGTAGAGCGCCATGTCGGGGCGGCCCCACGGTCCATAGACGGTGAAGAAACGGAACATCGTCGTCGGCACATTCCAAAGGTGCGCATGCGCGTGCCCCATCGATTCCGTTGCCTTCTTGGTCGCGGCATAGATGGTGAGCGGGGTATCGGCCTTTTCGGTTTCCTGAAACGGCATGTCCTCGTTGGCGCCATAGACGGACGAGGTCGACGCCATCAGCAGGTGACCGACATTGTTTCGGCGCGCCGCCTCCATGACGTTGAAGGTGCCGATGACATTGGCCTGCAGATAGGCATGCGGATTTTCGAGCGAATAGCGCACGCCGGCCTGCGCCGCGAGATGGACGATCGCGTCGGGCTGGAAGGCATCGATGACCTCGTCGATCCGCTTGCGATCCTCGAGCATCGCCTCGGTCGCCTGGAATGCCTGGTTCTGAAGCAGGATCTGGTGCCGACGACGCTTTAGATTGACGTCATAATAGTCGGTCATGCCGTCGAAACCGGCGACCTCAAACCCTTCGGCGAGCAACAGTTTCGCCAAGTGGAATCCGATGAAGCCGGCGGTGCCGGTCACGAATATCTTGCGACGCACGCGAATCTCCAATTACGAACAATCTATGGGGTGGATTACGAAACCGGGGCGGCGACCTTAGGGGCCGCTCCGGCGGCGCGCTGAAGGCTGAGGCGCCGAATCGCGATATCGACACCGGCATCGCCGGCCGTCGTGTCGAGTTCGATGGTCGCCCAGTACCAGTTGCAGTTCGAGGCCGGCACCTCGATCCGCGCACTGCCCGTCCCCTCTACCAGCGTCGCAGGCGCGATCTGGGTCCCGCCCTTGCCTCGCTCGGCGCAGCTCAGGCGCAGTTTGACGGCTGCGTCCTTGCGGTCGGCAAGGCCCGACATGTTCCACTGGACGCGGTATCCGCCGGGCTGGGTGAGATGAACGATTTGGCGCGCGGCGATCCCCGAGGCGTCTGGCAGGCTCGACAGCAGCAAGGCGCCTTCCTTGGCCTCGATATTGGCGCCGATATCGCCCGTCTGCAGCAGCTCCCAGTCGATCGGGGCATAGCGCGGCTGGCGGTCGAAGCCCGGGTTGGTCAACAGTTCGCCCGCCGGCGGTTGCGGCAGTCCGAGGGCATGTGCGAGGTTGAACGCCGACGCAGGATAGCCCCGCGCAGCCAGTTCGACGATAAGCCGGAGATCGCTCTCGTTTGCCTTGTCGAGCTTCCACGGCGCGCCCGCGATACGCTGCCGCACTTTGGCCGCCTGCTGGATCGCCGCGGGATTGGCTAGCACTGCCAGCCAGTAATCCTCCGCCCATTTCGGATTGCGGCCCAGAATCGGTGGCAGAGCCTGAAGGGCGCCGGGGCTGACAGTCGCCGCCGCCATCCGCCCGACATAGAGATCGCGCACTTCGAAGCTGACCGTCATGGCCTGCCCGAGCAGCGTCACCGCCCGTTCGGGATTGTCCTTGGCCATCGCGTCGTCGATCAGCATCGCGTTGATCAGATTGTCGCGGCGAGTCAGCCGGCTTGCGAGCGTGAGCAATTGCCGCGACTGCACGGCCTTGCCCTGCCCCTGCAGCGACTGGATCAGCACCGGCAAGGCCGAAACTGCCAGCGGGTCACTGGCGAACGCCTCACGCGCCAACCGGACCTCGAGCGCGGAGGGAACCGACTTCGGCTTCCTGGCCAGCCGCACACCCTGAAGCTGACGGCTGAGCGAAGCCTTGGCGGCACCGACCGGCGGCATGCCCAAGGCCACCGAACGGGCCGGCGCACGGCGCTGATTGGCGATGACGAAGCTCTGCGCCGCCGCGACGATGGCGGCCACGAGGCCGACGCCGAGCAATAGAGCCTTTTTTCCTGTGCTTTTCATGACCCGCTACCGAAAGCCTCAGCTGTCGCCATTGCCCTGTTGCTTGTCCGCGCCATAGCCATAGCCGTAACCATACCCATAGCCGTACCCGTAGCCGTAGATTTCGTTGCGACGACCGACCTTGGTGACGAGAGCGCCATAAATTTGCGCGCCGGTCTGGCGAAGGCGATTGAGCGCCGATTTGATCGCTCGCGAACTGTTGCTCGACGCGTCGATCGTGAACATGACGCCTTCGACAGCCCGTGCGAGGAGCGGTCCGTCGGCAAGACCAAGCACCGGCGGCGCGTCAAGAATGACATGGTCATATTCCTCCAGGAGCAGGTCGATCAGCTGGCCGAGGCGCGACGAGCTGAACAGCTCCGCCGCATTGGGCGGCATCGGGCCAGCGAGCATATAGTCGAAGCCGAATTCGCCCGATTTTGCTATCAGGCTCGAAACATTTTCGACGCCGGTCAGATAGTTGCTTAGACCGATCTTGTTCTCGATGCCGAGCATTTCGTTGAGCGACGGGCTGCGGATATCGGCGTCGATGAGGATAACCTTCTTGTTCGTCTGACAGAACACGCTCGCAAGGCTAAGCGCCGAACTGCTCTTCCCCTCCGCGGGCCGCGTCGAGGTGAGTAGGAAGCTCCGCGGCGCGCCATGAGGGGTAAGAAAGGTTAGGTTGGTCTGAGCCGCTAGATACGCCTCGTAGACCGAAGACTTCTTGTCGAGAAGCAACTCTTCGAAATCGTCAGCGTCAACCTTCGGGATCGATCCGAGCAGCGGCAGACCGAAGCGATCGGTGACCTCGCTCGGATCACGGATCGACTGGTCGAGCTGCTCAAGCAAGAATACGATGGCCGCAGCAAGCGCAAGACCAGCGATAAGCGCCACCGCCAAGTTCAAAAGCAGATTGGGGCTCGACGGTTTTCGCGTCGGCGTCGCTGTGTCAACGACGGCAATATTGTTGGTGCCCACACCAGCCGCGCCAATTTCCTTGTAGCGCTGAAGCAGACCATCATAAAGCTGGCGGTTCGTGTCAACTTCCCGCTGAAGGATTGCATATTCAATCGAACGACGCTGCTGGTCTCGATATTTGCCGGTAATTTTGTCTAGCTCGGTGGTCAGGTCGCGCTCGCGCTTGACAGCCGCCGCATAGGTCTCACGGTTGATCCCCTGGGCACGGCGCGTCTCAATCTCGATGCTGCGGTTGAGCGTAGCAAGTTGTTCCTTCTTTGAAACGAGCTCGGGATAATCGTCACCAAAGATGGCGCTGAGGCGCGCGACATCCGCCGATAGTTCTGCTCGACGTTGTCGTAGTCCGCTGACAGCGTTATTACTCCAGCTGTCGGCGGCTGCGGTCGAACTATTTAACTGGCTTTCCGCAGCAATCCGCGCGTCGCGGGCTGCGCCGAGCGCCTCACTCACCTGTTCAACATCGGCCGAGGCAAGCGTCCGCTCGGACACGGTGCGACCGCTGATAGGATCGACCTTACCCTCGATAGTAATGATGCCGTTCGTGGTGGCGTAAGTGATCAGTTCGCGTTCGGAATCCTCAAGGTTGCGGCGCAGCGCGATTATGCGCTGTTCAAGAAATTTCCGCGCATCGCTCGTCGCTGCGAAACGGCGATCTAAGTTGGCTGCGACGAATTGCTGAACCCAAAGGTTCGTAAGCTTCGTTGAAAGCGCCGGGGAAGGTGTCGAGAAGCTGACATCGACTAGGCTTGACTGACGGACGGGTGCAATAGTGACGGCTTCAAGCAGAATCTTTTCCGCCCGTTCGGCCATGTGTGCACGCTGCGCGCTATTGGGTACGCCGTCGCCCTCCTGCCCTTCACTCAGGTCGTAGACGGCAAGGAACTCCTTGTCGTTGAGGAGATTCCCCGCCCGCACGGTGCGCTGCGCAAGCGAGCGCGACGCAAGAAGGCTGTATTGAGTGTTGAAGAATGCGATTTCGTTGGTCAACGTCTTTTCGCGCGCACCTTCGACATCCGTTTCAACAGGAGCCTGCGGCGAAATCTCAATGCGCGATGTGCTCGTATACAGCGGAGTCATTAGGAATGTGGCAATCAACCCGGCCGAAAGGCAGGCGAGGACCGCCCCCGCCACCCACGCCTTGTGATTCAACAATGCGATGAACGCGCGCTCGAGCATGTGCATGTCGAGCATTCCGCCACGATAGGCCGGAATATCATCGACGAGTGCTTCCCCAATCGCGGCTTTGGCCATCGATCCCCGGCCATTTACGCTATCCATATTCAGCTTCATCCGTTCAGAAATTGCGGGTGCTCCGAGATCGCCTCAGAGATTGCTAATCACGACGAGCGGCGTACTGAGCAAAGTCGCCGCCTTGATGACGTCCTCGAACAGGCGGCGCTGCGGAGAATCGCCCACTACCACCACATCGTTCGGAAAAATCTCGGGATCGGAATAGTTACCACGGCGGATCGCCTTCAGATTATAGATCCCTACATATTGCTTGCCCTGGACCTTGCGGAAGACAAGCACATCATCGAGCTTTGCAAACTCAGTTATCCCGCCCGCAAGCGAGATCGCGCGCATGAGGGTCTGCTTGCCAACGAGGGGGTATTGGCCGGGCTTGGTCACTTCGCCGTCGATGGTCACCGCCTGCGACATTAACAAGGCCGGGTTGCTCGACGCTTTTAGATTAACAGTGACCTGTGGATTGCGGACGTAGCGTCCAGCGAGCCGGCTTTCAATTTCGGTGGCGAGCTCGGCCGTCGTCTTGCCTGCGCCGTCAATTATCCCCGCGAAAGGATAGGAAAAGCGGCCGTTGCCGTCAGTCAGCACTTCGCGCGTGAGATCGGGAACCCCATACACTTCGACTGTGAGCTCGCTAAAAGGACCGACGAATGTCTGGCGCGACGCCTGCTGGACATCGACACCGGTCGGCTCTGGCAGAGCTTCAAGCACGGTGACGCCGCTGGTCGGGACATTCGCCACGGGAGCCCTCCCGCCGCAGGCTGCAAGGCCAAGGCAGACAAAAACAACAAGGGAACGCAGGCCGGTCATATTAGAAAGTTCCAAGCAAGAATATTGGGGGGGGACTGAGCGGCCATAGGAAGAAAATCGAGGTTGCGAAAGCTTCTTTAGCCCTGCCGAGCCTGACCTCCGCTCATGGGATGAAGGCGAGCGAGAATGACAAGCAAAAACGTCCCGACCATTGCAAGCGATTGAGTTCGCAAGGGATAATCCACGATGGAATTCAGTGCGATCAGTGAGAAGGCGCCGGCAAGAACGAGCGGCTCGATAAATTCAACCCCGAGCGGTCGCGAGCGTTGCCGCAGTGCACCGACCAGACCTGAAACGATCCATAACACTCCGGCCAGACAAATTAGTACCGCCGGCAATCCGCCCTCAATTGGCAACTGCAGCCAGTCGTTGTGAGCCTGATTGAAATAATCTTGCCGCAGAAGCGCGTCGGGTTCAACTATCTGGTACACGCTCGCGAACGACCCGAAACCGGAACCGAGCAGCCACTGCCCCTTCGCGAGCGAAGCAACGGTCCCGAGCGCGGCGATTCGGATCTCTTCCGCCCCGTCCCCATCCACGAGGCGCCCGACCGTATTGTCACGCCCAGAGAAGTAAAAGACCGCACCCAGCCCCGCGATAAGCAGGAAAGGAAACAGGATCAGAAGAATGCGTCGCGAGGGCCTCGCTGTTTGCGCAGCAGCCGACGTGCGGCGATGCGCGCGATCCCGCGCCTGATTTAGCGGTTTGGGCTCGAAACGATAGCTCCACCTAACGAGCAGATACGAGAAAAGCAGGCTTGCAGACCCGAAAACCAAACCGAAGCGCGACCCGATGATCAGAATCAGCAACAGGAAAAAGACCACGCTGCCGGCCAGCATGGGCAGGATCAGTGGCCGCTTCGTGCGGCTCGCGATCTCGTTTGCGGCGAGCCAGCCGGCCGAGAGGATCGACAGCGACAGCAGCAGCGCATTGTGGTTGCGGTTGGCGAACAGGCCAACGAGCGAGCCCTCGTTGGTAATGCGAAAGAGATAAAACAGGCTTCGGGGCCCTGCGACGAACTGTAACAGGCAGAAAAGCGCCGACGCCACGCCGAAGGACCAAATCGCCCACCACAAGCGTATCCGCTCGTCGTTGGGAACCGCAGCAGCAACGAGCAGACCCGCCGCAGGAACGATGAGCGCAAGCAAGCTATTAACCGTCTGGGTCGGGGTCAGACTGATCGGTCGCCACCGTTCTGCCGTGCCGAGCAGCTCATCGATCGCAAAGATGCGATCGCGGAGCGGAAGCACGCTCCAGATGTTCGGAGACAGCGGAATCAACTGGACGAGCATCCACATCGCCAGCAGGCCGAGTAGGATCAGCGGAACACGAATTCCCCGCCATGCCTGGGCCGGCACGAACGCAAGCATAGCGAAAAAAGTCATCGTGGCGAGCCCGCGCAGCAGGGGCAGCGAGGCAATATCGCTGCGCGACCCCCCCCCGGTCAGCGCAACGGCAAAGACGAAAAGGGCGAGAATGACAACACTCGCTGCTGGAGACAATTGGTTTCGCAGCAAATTGCCCGATACGGGTTTCATCGACTTGGTCGGCCTCATTAAATTCCTATCCCAATATTCGTAGCGCAACCGAGAGAGCGATCCAACCGGTTCAGAGTCTATCGCTTCATCATAAAGCAGGCAAAAGACTATTCGCGTTCAATATCCGCGGTGTCGAGAAACCAGCGTTCGCTTCCCTCCAGTCCAAGCGCTGTCAAGCGGCCCGTTAGATATGCGCCGGTGTCGATGCCGATGCGTCCACGCGCCTCATCGACGCCATCCGAAATCGTGTGGCCGTAAACTATGGTTGCGCCATGATCATGCTCGCCATCGATAAACTCGTCACGAATCCAACGCAGATCCGACAATTGCTGCCGATCGAGCGGGACGCCAGGCCGGACGCCGGCATGGACGAACACATAATCTCCGATCTGAACCATATCTTCGCCGCGCCCCAGAAAATCGATGTGCGATTGGGGAACCAGATGCGGCAGGCGCTCGGCAACCTCTTCAAAGTCCGCTGCGGCATAGGCGGCATCGTCGCACCAATAGCTTCTTATGGTCGCATCGCCGCCAATCCGGATAAAATAGCGCACGCGCCGCAGGTCGCCCGAAAGCGCGGACAGAAAACATTCCTCATGATTTCCAATGAGAAGAGTCACCTTGTCGAACGGAGCCCCGAGGCGGATCGCGCGCTCGATGACAGATGCAGAATCGGGTCCGCGATCGACCAGGTCGCCGAGCAGGATTAGTGTCGTTTTCGCCTGGCCTCGGCCGGCGTTGTCGGCCTCGATCTTCGCCAACAATTGCTCGAACAGATCGTCACGACCATGAATGTCACCGATCGCATAAACACGCTCGCCAGCGGGAACGCGCGGCTCCGCCGCACGCGAACCGCGCTCTTCGCCTCGCCGGCGCTTCAGAAAACCAAGTAAGGACATATGGGGCTTAACGAGTAGAACTCTGAAATTACAGACAAATGCGTCACCTGCCGCCCCCTCGATGGCATGTGTTACGGCCCACGGGAGGCGTATCCGATCGTTTCGAACCAGAATTCCGCGAACGGCCGGGCGAATAGTGGCAAGTTAAGCCAGCGGCAAGAGCTTTGCGCTAAGGCGGGCGAAGGAATCGCCGAGAAAGCCTTTGCCTTATGAGTCCGGAATTGCGTTCATCACAGCATTCAGCGGCGCGAAAAATCGTTGTCGTATTCGGCACACGACCCGAAGCCATCAAGATGTTTCCCGTGATTCACGCCCTTCAGCGCACCGAGGGCGTCGACGTTCGCGTCTGCGTGACCGCCCAGCACCGCGAGATGCTCGACCAGGTTCTTGAAATCGCCCGAATCATTCCCGACGTCGATCTCAACGTCATGACCCCGAACCAGTCGCTCGATGCCCTTCTCGCGAGACTGGTCACCGGTCTTGGCGAGACTTTCGACTCAGAAAGGCCGGACCGCATTCTCGTCCATGGCGATACACTGACAACAATGGCAGCGACGCTCGCCGCCTATTTCCGCAAGATATCTGTCGGCCATGTCGAGGCGGGGCTGCGCAGCGGAGATATTTATCATCCCTGGCCCGAGGAGGTAAATCGCAAGGTCACAGGCTCGGTCGCCGACCTGCATTTCGCCCCGACCGAGACCGCCGCCGCTGCGCTGCGTTCGGAGAATGTGCCAGACGAGCGGATTCACATCACCGGCAACACCGTCATCGATGCCCTGCTCGCAACGAACGCGCGCATCAACGAAGACCCGTCGCTCGCAGCTGGCCTCGATCCGCTGGTAAAACGATATGCGAGGAAGCGGATCATCGCCGTCACCTCGCATCGGCGCGAGAATTTCGGCGAGGGGATGCGCGCGATCGCCGAGGCGATCGCAGCCATCGCCGCGCGCCCCGACGTCGCGGTGATCTTTCCCGTCCACCCGAACCCGCAGGTCCGCAGCGCGATGGAGCCGCTGCTCGCCGCGCTTTCCAACGTCGCGCTGATCGACCCGCTCGATTATCCGCATTTCGTGCGCCTGCTCGCCGAAGCCGATCTCGTGCTGACCGACAGCGGCGGCGTGCAAGAGGAAGCGCCTTCTCTCGGCAAACCAGTGCTCGTCATGCGCGAGACGACCGAGCGACCCGAAGGCATTACGGCAGGCACGGCAAAGCTCGTCGGCACCGACAAGGACCGTATCGTTACCGAAATTTTCAGCCTTTTGGACGATAGCGAAGCCTATTCGGCGATGGCCCGCGCGCACAATCCGTTCGGCGACGGCCTCGCTGCCCAGCGAATTGCGGAGATTGTCGCGCGTGCCCATTGATACCGACCAGCAAGTTACCGTCCTCGGCCTCGGCTATATCGGGCTGCCGACCGCGGCGCTGATCGCGCGATCGGGCTGCCAGGTCACCGGCGTCGATGTCAGCGAAAAGGTCGTTGAAACGGTCAACAGCGGCAAGGTGCATATCGAGGAAGTCGATCTCGATGGTCTCGTCCAGGGCGTCGTTGCACGCGGTGCACTCATCGCTTCGACCGAAGTCGCTCCCGGCGACAGCTTCGTGATCGCCGTGCCGACGCCGCACGACGCCGATCATCGCCCCGACATCAGCTATGTGCTGGCAGCAGCTCGCGCGATCGCGCCCAAACTGCAAGCCGGCAATCTTGTCATCCTCGAATCGACATCGCCCGTCGGCACGACCGAAAAGGTCGCCGCGCTGATCGCCGAACTGCGCCCCGACCTGAAGGTGCCAGGCGCGTGCGCCGGTGCCGCCGACATCTTCATCGCCTATTGTCCAGAACGTGTCCTGCCCGGCCGCATACTGGTTGAGCTGGTCGATAATGACCGCTGTATTGGCGGTATCACGCCGCGCTGCGCGCGCCGTGCGATGACCTTCTACCGCCAGTTCGTGCGCGGTGCCTGCATCACGACATCGGCGCGCGCCGCCGAAATGGTCAAGCTCGTCGAAAACAGCTACCGCGACGTCAACATCGCCTTCGCCAATGAATTGTCGATGATGGCCGAGGAAATGGGCGTCGATGTCTGGGAGGTGATCCGCCTCGCCAACCGCCACCCGCGCGTCAACATCCTTCAGCCCGGCCCCGGCGTCGGCGGCCATTGCATTGCCGTCGATCCCTGGTTCCTCGTTCATGGGGCGCCCGATCACAGCCGACTCATCCGTACCGCACGCGAAGTCAATCTCGCGAAGACCGCGCATGTCATCGGTGCCGCCGAAATGCTGGTGTCGCAGCATCCGCAGGCGCGCGTCGCCTGCCTCGGCCTCGCCTTCAAACCGAACATCGATGATTTTCGCGAAAGTCCCGCGGTCGAGGTGGCGGCAGCCCTCGCTCGCCGCTTCGGCAAGCAGGTCGACATCGTCGAGCCCTATGCGCGCGGCCTGCCGGCCGAATTCGCCGGTACCGGATCCGAACTCATCGACCTCGATACCGCACTCGCGAAGTGCGACCTGCTGATCGTGCTCGTCGATCACGACCTGTTCAAATCGATCCCGCTCGAAGAACGGTCGGACAAGATTGTCTATGACACGCGCGGTCTCTGGCTCGACCAGCCCGGCGGGTGCACCCCCAACCGGCTCAATCGCGCCGCTTGATGCGCGCGGTCGCTTGACGTCCTCGCGCACGCGACACATGACATCGTCATGTTGACCCACCTTCCCCCGCATATCGTCGAAAAGCCGTGGGGACGGACCGACATTCCCGCGGCATTCGGTGACTTCGGCGAACGGCGCATCGGCGAGATATGGTTCGCGCATCCCGACGGCGATGCCGCGCCGCTGATGATCAAATTCCTGTTCACCTCCGAGCGGCTGTCGATTCAGGTTCACCCCGACGACGTCCGCGCACGCGCCGCCGGACATGCGCGCGGCAAGGACGAATGCTGGCTGATCCTGGGCGCTGAACCGGACGCCGAACTTGGCCTCGGCCTGAAAGCCCCCACCGATGTGGCCGCGCTTCGCGCCGCGGCGCAGGATGGATCGATCGTCGACATGATCGATTGGCGGCCGGCACACGCGGGCGAATTCTTCTATAATGCGGCGGGCACGATCCACGCGATCGGCGGCGGGCTGACCTTGGTGGAGGTGCAGCAGAATGCCGACTGCACCTACCGCCTCTTCGATTATGGCCGGCCGCGCGAACTGCACCTCGATGACGGGCTTGCGGTTGTCGATGCTGCGCTGTCCCACGGCGCGCCGCATTGCGCGATCGACCCGGCGGTGAACAAGCGCCTTGTCGATGGGCCCCACTTCCATCTGCTGCATCTGGCGGCGCCTTTCGATCGCGACTTTGTCGGACCGACCGGGCAAAGTCTGACGCTCGTTCCGCTAGCCGACGGCTGCAGCATCGGCGACGAACCCTTGCCGTTCGGGGCAGTCGGCCTGCTCGAAGACTTATCTTCGCTTGAAATGGCGCCGGGCACCCGAGCGCTGCTCTGCTGGGCCGCCTGATCGCCCCCTCCCCTTGCGGCTCGGCGCCGCTTTACCCATATCGCGCCGCATGACCCAATCGACCGCGCACCGTGACGCGCCCTGGCACGGAACCACCATCCTCTCCGCCCGCAATGCAGACAAGGTCGTCGTAATCGGCGACGGTCAGGTGTCGATGGGGCAGACGGTGATGAAGCCCAACGCCCGTAAGGTCCGCCGCCTCCACGACGGCAGCGTGATCGGGGGTTTCGCGGGTGCGACCGCCGACGCCTTCACCCTGTTCGAACGGCTCGAGACCAAGCTCGAACGCCACAATGGTCAGTTGCTGCGCGCCGCGGTCGAACTCGCCAAGGACTGGCGCACCGACAAATATCTGCGCAATCTCGAAGCGATGATGATCGTCGCTGACAAGGAAGTGACGCTCGTCATCACCGGCAACGGCGACGTCCTCGAACCGCTCGGCGGTATCGCCGCGATCGGCTCGGGCGGCAATTTCGCGCTGTCGGCGGCGCGCGCACTCGCCGATTATGAAAAGGATCCCGAGGTGCTGGCGAAAAAGGCGATGCAGGTCGCCGCCGATATCTGCGTCTACACCAACGACCAGACCACGCTCGAAACCATCGAAATTCAGGCATAATATCATGAACAAGGATTTGACTCCGAAGGCGATCGTCGCCGCGCTCGACACGCACATCATCGGCCAGAAGGATGCCAAGCGCGCGGTCGCCGTCGCGCTGCGCAATCGCTGGCGCCGCCAGCAGCTCGCCCCCGATCTGCGCGATGAGGTCAGCCCCAAGAATATCCTGATGATCGGCCCGACGGGGTGCGGCAAGACCGAGATTTCGCGCCGCCTGGCCAAGCTCGCCGATGCTCCCTTCATCAAGGTCGAGGCGACCAAGTTCACCGAAGTCGGTTATGTCGGCCGCGACGTCGAGCAGATCGCGCGCGATCTGGTCGAGGAAGCGGTGCGGCTCGAGAAAGATCGCCGCCGCGGCGCGGTGCGC
Organism: Sphingopyxis sp. MC1; assembly: GCF_000371385.1. Classification (NCBI taxonomy): domain Bacteria; kingdom Pseudomonadati; phylum Pseudomonadota; class Alphaproteobacteria; order Sphingomonadales; family Sphingopyxidaceae; genus Sphingopyxis; species Sphingopyxis sp. MC1. The sequence goes on from NZ_AOUN01000006.1 coordinate 307,572, forward strand.
GCGGCCGCCGAGGAAGCCGCGATGGAGCGCCTCCTCGACGCGCTGACCGGCAAGGGCGCCAGCGAAGCCACGCGCCAGAGCTTCCGCCAGCGTATCCGCGAAGGCCATCTCGACGACAGCGAAGTCGAGATCGAGGTCTCCGACGCCCCCGGCATGCCGTTCGACCTGCCCGGCCAGCCCGGCCAGATGAGCATGATCAATCTCTCCGACATGCTCGGCAAGGCGATGGGCGGCCTGCCCAAGAAGCGCCGCAAGATGAAGGTCATCGACGCCGCGACACGGCTGATCGAGGAAGAGCAGGACAAGCGGCTCGATCAGGACGATGTCGCGCGCGTCGCGCTCGCCGATGCCGAAGCCAATGGGATCGTGTTCCTCGACGAGATCGACAAGATCGCGGTCAGCGACGTGCGCGGTGGCTCGATCAGCCGCGAGGGCGTCCAGCGCGACCTGTTGCCGCTCATCGAAGGGACGACCGTCGCGACCAAATATGGCCCGATGAAGACCGATCATATCCTCTTTATCGCCAGCGGTGCGTTCCATGTCGCCAAGCCCAGCGACCTTCTCCCCGAATTGCAGGGCCGTCTGCCGATCCGCGTCGAATTAGGCGCGCTGAGCGAGGAGGATTTCGTTCGCATCCTCAGCGAAACCAAGGCGGGCCTGCCCGAGCAATATGCCGCGCTGCTCGGGACCGAAGGGGTCACGCTCAGCTTCACCGCCGATGCGATCGCACGCGTCGCCCGGCTCGCGGCAGAGGTGAACGAAAAGGTCGAGAATATCGGGGCCCGCCGGCTCCAGACGATCATGGAGCGGCTTGTCGAGGAAGTGAGCTTCACTGCCGAGGATATGCCCGGCACGACGCTCGAAATCGACGCCGCCTATGTCGACAAGCAACTCGCCGATGTCGTGGGGGACACAGATCTCAGCAAATATGTGCTCTGACAGCTAGCGCCCCATCGCCGGATGGCGGCAGGAGCCGCCCCCCTCCCCCCCCCCGATTGCGCACAAAAAATGCGGGCGGCTTGAAGCCGCCCGCTTTTTTTCGTCACTTATGTCGCGACCTGTCAGCTGATCTTCTTCGCCGCGGCCGAACCGAGGACGAGGAACAGAACAACCAAGGCCAAGCCGACGAAGAAGAGGATTTTGGCGATCCCGGCTGCCGCGCCGGCAACGCCGGAAAAGCCGAGAACGGCCGCGAGCAATGCGATCACGGCGAAGATCAACGCCCATTTGAACATGCTGAAATCCTTTCGACACCTAATCATCCGGATTCGCGCGCTTTGTTTCGCGGGAACGATGATCTGAACGGATGAGCGGCGGCGAATGTTCCCTGCCCCGTCCTCGCGTCCGCACGTCGGCTTTTCCGCCAATCCGGAATCCGCTTCCTTTCGGCCTGTTGTTTGCGGAACTTCATTTGACTTTCGCGCGTCCACAATGCGAGAACGAGGCGACACGGTCGAAACGGGTTGCAAGCGACCGGCACGGAGACAGTAATGGCAGATGAGGACGTCGCCCCGCAGCAGGGCGAGTTGGCGATCACGCGCACCGGCGACCGGCTTCGCCTAGCGCGCGAGGCGGCGGGGCTTTCGCTCGCCGACATCGCGACGCGTACGCGTGTGACCCAGCGGCATCTTCAAGCCATAGAAAACTCGGAATTTTCGGAACTTCCGGGCCGGACTTATGTCACCGGCTTCGCCCGCGCCTATGCCCGCGCGCTCGATCTGCCCGAGGCCGAAATCGCCGCCGAGCTTCGCCGCGAACTCGACGAGGATGAATATGGCGCGCGACCGCTTTACGAAGCTTATGAGCCGACCGACCCCGCCCGCCTGCCGACCGCACGGCTGACCTGGACGCTTGTCATCGTCGCGCTCTTGCTGGTGTCGGCCTATGGTGTGTGGCGTTTCCTGTCGGTCGAACCCGACGAGGCGCTGATCGCGGCGCAGAATGCCGACGCCGATGCATCGGAAGCTCCCGCTGCCGCAACGCCCGCGGCAGGCACCCCCAAGGCGGCGGCCCCGAATGCTGCCATTCCGGCCAATGCCCCGGTCGTGCTCACCGGCCTTTCCGAAGTGTGGATCGGTTTCGACGATGCGACCGGCAAGACCGAGAATTGGCGGACGCTCGACGCCGGCGAGACCTATGAGGTTCCCGCAGCCTATATCGAGCAGTTCACGCTGCGCACGAGCCGCCCGCAGGCGCTCAAGATCACCGTCGGCGGCCGCGACGTCGGCGCGACCGGCCCCGCCGATACGCTCGTCAAGGGAATCTCGCTCAAACCCGCCGACCTCGTGGCGCGCGCCGAAGGAAGCGGCAGTACCGCGACGGTTCCGCTGCCCAAGGCCAAAGGCGCGCCCGCGCGCCCCTGATTCCTCTCCGTTCCCGACGGATCGACTCCGTTCCCGACGGATCGACGCGGCCGCGCGCCGAAATGGGTTTGCGTATCCGCCGTTTGCGGCGTTATGAGAGCATAGAGACGAGATAGTTAACTGGTGGGGGCCGCACGGCAGATGAGGAAGTTACAAGGGTCTTTGATCGGCGCGGCAATGATCGCGCTGACAGCGGCGCCTGTTGCACAGGCGCAGGACGCCGGGATCGACAAGCGCGTCGAGCGATTGGAAAAGGAAATGCGGGCGGTCCAGCGCTCGGTCTTCCCCGGCGGCAGCCCCGCTTTCTTCGAGGGCGAGATCGCGCCCGACAACACGCCCGGCGAACGCGCGAAGGGCAATGCCCCGGTCATCGACCTCACCGCGCGCGTCGATGCGCTCGAAGCCCAGCTTCAGACGCTCACCGGCCAGACCGAGCAGAACAGCTATCAACTACGCGAACTCGAAAAGCAGTTCGCCGCCTATAAGGCCGAAATGGAAAAGCGCCTCGCCGCCCCCGCCATCGGCGGTGAAACCCCGGCAAGTCTGCCGCTTGCATCGGGTTCGGGGGCGACCAAGCCTGCCACGGTGACGCAGGCGTCGACGACTACGACCACCAAAAAGCCCTCAACGACGACGCCCGCCGCGAGCAAACCCGACGCCAACCGGCTCGCGCTCGTCAAGAAGGTCGAAATTCCGGCGACCGGCAACGAAGCCGAAGATGCCTATACCTACGGCTTCCGCCTGTGGGACGCCAAACTCTATCCCGAGGCGCAGGCGCAGCTCAAACAGGTCGTGGCAAAATGGCCGAAGAGCAACCAGGCAAGCTATGCGCAGAACCTGCTCGGGCGCGCCTACCTCGATGAAGGCAAGCCGAGCCTTGCCGCCGTCGCTTTCTATAATAATTACAAGGATCGGCCGAGCGGGCCCCGCGCGCCGCACAGCCTGATGTATATGGGAGTAGCGCTCGACAAGCTCGGGCGCAAAGCCGACGCCTGCAAGGCCTTCCGCGAACTGGATGAGGTCTATGGCGACAAGGCACCGAAGGATGTCCGCGACGATGCTGCCGCCGCAAAAGCAAAAGCAGGCTGTTGAAAGCGACGCCGTCGAGCGGCTCGGCGGCGAACTCGCCACGCTCGTCGGCGCCGACTGGCATCGCCGTGACTATGGCGTCGCCGTATCGGGCGGCCCCGACAGCATGGCGCTGCTCTGGCTGATGGCTTCGCTGCTGCCCGGGCAGGTCCGGGCGGCAACGGTCGATCACGGATTGCGCAGCGGTTCGGCCGAAGAGGCGCGCATGGTCGCAGCTTTCTGCGCGCGTGAACATATTCCCCACGCAACGCTGACGCCGGATAGTCCAATCGCGGGCTCGCTGCAGGCCGCGGCGCGAACGGCGCGCTATGATCTGCTCGACGGCTGGCGCCGCGAACAGGGAATCGACTTCATCGTCACCGCGCACCATGCCGACGATCAGCTCGAAACCATGATCATGCGGCTCAACCGCAGCAGCGGCGTCGGCGGCCTGGCCTCGATCCGCGCCCGCAACGGCCAGGTTTTGCGCCCGCTGCTCGGCTGGCGGCACATGGACCTGACGCGGCTCGCGCTCGACCAGGACATTCCGTTCGTCGACGACCCGTCGAACAGTGACGAGCGCTTCGACCGGGCGCGGCTGCGCCATGCGCTGCGCTATCAGTCCACGATCGACGCCGAAGCCGCCGCGCGCTCGGCGCGCTGGCTCGCCGAAGCCGACGAGGCGCTCGACTGGGCTGTCGACCAGGCGATCACGAGCTGGCCCGAGGTCGACGACACGGCCGTCATCCGCGATCTCGGCTATCCGCCCGAGCTTTTCCGCCGCATCGTCATGCGCCGCCTTTCGCATGCCGACCCGCGACTCGTGCTGCGCGGCGTTACCCTCGACACGGTCATCGCGGCGATGCGCGAGGGCCGGCGCGCAATGGTCGGTAGCCTGTTGATCGACGCCGCGGGCGAGCGCGACGGCTCAATCTGGCGCATTTCCTCGGCGCCGCGGCGGAAAAGCTGAATTTATCGCGCTTGGCGCATTGTCATTTAACCGGATATTCCTATCTTGCAGCCTATAGTCGCGGCTTCTCGCGATGCTGGCGTTGATTGGGATATTTTCCGAATGCAGGACGACAAGGAACCGCAGGGCAACCCCTGGATGAAGAGCGTGATGATCTGGAGCGGCATCCTGCTTGCCATGCTCCTCGTCGCATCGATGTTCGGCGGCGTCTCACAGGGCACCGGTTCGCCGATGGCCTATTCGGAATTCCGTGAGAAGGTTCAGGAAGGCGCCGTGAAGGAAGTCGTCCTCTCCGACGACCGCGTTTCCGGCAAGCTGACCAATGGCGAAAACTTCTCGGCCAATATCGTCCGCGATCCCGAACTGCTCAAGCTGCTCAACGACAATGGCGTCAAATATGACGGCAAGCCGACCGACCAGGGCAATATCTGGGTCTATCTGCTGATCCAGGCGCTGCCCTTCATGCTGATCCTCGGCATCGCCTTCTTCGTCTTCCGCCAGGTCCAGAAGAATAATGGATCGGGCGCGATGGGCTTCGGCAAGAGCCGCGCCAAGATGCTCACCGAGAAGCAGGGCCGCGTGACCTTCGACGATGTCGCCGGCATCGACGAGGCGCGCGAAGAACTGCAGGAAATCGTCGAATTCCTCAAAGATCCGAGCAAATTTTCCAAGCTCGGCGGCCAGATTCCGAAGGGTGCGCTGCTCGTCGGCTCGCCGGGCACCGGCAAGACGTTGCTCGCCCGCGCGATCGCGGGTGAAGCCGGCGTCCCCTTCTTCACCATCTCGGGTTCCGATTTCGTCGAAATGTTTGTCGGCGTGGGCGCGAGCCGCGTGCGCGACATGTTCGAGCAGGCCAAGCGCAATGCGCCGTGTATCGTCTTCATCGACGAAATCGACGCGGTCGGCCGCCATCGCGGTGCCGGCCTCGGCAACGGCAATGACGAGCGCGAACAGACGTTGAACCAGTTGCTCGTCGAAATGGACGGCTTCGAGGCGAACGAGGGCATCATCATCGTCGCCGCGACCAACCGCCCCGACGTGCTCGATCCGGCGCTGCTGCGTCCGGGCCGCTTCGACCGCCAAGTCGTCGTCCCGCGCCCCGACATCGAAGGCCGCCAGAAGATCCTCGAGGTTCACACGCGCAAGAAGCCGCTCGCGCCCGATGTCGACCTGCGCCGCATCGCGCGCGGTACGCCCGGCTTTTCGGGTGCCGACCTCGCCAATCTTGCCAACGAAGCCGCACTGCTCGCGGCCCGCAAGGGCAAGCGCCTGATTGCGTCGAGCGAGTTCGAGGAAGCCAAGGACAAGGTGCTGATGGGCGCCGAACGCCGTTCGATGGTGATGACCGAGGACGAAAAGAAGGCCACCGCCTATCACGAGGCCGGCCACGCGCTCGTGTCGATTCACGTCGAGCATAATGATCCGCTGCACAAGGTGACGATCATCCCGCGCGGCCGCGCGCTTGGGGTCACGTGGAACCTGCCCGAACGCGACCGCTATTCGATGAGCATGAAGCAGATGAAGGCGCGCCTCGCGCTCTGCTTCGGCGGCCGCATCGCCGAGCAGCTCATCTACGGCAAGGATGAGCTCAATACCGGTGCGTCGAACGACATCCAGCAGGCGACCGACATGGCGCGCTCGATGGTCATGGAATATGGCATGTCCGACAAGCTCGGCTGGCTGCGCTACCGCGACAATCAGGACGAGGTCTTCCTCGGCCACAGCGTTTCGCGCGCGCAGAACATGTCGGAAGAAACGGCCAAGCTGATCGACGCCGAAGTTCGCCGCCTCGTCGAGGACGGCGAGAAGACGGCGCGCAAGGTGCTCACCGACCATCTCGACGAGCTGCATCTGCTTGCAGGAGCGCTGCTCGAATATGAGACGCTCTCGGGCGAGGAAGCGCGCCGAGCGATCAAGGGCGAGGACATCGGCCGCGACAGCGACGCGAACAAGCCCGGCGCCCCCATTCAGGGTCACGCCGGCGGCCTGCCGCAGATCAAGCGCAAACCGCGCCCCTTCGGCGACACGCATCCTCAGGGCGCGTGACGACCGTCGATTCAGCCGGTATTCAGGGCGCCGAAGGAATTTCGGCGGCATGATGAACGGCAGGATGCAGCGCATGGGACTGGTTTCGGCGGCTCTGGCCGCCGGGCTGGTTTTGACCGCGGCGTCGCCCGGCGACATGAGCGTCGCGACCTTCCTCCAGCGCGCCGAAGCGTTGCAGCGGCTTGGGCCGCTCGCGCTCGCCATGCCCGAGACGGACCAGCTCAAGGGCGAGGTCATCGCGGCAGGCAAGCGCTATCAGGCGCGGATCGAGGCCGACCGCAAAGCGGGACGCAAATCGGCCAGCTGTCCGCCGAAAAGCGGCACGCTGACCCCCGAGCAATGGCTCGCGCATCTTCGCACCTATCCACCGCAGAGCCGCAGCCGCACAACGATCAACATGGCGTTCGACGGGTTGATGCGGAAACGCTATCCCTGCCCCGCTTGACCAAGCCGATTTCCAACATTCTAAGGACCAGATGATGCGCGGCAGGCTTTTCGCATATATTCTCGCGGCAGGCCTTGGCGCCGCCGGCCCCATGGCCGCCGCGCAGGAAAAGGGCGCGCTGACCTCGACGGTGGAACTCGAGAAGGTGAGCGGCGCCGACAGCGCCAAGCCCGTCAAATCCTACGTCGCCCCGGACGTCGTCGTTCCCGGCGACCGCGTGCGCGTCACGCTGCTGTTCGCCAATCCCGGGCTCAGCCCGGCGACGGGGGTTCGCATCGTCAACCCGATCCCCGCAGGGCTAGTTTTCGACGGCACCGACGACCGCGCCGATTTCAGCGTCTCGGTCGACGGCGGCAAGAGCTTCGGCGATCTTGTGGGACTCACCCTCCCCGGCGCCGATGGGTCGCCGCGCGCGGCGACCGATGCCGACGTGACTCATGTCCGCTGGCTCTGGAGCACCGCCGTACCGGCAGGCGGATCGCGCTCGGTTGCCTTTTTCGGCCGCGTCAAATGATCGACGCACGGGGCGCGGCGCAGGCATGACCATATATTGCGACGAATCGGGCGGCCTCAACGCCGGCGCGATGACTTTTGCCGCTGTGATGCTTACCCCCGAAGCCGCGGCGCAAATCCATGCCCGCTTTCGCGCCGTGACGGGCCTGCGCGGCGAACTCAAGGGCAGCCGTATCAGCCTGACCGAGCGCGCCTATCTCCTCGAACTTTTCGACCGGGCGGGCGGACGCGCCTGGGTGGCCGTCGCCAAACGCGCGCGGCTCCAGCCGCCGGCCAACGGCCAGCCGACAAGCGATCTGGCGCTCTATGCCGCGCTTCTCGATCTCGCGATCGGAAGCTGGCTCCCCGAAACGGGCGGTGTGTGCAGCGACGTGGTGATCGACGACGGCCGCTACGATCCTGTAATTCTCGAAAATGTCCGCGAGGCGATCCAGACCGGGCTCGGCGGCTGGGGCCGCGCGTCGCTCGCCGACAGCCGCCGCTCGGAAGGCGTGCAGATCGCCGATGTCGTCGCGAACAGCCTCTATAATGTCGAGGTCGCGTCACCGCGTGCACGGCGCATCGGCATCATTATCGAACCGATGCTCGCCTCGCGCGCGATCCGCGTCGCCGAACTCACGCAGCTTCCCTGAGCGCGCCGCCAAGGGGGCCCAGAAACGAAAAGGGGCCGCGGTTTCCCGCAGCCCCTTTCGGTAGTGCTTTCGCCGATCTTAGTCGAAATCGGCGCCGCCACCCGCGGGACTGCGCGGCGGCGCAGCGGCGGTGAGGCGAAGCGCCTCGGCCGAGCGGGCGATCGAGCTGATTTCATCGGGCGTATCGTCATCGTCGACGACAACCTTCTGCAGCGATCCGGTGAGCGCGTCCTTGAGGTCGACGGGGCGGATCGTCTGCTCGGCGATCTCGCGCAGCGCGACGACCGGATTCTTGTCGCGATCGCGATCGATGGTCAGCTCCGAGCCACCCGAAATTTCGCGGGCGCGATGCGCCGAAAGCAGCACCAGATCGAAACGGTTGGGAACTTTGTCGACGCAATCTTCGACGGTAACGCGGGCCATCTTGTTTCCTTAGATGAGGAGAGGCCAGCCCGATGGGCATGGCGGCAAGCGCTGCGCGCTAGCAGGCAGCGCCCGATATGTCAACAAAACCGGGGCGCTTGCGGCGCTTCGCGGCTCCTGCTTATGACAGGCGCAGAATGACCGAACCCCCTGCCCCTGCCCGCGACGGATTGCATTGGAGCGCCGATGTGGCGGGGCACCGGATCGAGCTGCTGTTCGACGGCGCCGCGCGGCTCGAACGATTGCTCACCCTGATCAATGGCGCGATCCGCAGCATCGACCTCGTCATGTATATCTTCGAGGGCGACGGCGCGGGGACCGACGTTCTCGAAGCGCTTGCCCGCGCGGCGCGGCGCGGCGTCCGCGTGCGCGCGGTCATCGACAGTTTCGGTTCGTCGAACACGGCCGACAGCATCTTCGTGCCGCTGCGTGATGCGGGCGGCGAAGTGACCTATTTCTCGCGCCGCTGGCGATCGAGCTATCTGATCCGCAACCACCAAAAACTGATCCTGGTCGACGGCGATATCGCGATCACCGGCGGCTTCAACATATCCGACGACTATCTGAGCCCACCGCGCGCCGACTGCTGGTTCGATCTGGGGATGGTCCTGCGCGGGCCGAGCGTCGCGCGCGCCGTCCAGTGGTTCGCGCAAATACGCGACTATGCCGTCCATCATGACGGCAAGCTTCTCATGCTCCGGCGACTGATCCGCGAATGGCCGGTCGAATACGGCGCCGTGACCTGGCTTGTCGGCGGTCCGACGCAGCGCCTCTCACCATGGGCGCGCGCCGTGCGCGCCGATCTCGAGGGGGCACGGCAACTCGACATGGCGATGGCCTATTTCTCGCCGACGCAGGGGATGTTGCGCCGGCTCGGACGCGTCGCGCGCTTCGGGCGCGCGCGTTTCGTCATGGCGAGCAAATCGGACAATGCTGCGACGATCGGCGCCTCGCGTCTGCTCTACGGCTATCTTCTGCGCAAAGGCGGGGCGGTTTGGGAATATCGGCCGTGCAAATTGCACATGAAGCTGATCGTCATCGACGACATCGTCTATATCGGATCGGCCAATTTCGACGTGCGAAGCCTGTTCGTGAATGTCGAGATCATGGTGCGGATCGCGGATGCGGACTTTGCACAGCGCATGCGCGGTTTCGTCGCAGGACTCGAAGAGGATTGCGACGTAATTACCGCCGAAACGCACAAGGCCCGCGCCGGCTGGCTGACCCGGCTGCGCTGGACGCTTGCCTGGTTCGTGGTCGGTGTGGCCGATTATACGGTATCGCGGCGGCTGAATTTCGGGCTCGCCGAACCCGATCCCGAGCTTTGAGGGCTCAGTCTTTCCAGCCCCAGAACAGGAAACAGGGCGGGACATTGACCCATTCGAAGGCGTTGTCGATGCGCTTGAAATGTGCCGCGAGAAAATCGCGGGCGCGGGCGCGGAACTGATAGACGAGGAAGGCCCCGCCCGGGCGTAGCACGCGGTGCGTCGCTGCCGCGATCGCCGGCCCGACGCCTGCCGGGAGCGTCGAAAAGGGCAGACCCGACAGCACATAATCGGCCTTGTCGAAACCGTGCGCCTTGACGATTTCTTCAACGTCTGCCGCGGAGCCATGCACCGCAACGAAGCGGCTGTCGCGGATCTCCTTGCGCAGATAGGCGATGAAATCCTCGTTCGTGTCGATCGCGATCAGCATCGCATCGCCCGCCAGCCGTTCGAGCACCGGGCGGCAAAAGGTGCCGACGCCGGGGCCATATTCGACGAACAGCTTGGTATTCTTCCAGTCGACGGGCCGCAGCATGTGGCGGATCAGCGTCGGTGACGAGGGCACGATCGACCCGACCATGACGGGATGCTTGATGAATCCCTTCACGAACATACCCCAAGGGCCAAAAAATCGCTTCAGCCTCTCGCGGATCCGACGGGACATCGCGATTTTCGATTCTTGGGCCTGCGCCCGCGGATTGGTCATGATGGCTTTCGCGTTGTTGCGGTTCTTGGTGGAGTGGCAAAATCGTGGCGGCGGTGCAAGAAAAGAGTCTGTCTTGACACTGGACAGACGCCCGGCGGCGTGTAGGGAAACAGCCACTTGCGGTAAATGGTTGGAAAACAGGGGGAGGACGAATTGAGCAATATGACGCGCTCGATTCCGGCCGATCGCATGGCCGTCCTCTTCGCCATCATGCTCGTCGCCGCCGCGGGCAATACCGCGATGCAGTCGATTCTTCCCGCCATCGGCGCCAAGCTTCACATCCCCGATGTCTGGGTCAGCCTGGCGTTCAGCTGGTCGGCCTTGCTCTGGGTGCTTACCGCTCCCTATTGGGCGCGCCAGTCGGACAAGCGCGGGCGCAAGGTGCTGATGGCGCGCGGAATCATCGGTTTTTTCCTGTCGATGGCGCTGTGCGGCGTGACCTTGTGGGCCGGGCTCCAGGGCTGGCTCGCCGCGGGCGCGACCTTCATTCTCTTCGCGCTTTTCCGCAGCCTCTACGGCGGCTTCGGCTCGGCCGCGCCGCCCGCGGTCCAGGCCTATGTTGCCGCACGCACCGATCCCGAGGAGCGCACGCAGGCGCTGTCGCTGGTCTCCTCCTCCTTCGGGCTCGGCACGGTGATCGGCCCCGCGGTTGCGCCCTTCTTCATTCTCCCGATCTTCGGCCTTGCGGGGCCGTTGCTCGTCTTTGCCCTGATCGGCCTCACGGTGCTTGTGATGCTGCGCTGGCGGCTTCCCGACGATATGCCGCGCTTCGCGGCACGCGGTGCGATCGCCTCCTATCCGCTCTCTGCAGGACCGGGCGAACCGACCGCCGAGGATGAGAATGAACTCGACCCCGCCGAGCAGGAATCGCTCGGCTGGCGCGACCGGCGCGTGCGCCCCTGGCTGCTCGCGGGATTTTTCGGCGGTCAGGCGCAGGCGATGATGCTCGGCGTCATCGGCTTTCTCATTCTCGACCGGCTGCATCTGCGTCTGAGGCCCGACGAAGGCGCAGCGATTACGGGTATCGTGCTGATGGCCGGCGCCTTTGCGACGCTGCTCTCGCAATGGGGGCTGATCCCGCTGCTCAAGATGACCCCGCGCACCACCGTCCTGTACGGCGCCGCTTTTGGGGGCGTCGGCATCCTCATGACCGGGCTGGCGCAGGATCTGCACGCGATCGTCATCGGTTTCGCCCTCGCCTCGCTCGGCTTCGGACTGTTTCGGCCCGGATTTACCGCCGGCGCCTCGCTCTCGGTCCCGCGCCGCGACCAAGGCAGCGTCGCCGGGATGACGGCGTCGATCAATGGATCGGCCTATATCATCTCGCCCGCCATCGGCGTCCTGCTCTACAATTGGCACCCGATGATCAGCTACGGACTGATGGCCGCTTTTTGCGGCTGGCTCGTCCTCTGGGGCTGGTCCGCCTTACGACAGGACCAGCCCGCAAACTGAGCATTAGCGCTTCGCGTCAGCCCTTCGCATCATCGGCGTGCTTCTGCTCGCGAACGGGTTTCAGCATGCCGGGCGCGAAAAAGCCGATCGGGTCGATGCTCATCGCCTGCTGCTTGATCTCGCCCTGGATTTTTTCATAGTCGCGCTCCATCGCCTCCGTGACCGAAGCGCGGGTATCCTTCAGCGCAGCTTCGAAATCGGCCATGGTGACGAGATCGCTCGCGATCGATCGCTTGAGCGCGGCAAGCCCCGCCCGGCGCACCAGATCCTCCAGATCGGCGCCCGTAAAGCGGTCGCTACGCTCGGCGAGCGTGTCGAGCGACACATCGTCGGCTAGGGGCATTTTGGCGGTATGGATCTCAAGAATCCGCCTCCGTCCCTCGGCATTCGGAACCGAGACATAAATCAGCTCGTCGAGTCGCCCCGGGCGGAGCAGCGCGGGATCGATCAGGTTCGGGCGGTTTGTCGCGCCGATGACGATCACCGATTGCATCTCTTCGATTCCGTCCATCTCGGCTAGGATCGTGTTGACGACGCGCTCGGTCACCTGCGGTTCGCCCGACGTTCCGCTGCCGCGCGCCGGCACCAGACTGTCGAGTTCGTCGATGAAGATGATCGTCGGCGCAACGGCGCGTGCCCGCGCGAACAGCCGGGCGATCTGCTGCTCGCTCTCGCCATACCATTTGGACAGAAGGTCCGACGATTTGATCGCAATGAAATTCGCGTCCGATTCGCGCGCTGCGGCTTTTGCCAGCAAGGTCTTGCCCGTACCGGGCGGACCATAGAGCAGAAAGCCCTTCGCCGCGCGAATACCCAGCCGCCGGAACGCCTCGGGATGTTTGAGCGGCAGTTCGATGCCTTCGATCATCTTGTCGCGCGCCGCGTCGAGCCCTCCGATGTCGCTCCAGCGCGTTTTCGGCGCCTGCACCATCACCTCGCGCATCGCCGACGGTTGGACGCGCTTCAGCGCATTCAGAAAGTCGTCGCGCGTCACGCGCAATTCCGCGAGAACTTCGGGCGGGATCGTTCCTTCCTCAAGGTTCAGCTTGGGCATGATCCGCCGCACCGCCTCGATGGCCGCCTCGCGCGTCAGCGCGGCCATGTCCGCCCCGACAAAACCAAAGGTCGTGCGCGCAAGCTCGCCCAGATCGACGTCGTCACCCAACGGCATGCCGCGCGTATGGATCGCGAGTATCTCGCGGCGCCCGCTTTCATCGGGCACACCGATCACGATCTCGCGGTCGAAGCGGCCAGGACGACGCAGCGCCTCGTCGATCGCGTCGGGGCGGTTCGTTGCCGCAATGACCACCAGATTGGTGCGCGGTTCGAGCCCGTCCATCAGCGTCAGAAGCTGCGCGACGATGCGCTTTTCCGCCTCGCCCGTCACCTGTCCGCGCTTCGGCGCGATCGAATCGATTTCGTCGATGAAGACGATCGACGGCGCGGCCTTGGTCGCGGCCTCGAAAATCTCACGCAGGCGCTTTTCGGACTCGCCATAGGCGCTGCCCATGATCTCCGGCCCGTTGATCAGGAAAAACTGTGCATCACTTTCGTTCGCAACGGCGCGGGCCAGCCGCGTCTTGCCGGTTCCCGGCGGGCCGTGGAGCAGAACGCCGCGCGGCGGATCGACGCCGAGCCGCTGAAACAGTTCGGGATAGCGCAGCGGCAGCTCGACCATCTCGCGCAGCTGATTGATCGTGTCACCAAGCCCCCCCAGATCGTCATAGGTAACGTCGGTGCGCCGCGCGTCCTGCGGCTCCTGATATTCGGACAGCAGTTCGACTTCGGTGCTTTCATCGATGAACACGACGCCCTTCGGATTCGCCGAGACAACAAGCAGGCGCACCTCGGCGAGTGCATAGGCGGGCGCGTTGAGCATCTGGCGCAATTGCGGCGGCATATCGCCTGCGGGAACGCGCTGTTGCCCTGCGGTCGCGACCGTATCGCCGGCGACCAGCGGACGGCCGAAGAAACTGCGCTTGAGCGCATTGGCCGAGCCCTGCAGCCGCAGATTTTCCTGTGCTGGCGCAAAGACTACGCGCGTCGCGGGCCGCATCTCGACCCGGCTCAGATGCACCATATCGCCCGCGCCGGCGCCAGCATTGGCGCGTTGCAAGCCGTCGAGGCGGATTACCTCGATCCCCTCATCCTCGGCATAGGGCGCTACGACACGCGCCGCGGTGTCGCGTTTGCCGCTGATCTGGATGACATCGCCCTCGGTCACGCCGAGTTCGGCCATTGCGGTGCGCGGAATCCGGGCGATCCCCGCGCCGCTTTCTTCTGCGCGCAGTGTCGCCACCTGAAGCTTGACCTGCTTTTCTTTTACCGGTGCGTCGGCCAACGCCAATCTCCCACAAAGAGTTCAGAACGGCAGAGATAGGACGGCAGTTCCCGATTTGCGACCCCTAGGGCCAGGACCCATTAATTCCGCGATCGAGGTTTGAATCGATTTTGCTCAGGTCGAGGAGAAAAGGCGAAGGAATATTCTGATATTTCGAGACTTTTCGACGACGCCATGGGCAAAATCGGTCAAATCCCGCAGGGACGCCGAAATGGCTTCGATCGTGGAATTAATGGGTCCTGACCCCAGCCCGCCGTCCAATCATGCCGCACTGCACAAAAGTCTGGCGCGGGATTGACACGCATGTCATCATCGCCATCGAGACACGATCATGCCACGCCTTCCTCCCCTCAGCAGTATGGAAGCCTTTCTGGAGGTTGCCCGTCACGGCACCGTAAAGGCCGCCGCGAGCGAGCTTGGTCTGTCGATGCCCGCGCTCTCGCGCCGTATCCAAACGCTAGAGCATGCCGTCGGTCGACCGCTGTTCGATCGGCATCACCATGGGCTGCGACTGACCGAGGCAGGGCGCGACCTGCAGGACCAGTTGTCGCCCATCCTCGACGAGCTGCGCAGCGTTATCGGCCAGGTCGGGAGTCCCGACGCGTCGGTAAGGCTGCACCTCAATGTGCTGCCGCTCTTTGCGCAGCAACGCCTGTTCCCGCGCTTGCCCGAACTGCGCCGCGCGCATCCCGAATTGCACATCGACATCGACACGCTGTCGCACGGGGAAGCGCGGCTCGGCGAAGGCATCGACGCCGCGATCGCGCTTGCCCGCGCAATTGATCCGGCGCTTTATGCAGCCAGGCTCGATCAGGACAAAGTGTTCCCGATCGCGGCGCGGGGACTGACCGATGGCGAGCGCCCGATTGCGGTGCCCGAACAGCTGCAGCGCGCGACGATCCTGCTGCACCGCGAAATGCCTGAAACCTTCAACGAATGGCGCAATGCGATCGGCATGCCGTATCTCGAACCGATGGGGACCGATTTCTTCGATTCGGGACCGCTGATGCTAGAGGCTGCAGCACAGGGCATCGGCGTCGCTTTCATGCACGGTCATCATTTCGACGACGCGCAGGATCCGCGGCTGGTGCGCTTGTTCGATTTCGACGTCGACAGCCCTTACAGCTACTGGTTCGTCTGCCGCCCCCGCGCGCTGCGCCAGCCCGCGGTCAAGCTGTTCCACGACTGGCTGCTCGAAGCGAAGATCTAGGTCAGGACGCTAGGTCGGCGGCGACAGGGCTTCGCCGCGCATCTGCGCAGCTATATCCCAAACCGCGATGAACATAGCCGCGATCACCGGCCCGATTACAATGCCGTGAAATCCGAACAATTGCAGCCCGCCCAGTGTCGTGATCAGCACGACATAATCGGGGATGCGCGTCTCGCGCCCCACCAGTATAGGGCGCAGCAGATTGTCGACCATGCCGATGACGAAGAGGCCGCAAAAGACGAGCACTGCTCCCTGCCAGATCGCCCCGCTGAAAAAGAGATAGAGCGCCATCGGCACCCAGACGAGCCCGGTTCCGACCGCCGGTATTAGCGATGCCGCGCCCATCAGCACGCCCCAGAGCAACGGTGCCTCGACCCCCAGCATCCACAGCACCGTCCCGCCGATCATCCCCTGGATGATCGCGACAACGATGCTGCCCTTGATCGTCGCGCGCACCACCACAATGAACCGATCGACGAGCAGGCCAAGCTGGTCGGCGCGCAGCGGCACGGCGGCCGCAACACGGCGCTGCAGCGCATCGCCGTCGCGTAGCAGAAAGAAGGCGAGATAGAGCACGACGCTCAGCTTCACGAGCAGGCCGAAGATGCTCTGTCCGAACAGCAGCGCCTGCCCCAGCACCGCGCGCACGCCGTCGGCCGCGCCCGATCCGAAGACGTCGCGCGCGTCGGCGAGATTCTTGACTCCCAGATTGGCGAGCAGGGTCGTCGCCCAACCGGGTAATCCGGCAAACAAGGTCGTGAAAATGCGCGCAATGTCGATATCGCCCGACTGGATACGCAGATAGACCGTCGTCGCCTCTCCGACCAGCGCCACGCTCAGGATCGCCGCCGGCAGGATGACGATCCCGACGATCAGCAGCAGGGTCAGCAAGGCGGCGCTGTTCCGCCAGCCGGGCATGCGCGCGAGCAAGCGGCGATAGACCGGCGTGAACAGGATCGCCGCGATCACCGCCCAGAGGATGGCCGTCAGAAATGGCCACAGAACGAGCGCAAAAGCGGCCGAGATGGCGATCAGGATGACCAGAAAGGACCAACGCCCGTCCGTGCCCCGCCCTTCACCCTCGCTCGCCATGATCCATTACCCCTGCAGCAATTCCCCTTCTCTAGCGACGACGCAGTCGACCGCATAGGTGGCAATATATGGGACGCCGGATTGCACCGGTCCTCACATACGAGTTCAGGGAGAAATGGTGCTGCTGGAGAGGATTGAACTCGCAGATGCACCCCTAGGAATCGCAGTTTTCTGCCAATTATGGACAACCACTTGCGGGCATTTGTGTAGCAGTCCTGCGGTAGAGCAGCAAGCGTCCACAACTCCCTCACGGTCTCCTTCCTCCTGTTGGGAACTGCAAGACATCCCGTTGTAGCTGGCCAAATGGGCGGTATAGTGTGGCAGGCAGAACAGAAGAGCCGGACGGGGGACGGCCTGCAGAGGGGGAATGATATGATCGATGGAACCGCGATACTTGATCAAATAGCAGGAGCGCTGGAATCGCTTGCTACACAGGTACATGCGAACATTGGCAGGGATGAGCCGTTAAATCAGATCTGGGGTTGGAATATGCCCGCCATCACCCGCGACGAGTTCGCGGCGATTTTTCGTGAGCCTATTCAGCTAATCCATAGTCTCGAAGACAAGAGCGTTGGTGAGGCCGATTTTGACGCCTTAAGCTCGTATCCTTCGCGTATAAGCAATTATGTGGATCAGGTTCTACCGCATGTGGCGGGCGGCAATTCATTCCATGCTTATCTGACAGCCGTGTCTATGATCGACGCGCTTAAAGTGATTATCGATCAGTATACGCCATCCGATAGCGACTGGAAAAAGATTGAAGATAACAATTTAGTCCCCGCCTCCCAGCTCCAAAGACTTAGGCGTCTACAAGCTTCAATAGATAAAGCGACTGGCGATAGCGAAGGCATAGCTGCGAAGATTGAGGAGATTAATTCGGCTCGCGCGATTGCGGAAGCGCTCCCCGCGGACCTTCAGGCTCTTGCAGAAGCCCAAATGGCATATGCGGAGGCGATGAAGGAGATCGAAGGCACGAGGGCTAAGGTGACGGCGGCACTCACCAAGGCTGACGCCGATCAAAAACAGATCGATGAACTCAAACAGCAAGCCGAACAACTGGTAGCAAATACGGAAGCCGCTCAGGCTGCCGCGACCACTCAAGGCCTGGGTGCTGCCTTTGACAAAAGGGCGCGTGATTTGGGTATGTCCACCGCAATCTTGGGCGTGATACTTGCCGTGACGCTAGGGGTTGCGGCATGGCTGTCATCGGGGCGCATTAAGGCGATCCACGAGCTTATCGAAAAGCCGGATGTGTCCCTACAACTTCTTTGGGTCCACGTATTGCTTACAGCTATTAGCGTTGCCGGGCCGGTGTGGTTGGCTTGGATTTTGACCAAGCAGATCGGGCAGCGGTTCCGGCTAGCTGAGGATTACGCGTTCAAGGCATCCGTGGCGAAAGCATTTGAAGGCTATCGGCGTGAAGCCGTCAAGGTCGATCCCGCGTTCGAAAAGAGGTTGTTCAGCTCGATCCTGGATCGGCTCGACGAAGCGCCTCTCCGTCATGTCGAGGAAGAAAATCATGGTAGCCCTTGGGCGGAACTTATCGCAGGCCGCTTAAACAAGGGCAAAAACGGCGCTCAAAGTGACGGTTCACTTCCCGCGAACGGCACGTCTCCGGGGGCATAGCAGCTGCTATCGCCTTATATCGCATGAGAGGGCGCCCCTCATGTGCGCATTGAGAATTATGAGAGCGACGAGGGGAAAGGGCTTGGGAGCAAATATTGAGAAACTCGAACGCCTAGCGCGGCTTCGTGACTCCGGCGCGCTGTCTGTGACAGAGTTCGAAGTGGAGAAGCGCAAGCTGCTTGCAATAGATCCGGCACCTCCGGGCGGCGGGCACCGATGGGCAGTGCTTATCATTGCCGCAGTGCTAGCTGGCGGGGGATATGCGGCGTGGCAGTTGGGAAGCACCCCCGTTCCCCAATCTGCCTCAAAAGCCGCACCAAAGATGGCGATTCCGGTTAATCCCGCACCAGTCGCCGTTCCACTTCCCGACCCTGCGCCCCCGCCCCCACCTCCGAACCCTTGGGTCGGAAGGTACAAAGGGACGTTTGAAGGCGATGCTCGTGGCGAACTTACCATCCGCGAGGGGAGCAGAGGCCGGCTAAAGTTCTCACTCGGCATCGGCGCTTCGCGCTGCACCGGGGGCCTCGAAGCGACGCTAGCGGTCCTGTCCGACACAGAAGGAGTCGTGGCGTTGCCGGAGGACGAGTCTGGCGAGTCATGCCGCATTGCCCTGAAACGCAACGGTAAGACCATCACATTAGGCGAAGAGGGTTGCAGCTACCACCACGGCTTCGAATGCTCATTTTCGGGCGTGGTGCAGCGCTGAGCCTCTAAACGAAAAAAGCAGGGCCAGAAGAGGGTGCGCGCATGCTTACAGACGTACGAGGAGATTCCGGACGCTCGATGCATGCCACTTCCCGCCCCTGCGGGTCTGGATATGGCGGGCGTTGAGTTCGGCGGCGATGGCCGGGAGCGAGGTCGCCCCGCTTGCCATTATCTCCTCCACGGTCCCCTTCAGGTCCGCTGCAAGCCGCTCAGCGTTACCCTTCACCGCTTCCACAGCCGCGCCGTTCCCCTTGCCTGCCCTGCGGAGCGCAGCGGCGCCGTTCGGGTTCCCCAGACGGACCCCACGGGCCTTTGCGGCCTGAAGGGCAACGCGGGTGCGCTCAGCAATCCGCTCGCGCTCGTCCTCATTGATGACGGCGAGCAGGCCGATGGTCAGCCGGTTAACGTCGGGATTGTCGGCGCAGACGAAATCGACACCGCTGTTACGCAGGCTCAGGGTGAACTCCGCGTTGCGGCTCAGCCGGTCGAGCTTCGCGACAACGAGCTTTGCGCCGGTGCGGCGGGCATCCGCAAGCGCGGCCTCCAGCTGCGGGCGATCATTCCGCTTGCCGCTCTCCACCTCGGTATACTCGGTGACGACCTCCCACCCCCGGCCATCGCATAGCGCGTGGACGGCATGGCGCTGGGCGTCCAGCCCGAGGCCTGAGCGGCCCTGCCCTTCGGTCGAAACGCGGTAATAGGCGACAACGCGGCACATGGTGCAGGCTCCTTACAAATCCTCGTAACGTCCGTTAGGCCGTTTTGTAAGGATATGGAATGAGGGGTTCCGCTCAACTCGTCGCGCTGCGGACTCGTCTGGACTCAAATCGCCGGGATGCTCAGGCTAACGGAAACACCTGCCCGCAGATGTGTGTAGATGGTTCAGCCTCAACAACAGGAGGCGATATGAAACCCAAATCTTCACAACAGCGGACGGAACTGCGGGCGCGTATCTCGGCGCTCTTAGAGGGCGACCCTTGGGCGCCGCCCGTTAGCCGTTGCCCTTTCATGCGGGCGCGACAGTGGCTCAGGGCGACCCTCAGAATCTAGCGCGCCCCGAGCAAGCCCGCCGAGCCGCTCTGGCTCATTGAGGGAGAGGAAGTCCCCGCAGGTGCCCTTACGACCACCTAGCGGGGACTTTCCATTTCCTTCAGCGGGACCGGCGCAGCCCGTCCAGTTGCGCGCGGAGCCATTGGTAGGCCCGCTCTCGCGCATCCTTCGGCGCAACGCCGCGCGCAATGTCGCGCTGGGTCCGCTGGATCGCTCGGTCCATCAAGCTGGAGGCTTCGGCCCCGAGGCGCTTAGCACGGGAGGGCGGCATGCCTTTAAGTACAGCGGCCATCCATGCCTTGCGGTCGGAATCGTCCATATACTCCAGCGCGTCCCGCGCCTCGCCGGTCTGTTCGTTGGCATTTTCCATGGCGGATAATGCCGGGGTCATTTCGGCGAGAGCCTTTCGGGCGACCGAAGGGGGCACCTTGGCGAGCCGCTGCAGCATCATGGCGCGGGCCTCTTCGGGCTTCCGCTTCCCGGTGTAGACCGGGGCCATAATCTCCGCTGTCAGGGCGTCTTCTTGTATCGGTTATCGGCATACTGCTGGAAGTCACCGGCAGCGCGGTTGACGAGGCCGAGGGTTTTCATGAGCGCCTCAGCGCCCCCTACGTCGCCCCTGCTGGCTGACCGCATGTCCCCTGAAGGCCGTAGCTCGGGCGCTCGGGTATCCCGGCGCTCGGGGAGGATCGAGGTGCGGCGATCAACGAGACGGTCGCGCCGCTGGTTCGCGGTGCGCGTTTCCGCCCGCGATAGGTCCATTGCCATTTGTGTTTGCTTTCGTAGCCCGTGGCGGGCGGTTGAACTGGTGCGCGCTCGGGGTGCCGGTGCAAAAGGCGCAGGGATGCGGCCCTAGGGGATGCTGCCGGGGTGTTGAGGGCGACCGAAGGGAATAGCGCCAGCGATCCGTCGGCACGGCGCACCCTATGGGGGGAACGCCGGTTCGGTCTGATACGCTATCCCGCTTCGGATTTTTGCGCAGAATCTATCCGCGCCTGTGGTAGCGCCGCTCGACCAGCGCAGTAGTGGCAGCGGCCTTAGGCCACCGCCTTACGCACCCCGATGTAGGAGGTGTTTGAAGGGAATGTAGGAGGGGGTTACCCATGGGTGCCCATGGGAACGGTCAGGGGGTCTTGAGGGTGCCCTTAAGGTATACCTTAAATATCCTGACCGGGGACGGAGGGTTTCCCTTGTCCGATAGTCCTGACTAATTGCACCTACCGCCCGATACCGCTGATTTGCTGAGCCTCAGCGCAGCCAGCTTACTACCATCATCACCGTTCCTGCCGCCGTCGTTACCGACACGAACGCGATTTCCCACCAGCTGATTGGACGCTGGTCGCGAGGGTCAGGCCACAGCCTAGGCACGGCGCGCTAGATGGATGTGATGCCGCATCAATCTGATGCGGCGAGTAATTCGTGATACATGCCACCGCCGACCCACAGGGCGAGGAGTACTAGCAGTGTAGACTTCGCCCCGTCTGCCAAGTCGGCAGGCCCCCACAGCGGAAAAGCGCAAACCGCGTAGAACGCGGCGGTCACGGCAGCGGCTTTGAGACGACGATTCACGGACCCCCCCCCCCCTACTGTGCAGGCGATCATGGGCGATAGGCGGGCCGCCGGTCAACTTCTCGCAATGCGCAGTTGCGCAGCCGGGGTTTCTTTCATCAGTGGTCCTGACTTATTCGTGACCGTCTGGGCGGCTTTTCCGGCCCCTCAGGTCCGCACAGGTGATTTCGGGTAGGGTAGCAGCCCCGCAGGCGCGAACAGCGTTGTGCGCGCGAAAAAGCCACCGCCACGGTGTCATGGTAAGGGCTTGATGGGTACCGCACGGGGCACCGGAAGGCGGTCGCTGAGCCGTTAGCGTCCGGGGCGGCGCTGAAATGGATAGCGCGAATGCGTTAAAGCGGGGTTGGCGGGCTGCTGGTCCAGCACCGCGCCGACGTTCGCGTCCTTCATGACATAGTCGCCGGTGCGGCGGATCGCAGGCAACACCTCGCGGGTGTCCCAGTTCTGGAACTCGACCGCCTCGGCTTTGTCCGAGCGCATGATGAGCTTGTAGAGGCGCTTTCGGAAACAGCCTTCATCCCCCGCCTCGCGCCGAGACCAAAGTTGATCGGATCAACTTCCCGAACTTGGTCGTCTTCGAGGAGCCGGTATGCCCAAGCCTTGCCGTTCGCTGCCCCGTAGAGGATGTGCAGCACATCGGCGCCGCAGAACCAAGGATGGCCGTCCAACTCGACGGTGCGGAGCTTGTGGGTGCGGCGGCAGCCTTCTCGGCGGCGATGAAGTACCGGCGGGTGGCCTTGCCCTTGGGGGTGTTGCCGATCATCGCGATTTCCTTCGCGACGTCGAGGGACAGGAGGTAGTCCTTGCGGGGACGCCCGCCGGTTTTACTGAGATTTGAGTAAAAGTCTGACCCCTCCTCAAATCCGTAGTCGTCCATGATCTTCGCGATCCAGTCATTGAAGCGCGTGGCGATCCCCAGCCAGCCGTGCAGCGCCCTTGCATCGACCTTCTGGTCGTCCGTCAGGGGCAGGAAGGCGGCGGGGGCAAATCACCGTACCTCGAAGCTGGGCAATTGAGTACTATAGGGCGCATTAGCCGCAGCGAGCTTTGAAAGAGAGATCATGGATCGGTACAATCCGACAAAGCGGGTTAGCGCGTCTTGCCCGTGCGCCGCAGCGTCCCCATCAGACAGCGGCAGCGTTATCCGGGGGTATTCGATGTCTGAAACAGTCACGATCTCGTATACCATACACTGCGGTCGTCCCGTTGAACCCATCGGCTGACGATGAGTGAATATGTTCCGGTACTCCGTCAATTGATGTAGCCAAGGGTCTGCGGAGGTCGCGTCGTATGCCGCGAGCATCTCAGCAACGACCGGTTCTGAGCGGAGGTGAGCCTGCTGCGCCTTGTCGAGCCACGCCGCGAAACTGCGCATTGCATCGACTTTTTGAGGCGCACCAAGACGTCCTGCTAACAGCTTGGCAAGATAGTCCCGCGCACTAGCAAGCTCTGAAAGGACAGAATGGAATGCGAGCTGAATATCTCGCATCGGAATGTTGGCGTATCGACGTCCGTGTTGGCAGTTCATCTCTACAGCATGGAGGAGTTGTGCGCGATACCCGTCCGACGCATCGCGCAAACGAATACCCGCCGCGTGGAGGGTGAAAGAAATATATCTTGCAACCCGCGCATAAACTTCATCACCCGCTTTGTCCGCATTACCGGCAATGGCGCCCCACAGGTCAGCAGGCTGCAATGTGCCATCGTGGGCACCGTCAAGGGGAGTCCAAGACCGCGACACTAACGAGCCTTCTAGACCTGATTGCTGATCGCCCCCAAAAAGCAGAAGGCCGACACGTCCGGCGTGCTGATCGATCCGATTTATGGGCAAAGCTTCCAATGCCTGCACGGTTCCGCCAGAAAGCACGGGATGCCAAATCCACCGCCGGTTACCGTCTTCAATAGCGCGTACGCCGCCAGTCAGGTGCAGCTCTACAATGCCCTGCGTAGTGTCCTGTTTGAAGGATTCCTCAGGAATAATATTGTCGGGACTCGCCATAGCGTATTCCTAAGCGACCTCGGTTCGCTTCGTCGAGCCGATTAAGCTCCACTTCGGCGCTGTGCGGCGGTTGCGGAGCAATGCCCCTCCACGGCCCCAAACGGCCCCCTCACGGCGTCATTTTCGATAAAGGTGCGAGAGGTCGAGACCCGGATAGGCCACCCTCCCCAGCGCCTCCGCTTTTTGGCGCGTAGACATACCGTCGCCATAGGACTTGCCGGACCCCGTCTCGGTCCTTCGGGACAGCGCAAGGGCTGTTCTAGGCGCCAGCTCGGCCTCGCGGGTCGCATCTTCGAACGAGTGCCGGAATGAGTGCATACCGAGCCGCTTCCCTTCCAGCCCGAGCGATTGAACATGGTGACTAAACCGCGCGCCGATCTTCCCGCCGACCTCGCGCTTGCCGCCGACATCGGAATCGGGGAATAGCTGCACCGCGCCTGCCTCACGCTGCGCCGCAACAAAAGACAGGAAACCGAGCCTGACTAGCTCGGGATGAATCGGGAGGGTTGCCCGCGCGTCCTTCGTCTTCAACGTCCGCCCACCGTAGGGCCGGACATGCAGGACCGCGAAACCGGATTCCTCGCCAACGTCTTCCACCCGCAGACCGGCAGCCTCGCCGTTTCGGAGACCATGAAAGAGGCATAGCAGCGGCACCCAATAGTCACCCGAAGAGCGCCCATCTTCCGCCCATGGGGACTGCCAAGGCCCCGACCGAAACAGCTTATTGAGCTGAGGCACCTTGAACGGGTCGCGCTTGTCTGCAGCGTCCACCGGATCGTGGACCGAGAGGGACTTGAAGGGGCTGGAGGCTATCCACTGCTCCGTCACCGCCCAGTTGAACACGGCAGCGACGTTGACGAGGTATTTGGAGTTGATCGTCTTCGGGGCAAGAAGAGGGAGACCGAGTGCCCTGCCCCGCTCGACCATCTGCGGCACGGAAAGCCCCGCCAGATCCTTTCGGCGACCAAAGGAAACCGGCAGGCCTTCCAGCACCTTCACCAGCCCCTTGGCCTCCTCGCGGGTGATCGTGCCGACTTCGCGGTCGGCGAACATTTCCCGCAGAACGCGCGAAACCGGCCCGAACGCATTGGCGCTGGCCTTGCTCCAACCCGCCGCCTTATCGGCTTCATAGGCCGTCAGAAGGGCCTCTACGGTCCGCTTAGGGGCCGCTGCGGTCGGTGCCGGAACTGCCGGGGCATCCAATGGCAGCCCCTGCGGCATGTAGTCGGGCGCGCCTTCAAGGCGAGCCACGGCGGCGCGCATCAGCTCGACGAACGCCAGCATAAGACACCGGCGGAGCATATCCATTGCAGGCGAATCTTCAGGGAGTTCCACCCCTGCCCCTCGCGCTGCCGTTCGGGCCGCTGCGGCGACCATGCCGAACTCATTGCGCCCGAGAGCCTCACGGGTGGCCTCAAGGCGCTCGCGGGTGTCCTGAAGGAGCTGCCGCTGCTCCAGCTGACCAATGGGCCGGGTAACAAGGTAGGAGGGAAGCGCGGAGCGATAGAAGTTCGCGGCCATCGCGAGCGCCTGCGCGTCCGATAGTGTGGTCGGCGGCGCCTCCGCAAGTTTCGCACGGGCCTCCGCTATGCGCCTTTCATATTCCGCCGCGATCATCGGGACGCGCGCCTGCGCCGCTCTCTTGTCCTCTTCCCCTGTCGACTTGATGAACTCGCCGGGGAGGATTCTCGCCACGTCGGACGGGTACCGCTTCCGAAACTGCCACTTCGACGAACGCTTATTACGGCTCAGCGCATAGGTCATTTCCATGCCTTCCATGTAGCATATTTGTGTAGCAGTGGAAGGCCAAGAAGGGCGGAAATCAGGGATTTCTAGGGGTAGAATGGTGCTGCTGGAGAGGATTGAACTCTCGACCTCACCCTTACCAAGGGTGCGCTCTACCACTGAGCTACAGCAGCATCCGGGCCCATCGCGGCGTCACGCTCGCTGGGCAGGCGCGGCCTATGGCGGGGCGGCCCGCGCCTGTCAAGGTGCGAGGCTTGACCTTTTGCCGAATTCCCGGGCATGGACGCGGCAATGTCCAAGACGCCTTCCCCCGCCGATATCGAGCGCGAACGCCGCCTTGCGGAAGCGCTGCGCGCGAACCTGCGCAAGCGCAAGGCGCAGACGCGCGAAGCCCAGACGCAAGTCGAAAAGTCCGATGACGCACTTAAAGACTGACCGTCACCGTTACCGCGTCGCCTTCCGCCAAGCCCTCTGCCTTGCGCACAGCCGCTTTGACCGGCAGCAGCCAGCCGCCGCTTTCGTTGTGCGGGAAGACCGAGGTGTTCCAACAGGTATCGCCAACGGTCGCGCGGACCTTTGCCGACCCGAATCCCTTGCGGCCGTCGAGCCACTGTCCGCCGATCGCTGCGAAGCGGATCCCGTCTGCCGCCTCACCCGCGATGGTCAGGAAAAACCAGGCTGCGGGCGCGGTCGCCGACTGCCAGCGCCAGAGCGGCGTCGTGACGGTGAAATCTTCCACGCGCGCCTATTTCGCCGCGATGGGCCGGATCGGCACGGGGATATTGCAGATATCGGCGCCGCCCGCAGGGCGGATGAAGAAGGGATCACGCCGGTTCGCGCGGGCGTCGGCATAGTTAGTGAAGGCATCGCTGTCGGTCGACAGATATTCGAAGCGCGGCTGGTCCGCCGCCGGCAAGTCGCTGGCAAGCCTGATCGAGCGGATCCCGACGCGCTCGGCTTCATCCTCGTAGAAACCCAGCGGTCCAGTGCCACGCGGCAGGCTGGACAGATATTCGATCCCGCTGATCACGCGGCCGACGAGCGCGATATTGCGGTCGAGGTGGCGCGGCGCGTGGCCGATGACGGCATAAAGCTCCGCGCCCGAACCGGTATCGGGCGACATGTTACGGCCGACGCCCACCATGCCATAGCAATGGATGGGCCATTCGCTCTGATGATCATAGGCGACAGGCCAGCCTGCGACAAAACCGGTGAATTCTGCGTAGGCATCGCCGCGCGGTCGGTGCGGGGACGGCGCGAAGGCCGGACTACGGGTTTCATGAGCCACCAAAATATGGGGCGGTACGGAATATTCACTCTCCGGTACCGTTACCAAACCCTCGGGCAAAGGCTTCTTCTCGGTCGCGTCCCCCCACTGCGCGACATAATTATCCTGCACTCGGTTGACGCTGGTGCCGTCCCACCAGTGAGCGGCGGCGAGCTTGCGGATATTGCCGATCCAGCCCTGGCTGAACGGCGCGGGCATCAGCTGGATGACCACGCGGCGCGCCTTGCCCTTGGCGTCGGGCGCAAGGTCCATCACGAGCAGATCCGACGTCGGGATCGCAACCCAGTCCTTCGCGGGCGCCGCGGCCGCAATCTCGCCCGGCGACGGCACCTCAGTCGCTTCCTGGGCTTGAACGGGAATGGCGAGCGATGCCGCAGCCGCGGCGAGCAAAAGATATTTCATGCCGCCTGTCTGCCATGGCCATGCGACTTGCGAAAGCCCCGCCAAGCGATTAGGGCGCGCCTTCCAGTGCAAGATGCGGAGCGGTGGCCGAGTGGTCGAAGGCGCTCGCCTGGAAAGTGAGTATACGTCAAAAGCGTATCGAGGGTTCGAATCCCTCCCGCTCCGCCAAGTCTTTGATTTAATTAGTTTTTATGCGCCGTTACGGCCAAAAACTTCAGCTGCTCCTGCCAAGATAACGGCAATTTTGGATGCCGCAACAAGTCGGGTCCCAGATGGTCTGGTAGCGTCCCTGCGAAAATAGCTTCCACAACGGCGGGAGCGAGGAAGTTCAGACGCACCATCCGAGAAACCCAGGAAGGGTTGAGTCCCTCTCGCCGCGCAATGTCGGCAATACGGATGTCCCCGCTTTTGAGCTCGGACCACCATTCGCGAGCCTTCACAATATGGCGCGCCAATTCGAGATTTGGCTTCGCCCGGTTGGGCGAACGCCCATTTTGTTGAACCAACCGGACCGCTTTGCCTGTCCGCATTGTCCTCGCCGCCGCTTTCAATGCGATCGTGTCATCATGGGGGACACCTGCGATCGCCAGGCCATTTAGGAGCGCCGACACATCGAGTTGAACCTCAACGTATGATGAGCCGATGATCACTTTTCGAATGAGAGACCTGACCGTGAAATAGTCACGCTGATCGACCGCGGCTAGCATGGCTTGCGCTCTGGGCTCGAGGCCCGCGATATCGGACGGGCGCAGTTCGACGTCCGCCTTGAAAAGCAGAGCGAACGGATCCTGAAGTTCTTTGCAAATTAGTTGAGAGACCGCCGCGTCCAGCTCTCCGTTGGGAATTCGCATCGGATTCCCTGGCACGCCCGCATCCGAAGCCTGATCAACCACGTAGTAGCGATACCGCTTTCGTCCCTTGCAGGCATGATTCGACTTGAAGCGCCTGCCGTCATCGGTCTCAACCAACCCGGCGAGCAATATCGCGTTCGGTCGCTTGGTCGCGTGATAACCCTGCCGGTTCGTTCGTAGCAAATGATGCGCGGCGTTCCATAGCTCAGCCCCGACAATTGCGTCGTGCTGACCCTCGTACAACTTCTCATTGGAGTGGG
>NZ_AOUN01000007.1:0-65817 GCF_000371385.1 Sphingopyxis sp. MC1
GGGCGACTTCTTCAACAGAATACGCCTGATGTCGGTCGTTGAAGCTACTGTGCTGCTTTCCTGAAAACGGACACGCTCGCCGCCAGAGGTGAAGGTTATTATCCTGCGCCTCCAGCAGATGAAGTTATAGGTTGGCTAGCGCTGTGCGCTGTCTTGCGCCCGATCTCGAAGCTTAGCCGCTTCACAGATCGCCTTCGCCGATATGAACCCGCTGCAGACAGCCCCGCCAGGGAAAACTGGGCACGTATCTCGTGGCCGCCGCCGCGAAGGCAAAGGCACGAGTGTCTTCGCGAAATGCCATCGCGGGGCGAGACGTTCAACATAGGCAGCAACCTGTCAGACTTCATGCGCACGACAGTTCGTCTCCCAGAATTCAGCTCTGGTTGGCTGCGTCATGCGACTGCCACTACGCTTGCTGCCCTGGCCCCAGTCGCTCCAGCCAAGCGAATGGCCATGGTAGGTCGAGACGCGCCCGCGCGAGGCTGGAGCCGGAGAACTGCATCCGGCCTTCGAGGCTGGCAATATTCCGGAAATCGGGTGTGAGAACGGAAAGCTCGCCATCGTCGCTCTGTTCCAGTCGACAAAAGCCCGCATATTCATCGCGTTCGATGTCCCGCAAAATCAAGTTTTCTTCATGAACGCGCCACCGCGGCGTCGCGACGCGAAGCGACTCTTCGGAGAATCTGTTCCATAAGTCGGCTGTATCGGCAGTCGGCCAGTCCCCTGCCGCAGCGCGATCGAGAATATCGTCGCTCGCGATCCAATCGCGCATATCGGAGGCACTCAGAAAATCGGCGTCGGTTGTTTCGACCGCTGCGATGGCGGCTCGGCGCGAAGGAAGGCCTGCCCGAACAAGCATCGCCATTTGATATTTGGGAACGCCGGTTTCGAGCGCCGCCGCCGCGCCTCCCGCGATCGTCGGCGATTCACCGCCAAGGGTCTGGCGGCGCGCGCGCAAGGCTTCGAGCGCCCAAACCATGCGATAGGCAAAGGCATCCTCGATGAACCGCATATTGTCGGTGCCGATCGCGGTAACGGGCTTGCCGCTGACCCAAGCGCGCAAGATGGTTTTCCAGTTCGGCGGAATGGCGCGATCAGGAACAAAGGGGCGCACCGCCAACAGCCGCTCGGCAAGCTCGATCAGCGCATCGGCGAGCTCGTCGGGCTCACCGGCAAGGGCCGCCATGTCGGCGCGGTCGATGAGCGGAATGAGGATATCGGCGAGCCCATCGAGAATGAGCCCCGTATCGAGGCCGACGCCCATCGCGAAATGCCCCCGCCGCTGCAAGGCGGTGCTGTGATTCCAAATGAGGCGCGCACGCGAGGCAAGGAGGAAGCGGTGCCACGCAGCGTCGGTCTCCTCGCGCCGCGCCATCTGCCGTGCCCATAGCGACCCGAGCAATGCTTCATCGAGAAGTCTCGGCAGATCCGCTGCGTCGGCGTCCAAAGCCTCGACCAAGCCAATGACGGTCGCATCGAGCTTTTCGATCAGATGTGAAAAGGGTTCGGCATCGACCTCGTCCTCGGCATCCTCGCTTTCGTCTTCATCGGCATCAGCTCGGGTTTCTTCGGGGTCGACCCATGCTTCGCGGGCGTTGGCGAGAAACTCGTAGGCATCCTCTCGCGCGAGTGTCCCCATCGTCGTCATGCGGCGAATGATCTCGTCGATGATCTGGATCAGCCCGCTTTCGAGCGCACGCGATTTGGCTGAAGCAACCAGCCCGCGCCAATGGTCGACGCGCCATTGCAAAGGTTCGTACATGACATGGGCCACCAAGCCTTCGACATCGACAAACGCCCGTCCCGCCCGCCCGGCCACATTGGCAAACTCCTCGCCGGTGATTTCCTTCCCGGCCCTGTAGAGCACTGGCGCCAGCAGAACCGCGGCGTTGAGATTGAGACCTTGCGAGAGCGTCGGGGAAGCGACGGTTACCTTCAGCACCCCCTGCGAGAGAAGAAGCTCAAGTTCGCGCAAAAAGGCGTTGGGCAGGCGGCCATGATGAATCGCAACCCCGACTTTGAGACATTGGACCGCGGGATGCGCCGCGCCGAGCCACTCGGTGCCTATCTCGACGGCACGCGCGATATCGGCCTCGTCGTCCAGAAGCGATGGTAGATAGCCTGCCTTGGTCAGGGAGACGACGGTCTCGCCATAGCCTTCCACCCAATTGGCCTGGGTGCTGAAGATCAGCGTGCGCTTGCCCTGTTCGGCAAATTCCCAAGCTGAGAAGAGGGTCAGTTCCTTGTTATCGGTGGGGCGTGCCTTGCGATCACGCCCTCGGGGCGGTGCCTCATCGATGAAACGCGTCAGGTACGGGCCATCATCGTCGAGATCGAAACTGAGTTTGGCGCCCTTCCCTTGCCAGCGGATCATTCCGAAGCGCTGCCGGGTCGGGCGCCAGATCGATCGAACGGGATCGCCCGGAGCATCGCTTCGTATCCAGGCTGTGAGATCGTCGAGCTGTTCGCCATCGGGCAGGATCGCCGATAGACAGACGATCCGGCGCTCCGCGGCATCGGCGCGGCGCAGCAGGCGCTGGACGAGCGTCTCATAACGGATTTCGCGCTCGGACGGCCCGATCAGATGGCCCTCATCCAATATTATAAGGCCAATATCGTCAATGAGTGAAGCGTCGCTGCGCAAGGCGAAGTCGAGCTTTTCAGGGGTTGCAATGACGATATCGCGGCTCCGCAGCGCATCTTCGTCGCCCTGCGACACACCGGCCGCCCCGTAAAGTGACGAGACGGTGAACCCGAGCGGCGCGAACGTCTTGCGGAACGTGCGTTCAGTCTGAGCGGAGAGTGCGCGAAGCGGCGTCACGATGAGCACGCGGCGACGCGTCGACAGCGTCATCAGCGCCGCAATTTCGGCGACGCGGGTCTTGCCGGCACTTGTCGGCAACGCCACGACAAGATCGTCGGAGATATCGGTCGACCGCTTCGCCGCCTCGCGCTGCGATGGCCAGAGTTCAACCTCGCTCGTCTTGCGATGGTAGAGCGTCGCGATGAACAATTGTCGCAGCTCGCTATAATCGCTGCCCCCGCTCGTCGGAGGCAGAGTGGGAAGCGTCACATGGAGCGAATGCGACCAGAGATCGCCGAGCAGCCCGCGGCAGATTCGAATAATCCACCAAAGCGGCACGATCCCGGCATTGGCCGCCAAGCTTTGGGCCGTTTCCAGGATCGTCAGCGCCTCATCGACAAGTCCAGCTTCCCCGGTCTGCAGCGCGAAATCAAAATAGGCCAAGGCGCGGCAGAGGCTGACGGTAAGGATCGAGGACACAGCGTCCTCGGATGCGATGTGATCCTGCTCGAGCGCGAAGGAAAGCCCCGCGTCGTCAAGATTATCGTTGCGGAGCCAGGACCGGACAAACTCGCGAAGCGCGTTGAAATCGCGCAGGATCAGAAATGACAGAGCGATCTCGGCAGGCGCTTCGTTGAACGCCCGGCGCTCCTCACCGAAAAGCGAATAGGCAATCGCCGAGAATCCTGCCAGATGATAGGCGGCGGCCGCCAGCGTGCGATAAAAGGGGTAGCTGTGGTCGTCGAGATCGCCATTTTGCACCAAGGCTTCGAACGCCGCGGCCGCGCGTTCGAAGGCTTTGCGCACGATTTCGGACGACCCTTCGGCTTCGCGGAGAGCGAGCCCCGCGCGCAGCAGCGAGAAACCATGTTCGGCAAGGTCGGTTTCGATCGTATCGCCGAGGCGAGGGGCGTCGGGGGGAAGGACACCGTCGCGCCGCATGATCGACCAGGCCGCGCCGCGATTGAGGAGATTGTTATAGGCGATCCGCCAGTGCCCGCAGTCGGTACAGGCCTCGACGTGACCGCCGAGCGCGGCGGTGCGGCAATGCTCGATCGCCGACATGATCTTGAGCTGATGCAGGCTCAGATGTCCGACATGGGCGGCGCGGTAGGTTGGCCCGGCAGCGCGGAAGATGTCGGCGACCTCGAGTGAGGCGCGCATCCCGCCTCAGCCGTCAGGGGCTTCCTTGCTCGGCGATGCGAGCGCGAGCCTGTCGAGCGGACTGGTCACCGCGCGCATCGTCTTGGTGGCGACCTTCGTGTAAAAGGCGGTCGTATTTAGCGCGGCGTGGCCAAGCAGGACCTGGATGACGCGGATATCGACACCATCTTCGAGAAGATGGGTGGCGAAGCTGTGCCGCAGGGTGTGCGGTCCGACGCGCTTGTCGATGTCCGCGGCCTCAGCGGCCTCGACGACGACGCGGTAGAGCTGGCGCGTGCTGATCGGAGCCGAAGCGCTCTGTCCGGGGAAGAGCCAGCCATCGGGAACGAGGAAGCCCTGTTGCCGTCCGGCGCGCCACCAGTCGCGGAGCAGCAGGAGCAGGCCTTCGGGCAGCATCGCGTTGCGGTAGCGTCCGCCTTTACCGCGCTCGATCCGGAGCAGCATCCGCTTGCTGTCGACGTCGCTGATCTTGAGCGCTGCCACCTCGGCCACCCGCAGGCCCGCGCCATAAGCGACCGACAGCGCCGCCTGATGCTTGAGCGAGCGTGTGGCATCGAGCAGCCGCTTCACCTCGGCCATGGTCAGAACGACCGGGATCTTGCGGACCTGCTTGGTGCGGATCAGCTTACGCACGAGATCGGGGCGGTCGAGCGTGTGGGTAAAGAAGAACCTCAGCGCGCCGACGATGCTGTTCATCGTCGGCGCCGGCACGCCCGCCTGCTGCTGCTCGAACTGGAACTGCCGGATATCCTCGGTGCTCGCGGTGTGGGGCGAGCGACGCAGCCAGGTCGCGAACCGTCCGACGTCGCGAAGATAGTTACGCTGCGTCTCCGTGGAGAACCCGCGCAAGGTCATATCGTCGATCAGTCGCTGGCGCAGCGGGCTGATCGGGCCAATCTGGATAAGCTCGTTCATCGTTCGACTCCTCAGTTGAAGGAGTCGAAAGGGTCTGCCTCTGACCGCAGACGTTCAATCAGGCGCGGCGTTCGTCGTGCCGCTTTACATCGAGGCTAGCGCCAATCCGCGGAGCGGTTCGTGCAACGGCCAGTACTGTCCACAGGGCGCATCAGGGGCATCTTCGGTCAATCGTGCTAGCTCTAATCGGCCGGTTTATTCACCACCTTCTGATCATGCTGCTATCAAGCCGGCAGCACCTGCGTGAGAACGCTGCCTGCAAGCCGCGCTGTAGCGAGGAGGCGCGATAGGTCGTGTCCGCTTCGCGCCTTTGCCGAAAGCCCGGACATCGTCGTGGCGACAAAATCGGTCACTTGATCGGCCGCCTCCGGATGGCGCGCCGCGATATAGTCATGGATGAACGTTTCCGCACCGAGGTTGAGCGCGCGAGCGGCTTCGCGCGCATCGTCGTCGTTGCAACGCGTGCCTTCGAGTACAAGGCACCCGCCTGCCGCCGGGTTGAACGCATAGCGACGCGCGGCCTCCTCCAGCATAGCCGCAACGGCATCGGCGACGGGGACGTCGGGACGCAGAATGTCCGCGAGCGGAATCGCTTCGGTGTCCGTCCAATAATCGAGCACGCGCTGGTAAAGTCCGGCTTTGCTGCCGAAAGCGGCGTAAAAGCTTGGCGGATTGATGCCGAGCGCGTCGGTGACATCGGCGACGCTGACGGCGTCATAACCGCGTTCATGGAAAAGTTGCTGCGCAGTCGCCACCGCTGCCTCGGGATCGAACTTACGTGGACGGCCACGCGTGCGGGATCTATTTGTAGTAACCATTACAAAATGCCTTGACGATGGCTTTCGCGATATTATGTAGTGGACGATACATTAATAAGCAAGGAGTCTCCCGATGTCCAACTTTCAAGGAAAATCCGTTCTGGTCCTCGGCGGCAGCCGCGGAATCGGCGCGGCGATCGTCCGCCGTTTTGCGTCCGACGGCGCCAAGGTCGTCTTCACCTACAACGGATCGCGCGAGGCGGCCGAGCAGCTGGCGACCGAAACCGGCACCAGCGCGGTAGCGACCGACAGCGGCGACCGCGACGCAGTGATTGCACGCGTGCGCGAGAGCGGCCCGCTCGACATACTGGTCGTCAACGCCGGCTTCGCGCTGTTCGGCGACGCGCTCGACCTCGATCCCGACGACGTCGACCGGCTGATCCGCGTCAACGTCACCGCCCCCTATCATGCGTCGGTCGAGGCCGCGCGGCAGATGCCCGACGGCGGCCGCATCATCGTGATCGGTTCGGTAAACGGCGACCGCATGCCTCTCCCCGGCATGGCCTCCTATGCACTGAGCAAATCGGCGCTGCAGGGCATGGCGCGCGGACTGGCCCGCGATTTCGGACCGCGCGGAATCACGATCAATATCGTGCAGCCCGGCCCGATCGATACCGACGCCAACCCCGAGGACGGACCGATGCGCGAGCTGATGCACAGCTTCATGGCGATCAAGCGCCACGGGCGGCCCGAAGAGGTCGCTGGCATGGTTGCTTGGCTGGCTGGCCCCGAAGCGGGTTTTGTCACTGGCGCCATGCACACGATCGACGGCGCATTTGGTGCCTGAGGTGGAGCAGGGGACGGTCGCAAGACCGCCCCCTTTGCCGACGGTCGCGCCTTAAATGGCAAGATTTGGCCGTGAGCAAGCCCTGACTTACGGTCAGCAGATATGTCCATCCAGCGGTTCAATGCCATGTGGGCGGAATAAGTGCTCTATACGCGAATCTACACGAAAGAGCGGATCTGCCGCTACTTGCTCGCGACAGCATTCTGGCATCTCTTGCTGAGTATCAGGGACAAGCGCCGATGGACTGTGAAGCTCGGCGCGACTTTGCTGGTCCTCGCTGGGGTCACGTTTGTCTGGGTGACGCTCGCTCTCCACCTCTATGGCTTCAACATGGTTTTTTGATGCCGGCGGCGGGTGGTCAGTCGTTTTCGCGCGATCGGCGCGGTCGAGCCGCCTTTCGGGGAGCAGCCCTGCGACATTTCGCGGCATGTCTTTATCGAGGCCGCACCGCTTGTAGGGACGCCCTTCGAAGCCAAGGACATCGCCATCGACGTCGACTCCCCGGAGAGGAGCGCAACGGCGCGCAGCGACATGTGATGTGTCAGGCCTCGTCTAGGTCAGGGCTTCAAATGCTTCCATGATCCGGTCACGAGTCCGCCTGTCAGGTGCAACTTCCGACATGGCGAACAGGCTTGCCTTGGCGCCCTCGACATCGCGGGATTGCAACTGCAGACGCGCCAGATTTTGCCAGGCCTCGAGGCGCCTCGGTGCGACCCTGGTTATCCGCTGATAAATTGCGAGACCCCGCTGATGATCCTTTTCCTGCTCTGCGCGGATTCCCTGATTGTTCAGCAGCCGGGCCAGCACATCGCGATTGCTCATCCGCACGGCGCTGAGTGCGGCGGCGCCGCCTTCCTGGCCTAGACTCGCACGGTACACCGCTGCAACTTGTCCCGCTGACAGCACAGCGCCTCCGGCAAACGGATCGAGCACCACCGGATTCTTCTCGCCCAGCTGGACAAGCACCTTGCCGGGGAGATTGAGCACATAGGCGCTCCAGCCCGTCCGGCGGGCCATGGCGACATAGAGGATCGACAGTGCAATCGGCAGGCCGCGCTTTCGGTCCAGCACCCTGATGAAGTCCGCGTTGACGGGTGCATCATAAGTTTCATCGTCGCCAACGAACCCCAGTTCGCCGTGCAGAACGCGCGAAAGCGCCGCGGCCCGTTCTTCCGGAAGGAACGCGCTTCGGCCTTCAGCGCACACCCGGTCCTCAATATCTTCGAGCATGTCGAGATAATGGGCGATGTCCGCATTTTCATGATCGAGTTGGCTGAGAGCGAGCGATGCCAGGTCGAGCAGGATATCTTCGTCTTCGATGAGGCCGATGGCAGCAATATCCATGATCATGTCTCCTTTTCGACCAAACCAAGCCGCTGCGCCAGCACGGGCCGGCTTTCGCGAATGTCCTTGCGATAGGCTTCATTCTCGCCCGGTGCTTCTAGCCGCGGATTGGCTAGCCACGCGCATTGTTGCGGGCTGAGAAAGTCCGCGAGCGGTGTGCGATAGGGTATAGCGAGGTTGATCTGCGTGCGCTGAGCCGGCGTCAGCGGCAGATGGCGCGCCGCATTTTTGCGCAGATAGAATTGCGGTTCACCGTCAAGCGCGAACCCGCCACTGTCGATCGCGCCAAATCCCTCCTCGTGGGCATAAGCATCGAGTTCGGAACGCGCCGCCGCGCGGGGATCGAAATGGACCTGCACCACTTCCTCGCCATCGATCCAGCCAGCGTCGGTCGTGATGACCGCCGGATGCTGCGCGAGGCTCGTTTCGCCCGACCAGAAGCACGGCGTCGTGTAGGTCGCCGATTTGCTGAGGCCATTTTCGATCAGCAGGTCGCGCCCCAACAGGCGGAAGTAGCCAGGAACGTCGCCGCCGAGCAATTCCAGCACGGCGACGATCTTTTGGTGCAGAGCCGGCGCATCATAACGATCGGCGAGCTTGGGCAGCAACTCGGCGCCATCGGGCCCGAGAAACCGCACCACGGGATTATTCCATGATGGCTCGTCGAAGCGGCGCAGGATCTCGGCGTCCGCCCCCGGGCGGTTGTTGAAGATGGCCACGGGCACGAACCGATCTGCGATAAGTTCCACCATCAAGGGATGGGTCAGTACATCCTGCCCGAAACGCACGCACGTCGAGCAGCCCGGCACCTCCTGAAAGAGCAGCAGAACCGGTTTTCTCTGCTCGGCTGCGACCGCGAGACCGGCGTCCAGATCGCGCAGCCAGGCGACGTCGCCGAGCTCGCGATGCTCGCGCAAGGAAACTAGATTTTGTTGCATGGGTCTAATCTAGTGAGGGCGGTTCGCAATACAATGCGAGCGGGGCTATCGCGAAGTGATTCCAGAGCCGGCTCAATCGTGTCGTAATCCGAAAAGGCTAAGTTCCAATTGCATCGATTTTCGGTTCCAGTTTTGGTTGAAGAGCCCTCCATTTGGGTCGCACGGATGCACATAACTGTTCGCGTCTTCCCTTGCTTTGCAGAATCAGTCCTGCATCTGCGCCCTGCGTCCGCGCGGCGCAGTTGAACATGGGCGCGGAACGTCAGACGGTGAGATCGAAGGCATAAAACGCAAAACAGATATATGCGCCATTCATATACGTATCCGTGCACCTCATGGGCGGCAGCGCGACAATTTAGAGAGGAAGTGGTAACGGCCTACCGAGTTGGAAGCGTCAAACCTTGTTCGCGCGACTGCATTCCGCAGGTATTAAGGCTGGCCGCTCGGCCAGAAAGGAGGGGTCTCGCTCCATGTCCAACTTCGTCGCTGAGAAATCGATCGCGGCGGTGAGAGCAGTCGATGAGGTTCGCGATGGCATGCTTGTCGGGTTAGGGACCGGAAGCACCGCCGCTTATGCCGTGAAAAGCCTCAGCGAGCGCATCAAGCACGGCCTTCGCATCACCGCGGTCGCCACATCCCAAGCGACCGAAGCTCTAGCTCTCCGTCTTGCGGTGCCGCTTGTTCCCTTTCAACAGCTTAGCGCTGTCGACCTGACGATCGACGGCGCCGATGAAATCGATGACCGCTTCCAAGCCATCAAAGGGGGAGGCGGCGCCCTGCTTCGCGAGAAAATCACCGAGTCCGCATCCACGCGCGTGATCATCATCGCCGATTCCAGCAAGCTTGTTGCGCAGCTCGGCAAATTCCCTCTGCCCGTGGAGGTGGTTCCTTTCGCCACCGAGTTTGTTCGTGCACGCCTGTCCGCACTCGGAGCCCGTGTTACTGTTCGCGAAGCGGGTGGGACGCCCTTCCTCACGGACCAGGGCAATTACATCCTGGACGCAGCTTTGGATGAGATACCAAGGCCGCGCGAGATCGCCGCCGCGATCACCACAATCCCGGGCGTCCTGGAGCATGGACTGTTCTTGGATGAAATCGATACAATCATGATTGCGCGCGGTGACATGGTGGAGGTGCGACACCGGGGTGAAGCTTGAGGTCTTGCATATCATCACCTGCGCGGCGTCGATGGCGGCGCTGACACATTCTTAGCCGCGACCTCGGGCATTTTTTTAACCCGTTCGTCGCGCGCCATAGCCCCAAGGTATCAATCCAGCCCGGCGCCTTGATAAGATGGAAGTGATTTTTTTGGCGCGCGCTATCAGTCGGTGGAATCAAAACCCTTTTAAAACCGAGATTTCCTCGCCGGACGCGCGGATAAAAGGAGGCTAGTCTATGACTTGCTGTCTATGCCCCGCGCACATATAGACGCGCCGATGGATGGACCTCGAGACCGCAATATATTTGGGGCGTTCGCACTGATGATCAGCGACGACATCGTTCGCGCTAGTTCATCGCGGGCACCGGAAGCTGGCCCCGCCGCCTCAGCGCTGGCGCTACTCGCGCACCAGCCCGGGCTCTCGATCCGCATGCTTGCGGTCGGGGTAGGCCTTTCCCATGCAGGGACGGTTCGCCTGGTGGATCGATTGGCTACCGAGGGATTGATCGAACGCAGGGAGCATTCGTCAGATGGGCGCACGCGGGCCCTCTACCTCACTCCAACCGGAAAGATTGCGAGCGACGAGGTTCTTGCTTCGCGCGACGAGGTGATTGCCGAAGGATTATCGATCCTGAAGCCCGACGAACTGAAAATCCTATGCGACATGGCTGAACGCGTCCTGCGCGATCGCCTGGAAAACCTGGAGCATTCCTACCGCATCTGCCGCCTGTGCTGCTATGAAGGCTGCACCAACTGCCCCATCGACGCCGAATTGCACGAACGGGGGGTGGAACGCGGGAAAAGTGGCGACGGGTAGGGCTCGCAATTTGCGGACGTGATGGGCCGATCTGGAAGGCAAATTACGAAGGCGCGCTTGCGCGAAGCGCGGCGCCCGTGACGAGGGCAAGCCGCTTGATGTAGGCGCGATCCGATCGTCCCCCCAATACCGCGATCCGCCAGTATAACGGGGCTGCGATGAGGTCGGCCGCCATCTCACGGTCCACCAAGGGCGACACTTCCCGGCGTTTGATCGCCCGATTAATCAGGCCATTGATCCGCTCGCGCCGTGCGCGCTGGAAAGGCCGGATCGCCATTTCCAATGCCGGCGTCCGCTCGATCTCGCCATGAAGGTCGGTCAGAATCCGTCGCACCTTGGGATGCCTCAGAACGCGGCGGATGGCGAGGAGCACCGCTTGCAGATCAGCCTCCAGCGAGCCGTGCTCTTCCACATCGGTCATCGTCAACCCGACATGCGACAGCAAATCGCTGGCCATCGACACCTTGTCCGGCCAGCGGCGGTAAAGCGCAGCCTTGCCGACCCCTGCAGTTCGCGCCACCCGTTCGAGGCTCAGACCCGCATAGCCAGTCCTTGCCCATTCTTCGAAGAAGCTGCGCGTCAGTGCATTCGTTACGTCAGCACGCATGACCGCTGCTCCGCTGAGAACACGGGCTGCTTTCGGATTTCCGTCGGAACGCTTGTGTTCCATCGATGCCTTCCTATATATCTCAGCGGAACGCTACCGTTCCAACCGATTGGGATTAGTTCATGACAGACAGTGTGGAAAGCTTTTCAGCGATGCTTCGAAAGGCATTGGGTGATCGTCTCGCTCCCGATGCTGCCACCTTTCTCGACATGGTGGCTGAAAATGGGGTGATGGAATTTCCTTATTCGCCGCCAGGCCTTCCGACCCGGTTGGTTGGAAAGGCTGCTATCGCGCGTCACCTTGAAAGCCTTGGTGACATGATAGCCTTCGACCGCATGGGTGAGCCGACCATTCACGCCACGACCGACCCCGATGTTACCATTGTCGAGTTCGAAGGCTTCGGAAGCGGCGTTGCGACCGGGGAATCCTATGACCAACGCTACATATCCGTGATCCGGACGGACGCCGGGCGGATTATGCACTATCGCGATTACTGGAACCCGCTGGTGGTGCTGCGCGCGCTTCGCGGCAGCGCGGTTGTCGATGCCCTTGTCGGCGGAGCGTCAGACCATGGTTGATCGGGTCTTGGTGACTGGGGGCACGGGCAAGACGGGCGCGCTGGTTGCGCAGCAGCTTACGGCACGCGGTGTCGAACCCCGCATCGCAACCCGCAACGCCACGATGCCGGAGCAGGTTCGCTTCGAGTGGGGCGACGTTGCCTCCCACCGTACCGCGCTCGAGGGTGTGGACGCGATCTACTTGGTCGCTCCTACCGACCGAACGGACCACCTGACCGTCATGCGCCCGCTGCTGGAACAGGCCGTGGCACAAGGAGTGGCCCAGCTGGTGCTGCTGAGCGCATCGTCTATCGACGAGGGCGGGCCGATGATGGGTGAGGTTCATGGGTGGCTCAACGCCAACGCGCCTCGCTGGACGATACTGCGCCCGAGCTGGTTTATGCAGAACTTCGTTACGCAGCATCTCCCGTCGATCATCAACGAGGGTTGCATCTACTCGGCGACGAAGCATGGGCGTATCCCGTTCATCGACGCAGCCGACATAGCGGCGGTCGCAGTCGAAGCCTTGGTGGATCCAGTTTTCGGGTCAGGAGAAAGGATCCTGACCGGTCCTGAAGCTCTCTCATATGACGAGGTTGCGGACCGAATCACCGCCGTGGCCCAGCGCCCCGTCCACCACTGCCGGTTATCGGTGGAGCAGCTTGCACGCCGCTACGCCGGGTTCGGCATTCCTGAGGGATATGCGGACACGCTCGCGCGCATGGACGACGCGATCTCATATGGGTCGGAGGACAGGACCACAACAGAGGTCGAGCAAATAACGGGACGCATGCCAACCAAGCTGACCGCCTTCCTCGCCGCTCACAGAGAGGCATATCAGGGGCGCCAATCAGGCTGACGGTGACCCGTCCGCTAAGAATGAGACCACGGTACCGAGGTGGTGGCTGGCCGGCAGCCGGGCGCCGACACGATATTCGTTGGTCATTGTCACGGCCATCCCTATGGTGAGATCGATCTGGTGATTCCGGTCGATGATGCGGTGGAGCTCGCCGGGCCCGGCGATTGGCAGGGTTTGGGCTGG
The DNA here is from genome assembly GCF_000371385.1 of Sphingopyxis sp. MC1. Taxonomy (NCBI): domain Bacteria; kingdom Pseudomonadati; phylum Pseudomonadota; class Alphaproteobacteria; order Sphingomonadales; family Sphingopyxidaceae; genus Sphingopyxis; species Sphingopyxis sp. MC1. The sequence continues at coordinate 12,952 of NZ_AOUN01000007.1, forward strand.
GTTTGCGCGGCGCGCGACACGCTGCATTTCCTCAAGGTGCGTAACGGCGCACTGATGACCCTAAATTATATGCCTGCGGGCCGTATCCTGTATCAGTTCGATCCCGCCGAGATCCGGGCGCGGAGGGGCGGCGCATAGGGCCCCGTCGCAGAGCAAGGCGGCGCAAGCTTTAGATCAATCTAGTTCTTCAGACGCCTCGAGGTGTCCGGACAGCTAAGAGCCAGCCTCGCGAATACACGTGAATATTGTCGCTGTCATATGCGTCGGACCGCCGTCTGGAGGCTTCGCCGTTGTGTTCCCAGACCTTTCGGCAGCCCGAGCGCACGGCCACGGCCACGGCTACGCATCGCATCGCGTATAAAATATATGCGCCGCGCATATAGACAAAGCTGCACACTATGATTATATGCGTCGCGCATACTTATTTCGCCTCTCCCAGGAACGCGGTCTTTCGGAAGAAGCATCAGTCAGGCGCATGGATCGACGGACTATGGAACTCAATCAGGTCAGCTATTTCATCAACTTGGCCAAGACGCTGAATTTTACAGCGGCCGCTCGCCTGAGCGGTGTGTCGCAGCCGAGCCTGACCCGCGCAATCCGCCGCTTGGAAGAGGAGCTCGGCGGGCCGCTGATTCACCGCGACGGGAAAAACAGTCGCCTGACCGGCCTTGGCCGGGACGTCGAGACAGAATTCCGGCGCATGCTGGTGGCGATGCGAAGCGTCCGCAATCATTCCGAGAACTGGGCGATGGGGATGCACCGTGTTCTGGATGTGGCGGTCGCGCCGACTGTCGGACCGCAGGAGTTTGCCGCGTTTTTCGAGAGCGCGTTGGCGGAGGTGCCATCCATTGAAATCAAGCTGCACTCGCTTCAGCCGAACGAGGACACCTCGGACATTCTGTCCGGAAAATATCATGCGTGCATCATGCCGCGCGAGACAAGGCCGGAGCCTAAGCTCGATGTGCATCCGCTATTCAGAGAGCGCTTCGTACTGGGCTGTTCTGCGAGCCATCCCTTGGCATCCCGCGAAATCGTGCGCGGAGAAGACCTGCTCGAGTTTCCTTTCGTCGATCGCCTCAAGTGCGAGTTTCGCGATCAGATCCTCGATCATTTCGCGCGGCACGACCTGCTCATGCAGCCCCGCTTTCGATCGGACCGCGAGGACTGGGTGCAACACTTCGTCGCCGATGGCACCGCCATATGCATTCTTCCGGAACGATCCGCCACGGCGCCCGGTCTTGTTACGCGGCCGATCGAGGGATTTGCCCTGGAGCGCGAAGTCGTGATCGCGACGGTATCTGGCTCCACCGCACCCGTCGAGATACGGAAGATCGCGCAACTGGCAGCCGGATATGCGTGGCACTAAACCCCGTCGCGAGAGCGTCGGTGCTATGGAAACTATAGGCACAGCCTATTGGATAAATCCTAGGCGCACTGCGATAGTCGGCGCAGTGACTGACACGATAAGCGGCGGCTTTTTCGCCCTCTCAGATCAATATCGGAGACTATCATGAAGTTCGAAAAGTCGCAGGAAGCTGTTGATCTCCTTACTGCCGAGCAGCGCTACGTCACCCAGGAGTCGGGCACCGAGCGGCCCTTCACGGGGGAGTATGATGACAACAAGGAACCAGGCATCTACGTCGATATCGTGTCGGGAGAGCCTTTGTTCGCCTCGACCGACAAATTCGACTCGGGTTCTGGCTGGCCCAGCTTCACCAAGCCGATCGTTGCAGCAAATGTGAACGAGTTGCGCGACAGCGCGCACGGTATGGTGCGGACGGAAGTCAGATCGGTGCACGCCGACAGTCATCTCGGTCATGTATTCCCGGACGGTCCCTCCGATCGCGGAGGTTTGCGCTACTGCATTAACTCCGCGTCGCTTCGCTTCATTCCGCGCGACGAGATGGAGAGCGAAGGATATGGCGAATATCTCGATCAGGTCGAGGAGGCCTGACATGCACCAGCGCGCTATTCTCGCCGGCGGATGTTTCTGGGGCATGCAGGATCTGATCCGCAAGCAGCCCGGCATCGTATCGACCCGTGTCGGCTACACCGGCGGCGATGTCCCGGACGCCACTTATCGCAATCACGGCACGCATGCCGAAGGGATCGAGATCATCTTCGACCCGGCAGTGACGACCTTCCGCAATATCCTGGAATATTTCTTCCAGATCCACGACCCGACGACCAAGAATCGCCAAGGCGGTGATATCGGGCTCTCCTACCGGTCGGGCATCTATTATGTCGACGAGGAGCAGAAGCGCGTCGCCGAGGACACGATCGCCGATGTGGATGCCTCCGGACTGTGGGATGGCAAGGTGGTGACAGAGGTCGTGCCGGTCGGAGATTTCTGGGAGGCCGAGCCGGACCATCAGGATTATCTCGAGAAACGCCCGGGCGGCTACACCTGCCATTTCGTCCGTCCCGGCTGGGTGCTTCCAAAGCGCCAGAAAGTTGATGATGATCAGTCCGCGGCGGGGACGGCAGCGGGATAGGCTTAACTGCTGTTGCCGCTCCGCCGATCCCGTTCGCAATCTTCATGACCGCGTCGTACAACGACGCGGTCATCCAACCCTGCTTCAGAGAGACGGGTCGGTCCATATAGTCGCCATCGCAGCACAGGATCGCAGATTTATGCCAGACCTCTCGACCTTTCCTATTACGCAGCGCTGGCCCGCATTGCATCCCGATCGCCTGCAACTCTACGCCGCTCCCACCCCCAATGGCGTCAAGGTCTCGATCATGCTCGAGGAGACCGGCCTGGCGTACGAGCCCCACCTGGTCGATATCTCGAACAACGAGTCGAAGGATCCAGCGTTCGTATCGTTGAACCCCAACGGCCGCATACCGGCGATCATCGATCCGGCTGGTCCTGACGGCAACCCTATCGCCATATGGGAATCGGGCGCGATCCTCCTCTACCTGGCCGACAAAACCGGCCAGCTCAATTCGAGTGCGCCCGCGCAGCGTTACGAGACGCTGGCTTGGGTATTCTTTCAAGTATCCGGCGTCGGGCCGACCTTCGGTCAGCTTGGTTTTTTCCTGAAATTTGCCGGCAAGGACTATGAGGACAAGCGCCCTCGGCAGCGCTTTATCGATGAATCCAAGCGTCTCTTGGGGGTGCTGGACCGCCAGCTCGAAGGCCGCGAATGGCTTGTCGATGATTATTCGATCGCGGACATTGCGACACTTGGGTGGGTCAACGCACTGGCCGAAGTCTACGCGGCCGGCGACATCCTCGGCCTCGGCGAATATTCGAACGTCCAGACATGGCTCCGCCGCGGGCTGGCGCGGCCCGCGGTGCAGCGCGGCCTGCGCATCCCTGCGAGACCGGCATGAGCGTCATCGCTGCTTATTATTACAACAAGGGCCTGCGGGTCCGCGAAATCGCGATCGACGAGCAGGTCCAGCTCGATAAGGATCGCTCCGGCTTTTGCTGGATCGCGCTTCGCGAGCCCACCGCCGACGAGCTTAAAGCGATCCAAACGACGTATAACCTCCATCCGTTGGCAATCGACAACGCGATGCACCCGCTCTGCCCGCCCAAGCTCGAAGCGTATAATGAAGAGCTCTATGTTGTCGCTCAGACCGCCGAGCTGGATGGAGACCAGATCCGCTACGGCAAGATGGCGATCTTCACCGGTCACAACCATCTCATCAGCGTACGGCACGGCAACGGCGGAGCGCTCGGCAATCTTCGCGAGCAACTCGAGGCTTCGCCGGCGCTTTTTGGCAAAGGTGTCGACTATGTGCTGCATGCGATCCTGCACCGGATCGTCGATCAATATCTTCCCATCTTCGAGATGATCGAGGATGACGTTCTGGCGATGGAGAGACGATCGCTCGACGACTTTCTCGGACGGGCAGAAATCGACCGCATCTTCGGGCTGAGAAGCGAACTCACGCGCTTCCAGCGCACGCTCGGCGCTATGGCTGAACTGGTCCGGAAACTCGTCCGAGGCCATTTCCCCTGCATCAGTTCAGAAGTCAGACCCTATTTCAGCGACGTCGCGGATCATGTCGCTCGCGTGCAGACCATGGTCGATGGCCTCCTGCAGGTTCTGTCCACCGTCTTCGAGTTCAGCAGCCTGTTGGAAGCGCAAAGAACGGGCGTGACCACGCGCCAGCTCGCGGCCTGGGCCGCCATATTGGCGGTCCCGACGGCCATCGCCGGGATATATGGCATGAACTTCAGGAACATGCCCGAGCTGGACACGGTCTATGGCTATTTTGTCGTGCTCGGGTTGATGACGATGTTCTGCCTGTACCTGTTCGTGCGGTTCAAGAAGGCCAAGTGGATATGAATAGCGCGCGTTTGCTTTTCATCTCCGTCAGCTGAGCCGCAACAGCCTCCCTGATATTAGAGCGTGTCCAATGCCATGCAAAGCCAAGGTGCAACAATGACATCCCAAGTGACCGACGTCCTAGCAGCAGTCCAGTCCTTCGTCGCGAAGGGCTACGACCGCGAGTACCGCGTCAAGGACGGCCATCTCATCGATCTCGAACTGGGATCAACGCTCGATCCATGCGCGATAACCGTCGATGCGGCGTTGCGCCTCGAAAGCGGGGATGATGGAGAAGACGCGTCCAACATATACGCGATTACCGATCCCGCGACCAACCATAAGGGTCTGCTGATCGACGCCTTCGATGTCTTCGACGAAATCTGTCACCGCGACCTTTCCGAGCGGCTTGTCGCGGATCGGCAAACGACGCCAGCGGGCGACGAGGATGTTCCGAGCAAGCACGGCCTGCGCAAAGTCTACAAGAATGAGTTTGAGCGCGATCCCGAGCGCTATGTGCTGCGCGAGGGCTTTCCAGACTTCCCGCTATGCCCTTTCGGCGGCGCCTTCAGCATTCTCGGCTTCGATACCGCCGAGCAATCCTATGTCTGGCTTGTAACCAGCATCATCCGGGATTCCCGGCTGATCAGAGCGCCCTACCAGGGAGATGACGCCCCAGGCGACGAGTAGCGGGCCGGCGAGCCCAATGGGGGCACTCCCGCGGCGGTGACGGACCGAAGCACGAACTTTCGAATGATCCAAACACAACGAGGTGATGATGAACTGGAATAAAAGCCACATCCGCGAAACCATGCTTTCGCTGGAGACTGCCGCCCTGCATAGCGCTCGCACCAATTATCTGGATTATGTCTCCATCGCTCAGCTGGATCGGAGCGAGCCGATCGAGAATGACGAGCAGGCGCAGGCCGAAGTCGCGAGCGACTTGGCTGAAGCGCTTGACGACACATTGCACGACTATGCCGATAAACTTGAAAAGCTCAGGACGATCGACTTCGGCCCCAAGTCGGCAGTGGAGGAGGGTGCTGTCATCAAACTGTCGGGGCGCCATTTCGTGATCGCAGTGTCAACGAGCAAGTTCACCTGTGATGGGCGTGAGTTCATGGGCATTTCAACGATGGCGCCGATCTTCGAGGCGATCGAAGGAGCACGAACAGGAGAGACCGTGCAGTTCAACGGCCGGGACCTCATCGTAGAAGATGTAGAATAGGACGCCCGTCGCAGTAGGCGCGCTAGTGCCGGGCGGCCTCCGTCTCTGACTCCATGCATATCATCACATCAAGAGATCCCGTGATCATCGGTGTGCTTGGAGAGCGGGCAGCCTTGGCGTGGATGCGGCGCCTTGGCTGGCTGCTCCCGATAGCCAACACCGCCAATATGGCAAGCAATGCGGCCGCATAAAGGAACAGCCCACCGGGGCCGGCGATAGTCATCGCAGCACCCCCGATAAGGGGTCCGGCGGCTGTCCCGATCCCGTTGAGCAGCAGAAGCCCGCGGGCGGTACCGAGCAGCCGGCCGGCCGGAAGGTCGTCGTTGGCAACCGCGAGACACAATGAATAGATCGGGATGCCAAAGCCGCCGAACAGCGCGCCCGCCGCGAGGAGCAGCGGCAGGGGCGCCCCTACCGCGAGGGCGACGCCGACGGCCGCCGCTGCGGACGCCAGGGCCGCAGCGGCGATGACAAGGTTCCGCGACACGCGATCCGAAAGCCAGCCGAGGGGCCACTGCAATAGGAGCGTCCCACCCAGCACCGCAGCCATGAAAGCGGAGATGCCGCCGACATCGAGTCCGATCCTCTGGGCGAAGTTCGGGCCCATGCCCCAAAAACCGCCGATAGCCAGGCCAGCGAGGAAAGCGCCAGCCGCAGCGAGCGGTGATGCGCGCACGAGGTCGCTGAACGCGACCCGTTCCTGTGTCACCTGCGCCGGCGGATGGCTGGGCAGCAAGGTGATCGGAACCACCGCCGCGGAAATTAACAGCGACACGATAAGGAACAAGGTCATGTCGGCGGGCGGGGCGACGTTGAGCAAGGCCTGGCCGATGGCCCATGAGCCCATCGAGACGACTCCGAAGATCGACAGGAGTTGGCCGCGCGTGGATGGCACTGCATGGGCGTTGAGCCAGCTCTCCGTTGCGAGGATCATGCCCGCGTAGGCGAAGCCCGTGATCAGGCGAAGCGGTATCCAGGCGATCGGTTCCACGAGCGCAACATGGAGAAGGGCAGTCATCGAGGCGATCGCCGCAAAGCCAGCAAAGGTTCTGACATGACCCACGGCGACGATGATCCGCGGCAACATGAGCGCGCCGATCGTGAAACCGGCGAAGTAGAACGACATCATCGCGCTGATCGCGCCGGACGAGAAGCCCTCCTGGCCGGCCCTGACGATCAGGAGCGTGCCCAGCAAACCATTACCCAGCAGCAGAGCCGCGACGCTCGCCAGCAACGCCGCCACCGGTGCGAGCTTGAGGCCACGTCGGCCCGCCGACCGCATGCTATCCATCGCCGGGCTCATTTTAGCGCCTGACGCGACGGTCGATACGCTGCCGCGCTGATGAACTGGTCGAACGCTTCGCACCAGATGACGACCGTGTTGTAGTCGCGAACATCGATCCCGACAGGCACGTCGACGATGGCCTGATAGGCTGCCGGCTTCGGCGGCCTGGCCGCGGTGAGGATTGGCAGCGTGTAAATGCCGGCCGCAAAACCAATGCCGAGCATTGCGAGGTGGCTGGCGGTCAGGAAGAGCCAAGGCCGCACGGATTACACCAGCTCCAGATCCTTTACGATCCTGTCCGCGTCGAGATGGAAGTCCGAGAAGACGATACGGCCGCCAGCGTCAATGATCGAGAACCAGGGCGTTCCTCGCGTGCGATAATCCTCCATGAAGGTAGGCAGCGTCGCGCCGACCAGTGGTTCATCATGGCCGAAGGCGACAGGAAGCGCATATTCGAGCTGGTTCACACGCAACTTCTCGAAGGTGTTTTCATCCGCACCTTCGAAGACGGTCTGGATCACCGCAAATCCCACGCCCCTGGGGCTCAATGCACTATGCAATCTTTGTAGCGTCGGGAAGCCATGCACATGGCAGCCGCGGCACCAGTGCTGGAAGGCGAACAGGATCTTTGGGCCGGAGCCGAGATCCGACAGCTTGAGCGGCCCGGTGCTTTCTCCGTCCGCGCCGATCCATTTCTGCACCCGAAGATCCGGCGCTTGGGGTTCGAGCATGCTCATCTGATCCTCCAGCGCGATGAAGAACCGCGGCGAATTGTGGTGCGCGCTATCATGATATGTCATTCCAAACGCATCGGACCCCGGTGTCGTGCTCCGCGACGCGATCAACAAGCGTGGCGACCGATTGCTTGGTTGCATCGAAACGTTCGCGATCTTTGCCCACGAGCCTCAAGGAGAGGCTGTCGCCGTCCGCAGTTAATATAAGCTCGCCGCCCGGAAGCTGGATTTCGGCTGTCAGCGCGTCATATCGAACCGGGTAAGTATGAACCCACGCCTCAGCGAGTCTCGTCAGATATCGACTCGATTCGATCGTAGCGATGCGTGCCTCGGCCTCGATCATTTAGAAACTCCCGGTGTTGGTGTTTGGGCGCACAGCTCTTGGTCAGTACCGCCATTATAATGCGGGGGAGTCAACGCAGCCCCTCGACGATAAACCCGCGGTAGCGGGCACCGGCGAAGCGATGCGCAGCAACAGCTTGGTAGGCGGGGCTATGATACCAGTCATGCGCGGCTTGCATCGTGGGGAACCGCAAGATGACGGCGCCTTCGATCGGCGACCCCTCCAAATTCTCCATCGCGCCATAAGCGGCGAGAAAAGTGACGTCATGCCCATCGAACGACGGGCCGACGCGGGCAGAATAAGCCGCGAGTTCATCCACATCCGTGGTGTCTTCCCGCGTGAATACGACAAACGCTTCCATCATAAGATCCTTCGCAAGGTGAGATCTGCCGGCCATCGCCACCGACGATGGCCTGACAGTCGTCAGGCTGGCAGTTCGAACCCGATTTTCTGGAGTGCCTCAACGCAGGCATCCTGGTCCTGCTGATAAGTGCCTCCGGAGATGCCGATTCCGCCGATCAGCTTTCCGTCCTCAAGGATCGGATAGCCGCCACCGACGGCGACCATCCGGGGGCGATAGGCCAGCGGCGCCACTTTGGGATCGTTGCTCACATAGTCGTTCCAGACATGGGTCGGATATCCAAAGGAGGCGGAACTCCACGCTTTGTCGATGGCAACATCGACGGTGAGAAACGGCGCGTCGTCGGTGCGCTCGAACGCCCGCAGATACCCGGTTGCGTCGACGACGGCGACGGCAGCCGGGATGCCGATTGCACGGGCGGCGGTTATCGCTGCGTCGATGAGGGCGACTGCGGTTTCACGGTTGATCGAGGCAGTGGCAATGGACTTGGTCATGGGATTTCCTTCGCCGCGGCGTTATCGTCCGGCGTTACTTGGACTGGAAAAGATCAGAATCCTTCGAGGACGGTCTTGCCTTTCGCCGCGCCACTTTCGATCAGTGCGTGCACTGTCTTCAGATTGGCAGCATTGATCGGCGACAGTCGCTCGGTCAGTGTCGTACGGATTTTGCCCTCATCGACCAGCACGGCCAGCGCGTCGAGGATCTTGCCCTGCTCATGCATATCGGGCGTGCCGTAGATCGACCGGGTGAACATCAGCTCATGGTGTATCGACACCGCCTTGCGCTTGAACAGCATGATGTCGAATGCCCTGGGATCGTCGATCAGCGCGAACCGCCCTTGCGGCGCGATCAGCTCGGCGATGTCGGCGGCATGCTGCTCTGTATGCGTGGTCGAAAAGACGAACGCGGGAGCGCCGATGCCAAGCTCGGCAATCTGTGCCGCGAGCGGGCGCCTATGGTCGATGACATGGTGCGCGCCAAGCTCCTTCACCCACTCCTGGGTTTCCGCTCGGGAGGCGGTGGTGATGACGGTGAGGTCTGTGCGCTGGCGCGCGATCTGGATCGCGATCGACCCGACCCCACCCGCGCCACCGATGATGAGGATCGCCGGCGCCGCACCGGGGACTGGCTTCGCCACGTCGAGGCGATCGAACATCGCCTCCCAGGCGGTCAACGTCGTTAGCGGCAGCGCTGCTGCTTCCGCCCAGTCGAGCGAGGCGGGTTTGCGACCGACGATCCGGGCGTCGACAAGATGGAACTCGACATTGGTGCCGGGCCGGGTAATCGATCCGGCATAATAGACCTCGTCGCCCGGCTGGAACTGCGTCACGTCGGGGCCGACCTCGCGCACGATCCCGGACGCATCCCACCCCAGCACCTTCCATTCACCATCGGCTGGCGGCGAGCTGCCGCGGACCTTATAGTCGACCGGGTTCACCGAGACGGCCTTCACCTCAACCAGGATATCATATCCTGCCGCGACAGGCTGGGGCAGCTCGATGTCGACCAGCGCAGCATCCTCGGCGATGGGTCCCGGGACCTTGTAACCAACGGCTTTCATCAATGTCTCCATCTTGCTGCGCCCCGAAGTCTCGATCGATCAGAGCGCCACTTCTTCGAAAATTCGCACGGGGTTCAAGGGTTTCGCACGCAGGACTATGAAGATGTGCACCGACTATTTCCAATAGCGGCGGAACATAGTTTCCATACCTTGTTGCCGTTCTATCCCTGAGAGGCGCTTACGAAGCTGTGAGGCGCGGCAGCCAACCTGGAAAGCAGGCGGACCGAGCCTCATGCCGTGCCTAAATCTGCAGCCGACGTGATGCGCGCGTAATTTATTCAAAGCTATAAAAACTATAGCGATAGGGTATTGGGAAATCGGCCCGGCGTCGCGTTATAGTCCATAAGCATCAAATCACCGATTCACGAAAATGCGATCATCGAAAATCCGATGAAGCATCGGGCGTTTCAGGCTTCAAGCCATCGGTTCGTACCGCGGCCACGCGTATCAGGTCTGAAGTGAAGCCGGTTATCGTCTGTCGCATCGAGCAAAAAGGGGGCACTATGGTCACCAGAGGTTTCACCGGTCGCGGTTCAAGTGGCGACCAGTCCGGCCGGATTCCGCCGGGTCAGCATCTCGTGGAGAATTTTCCGGTTCTCACGGCGGGGCCGACGCCGAACGTGGAGCTGGCTGATTGGAAATTCACCGTCAAAGTCGGCCCGAAGCCGGTCAAAGTGTGGAACTGGAGCGAGTTTAACGCCCTGCCAAAGACCAAGGTGACCAAGGATATTCACTGTGTGACCTCTTGGTCCAAGCTGGATACCATATGGGAGGGCGTCCTCATTGAAGACATCCTTGCGGATGCAGGGCTCGACCGGCCCACTGATTTCGTCCTGGCGCATTCCTACGACGATTATTCGACAAACGTCCCGCTGGCGGACCTGCTGTCCGGGAAAGCGATGGTCGCTCTCAAATTTGCCGGCCAGCCGATTACCCGCGATCATGGCGGGCCGGCGCGTCTGCTGGTTCCGCATCTGTACTTCTGGAAGTCCGCCAAATGGGTGAAGGCGCTGCAATTCACAACCCGTGACGAGGCCGGCTTCTGGGAGCTGCGCGGCTATCATATTTACGGCGATCCGTGGCGCGAGCAACGATACACCGATGACTGACAACGGCACGCAAACCGCGTCATGGCAATCATGCGTGATCGAGGAAATCGTCCAGCAGACGCCGAGCATCAAAAGCTTCTTCCTCCGATTGAGCAGGCCGTTCGCGCACATCGCAGGCCAACATGTCGATGTCCGGCTGACCGCGCCTGATGGCTATAGCGCGATGCGCAGTTACTCGATCGCGTCATCGGCAGCCTCGTCCCCGATCATCGAGCTCGCTGTCGAACGCCTGCCCGATGGCGAGGTGTCGGCCTATTTTCACGATATCGCGATAGTCGGCGATGAGATCGAGCTTCGCGGTCCGCTCGGCGGGCACTTCCTATGGCCTGAACCTGCCGTAGACGCGGTGCTGTTGATCGGAGCAGGCTCCGGGCTCGTGCCGTTGATGGCGATGATCCGGCATCGCCGCACACAAGACCCGGCCGTGCCAACCGCGTTGCTCCTGTCCGCGCGCACCGCTGAGGATGTTCTGTTTTCGGAAGAACTACATTCCGTCGAGATCAACGATGCCGCATTTGTCCTGGCGCTGGCGATCACGCGCGAAGATCCGATCCGCGCATCGGATTTCGGGCGGCGGATCGACAGCGCCATGGTCGAAGAGGTTCTCGCCCGGCTTCACCGAAAGCCCACACAGATATTCGTTTGCGGATCCAACGATTTCGTCAACATTGCGACCGAGGGCGCGCTGCTGGCCGGGGTCGACCCCTCGATAATCAAGACCGAGCGCTATGGTGGTTAGCGGCGCATACTCCGTCGCGCCCCACCTTTCACCCTGCGGATAATATTTGGAGATCGTCATGAGCCGCTTTGCTGAACCCGTCTTTGTTGCCGCCGGCCTTCGCACTCCCTTCGGCCGCGGCGGAGGGGCTTTGGCTGCTTATGATGCCGTCTCTTTGTCCGTCCCTCTTGTGCAGGCGATGGCGGCGCAAGCAGAGCCGGATCTTCTCATCTGGGGTACCGTGATCCCGAATTTGGGTTGGAGCAACATTGCTCGCGAGACCTGGCTTGACGCCAAGCTCAATCCGAATGTCCCCGCATTTTCGGTCGTTTTGGCATGCTCTACCAGCATGACGGCGACTTTCGCTGCGGCAGGGATGCTGGGCGGAGGAACCGATCTCACGATGGTGGGCGGTGCCGAAGTCATGAGCCGACCTCCCATCGCTTTGACGGCCGATGCATCGAAGCGGCTCACCGACCTCTTTGCGCAAGATCCAGCGGCGGCGCTTGCGGCCCTCCAGTCTCTTGCCCTCCACGACTATGTGCTCCCGACCAAGGGATGGGCCAACCGGATCACCGGCAGGACAATGGGCGATCATATGGAGGACACCGCCAAGGCCTGGCGGATCTCGCGCGAGGCGCAGGACGATTGGGCGCTAAAGAGCCACCAGCGGTCGGTCGCTGGTTGGGAGCGAGGTTTCTTCGACGATCTCGCGATTTCCCTTCCTGAACTGGCGCGCGATGCGAACCCCCGCGCCGATACGTCGCCCGAACGGCTTGCCGCACTCAAGCCCGTCTTCGATCGCGACAGTGGCAGGGGAACGCTGACTGCCGGCAACAGCTCGCCGATAACGGATGGCGCCGCCGGTTGCTGGGTGGCAAACGAAGCCGGCGTGGCACGACTGCCGGCGGGCACCCCCTACGCGCGGCTCATCGATTACGAGGTGTCGGCCGTCGATTTCCACACCGAGGGTCTGTTGATGGCACCCTCCTATGGCATTCCACGTCTGCTCGCGCGGCATCAACTAAGCTTCTCCGATATCGCTCTTTGGGAAATCCACGAAGCCTTCGCCGCCCAGGTCCTGGCGAATGTCGCGGCCATCACCGACCGGGAGTGGGTGCGCGAAACCGCCGGTGTCCAGTCGGATTTGGGCGACTTCGACTGGGACCGCGTCAATCCCAACGGGGGCTCGGTAGCAATCGGTCATCCCTTCGGCGCGACAGGCGCGCGCGACCTCAGCCAGGCAGTGAAGGAGCTCTGGGACATGCCGAGCGGATCACGGGCAATCGTCAGCATCTGCGCCGACGGCGGCCAAGGCACCGTCGCACTCCTCGAACGCCCCTGATTCACGGGCCGCTGCGAACGCCGTGCCATTGACAATATGAGAGGATATTCCGTTGGTCTCAGCAGTTTGGAACGACACCACCATCGCCGCAAGCGACGAGACAATCGTCGTCGAGGGAAACCACTATTTCCCACCTTCCGCGGTCAATCAGGAGCTCCTTGAAGCGAGCGCACACACTTCTGTCTGCCCGATCAAGGGCACCGCGAGATACTTCCATATCCGCGTAGGCAGCGCGCTCAACGCGGACGCGGCTTGGTCATATCCCGATCCGAATCCGGTTGCGGAAGCCATCCGGGATCACATCGCTTTCTGGAAAGGCGTAGAGGTTGGATAGCAGCCAAGGCGCAGCGGGCCTTCGCTGATGGCTGTGTCGCTTCATGCGCGCATCCTTGATCATCTCGCGCGGGTAATTGGCGATCTGCAGGTGGCGGGGGACGTTCCTGCGGGCCTCGACCGGGCGGGGCTGACCGTGGAGCGTCCGCACGACCCGGCGCATGGCGATCTGTCGACCAACGCGGCGATGGTCCTGGCAAAACTTACCGGCACGCATCCGCGCCAACTCGCTGAGAAGTTGGCGGGCCGGTTGGCCATGTTGGAGGATGTTGCAGACGTGGCCGTCGCTGGCCCGGGCTTTGTAAATATCCGGCTGACCGACCAGGCCTGGCAAAACGAGCTGGCGGTGATTGCGGACCAGAAGGACCGCTACGGCATGTCGCCCGTCGGCGCGGGTAAGACGGTGAATATAGAGTTTGTCTCGGCCAACCCGACCGGTCCGATGCATATGGGGCACTGCCGAGGGGCAGTGGTCGGAGATGCGCTCGCCAACCTGCTCGCTTTCACCGGCCATCGCGTCATCCGCGAATATTATATCAATGATGCCGGCGGGCAGGTCGATATTCTCGCTCGCTCGGCACACCAGAGATATCGCGAGGCGTTGGGCGAGAGCCTCGGCGAGATAGCGGAAGGTCTATACCCGGGCGATTATCTGAAGCCGGTCGGGGAGGCGCTGGCCGCCGATTTTGGGGGCCGCTATGCCGACGCCCCGGAGACGGACTGGCTCGCAATCTTTCGTGCGCGGACCGTTGCCGCGATGATGGAGACGATCCGCGAAGATCTGGCGCTGCTCGGCATAAGTCACGACCGCTTCGCGTCGGAGGCGGACCTCGTCGCTGCCGGAAAGCCGGATGATGCCGAGGCCTGGCTGCGCGAGCGCGATCTTGTCTATGACGGCGTTCTCGAACCTCCGAAGGGTGAAGTCTCCAAGGACTGGGAGCCGATCGCGCTGCCGCTGTTCCGGTCGACGAAATTTGGCGATGACCAGGACCGTCCTATCCGTAAACCGGATGGGAGCTGGACCTATTTCGGCGTGGATCTGGCCTATCATTTCGAGAAGGCGCGCGATGCCGACGAACTGATCGACATCTGGGGCGCCGATCATGCCGGGACCGTGATGCGCATCGTTGCCGCCGCCGAAGCTCTAACCGAAGGCAGGAAGCGGTTCGACGTCAAGCTGGTGCAGATCGTGCGGCTGCTGCGCGCGGGTGAGCCGGTCAAGATGTCCAAGCGCGCAGGCAATTTCGTCACGCTGGCCGATGTCATTCGAGAAGTCGGAAAGGACGTCGTTCGCTTCATGATGCTGACCCGCAAAGCGGAAGCGTCCATGGACTTCGACTTTGCGACCGTCGTCGAGGCATCGAAGGATAATCCGGTCTTCTATGTGCAATATGCCCATGCGCGGATTTGCTCGCTAGCAAGCCGCGCGGCCGAAGCGGGTATCGAGTTGGGCGACCCGCCCGATCTCGCTCTTCTGGACGGTCCGAGCCTTACGCTTGTGAAGCGTGCGGCAGAATTCCCCCGCATCGTCGAGGCGGCTGCGGCAGCGCGCGAGCCGCACCGGATCGCCTTCTTCCTTGAGGGGCTGGCCGCGGAATTCCATGCGCTGTGGAACACAGGAAATGCCGACCCGACGCGCCGCTTCGCCTACCCGGAAAACCTGCCGGTTAGCCGCGCGCGGTTGTTCCTGGCCGCCGCGATCGGGCAGGTCATCCGCAACGGCCTGGCGCTGATGGGGGTTGAACCGACACATGAGATGGAGAGGGCCTAGTCGAATGCGCGCTTGTTCCTGGGGCTCGTTGCGCGCGCCAGAGTTGGCGGGCCCGAACATGCTGTGCGTCTTCTGATACTGGTGGAACGAGATGGAGCTTACCGATTTCGACGCTGCCTTCAAAAGGCTTCCCGAGGGTCATAGCGAAGGCATTCACGAAGGCCGGCGTTTCGGCTTGATCGTCCGGCGGTCCGACGACGGGCGCCGCAACAGCCTGTTTGCCAGGGAGTTGGCTGGGACCGACATCGTCAGCTTCAACCTGTATCGGTTCACATCAGGCAAAACATCGCTCAAGCCGTGCGAGATGTCTGCGAAAAAGGTCGTGGATTTCGTGCTTGGCTTCCAACCGGACTGAGGGTGTCGCAGTCGCTGCTCTGTTCGCAATGTCCGCCCCGGCACTGCGCATGTCGCTAAATGGGTATCGAAACTATAGCGCCTGGTTATTGGACTTCGTCTGGCGATGAACTCATCCTCCATTCAGTGCCAAGGCGCGGCGAAATTTGCATACTCATGGTAACCTGCCAGCGAGCGGTGCGGTCTCGTTGGATCGTGACGGCGGGGCGTTGGTCGGAACTGTCCGCGCCGGGTGAACTTCTGACAGAAGGATTTGAACAATGCGTCTTGCAATGATCGGCCTCGGCCGCATGGGTGCCAATATCGCGCGTCGGCTGATGCGCGGCGGCCACGAGGTCGTCGCCTTCAATCGCGATCCGGCCGCGGTTACTCAGCTCGCCGGTGAAGGTGCCATCGGAGCGAATTCGCTTGAAGATGTCGTCGCCAAACTCACTGCGCCGCGGATCTTCTGGGTAATGCTCCCGGCGGGCGCTCCCACCCAAGACACGGTCGACAAGCTGATGGAATTGTCGGAGCCCGGCGACATCATCATCGATGGCGGCAACAGCTTCTACAAAGACGACATCAAATGTGGTGCTGCGGCAAGGGACAAGGGGCTCCATTATATCGATGTTGGCACATCAGGCGGGATATGGGGGCTCGAACGCGGTTATTGCATGATGATCGGCGGCGACAAGGAGATCGTCGATCTGCTGGATCCCATCTTCGATACGCTCGCGCCGGGCTATGGTTCGATCGTCCGCACCATTGGACGCGACGCGCCCGACAGTCGCGCCGAGCGCGGCTATATCCACGCCGGCCCAACCGGCGCCGGGCATTTCGTCAAGATGGTCCACAACGGAATCGAATATGGCCTGATGCAGGCCTATGCCGAGGGCTTCGACATTCTCAAGGGCAAGTCCTCCGAACGGCTCGAGCCTGATGAACGCTTCGACATCAACCTGACCGACGTGGCCGAAGTCTGGCGTCGCGGCAGTGTCATCTCGTCCTGGCTGCTCGACCTTTGCGCGATCGGCCTGGCCAGGGATCCGATGCTCGAGCAATTCACCGGCCAGGTCTCGGACTCTGGCGAGGGCCGGTGGACGATCGATGCGGCAATGGAAGAAGCCGTCCCGGCCTATGTCCTTTCGGCCGCCTTGTTTGCGCGCTACCGCAGCCGCGTCGACCACACTTTTGGCGACAAGCTTCTCTCGGCGATGCGCTTTGGCTTCGGTGGGCATGTCGAGATGCCGCAATAAGTGACGCGTCACGCTATCCGGCGCTATGAAAACTATAGGCACAGCCTATTGGAAAAACGTCTGGCTCACTGCGATAGTCGGCGCAACGGCTGACACAGAAGCGACGGCGTGCCTGACGCTGCGCCCCAGGATGAATGAGAGCGTCTTAGCCGAACGGACAATCTTCAACGGCGCCGCGGTTCGTTAAAATAGGTACGGCCGCGAAGACGATGAAGAGAACAAGGGAGCTCGCGCCACAGTGCTGCACCTCATCGAGCCAGAGATACTTCCATCCGGCGCCTTCATCTTCACGCCGATGGAACTGACGGTAATCGCACTGGCGCGGAGCGAGAAAGGCCAAAGGTTCGGATCGCGAGCCGGTCTCGCGCAGGCCCTCTTCAAGAAACATCAACTTCTCCCGGGACGGCGTGCAAATGGGACACTCGCTGATCCCCGGCTCGAAATACTCCGCGCGTTCGTTAACCTCCTGCATCGGCGGGGCCAGCGGTTGGCTGCGGCGACCCAGACATTACGCGAGGCCGGCTTCAGCAGCGTGCAGGAAACCTGGCTTCGTTCGGAATGTGCACGGCCGCTCTGACTTACTGCGTACCTTGAACCTTGCTGCCGGAAGGCAACCATTTATGATCAATATCTTCGGAACTTCCCTTTGGTTCAAAGACAACAAACCCCGTGCTTGGCGCGCATTGCGACTTGCATCGGTCGCTTTCGTGATCCTCGGGTTAGTCGGCCTGTATTTGCGCCCAGCGATGATGCATGTCCACAGTCCACTGCTACTGGGCGTTCTTATCGGCGCGCTGATGCTTACATTGATTGCGTCCGCAGCCAGAAGGCTCAGGCGCGCGAGACGGCGCTGATCCGCGGAAAGAAATACGTCTAGGCGCGAGAGGTGAAGATGGCGAAGATCGGCTTTGGAGGGGGGTGCCATTGGTGCACCGAAGGGGTGTTCCAGGCGCTGCGCGGCGTTGCGCAGGTCGACCAGGGCTTTGTCCAATCGGACGCTCCGGCAGATAGCTGGTCAGAAGGGGTGATCGTCACCTTCGATCCTTCAATCATTCCGTTGGCAACGCTGTGCGAGGTGCATCTGAGAACGCATTCAGCCACCCGGGCCCGCTCTCCTAGCGACAAGTACCGCAGCGCGATCTATATTTTCGATGACAACCAGCGGCATGAGGCCGAATTGGCGATCGTCCGATTTGCCGAGGAATTCGGCAATACGGCGCATACCCTGGTTCTGCCGTTCAGAAGCTTCAAGGCTTCGGACGAGCGTTACCAGAACTATTATCGAACCGATCCGAGCCGACCCTTCTGCCGCCGCTTCATCGATCCCAAGCTGGACTATATTCGGCAGCATTTTTCGGAAGTGGCCCTGCCTGAACCGAACTCTGTCGCCGAGCACGCTGTCGATCGCGACAATGTCTCGCAAGACCCCGCCAGCGCTGGGATAATGACTGACAGTTCTTCATCCATCGCAACTCAATCAAGGACGTCGCCATGATGATCAAAAAGCCATTCACTATTCTCCCTCTCGCCCTGGCGCTGCTTGGCCCGATATCCTCTTCTCCCGGTTTAGCGGCTCCGACGCCCGCCGCGGTGCCCGACACCATAGCCGGGACCGTCCGCCAGACCGCTCCCGCAATTTATCGATTTACGATTGGCGATGCCCAGATAACGGCATTGTCGGATGGGTCGGTCCCGCTGGACCTGCACCAGTTGCTGCGCGGCGTCTCGGCGCAAACGATCGACGAAATTCTTGCCCGCAGTTTCCTAGCTAATCCCGCAGAGGCTTCGATCAACGCTTATCTGATCGACTTCAACGGGCGGCGGATCCTTGTCGATGTCGGTGCCGGCGATCTTTTCGGCCTAGGCAACGGCGGCAGGCTGCTCGAAGCGCTGGCAGCAGCTGGGGCCGCGCCGGAGACAATCACCGACATACTCATCACCCATGTCCACAGCGACCATAGCGGCGGTCTCACGAAGGCGGGCAAGATCGTCTTCCCGCGCGCGACGGTCTATGCCGGCGGTGCAGATATTCGCTTTTTCTCCGATGTTGCCAACGCGGCTAAAAGCGGGATCGACAAGCGCTTCTGGACCCAGACCGAGCAGACGCTGACGCCCTATGTCACGGCCGGCCGGGTGAAGCCGATCGATACCGATGGCGAAGTCGTGCCGGGCATTCGTGCCGAACTGCAGCCTGGGCACACCCCGGGCACCGCCTTCTACACCTTGACCAGCAAGGGGCAGAGTATCGTCTTCGTCGGCGATGTCATCCACGCCGGCGCGGTTCAATTTCCACGCCCCGACGTGACGATCACTTTCGATGTTCGCTAGGACGAGGCGCGCGCCGTGCGGAAAGCCGCGTTCACCCGCTTCGCTCGCGACCGTATGATGATTGCGGCGCCCCATCTTCCGTTCCCGGGGGTGGGTCACATTGCCGCCGACGGATCCGGCTACCGCTGGTACCCCATCGAACAGACGGATCGCGAGCCCATGAAGGAGAGGCTCAAGCTCTGAAGCTCGCATCGCCTCTTGCATTCTCCAGCCGCTGCGCTATTTATATGCGCGACGCATATATACTGGAATGCGATTGACCAAGGACGCTTCACCTTCCGATCGGCTGATCAATCTCTTCGGCGCCCTCGCGCAGGGGGTGTCGGATGAGATGCGCGGTGCGATATCACAGCGCTTTCCGGCCGGCGGGGAGACCGCGGCGGCATTGAGCCTCATCGGCCATGAACCGGGCCTTTCGATCGACCAGATCGGCAAGGCCCTGCGCCTGTCGCATGCCGGTGCTGCCCGCGTGGTCGAACGGCTGGTCGCTCAGAATTTCGTCTCGAAATCGCAATCCCCCGGCGATCGCCGCGTCATGCACGTGTCGTTGACGTCCGGCGGCGAGACGGAACGCAGGGCGCTCCTGAATCTGCGCAGCACAGCGATCACCGGGTTGCTCGCTGCGGTCGGCGAGAAGGACCGCGCTGCGCTGGAGCGCGTCGCGGAAACCATCCTCGCGTCATTGCCGCGCGACGAAGTGCGCGCGCGCACGACCTGCCGTTTCTGCGACGAAGAGAAGTGCACCAACTGTCCGACCGACATCGTCGGTCCCGGAATTACAAACTGACGCCTCTCGCCACATTTCCATCAACAAAAAGGGCATTGATTATGAGCTTATTGGAGAAATATTCATTCAGCGTCCCCGAGCATCAAATGCGCGAACTCGCTCTGCTGCGATGGGCCCTAGTCATTGTCTTTCTGTGGTTCGGCGGCATGAAATTCACGGCTTATGAGGCGCAAGGCATTGCCCCATTCATCGAACACAGCCCGCTTATGAGCTGGCTTCACCCGCTGTTCGGCGTCCAGGGCGCCAGCCAGTTCATCGGCACGATGGAACTCGCCACGGCCGCTGCCCTGATCCTCGGTGCATTCAAACCGATTTTCTCGGTCCTCGGCGGCGCCATGTCGGTGGCGACCTATACCATCACCTTGACATTCTTCTTGTCAACGCCTGGTGTCGCAGAGCCGACCGCCGGCGGGTTCCCGGCCATTTCGGCCATCCCCGGGCAATTTCTGTTGAAAGACGCCGTTCTGCTTGCCGCTTCGCTGGTATTACTCTCGGCGGCTATCCGACGGAAAAAGCCTGCCGACGCCCAGGTCTAAGGCACCAACAAACCGCAAGTTACGATGCGGACCTGTGGCGGGGAGCGTGAGGCTCCCCCAGCGACAGGCGCCGCGAGCTTGCTCATCGATCCTCGCGGGCTTTCCGCCCCACCGGGGAGGTGAGGCCGGAACGCTATGCTTCGCTCGCGCGAGCAGGAATCAGGGCGGATCTCCCCCTCGGCCGTGCGCGATCCAGGCTCGGGCAAAGGCTCTGCCGGATTTGCACCGTTGCAAGGTGCCGATATTCTATCCGAGCCGAAGGCGGGCACCGCTTGGCCTAGCCTCCCGGACCACAGTCGATGCAGCGCAGCGGCGGATTCGGTCCGAACCCGAGATGGTGGTTGAGGTGGCGAAGCGCGGTGCGCAGCCCTTCCTCAATGACAGGATGATAGAAGGGTCGTTCGAGCAATTCGGCGACGGTGAGCCGGCTCTCGATCGACCAGGCGAGGAGATGAGCGAGATGTTCCGCCGCTGGACCGAAGATTTCGGCGCCAAGCAGCAACCCGCTCGGCCGATCGCCATAGACGCGCAGCAATCCCCGGTTGAGCCCCAATATGCGAGCCCGTCCCTGGTCTTCGAACGACACTTCGCCGATGGCGAAATCCATCCGGTCGCGAAGAAGGTCGGCATGGCTGCGCCCGGCGATGGCGATCTGGGGATCGGTGAAGACGATCGTCAACGGGGTCCGGCGCGCGCGGCGATAGCTGTGCGGATAGCGCGCGGCATTTTCGCCTGCCACCCGGCCTTCGTCCGCGGCCTCGTGAAGGAGCGAGAGATCGACCGCCGAGTCGCCCGCGATGAAGATGTCGCTGTAACTGGCGCGCATCGACAGGTGATCATAAGTGGGGACGCCATGGGCATCGAGCGTGAGCGAGGTGTTTTCCAGTCCGAGATTGTCGACATTGGCCCGTCGGCCTGCGGCCGCGAGGAGATAATCGAACCGCTCCTCGCCCCCCGCTGACCGGACGATCACAGCGTCCCCGTCGCGCGCGACGCTTGCATCGGCTGCCATCCAGTCGATAGGAATTTCGCTCGAGAACTGTGCCGCCGCATAAGCCGCGACGTCGGGATCGGTGAGCGGGCCGACGCTGCCGCCGCGCCCATAGATATGGGTGCGGACACCGAGGCGATGCAAAGCCTGCCCGAGCTCCAACCCGATCGCGCCGGTGCCGAAGACTGCAACCGAGGACGGCAGATCGGTCCAGTCGAACAGTTGGTCGTTGAAAATCAGCCGATCGCCCGCCGGTTCCAGGCCTGCGGGTACGACCGGCCGCGAGCCCGTTGCGATCACGATGCTGCGCGCGCTGATCTGCTTGCCGCTCGCAAGTTCGAGCCGATTGTCATCGACAAAACGCGCCTGCTCGCGAAGCAGGCCTCCGGGTGCAAACCCCGCAATCGCCTCGGTGGCGAAGCTAACAAAGTGGTCGCGCTCGGCGCGGACGCGGTTCATGACCTGCACACCATCGACCTCGACGGGTCCGGCGCGAAGTCCGAACAGGCCGACGCTTTCGGCACGGTGGCGCGCCTCTGCCGCAGCGATCAGCAATTTGGAGGGCATGCAGCCAACGCGGGCGCATGTGGTCCCCAAGGGGCCGCCATCGATCATGACGACGCGATCGCTATATTTGAGCGCTTCCCGGTACGCCGACATTCCAGCGGTGCCCGCGCCGATTATCGCCACGTCATAGTCGAAATCGGTCATCCCGCTGTCCCTTCCTGATTACACGATGCGCATATTGCGCGCATCGAGCGCGCAAAAACAGTTGGCCCGTGGGCATGGTTTCTATGCCCTGCGGGAATAGTTTGTGGCGGCGAAGATGAGCATGAGGGTCAATGTCATCCCGAAATAGGCGGTCAGGGCATGGGGAGCGAAGGAGGGCAGCCCGTAGACGATGATGACCCCATTGCCGCCCGGGATGAGCTGGGTGGCCAACCCCATGATGGTGCCGCCGACGAGATGCCGCGAGCCTTGACGCCAGTTGGTGCCGCGCAACCGGAAGCTGGCGGAGCGGACGGCTGCAAATAGTCCGCCGCCGATCATCATCGCGGTGCCCAAAAGCGCCGGCAAAGGAGAAATCGGGGCGAAATCGTGCATGACGAGCTGCGAGGCGTAGCTGGACAGGAGGCCCAGATAGGTCCAGCTCCCGGCGCAGGCGTACAGCAGGCCGCCGCCGATGCCGATGATGAGCATGGCCTCGAAGGGACGCATCCGCGCGCGTCCAAGCAGCATCTTGCGCCAGCGCGACCGGCGGCGCAACAGTCGCAGGCGCGGCCAGCTCCACCAGCAGACTGCGGCGAAGGCCAGCCACGCCGCTATCGCGGCGAGCGGTGACGTCGCAAGCAGCGAGGGCTCGGGAATTTGCTGGGGCCTGTAGACTTTGGATATGAACGAGGCGCCGATTACCCAGCCGGCGAGGGTCAGAAGATATCCGAGCCTGCCGCCGGTCAAATGCGCGAGTGTTCCAAAGCCGCAAGCCTGGTTCGCCCACGCGCCGATCCCGTAAAGACACCCGAACAGGAAAGCCTGGATCAGCTGGTCGTAGCCCGGGGACAGATGGAAAACAGCTGGTGCGGTCCATGCCAGTGGAACAAGCAGAAGCCCTGACCAGCAAGCCGCCGTCGCGAACCCGATGAACTTGTCGGGTCGGCGCCGCACGACAAGATCCTGCGCCGCAACGACCACGCAGACCGTCCCCCGCCTGATCGCGAAACCCATCGCAAAACTCAGCATCGAAGCAGCGATGGCAACCGCAATAGCGTTCATGAGAGCAAGCCGGGTCGCTCATCGGCAAAGATCGCGTTCATCTGCGGGCGGAGCCAGTCGAGAAAAGCGCGCACTCTCGCGGTCTGGTCGCGGCCAGCCGGCAGCAGGGCCCATAGATCAATGTCTTCGAGCATATGGTTGGGCAGCAACTCGACAAGATCGCCGGTATCGATCAGATCGGCGACGAAGGGCCGGGGCAACATCGCATAGCCGAGACCGGCAAGCGCTGCCGACCGGGCTGCGTCGTCGCTGTCGAGAATGAGCGCAGGATGCACCATGATCGCGATGCGCGCGCTGCCATCGCGGAAGACCCAGCTATTCTTCGCATGATGAAGGCGCGAGATGATCGCGGGCTGCCCCATGAAATTGTGCGGGGCGTCGAGACCATTTTCGGCCTTGTTCGCGACCAGCGCCATCCGCGTGCGCGCCATGCGAGAGGCGACGAGCGCGGTGTCGGCGAGCGTGCCAATTCGCAGCGCGATATCCACGCCCGATGCCACGACATCGGTTTCGCGATCGGTGATCTCCAGATCGAGCGTGACTTCGGGAAAGCGATCAGAGAATTCCCGGAGACACGGCACGAGATGCAGCCGGGCAAGGCAAGTCGGGACCACGACGCGCACCGGTCCGGCGAGACGGCCCCCGTCTTCCTTGGCGGCAATCTCCGCGGCGGCGGCGGCTGCAATCGCACGCTCGGCGCCGTCGCGGTAGCGACGGCCCGCCTCGGTGAGCGTCAGGCTGCGGGTTGAGCGCTGGAACAGCCGGACGCCGAGATAGGCCTCAAGCTGCGCCACGGCTTTCGAAATCGATGGCTGACCGACATTGAGCCGTCGCGCCGCCGCGGAAAAGGAACCCGCCTCGGCCACGGCGAGGAACTGCTCCATGACGGCAAGTCGATCCATTTCATTCCCCTGCGGAATAGGTCCTATCGACTCAACCCATCTGCCGCAAGCAATCGCTACAGCCTAAATACGGCTCATCCGCAAAAACGGACCCGAGACAAAGCCTCCTGGAGTTTTGAGATGACCATCATGAATGCCAGATCAGAACCGACGCCGCTTTCGCGGCCCTGGATCGCGGGGTCCGTTTCCTTGCGGGTTGCGGCGGCCTTCCCTTACCGCCGCAAAAGCCTCGAGCCCGGACGCGACGTCCGAGCCGGTAATTCCCCTTCCCGGCTTCGTCGCTTCGCTCGATCCACCTTGGGCTGGGCGTGACTCCCGGCGCCCGGCTCGAGGTGGACATTGAAGGAAAGGCTGGCGCGAGCCGCGCCAGCCTTTCCCCTCCCCAATTTTCGATGCAGAAGAGTCGAATGAACTTCCGAACGGACATGAGCATGATCGAGCAAGCCTATTTCCAGGCAGCCGGCGACGAGGGGAGGGTGGCAATCGCCGAAGGCGATCGGCAGATCCTGGCCATGGGCATCGAGGTCTCGGCTGTCCAGGCCGGAGATGTCGCGCCGGAGTTCCTGCTGGAAAACGCCCTCGGCGGCACAGTCTCGCTGCGTGGCCGATTGATTGGCGGACCAGTGGTCCTGAGTTTCTTTCGCGGCGGATGGTGCCCCTTCTGCCGCGCCGAACTTCGGGCGATGTCGAAGGCGGCGCAAGCGGTCGAGGATAGAGGAGCGAGCCTGCTCGCGATCTCCCCGCAGCCGCTCGCCGACAGCATCGCAATGGCGCGGGCCGAGGAAATGACGCTTCCGTTGCTCGCCGATCGCGGAATGACGGTCGCGAGCGATTATGGCCTCGCCTTCGAACTGCCCGAGAGTATGCGCCGGGCGGCGCTTGCGGACGGGATGGTCGCAGGCGACGACGGCGCCGACTGGCGCATTCCGATGCCGGCAACCTATGTGATCAGTACCGACGGGATCATCAGATATAGTTTTCTCGATCCCAATTATCGCAACCGGCTCGACCCGGCGGTTCTCATGAGCATCCTCGACCGCCTCTGAGCCAAATTTCGAATTTCGGGACTGTCTCCACCGGCGCGCATGCGGCGCACCGGGGTGGAAAGACGTGCCGCAACTGTCAGACAAAGGAGATATCGAATGACCTACCTCAAGACCAGCGAAGCCATTGCGAAGCTGACGCCCCAACAGCGCCATGTCACCCAGGAAGGCGGCACCGAGCGTGCCGGCAGTGGGGAACTGCTGCACAATAAGGAGCCCGGCATCTACGTCGATATCGTCAGCGGCGAGCCCTTGTTCGCCTCGACCGACAAATTCGATTCCGGCAGTGGATGGCCGAGCTTCACCAAGCCCATCGTCCCCGCCAATGTCGATGAAATACGCGACGACAGCTACGGGATGATCCGCACCGAGGTGCGCTCGGCTCATGGCGACAGCCACTTGGGACATGTGTTTCCCGACGGTCCGCGCGACCGTGGCGGCCAGCGCTACTGCATCAACTCGGCTTCACTCCGCTTCGTCCACCGCGATGACATGGAAGCCGAGGGCTATTCCGAATTTCTGAACCAGATCGAGGAGAATTGATCATGACCGAACGTTCCATCCTTGCCGGCGGCTGCTTCTGGGGCATGCAGGACCTGATCCGCAAACTCCCCGGCGTCGTCAGCACCCGTGTCGGTTACAGCGGCGGCGATGTGCCGAACGCGACCTATCGCAACCACGGCACGCACGCCGAGGCGATCGAGATCAATTTCGATCCCGATCAGATCAGCTACCGCCGGATCCTCGAATTTTTCTTCCAGATCCACGATCCGACCACGCGCAATCGCCAGGGCAACGACCGCGGCGGGAGCTATCGCTCGGCGATCTATTATGCCGACGAAGCGCAGCGTGAAACCGCGTTGCAGACGATCGCGGACGTCAACGCATCCGGCCTCTGGCCGGGAAAGGTAGCGAGCGAGTTGGAGCCGATTGGCCCCTTCTGGGAGGCGGAGCCGGAGCACCAGGATTATCTGGAGCGCCGTCCCAATGGTTACACCTGCCACTTTCCGCGCGCCGCCTGGGTCCTTCCATCGGCCGGCGAGCAGTCTGAGGCAGCTTGATCGGAGACATGAAATGAAACCGAACATAACCCTCTATACCAAGGACTATTGCCCCTTTTGTCACCGGGCCAAGGCGCATCTTCGCGCCAAGGGGGTGACCGACTGGATCGAAATCGACGTCGAAGATGATCCGGTGCAGTTCCGTGCAATGCAGACAGCGTCTGGTGGACGCAGGACGGTTCCGCAGATCTTCATCAACGGTACGCATGTGGGCGGGTCGGATGATCTGGTGGCGCTCGATGCCGACGGCGGCCTCGATTTGCTGCTGCGCGAAAAGATGCTCGTCTGAAACTAACGGGCGTCCGCCGAACAGCGGGCGCCCGTTTGCGCGTTACCGTGAGCCGCCCCGGAGTTGCTCGCGCTTAGAGCCAACGGCGATCGGCCGTGAAGTCGATCGTGAGCCAATATCCGGGGCGCAGCCCGCCCATCGCGTCCGCAAATTCCTGACGAATGGCGTCCTGCTCGCCAAGCGTCATCGTGGTCGATGCCGCGACACCGACAAAGCCGATCTCGATAAACCCTGCGCGGCCGACCTGGGTCACATAGGATTGATGCTCGACGAAGCCGTGCCGTGCCGCGACTTCGCGTGCGATGCTGCTGACCTGCGCATCGAGATCGGCTGGCGCGATCTGCAGTATCTCGCGACCGGCCGCTGCCAAGGCCCGAAGGGGAAGCGGAGCCAGGAAGATTGCAAGGAGGATGAGGATTGCCGGATCGAAATAGGCCGAGAGCTTCTCCGCCTGCGTTCCCTCGAGCACGACCGCGGTGACAAATGCGGCGCTCAGCCCGGCGTTGAGAAGTGCGCCGAAAAGCCACGCGGCCGCGTCGATATTCAGAAGCGAGGACCCGAGGCCGCGAGCGCGGCGCCGGATATAAATATACATCCCGAAGCCGATGAGCGCGCTCGCGCCGGCATATCCGATACCGGGCCCGAAACTCACGTTCCGTCCTCCCATCATCACGGTGTCTACTCCGTCAATCAATGCATAGGCGCAGGCGAGGAGCAGAACGCTGCCGTTGACGAACCCAAGCATCGGCTCGATGTGCCAGTAGCCATATTGGAACCGGCGGTCTGCGCCACGCGCGATCAGCCGCGCGGCGAAAAAGGCGGCCAGCGTAAGCCCTGCGTCGGCAAGGCTGTACACACCGTCGAACAAGATCGACTTTGCGCCGCTCAACAGGCCAATAGCGATGCCAACAAGGGAAAGGGCGAGGGTGCCGGTGGCGGAGAACAGGAGAAGCCGTTGTTCCTTGCGCTCCGAATGCGGTCCCAATTTCCATCTCCAATATTACAGCGGTCCAAGGGCCGTCACCTGAGGCTGTTATCGTAGCGAGTTACGCTGCCGGCGATGTATTTCCAACTGGCCTGACCTAAGGATGAAGCTGCAGTAAGATCTGCTATTCAAGCCCGCCCCGCATATCAAACATGATGTTGCACCAGCAGAAACGCCGAAAGAAAGCCCGTCACGGTAATCAAACCGATCATCGGCGGCGCGTGATCGAAGGCTTCCGGGATCATGGTTTCCGCGAGCATCGCCAGCACCGTGCCTGCAGCGAAACAGAGAATGACCGTCGTTGCGTCGGTTGAGACTGATCCCAAAGCAAAATTCCCGAAGGCGGCTGTGAGCCCTATCAGGAGCGGGATGCCCGCCCAGATCGCGTAAATGTAGCGTCGTGATCGTCCAGCCAGCTTCATCCCCGAGGCGCTTGAGAGTCCCTGAGGAATGTTGGCGAGGAAAAACCCGGCGACGACGCCCATCCCGATCTTCCCGCCGCCAACCATAGACAGGCCGATCACGAGTGCTTCGGGAATGCCGTCAAGAACCGTCCCAACAGCAATCGCGACGCCGCTTCCGGCATGCTCATTTTCGGTCGTTTGCTTCACGCATTCGCCGCAACGTTTCCTATTTTTCGCGCCGCTTGTGGCGAGATACCAGTTGATGCCGCTGAAGATTGCCGCCCCTCCCAGCAACGCTGTGATCGCAGCGGCGGACATGCCAGTTTTGATTGCGTTCCCCATAAGCTCGACAGCGACAATGGCGATAAGCACGCCGCCGCCAAACCCCATCACGGTCGCGATGAGGCGATGAGACAGCCGGTTTGAAAACAGGTCCGCGACAACGGCACCGATCAAAAGGCCGCTGGCTGTAAACAGGCCCCAAAGGCCAGCTCCGAGGAAATCAGCGATGACGCGACTTTCTTTCGTTTCGGATTTTACTGGCCTAGCACGGGTTGCGGTCAGTCTGGAATGCGGGCGATTACCTTGATCTCGAAATCGAATCCGGCCAGCCAGTTCACACCAAGTGCTGTCCAGTTCGGATAAGGCGCTTCAGTGAAGATCTTGCTCTTCACGGCCATAATCGTTTCGAACTGATTTTCGGGATCGGTATGGAAAGTCGTTAGATCGACGATGTCGTCAAATCCGCATCCCGCAGCCAGCAGGGTCGCTTCCAGATTTGCGAAGGCCAGCCGAACCTGCTCCGCGAACTCTGGTTCCGGCGAACCGTCTTCACGACTTCCGACCTGGCCGGATACGAAAAGCAAACGATCCGACCGGATCGCTGCGGAATATCCATGCTCTTCGTAGAGAGCATGTCGGTTTGCGGGGAAAACCGCATCACGTTTGGCCATGTGTCATTCCTTTGATTGAGGACATTCGGGCCTTGGCAAAAAATCGCCCTTGGCTGAATAGTCCGTTGAGTTGTTTTGTGCCTCAAGCATCAATCTGACTAGCCACCTTCAGTGGCTCATGCGTCTTACCGCCGCTCGCGAGCGGGAAGCCGCCGTCGACTACTGTGCGACGCTTTTCAGATAGACGATGATATCGCGGCGCTGACCCGGATCCTTGATCCCGTTGGGGAAGAGATTTCCCATGCGATTCCCGGGAATGAAGGATTTTGGCGCCTCGATATGTTTGTCAATATTGTCGGCTGTCCAGGTTATGCCGGAATTCCGTATCTGGTCCGAATAATCAAAGTTTGGCACGGTGCCCGCCTTGCGGCCGACGACGCCAGCCAGCGTTGGTCCGATGCCGGCACCACCAGGGTTTATGGAGTGGCATGCCCTGCAAGTCTTGTCGAAAGCCATCTTGCCTGAAGCCACGCCGCTCGTCATGGCCTGCGTTGCGACGGCGGGAACTATCCCGGGCGGGTTACCTCTATGTGAATTCACCGGCAGGCCGACTTGGCCTTTCTCACCCAGCGCTGGGTAGGCATAGGTGTAAACCCATTCGGATGACTTGGCCGGAATGTGGCATGATTTGCAGTCGGTTTGGTAATTCGTCGCCGTTTGCTTCTTGGTGTCGGTCGGGTCGAATTGCGCCCAGCCCCACCCGTCACCCCAGAGGGGGTTGCCCGCGAACCGTCCCTTGCGATCCTTCACCATGAGGAACCAAATCTTGCGATCACCGGCCCAGGATGCGCGGCCTGTGACGAGGTCGGCGCTCTTCGCAATTGTGACTTCCTTGATCAAGACTGCGCCGTCAGGAAATTTCCCCGCGCTCCGAAAGGCGTCAACATCCGCCGGTCGGGAATAGACGGAATGAATTTCTGCCTCTCCCGAGGGCGCCGTGACCGACCAGGTGCCAATGAACATGTAACTCTCGGGGAAGTCTGCGGGAAAGGAGATCGTCCCATCTTTGTTGACCAGCGACGCGTAAGTATCGTCGGGCGCACCCGCATCGCTCTTTTTGCCGCAGGCTGTGGTGAACAGCGCGACGGCGCAGATGACCGCAATGGTCTTCCCGGTCAGCAAATCGTCGTTCCTATGAGCACTGAGCATGGCCGCTGCTCTTGCATCGCCTGTCGCGCCGCAGACGCCGATGGCTGCAGCAGCGTCATGTCAACCGCGGGGGAGCGGTAGCGGATCGAGTATGGGCTTGTAGAATTTGATGTAGACCATGTCTTCTGCATTGGCGATGTGGCACCCCGCGCATTCGTCGACGGATTTGAGCGCTGCCGTGGCCAGATAGGGCGGAGCGGAATGATTGAAGTTGAAATAGCCCCAGCCATTTGAATCGGCGAACCGTTTGCTGTCCTTGACTGAAACGTCGAGGCCATTGGGCGGACCGGGAAAATATCCTCGCCCGGATGGTGCCGTCGTTGATCCGTCAGGAAATTCGCCTTTCGGATCACTGACGAGCTGTAGTTCCTTGATCATCATGGTGCCTTCAGGCCATTTGCCGGTCGCCCGATAGGCCTTGAAGGCTGCTGGCTGCGTGTAGACATTGTGGAACTCGGGAAAAGACGCTTTCCCGCCGTTAAGACCGTGCGGTGTCAGCGGCGCCCCGAGGAAGACCAACTCGCGAAAGTCTTTTGGTTGGACCAGCTGTCCTTTGGCATCCCAAACGGGCGGGATATCGATCTCGGGATAATTGGGGTCGCGAGCGACGGCCGCTTGCGTTCGCGGTTCCGCACTGTCGGATTTCTCGCCTTCCCCTGATGCGCCGCCGCAAGCCGAAAGTGTCGATAGCAGGAAAGCCGCACTCGCGACGCTCAAAAACGATTGATTATAGACTGGAGTCACGGCACCCGTCCTCTTCTTGAAATCAATATATGGTATCTGATCATCCAGCATCGTGGGAGAGATGTCCAATAGCCGGTCGGTATAGTTTCAATAGTTTGAAGGCCTATAATTTTTATATAACCCATTGAACTAAGTGATTTTATTGGTTGGTTCAATGTTTTCGACAATTTATGTGCCGTTCAGCTAATGAGTATGCTGGTCGTTGCTCGACCGACGACGTTGAGCGCGAGCTGCTCAACCTACGGGGTATATGCAACGCAAAATCTTCGCCCGGATGAAATCGCCAGATCGAGAATCGCTTGTGCGAGCCGCAGTCGCCCATGGCCAGCCGGCGCACGGCGAACGTCCGCTTCTCTTCGGTTCAGACTGAAAGCGGCCTGACCGAAAACGGCCAGAGTCGGCGGTATCGCACGCCTGAATGTGAGTTCGGGGGGTGTCGCCTATTCCGTAGGATTTTGTCGCCACCAAGCGTGGATTAATCGCTTTCCTACAATATTTCGCGCTGTCATGCCGAGCCTATGCAAGTACGCGGAACCAAATGGCGCGACCGGGCGCTCGCTATCGAATTCTGGATTGCGACCGCGTTGATGGGTGGCTCATTCCTCGTCGGGGCATGGCAGGCGCTCAAATATTTGTTCTAGCGGTGCAGGTGGTGCAGTGGGGCTACGCGCCGGCCGCCAGCGGCGAAGAAGCAATATTCTCGGGAGCCACACCGTCGACATCGACCAGGTCTTCACCGACCACGATGCCGGTAATGCGAACACGCTTTTCGATATGGTCGACCGGAACGCGGTGGAGGTCGAGGCGCCACCGACCGCCAAGGTCACGGCGAAGCGAGAATCCGCCCGCGTCGCGGAGCAAGGTTCCCGTCTCTTCGATTCTCGTGCCGATCATCATCATGTCGTTGGCCTACCCAAAGTCGCAACACCGCGCCAGAAACTTTGGATGAAGGCCTTTCAACCCAGCCTAAATGCTCAGCGCCGCCGAAATGGCTCGCAAGCCACCCCGTCACCGTCGCCATCCATTTCTGGCCGATATCCCGGCTGACCGCGGTATAACGGCGCAGCACCCGCTGCCCATGCCGCATTGCAATTGCGGTAATAGACGCCGGACGGCGCCGGTGATGCAATAGGCTGACGCACGGCGGATGCCTGCGGCTTGGGCCGATGTGCCCTGGGATTGGCGGCCCGATAGTCCGCTGGCTTTTGGAAGTCGGAACTCCAGATGCCTAGTTTGAGGGCCTTGGCGCGCGCCTCGGCGCCGAGATAGCGATCGCTAAACTGAGGCAACGCAACTGCAAGGCCCGCTTCGACCATGGCTTGGCCTAGATCTATCTGCCGCGCGGTGCAGCTGGCGACGATCCGGTCATAGTCATCAACATCGCGCTGCTCACAGCGCAATTCGGCACCATTCACCAATTGCCCCAATTTCGCCATCGCTTCTTTCCCACATGCCCAGCTTTGACCCTGCCGCGAACATGTCTGATAAAGCTCGGGGGCATCGACGCCATGTAAGCGGACGGCAATCCCTGCCATGTCGAGGGAGTCGCCGTCCTTTGCACGGCCCGTTCCACTAATGTCCTGCGCGGACGCGGAAAGCGGGGTCAGCGCGAGTGCGATTACAAAAAGCCATTTCATGGGAAGGATTCTAGCGCGGTTAACTTACCAATTTCTTGAACATCCTCGATCGATCGAGCCGAATGTCCGCTATGCGAATATTCGTCCCAAAGACCGGCTGACAGAACCGGCAATAGCCGAATCGACCAAAGCGCCGACCGCGCCGAACTCCTTTGCTGCGGACGTGGCGCCGGTGACGACCACGACGGTATGGGTAGGGCATTAGAACCAGTGCTAAGAGCGCCCGCTCCGCTACCGCCCGGACCGACGGTTCTGCATTCCCTTTATAATGTCTCCAAGAACCAAGCGATCTTGGTGATCGAGAGATTTCAGATCACGGTACATGACGAGCAAATGCTCGTCATCGCTATCTTCGTCCGGCTTCTCCCCGACAAGGCTTGCGATAGATACCTCAAAATGATCGGCGAGCTTTCGGACAAGTTCGATCGACGGATTCTTGGCGGTGCCTTTCTCAAGCTCCCAGATATGCGCCTTCGACGCACCGATGGCGTCAGCCACTGTTTGAAGCGATTGCCGCTTTGCCGTGCGAAGGTTCTGCAGCCTCATCGCCAACGACATGTCCATGACCTCCCTCGACACAACCTAACATGAGAGCAACGCCATAGGAATCAAAGAGCGTTCGGTCAAACGAACGACTTCGTCCGACCGATTGACTCTAGTCGTTGTCTGATATAGCGAACGATAACGTAACTACGAATCTTACTGATGGCATCGCATGAACCACCGTCGGGATACCATTCCCCACCCTCGCATCTGGGCAGTCCACTCGGCAGCGAAACCTGGGGTCTCGGACCGATCATCGCTTGGCCGACATGCGAAAATGATACGCACTCGGAGACCGCCCCGGGGGCAGCACCATGACGCGTAGCCGGAAGCGATCAGCATCCGTGCCGCAGATTAAGCTGGAGAGAAGAAATGGCTAAAACCACCAAGTCCAAGGCGCTAGTGCCCGCTGGGCAGCGCAAGACGTCCGTGATGCGAAAGGCAGCCACGGTTGCCGTTGCGCCGGCCACGGACGGCACACTGCTGCCGATCCTCGGCTCCGACCTCGCTCTGGCGAAGCTGATCGGCGACGGAGGCGATGTCATGCGAGAGGGCGGCGTCGTTCTCGTAACCGGTCGCGCTTATGCGACCCGCGCGTGCGTCGTTCCCGCGGAAGAAATATTCTATGATCAGGCAGCGCGGCCCGATGGCAAGGGGCCGTGGCTCGGAGAGGCGGACAAGATCAGCTGGCGCGACGAGGCGAGTGGCTATGACTGCATCATCTTGCGTGACACGGAAGATGGTTTTCTGTCCGGATATGTCGGCATTCCCCACGACCACCCACTCTGGGGCTGGGATAATGGCGCAGTTCCGTCGGACATCGGGATCGAGGTGCATGGCGGTTTGACCTATTCAAGACTGTGCGAGGAAGGGCCGAGTCCGGCGCGTCGTTTAGCCGTCGAGGCGCGCCGTATCTGCCACGTGACATTACGCCCGGCGGTCTACCATCCGGTAACGCACGCTACCGATCACCGGGTCGAAGACCCGCACGCATGGTGGTTCGGCTTCAGTTGCGATCATGCGTACGATCTCATTCCCAGGCATGCGCAGGGTTCCTCCAGGCCCAAGTCATCGGAACTCGCACGGACCTATCGCGACGATGCCTATGTTGTCCGGGAAACGGTTGCGCTCGCTGCCCAGCTGCGCGCGATCGCGGAGGGGGACGCAGCGCCCCAGCGCGACGACCAGCCGCCGCCGATCGGCCTCGATCCCAGTCGCGGAGGTGGCCGTGGCCGACTTTGATCGCCACGCCAGCGAGCTCCCATGGGGATGGTGGTTTCGAGCCAATCCGCGCGGCTACGAGGATGCAGCGGGACGCCATTGGTCGAGCGTCAGGGACGCCTTCTGGGAAGGAGAACTTGGCTTCCCGCCGGTCCACTTCGCACCCGAACAGCATGAACTGATGCTGAGGGTAATGACCGCGATCAATGCGAGCTGGTTTGGCACGGAGAGCAACCACGATGTTTTCGGCGGGGACATGATGTTCTGGCGATTCTATCAGTGCTGGCTCGCCAGCATCGGTATGGTCGAGACATCGGAGGGGAGGAACGTCTTCGATGGGGGATTGAGCTCATTGGGGAAGTCGGTCCTCATGATGCTGCAGGCCACGCGCGAGCCGGAATTCGAGCGCCTGCCGATGTCGGCGGTTGTGGCGGCGGTCAGTGCGAGCAAGGGGCTCGACGCCGAGGCACGAGAGCGGGCGCTGATCACCTTTGAGCAGCAGGTTGGGTTTCGTCGCCATCTGTTCGCGCGCGAAGATTTGGGAAGTCGATACCTGGTGACGTTGACCGGACTTAAGGTTGGCGCGCGGATGCCGACGCGCAATATCGCGTGGTCGCAGTCCTTCGCCGATGCAAAATCGCGTGATGACCTCTTCGCTTGGCTCGCCGAGCGGGTGCATCGTTGGGATGATTGGGGTGAAATCGCCTACCGAAGGAGCGCGGCTGCGCTTACAAGCCATCTGTTGTCGGCGATCATCGGTGCGGGCGGTCTGTCTCGCTGAACCCTATCCGGTAGCGCAATTAGTGCTGTCTTGGCGTTATCACGACAAGCAGGCGCCGCTATCACTTTGCGCGCCCGCTAGCTTAGGCAGCCTCGGCCCAATTCCAAAAGAGGCAAGTATGTGAAAGGACCCAACCCGCGCCGAACGAGGGGTGTTATAGCTCAAGACGCGCGCATATTGCTGATAGTTCATTTTGAACCAACGGGTGGTCAACTGCGGTCTCGAACATGCCGGCGACCGATGGTGCGTCCGGTCGGGCGTTAAGCCGAATATCCCCTGCAGACGACCGCGCGTACAGTTTCCGAATCTTATTGGGGCCGACCCGGAGCCACTCGACAAGTTTCTGGGCAACGACCGGATCTGTTCGAGGTGCTTCCCGACGTGGCGGCCACAGCTTTTCATTGTCTTGACCATTGCGGGTCGGCGGAGTGTCCATCTGCAGCGGCTCGGCAACGGCAGCCATCGGCTGGACGTCATTTTCAGGTTCCGGGTTGCTATGGTGCGCCTTGCTCTGCTCGGCGGTGAGCCAGCGGTTTACCTGCTCGATCTTGTTCGGATCGCGCAAATAACTACAGATGAGGTGCGTAGTGTCCGACGTCGCGTCGCCTCGGCGGATGATGGTCTCCAACTGCCTGATTGCATCCTCGCGATTACTGATCGCTTGACGAAGCGCTTCCTGCTCATCGGCAGAGAAAGCATCCATTTCGAACCCGATGACGCTTGTTGAGCGCTCCGCCTTCGGCCGCGCTTGGGGACGTGAAGCAGTAGGTAAAGATCGGATCATCTCATCATAGAAGAGTCGTGCGATCGCAAGCCGGAGCTCCGCCCAACGCAGGGCGTTCGCCCGATCGTCGGAATATTTGGCGATATATTCGTCGTGCGCTCGTATGAAGTAGCCTTCAGCCCTGCGCAATTCACTGATCGTCGCCTCAGGCTTCAGGCCAGGGTTGCGCAAGGTCTTGCGGAGGTCGGCGAAAGCCGGTCCATTCAGATCCTGGCCCGCGAACATGGTTTCGATCGTGACGGGTTTGCCACTCGCTTGGGCGGCTTGGATGATGGCGACTTCAAGCTCGCGCGTCAATTTTTCTATCTGAGCAGAATGCGCAGTCAGACCTTCAGCGATTACGCGCGCTATGGCCTCTGCAAGCAAGTTTTTCATGATTATCTCCTTGCTTGGTTGGTAGGTTGGAGCCCCGATGGGCAACGAGCCATTCTGTCGCTGATAAGGCACGGTTCGTCGCCAAAACCTGACATTCAAGCTCGTTGTTCCACTGCAAATTGGTGCATGGATATTACAACGAGCATTTAAATATCCAAATACCGGATATTGGAACGATTTCGCCGCCACCGAGATCGGTATCGTTGCAAGTCAGATAGTATCTGAAGCCGATATTCTCTCATGCTGAGAGATATCCGGTTCGAGTTCAAAATCTCTTATCTAAATAGCTTTCGGAATATCGGTAATGTATCTATAATATCTGAATAAGATATCGAGAATATATCGGGAGTAACTGAATATTTTTTGCGAAATAGGTTAGCTGCCCATTCTTCGATTGTGGAAGCTAACATCAACATGATATCCTTCGGATTAGGAAGGTCGGTTTCGCTCGGGACTTCCCGAGCGGGCGCCTGCCGCGGGCTGGTAGGACGGGCACAGCCCGCCTTTGGAAGCGTGGACTGGAGATCATGGATCCGATCGGAACTTTTCGCAGGCGCGCAGCAAAGCGGATCATCCGCGACTTGCCGCTCGACCTGGCGGAGACCGAACTCGATGATCCGTTGGGGCTCCTGCGCGGCAAGGTTCGGGCAAGTCTCGATTCCGCGCAGCGCTGGGAGCGCGGGAAAGCAGCTCCCGCCCGGCGCGCCTGGTTCGGCATTCCGAGCGTGCCGGACATATCCCGGCTAACGAGCGCGGCGGGGGAGCGCAGCTTCCACCTGGCGCGCAACGTAACCCGCGAGCGAGCGGCGGCCGCGTTCGATGATTATGCGACCGGTAAGATCGGCGATGCGAATGCGGAGCCGGAAATAGCGGCAGAGGAGCGGCCCGCTGCGACGTTCGACCGCTACACGCAGGATCATGGCCATGACCATCGCCAGATCCTTGTCACCACGCTCGATCCGGATCCGGTCAAGCGAGCCAGGCAGTGGGACGCGGTCGAAGCGCACGAGTTTGGGCGGCGCCAGAACAAATCCGCCGGGCCGCCGCGTCTCAACATCAAATATGAAATCGCGCCTGCTTTTCTGGCGGGCGCTGCGCTTCGCGCCGATTGTCCCGAAGGTCTGCGTCACATTCTCAACGCCGAGCAGAGGCGGGTGGATGGCGGCAAGGCGCTCGGCAAAAAGCGCCAGTCGGTTGGTGTGCCGTGGATCGATCCGGAGGCGCCTGCCGCGCTGAAGTGGCTCGCGGCGCTGCCCGGCTGGCCGGATGCGGATCCGCCGGTGAAGCTCAGCGAAGGTCGCGGCAGCTATGCGGTCATCGCGGGCGAGGCGGAGCTGCCCGCCGATCTTGACGGCGCGGCGCACGAACGCATTCTCGTTGGCGCGAACGCTTGGGTGCAATCGCTCGCCAAATCCGAAAGCGGCGATGCTGACGCAAATCGGGTCGTGCCCGCCCTGTTCGTGCGGCATGAACCCGACGCGCTCAATAATCTGACGAACTGGCACCTGCATTTCCAGGTCGGCAAGCGCGCGGTAACCATCGATGACGACGGTGCACTGGCGTTCGACGTTCACGTCGTGCCGCGAATAGCGACCAGCTTCATGAAACCCTTCCGGTGCGAGATCGCCCGTCTCGTCAATGTCGAACTCGATGCGTTTGACGCTGATTACCGCCTCTCGCCAGAAACCTATGCGAAGATGGGGCTGGATGCGCAAACCATGCGTAAGGTCGGCGGCAAGGCCACCGTACTCGAACGCGCCGGGGACGCGCCGGATGTGTCGCTCGACAATGCAGCGATTGGCTGGGCGCGCGTGCTCGCGCGGCAGTTAGCAAAGCGCGATGCAGATTTGGCGGACGCCGATACGGCTTTCGAATTACGCGAAGCGCGCGTGCGCGAAGTCCGCACTTCGGACGACCGCGACCGGCTGGAGCGGTTATCGCTCGACCTTCGCGATCGCGAGCATGCCGCGATCCGGCTGCGCGCCGAGGCCGCCGAGATCGAAACGCTGTGCGCTATGGCGCGCAGCCATCCGCGTATCGTTGCGAGATTTGCCCCGGGCTATGCCGACAAGGCGCGTAAGGACGGACACGATACCTATCTGTCGCACGCCTGGACCCGGCGGGGTAACGAGGCCGAAGCCTATCTCGATGAACTCGAACTGGAGTTGGTCGTTGAACAGGCCGCGATAGCCGAGCGCCGCGAGCAGGCGAAGTTTCTCGAACGCGCCGCCGCCGATCTTCGCGAACGGCTCGATCGAGACCTGGGACTTGCGATCCAGAACCCTGAGCCGACCCGCGTTGTCGACGCAATGCTGTCCAACGAGGTCAGCTCCGCAACGATGCTGGATCCCAATGCGGTGATGAAGCGCATCGCCGAGACGCCGCTCCTGCTCAGCGAAGTCGATGGACGCCTGGTCGTGCTTCCTGTCGACGATCCTCAGGATTTGATCCACGGCGTCGATTTGAATGCCGCACCCTATCGAAAGCGGCTCCCGGCGATCCGCGATACCCAGCAGAAGGAACTCGCCCAAGTCGGCGCGTTGCTGACCAAGCGCGGGCCGGCAGGTTTGGATGATGATAATCTCGTCGACAAAAGCGCGTGGCTGCAAGCGGCGGTGAGGCGCTGGCGCGATACTCCCGAGATTGGGCGGCGGATCAAATTGCGCGATCTGCGCATTCAGGCGACCCGCGAAATCGCGTCAGGCCGCCTTCGGGATGCCGACCAAGAATTTGCGCTGTCGCCGCCACGCGCGCTCGATCAGCCCTTGCCGACGATGGCATCGCTCGGCGCACGCGGGTTCGCCATGGTGGGGTTGGGTGAGATCACACCCGGCCGCGAACCAAAGCCAGTGCCAGCCAAGCTTTCGTCCCGTGCAGAACTGCCGCGACAATATGATATTCCCGCCGACGAATATGTTCCTGTCGCAGCGCAGCAGACCAAGACCCTACGCGATGTTCGCCCTGACGATTATCTATCTATCCATAACAACGGGCGGGAACAGTTTGACAATCTATACGAGCGGCTCGCCGCCTCGCCAGTCAATGGGCCATTTCCCGACAGACCGACCAACGACCAGCTCCAAGCGCTAAAATCGGTCATCGAGACCTATCCTGTCCGCATCGCGCACTGGCGCGGCGCGTTTCGGATCGACCTGCACGACGACCCCCGCGGGTGGTTCGACACCCCTTACATCCGGAGCGAGGCGGGACAGAACCTGCTTTCTGCGATTGTCGATAGGCGGGCGCAAATGTTCAGGAACCTGCCCGATATCGATCCGGCGCGCCGGCCAACGGCTTGGGACGTGGAGCAGAAGCGACGGGCATCTTGGCTTGATCGACCTGCCACGCACCTCGCGCCGGTCCCTGCCGAATTGATGGACACATATCAGGAAACCGACCCTGCCGCCCTGTGGCGCCTTGCGCCTGTCCCTTTCCTGTTCGCGCGGCGTGCGGATGCCAAGGCACCGGACACAGTGGAGTCGCTGCGCAACACCCTCGGACCCCGCGCCGATTGGCTGACACGGCCTGACATACGCGCCCGCACCAGAGCCGCCTGGTTGGTTCAGCAGGAAACGCGGAGCGATATCCTGCATGATCTTATGGTCGATTCCGGCTTGCTGCCCGCAGCGCCGCCGCGGGCAAACGAAGCGGACCGCTTTCGGCACATGGGCGATCCGCTGCTCGACGAAGAGTGGCTGCTGGTCAAGCGCGGTTCGGTGCGGTTCGATCCGCCGAAGGAGGCGGATCGGTTGAAGCGCGCGCTGGCATCGGCGCGGTCCGGTGGGGATATGGCGGCCGCCGGGGTGATCATGTCGCTCGAGATCAAGCGGCGAACAGCGAAGCAAAAGACGAAGCGGTCGAAGTCGTCGAAGCGCCTTCATTCGCCCGCTCGCGGGCTGCCCGGCCGAGAACCCGGCGGCCGCGGACGCTGATCGGCAGGCCCTCAGGGAGGGTCTGCTTCTCTTAAAATGACGATCACGCCTGCGGCGCAGCCTCAGACCGACCTCGCATGTCCGCCGGATGGAAAAGCGGGACGCGCCTTCGCGCCCGCTGAACAATGGAGACGCTGACGCGGGAAGCGAGGAACAGGGTGAAAGGAAAAGAGGCAGGAGTTCTGTCTCGGATCCCTGATCCTCCGAAAGGAGAATATCGTGAACGAGTATCAACTTCCCAAATGCTTGCAGGTGATCGGTCTGGCATGCATTCCTGTCAACGACATACCAGACGAGCATCCGGCGCTGGCACGCAGGCCGGTTGCGGCGGCGGTCCTGACGATGGTCGATCAAGAAGATGGTCATCGCTGGGTCAGCACGATCTGTGTCTCCGACGCGCGCAAGTCGGAAATCCCATTGCCGCACTTGCTCGACAAGACGCTGTTGCCGGCCGCAGTCCAGATCGTGTCCACGGCCGATCGCATGACGTTGGCGATGGACGCGATGAGCCGGCGCTTCTTCGTCGAGCCGGCTCTTGCAGAACTCTGCTTTGGCAAGACAGCTATCGATCCCGTCGCAATGGGTGACCATGGGTTCGATG
The DNA here is from genome assembly GCF_000371385.1 of Sphingopyxis sp. MC1. Classification (NCBI taxonomy): domain Bacteria; kingdom Pseudomonadati; phylum Pseudomonadota; class Alphaproteobacteria; order Sphingomonadales; family Sphingopyxidaceae; genus Sphingopyxis; species Sphingopyxis sp. MC1. Next base: position 53,434 of record NZ_AOUN01000007.1, read on the forward strand.
AGCGAACTGCGTGCCGTCGTTTCTCCATCCCGATGCCCGAGATCGGCGATGTGGACATCGAGCTTGCCTGGTCGCGCTCCGCGCCGACGGCAGCAGAAGACCATGCGCTTCGCGTCGCGACCGCGCGGCTAATGCTGTGGGCGCATGTCGAGGCGTTCCGCAGCGCGCGACCGGAACCCTTTTTCGAAACGATGCTGGCGCTGCGCAACTGGATCGATGCCAGCGAGTATCTGACAGCCGCGCTCGCCGATATCGGGAACTCTCGCCCCATCCGCCGTGCAGACTCGTTCGCGCATCATTATCGCGACTATCGCCAACGCCTTGCAGCGGGCGACGAAAGCGCGAGATGGGTTAGCTTCGAAGACGGGCTGTTCCACACATGAGCGAGCGTACTCGTAAGCCCACCATGGAACGACAAAATGGCCTCGCTGCTCGGGTCGCGCGAGCAGCGAGGCCTGCGAGCGTGCATATGCACAACGCTTCGCATGCGACGAGCCGCTGTCATGCCCGTCAGGGCGCGGACTAGCGACCAGCTTTAAATATCCGGTGAATCGACGTCCAGCAGCCGTTGCGGCGCCGTCTCTCCGTCCCTCCATCAAACCCAAATCAGCAAGCGGACCGCTGCGATGCGGTCCCTTTGTCCTTTGTAGAAAGACGTACCAAATGACGACCATCCACAACATCCGCCCGTTCAACACCCGCTATGTGATCCGGGAACGCTCAAGCCGTTATACCCCCGAACTCTTGCGCACGCACCGAACCGCGCAGGCGAGCTACGCTTACATCAACCGCCAGAATAGCGTCGACGAATGGGGGCCGACGCCGAACTGGGCGTCGCGCTCCGACCTCGCGGCGGCGGGCCGATGTGCTCCTGCCCGCGCCGCTGGACCCAAGCTGGGGGGAATTGCGCTGTGGGCACAAGCGGACGAGAATGCGGCCCGGTATCGGCCCGACGAGCCGACCATCGCGCATTGCGTTGGCAGTCTGCCGCGCCATGAGGACCTCGCCTTCTGGCGCAATCTGATCGAAGGCTTTGCCGAGGACTATCTCGTGGCCCGCGGCATGGTCGTCGACTGGGCGATCCATCACCAAGCGGAAACCGACGATCAGCCCGAAATCGCACCGCACGTGCATTTCCTCATTACCTTGCGAGGATATGACCCGGAGCACCGCGATTACGGCAAGGTTCGCCAGAACTGGCTGCGGACGGACAACTCTCGCAAGCGCCTCGCCGAGCGTTGGTGGGACCGTACTGGAATCGTCCCGCCCGAATATGTCATGGCAGCGACAGCGCAAAAATCCCGCTGAGATCGGGTCGGCACCGAGCACCGGTAACGCCCGGTGCCGAACACCCTGAATATCGCATTGCCTGTTCTGGCTTCAGAAGGATCGGATAGCGAAGTCTTCAAACCAGAACAGGAGAGAAATTGAGCGGAGAGGGTGATCTGAAGGTCGGAGGAGAAAATAGAATGTTTATCGTTGAACTAACTGCTGTAGTCATTGCCGCGTATGTCACGGCCCTCGTTATGCGCGAAATGCCGCGCCTGTTTGCATTGCTCGTCGTCCAGATCGCTGACCGGCTGTCGGGAGCTAGGCGCACTCACATCGTGGAAGCACTTAACGGTCGCCAAGTCCCAGTGACTTGGGCGGCAACGTCGGAAGATCGCAATTTGTTGCACGCCGCCATGCGCTCCACGATGCGTGTGACGACGTTTCGCTCGCTCTATCCTCTGAACCGCTGGAATCGGCTGTTAGGCCCATTTTGACTGTGACAATTTCCCAGAATGATTTGCATGAGCTTCGCCTCGCCCGCCAAACACGGCATTCTTTAAATTCGAACCGTGCGACGTCGCGGAGCCAGTGTATCCAAGGAAGCGGAGATCTCAGATGATGGCTTTTCGGGCGAATGCTTACCTCCCGGTCAATTGGCGATAGAGTGACACGATTTCCGACTTTGATAAGCTCGGATTGCCCGCCACGTTGAGCGCGACCTTGGCGAAGTTGAGCCGTTTCATTATTGGCTCCACATTACCTCGAATGAAATAGTGGGAAGACGGACTCCGCGTGAGGTCTCGGTGCACGCGACCTGCTCGCGCACCGACGCGCTGTATCGCGAAGTCGGCTCGTTCTGGCGTCGTCCAACTCCAATCCCGATGGTGGAACGCGACATGTTGCAACTCTCGCAGGTCATCGCGACGCTCCCAGATTTGGAATACAGCCGGTACATCGTACGGCTTGGACCTGAATAGGAACGCGTCACGCTGCACAGTCTCCTCGTGGATTAGATGGAAGTTACGATCAAGGCGATTTTCTATGGAGGCCTTCCGAATTGATCTCGGCAGTATGAGTGCGATGACACTCGCCTGGCACGCAGCATGGTTGAAGAAGCGCACTGCTATACTGGCATTCCGGCCGAACGGCGGATTGCCGATCACAGCCACCTCTCGTTCGCTGCGGATTTCAACGCATAGGAAATCAGCTGTGCGGATACCCGGATATTTTGGATCAACATCAAACGCGAGGCTCTCATGGGGCATCAGTCTGAAAAACGATCCGGTGCCAGCGCTCGGCTCGACTAGCTGATATTGGTTCGGATCAAAATACTCCTGGAACACGCCATATAGTTTTCGTGCGACTTGTTGACACGTATAATACTGATCGAGCAGTACATCCTGCGGCTTTGGCCAAATTTTCATTTTTCACTCCTTGGAGACAATATTCCATCTCGTCGGACGTGATTATTTCGCCGACCCTGAGTTATAGGATCGTCGCAATGTCATCCCAAGCTACTCAGAAGTTTTTTTCATTTATTCGAATTTCAATAGATCTGGGCGCAAGGTAACGGGTGCCCGCCCGCACCGCGGGTGGCCTCCAGTCATATTTTCTGGAAGCATTATCGCAGCGCTGCTACCTGAATTGACGCGCTTAGTCGGTGGACAGGCAAGATTGCAGCACTGATTTAGGTGTATTTGCCGCGCGGTCAGCCCTTTTCTCGCGGACTAACTTGGTAGACGCGGTACGAGGGGTTTTTCTGATTGCTGACGAGATAGGACGGCGCCTACGAGGCGCGGTTGCTATGGAGAACCTTTTTCATTGGGGCGAGAGCGGGCGGCATGCGATGTGCAAATTAACGCCGTGACATCGCTTAACAACGCGCTGCGCAAGAGCCCAGGGGCCCGTACTCGTACGCAGCACCGAAGCTCTATTGCAGTTGGTCTGTGATGCCACTAACTGTAGCCAGTGAGTGTAGCCAGTCGCAACTGGTGCCACGCGAGAATGGCCGAAATCAGGGCTTTTTGAGGTGCAGCTTTTCCTTAGGTGAGGTTCCTGCCGCCCCAGCCAGCCGGTTCAAGTCGATGGTGGAGGCCAGAGTGGCCTCGCAGTCCGCTCTAGCGCGGCATATTCCGCAAGGCCGCGACGAGCCGGGCCATGTCGTTTGCGTTGTTGAAGAGCGCCGGCGTGACCCGGACGCATGCGCCGCGGGCCGGGCCGGAGCGGTGGACCGTGAAGATGCGGTGGTCGTCCAGCAGGCGCTTTGCGATGACGATATTGTCGGCCTCGCTGGTCTTGCCCGAAAGCCGAAACGAGGTGATGCCGCCGTGCAGGCGCGGGTCGGCCGGGGTCAATATTTCGATTCCCGGCACGCCGCGGAGCGGCTCGGCCCACAGATCGCGCAGGTGGCGCAAGCGGCCGGCGCGCGGCGCGTCGCCGATCGCGTCCTGAAAATCGAGCGCGGCCGGCACGCTGAGCTGCGCCGCAAAATCGACCGTGCCGGTGTGGACGCGGCTTTGGGCCTTTGGGCTGAACGGCGGTGCATTCGCCATGTCGGGATCGATCCGGTCGAGCTTGTCCCGGCGGATATAGAGCGCGCCGACGCCCAGCGGTGCGCCGATCCATTTGTGCAGGTTGAGCCCGACGAAATCGGCGTCGAGATCGGGCAGGGCGAAGTCGAGTTGCCCCCAGCTATGCGCCGCATCGACGATCGCATCGACCCCGCGCGCCCGCGCCATGGCGATGATCTCACGCACCGGAATGACGAGGCCGGTGCGATGGCTGAGGTGGGTGAGCAGGATCAGGCGCACGCGCGGATGGGCGTCGAGCGCCGCCGCATAGCAATCGATCAGCCCCTGGTGCGTCGCCGGTTCGGGGAGCGCGATCCGCACGATATCGACCCCGCGCCGCATCTTCAGCGAATCGCAGCACGCCTGCATGCTGTCATAGTCGAGATCGGCGTAGAGGACGGCATCGCCGGGGCGCAGCTCGTTATAGCCGCCGATCAGCGCCTTGAGCGCCTCGGTCGCGTTGCGCGTGAAGGCGATCTCGTCGGGCGCGACGCCGAGCTTGGCCGCGACACGCTTTTGCACCGCGATCAGGTCCGGCGCCATGCCGCGCCGCGCATAATAGCTTGTTTCGCGGTTCACCCGCTCGATCGCGGCTTCATAAGCCCGCAGAACCGGCTTCGCCATCATCCCCCAATTGCCGTTTTCGAGCTGGGTGATGCCGGGAACCACATCATAGTGCCCGGCGACGCCCGCCCAATAGGCTTCGTCGTCGGGCGGCGCGGACGCTGCCCCGCTGCGCACCGGTGGCGGCAGGGCGTCGGCCCGCCCCGCCACCGGCAATGCCGCCGCGGCCATCAGCATCTGTCTGCGGTTAAGGTCCATCGTCCGCGCCTTTCGCCCTAGAATGTGATGCCCAGGCGGACATAATATTGGCCGCCGTCGGTGTCATAGGGGGCGTTGCGCGAATAGATGAGGCCGCGCACCGCCTGGTTCGTCGCTTCGTCGGGATAGGTGTTGAAGATATTCTCGGCGCCGGCGCGCAGCGTGACATGCTCGTTTAGCGCCAGGCTTGCCGACAGGTCGAACAGCATGATCGAACCGAAGCGCTGGAAGACATCGCCCGTCGCGTTGCCACTGACATCGGTCCACGCGCCATAGTAGCGCGCCCGCGCCTGTATCCCGAACGGGCCGACGCTGTAGCCGAGCGAGGCGGTGGCGTTGTGCTTGGGCAGCCGGTCCTCGAACAATATGCGCTGCGTCTCGTTGCCGATGGCCGCGGTCGTGCCGCTCGTCACCTTCGTCTGATTATAATTATACGCAAGGTTCACATCGGCGCGTCCGGGGCCGATGTCGCGCGCATAGCCGAGCACGAGATCGATGCCGCGCGTCCGGGTGTCGAAGTCGTTGGTGAAATAGGTCACCGCGGTAAAGCGCTGGGGATTGGGCAAGTCGGCCGGAACGGCAAAGGTTGCCGACTGGCCGAAGCGGTCGCGCAGTTCGATCTGATAGACGTCGATGCTCGCGGTCAGGCCGAAGGACGACTGGAATGTCAGCCCCGCCGTCAGGTTCCGTGACTTTTCGGGCTTGAGCGGCTGCGCGCCGAGGGCAATTGCGATCGGGTCATTGGGTGACAGCCGGCCGCGGTTGAAGATCTGCAGCGTCGTGGTGTCGAGGCCCTGCGTCGTGTTCACCGCGTTGAGCTGGCCGGGAGTCGGGGCGCGGAAGCCCGTCGAATAGGTCGCGCGCAACGCAATGCCGCGAACCGGCTCCAGCCGCGCCGACAGCTTGTAGTTGAAGGTGTCGCCGAACTCCGAGAAATCCTCGTAGCGGCCGGCGGCGCCCAGCGTCAGCGCCTCGATCGGGCGCAATTCGACGTCGAGGTAGCCGGCATAGCTGGTCTGCGACCATTCGCCGGCGTTGAGCGGGCTGAAGCCGGGAAAGCCGTTGCTGTTCGGGGCAAGACCCGATGCCGCACCCGGCCCGATCGCATAGGAAGCGGGGTCGCCGGGATAAATGGCATAGGTTTCCTTGCGCCGTTCGGCACCGAAGGCGATGTTCGCTGGTTCGACCATCCCGAGCGGCAAGCGATAGACGAAGTCGGCATTGAGGTTGAATTCGCTCTGCCGCAGGCGGCCGAGGTAGAAGCTGGTCGGGCTGTCGGGGCCAAGCGAAGCGTTGAGCGATTCCTGCATCGTGTAATCGATACGGCTGCGCCCGGTCGACGCGCTGAGGTCATAGGTGAAGGTATCGCCCGCCGCGCCGCGGATTCCCCCGACCGCCTGATAGTCGTCATACTGGCTGCCGAAGCGCGGCGTGAAGCCTGCCGGATACAGGTCGGTGAAGCTGAAGTCGGGAAAGGCCGGGCTGGGGTTGTAGACATTTCCGGTGTTCGCGGGATTGCGCCAGTTGAAATCGGTGACACCCTCGCCGTCAGCGATCGTCCCGAAAGCGTAGAGGGTGATCGCGTCCGCAATCGCATAGTCGGCGTTGATCGCGCCGCGCACCGATCGCAGATCGGGCTGGCCCCAGCGCTGAACCGGATTCGGGATGACGAGTTCGGGATGCGCCGCCTGAAAAGCCTCTGCATCGGGGCGCTGGCGCGTGCGCGATGTCGCGTCCGATTTTGTGAATTCGCCGCTAAAGACGATGGAACCGCGGTCGCCGAGCGCTACCCCGCCTTGGGCACCGGTCTGATAGCTTGCGCCGTCGCCTTCATAATATTGCGAATATTGCCCGAAAGCGTCCATTCCGGGCTGATCGTCGAGAATGATGTTGATGACGCCGGCGATCGCATCCGAGCCATATTGCGCCGATGCTCCGTCTCGCAGCACCTCGACCCGCTTGATCGCAAGATTGGGAATGGTCGCAAGATCGGCGGCCTGCGCACCGCGCGTCCCGAGCAGCGCCGAGCGGTGATAGCGTTTGCCGTTCACCAGCACGAGGGTCTGGTCGGGGGACAGACCGCGCAGCGTCGCCGGGCGCACGAACGCGAGCCCGTCGGCCGCGGGCAACCGCTGAACATTGAAGGAGGGGAGCAACTGCGCGAGCGAGTCCGACAGGTCGTCGGACACGCTGCCGTCGATCGCCTGCGACGAGAGGACGTCGATCGGCGCCAGCGTGTCGAACTGGGTGCGCCGCGTGTCGCGCGTTCCGGTCACGATGATGGCATCACCGTCCTTTGCCGCCTCGACGTCGGTGGAAACGGCTTCTTCGGCGAAGGCTATCGAAGGCGCAGCAAATTGCAGCGCGACAAGCGCGCAGGCGGTGAGGCTTTTCATGGATGCTCCTTGGGAACGCGAGGGAGAGAGGTTTGTGATCCGGTTCGCGGGCCAAGTAGGAATTCAATATGACAGGTGCATGTCGCTTCGGCCCGTCGTCGAATAAAGATTGCAGGTGCAGCGGTTCGCGTCGTCCTTTCGGCGCTTGAGCGCCGGACGATGGTTATGTCCGCTGGCACAGGCGACTTTTGCATTGCCCTTCGTTACGGTTCGCCCGATAGGCTGAAGGCGGTCGGCGCGACGAAGCGGTGCGCCTGACGGGGCAGGGATGGACGCAGGCGATGGCCTGTTACGGGCCCAAGGACGGCAAACCAAGGCGCGGAAACAATGAGTCGGGCGGATAGGGGAATGGATAGCGGTATTGGCAGCCTGTCGGCTGGCGAGATCGACTGTCTGAAAGCCGTTGGCGAAGGTCTGGCGTCCAAGGAAATCGCCCGCGTGCTTGGTCTTTCGCCGCACACCGTCGACGCCCGGCTGAAATCGGCCTGCGCCAAGCTCGATACCAAATCCCGCTTCGTCGCGGCTAAGATCTGGGCCGAGAGTGCTGGCGCCGCGGACGGTGCGGTGCCGGCCGCAGCCAGCACCAATTTGGTATATGAAAAGTTCGACCTTCTCGATTCCGAACGTCTCGCCGACAAGGGGGCGTCGGCGGGAGATGGTGTCGGTCCCGACGATCTCGAGCAACGGGACAGGCAGGTGGGGGGCGCCGGGAGCGCTTCCGACGATGCGGCCGCGTGGCTGGAACCATCGCATCCGATCGCCACATTTTTCGGGGGAGAGAACAGGCTTTCGATCTGGTGGCGACTGGTCATTATCCTGGCGATCGCGATCGGGGCCAGCATCGCGTTCGGGGTCTTGCTGAATGGCTATGCCGGCGTTTCGAAACTCCTGTCGACCCCCTGAAGGCGCGTTGTCGCGGCAGCGCGCGCGGGGAGAAAATCATGCTGAAAGAACGACTGGCCGTGGCCAACAAGCTCGCGAACGAGGTGCATGCGGCCGAAGCCGCCATCGACAATGCGATTGCGAAGCTGGGCGTGCTCGTGACATCCTTGCCCGATGCGCAGGCGGGGGCCCGCCTGTCGGCGGTGGTCGGCGACCGTGCCTTCGCGCATCTTCAGTCGGCGGTTGCCGGCCTGTTCGAGGGTCGGTCGCAGGTCGTCGCGCTCCACAATGAACTGGCCTCGCTGAAAGACCGGGTCGGGCTGCGCAATATGGTCGTCGGATCGGGCGATCTGGGCAAGGTGGTTCCGGCGAGAGCGACGCTTGCCGAGAGCGACGCGGACACGCCGCGCCGGCCGGCCACGCGGGCCGCCTGAAGCATGTCCCGGGTCATGGGTGCCGATAAGCGGAGGCGGGCCGATTGATCTGGGGCTATATCTATCTTTTCGTTCTTCTGTCCGTTCTGGTGTATGTCCAGTGGGCGGGCGAGCGCGAAACGCGCTTTGCGATCTGGACGGTGTTCGTCGCTTCGGTGCTGACGCCGGCGGCTTTGATCATTTCGGGCACGCGCTTCGAGACGTTCAGCCTGCTCCTGACGCTGCTCGATTTCGTCATGCTCGCGGTCTATCTCGGTCATGCGCTGGTCAGTCGCCGCTATTGGACGCTGTGCCTGCCGGCGTTCCAGCTCATCACCTGTATGACGCATCTGACGAAGCTGGTCCTGCCCGACCTCTGGCCGCGGCTCTACTCGGCTGGGCAAGGCTTCTGGGCCTATCCGCAGATGCTGGTGATCGTGCTGGCAACCGCATGGTTTCAGGCCGACCGAAGGCGGCGACGCAAACAGAATGACGACCCCGCGCGCCGCAACGCGCGCTAGATTGGGCGTATATGTTCGATGATTTCGATCCGCCGCTGGCGTCGGGCGTAGCCGCCAAGGCGGGCGCGGTTCTGGCCGCGATTGCAGACGATCGCCGCGGTATCGACGATATCGCCCTGACGACGGGACTGGCGGCATCGACCGTGCTGCGCGTCGCCGCGCTGCTTCAGAACCGGGGGAGGGTGGTCGTGACCGAAGCTGAGGGTGCGCTATGGCTCTCCGGCGGCGTTTCGGATCGCCGCCGCCGCTGACGTCCGATCCGGACCAGTTCGACATTTCCGGCATGCACGCCGTCTGCTAACGCCGCTCCCGCTCGCCGCCGCCAAGGGTCCGTTGCGCCGCGAGTTCGAGGACAAGCGCGGTCTATGACGAAGGTTCCAGACGAGACGAAGCGGCTGCGCGGCGTACGCGATGTGCTGGTGGGGCAATTGGCCCTGCTCGACGCCATCGGCGAAGCGCAGGCGGCCATCGAACTCAACTCGGCGATCGAGATATTGAACGGCCGGATCGGCGAGACCCCTTCGGCCGAGGAGATGGCGCGGCTTCAGCGGCGCTATTTCTCCGACTGACCCGCGGGCAGAAGCCCGATCAGAAGCCCGGCAGTCCGGCGAAATAGAGATCGAGCCGCACCAGCGCGTCGGCGCCCAGACCGACATAGACGCGGCGCCCGTCCGCGGGATCGCGGGCGCGCACCAGCCATCCCTTTTCGGTCATCACCTTGATCCAGCGCAGCGCGGTCGTGGGCGGGACGGCGGCTGCGATGCACAGGCTGGTCACCGCGACATTCTTTCCTTCATGATGCGACGCATAGAGGTCGAGCAGAATGTCCCACACGGGATCGGCGAAGACCTCGTCGCCGAACAATTGTTCGCGGCGGCGGCGATGCCGGATGAGGTTGCGCACCGCATGCGCCCGCGCTTCCGGACAGAAGGACCGCGTGCCGGGCAGCAAGTCCGCCGGTATGGCCGCATCCGGATATGCGCCCCAATGCTGATCCGTCATCACCGCCAAGGCGCGCGTCATGTCCCGTTCCCCATTCGCAAAAGCTGATGCGATAGTGGTGGGGGACGCCGCATTGTAAAGTTGCGGATTTGGTATGCCAATTAAGGGTGGTGAGCGGAGGCCCTTTATCCCCCGTCCGCCACGCTTGGCGGCCGCGACGGGGGAACAGGTTGTGTGTGCACAAAAAGAACAATAGGGGAACAAATATAATCGGTCAACCCCCCGCGCGGCGTTTTTCCGTCAGCCACGGGCGGAAGGGCTTGCCATCGCCCGCGGTTGACGTAAGCGTCAACTTAACTGACGGTGCGGCCCTGCCGCCGCCCGCGCATCGCCCGTCCGGCGGCCAGGACAAGGGAGAGACATATGGCTAGCGAACCGAAATTCGACCTCAGCGGGCGCGTCGCACTGGTGACCGGCGCGTCGTCGGGGCTGGGCGCGGGCTTTGCAAAGGCGCTCGCCGCAGCAGGCGCGAAGGTGGTGCTCGCGGCACGCCGCGCCGACAAGCTTGCCGAGCAGGTCGAGGCGATCCGCGCAGCGGGAGGCGAAGCGGTCGCGGTCAGCATGGACGTTACCGACGAAGCCTCGACCAAGGCCGCCTATGACGCCGCCGAGGCCGCGTTCGGCACTGTCGATACGATCGTCGCCAACGCCGGCGTCGCGACCGAGAAGGTGGCGCTTGGCCTGTCGGTCGAGGATGTCGATTTCCTCCTCGCCGCCAATGTCCGCGGGGTCTTCCTGACCGCGACCGAAGGCGCGCGCCGGCTCGAGGCGGCGGGCAGCCGCGACAAGGAAAATGGCCGCATCGTCATCATCGGGTCGATAACGGCGGAAAAGATCTTTCCGGCGACCTCGGTCTATGGCGCCACCAAGGCTGCCGTTCGCCACATGGGCAAGGCACTTGCCCGCGAATGGGCGCGGCGCGGGATCAGCGTCAATGTCATCCAGCCGGGCTATTTCGAATCCGAAATGACCGCCGAACTGTTCGCGAGCGACGCGGGTGCCAAGTTCGTCGCGAGCTTCCCGCGCCAGCGGCTGCGTCCGCCGAGCGACCTGCACACGCCGCTGCTGATGCTGTGCTCCGACGCGGCGCGCGGTATCACCGGTTCGGTGATCACCATCGACGACGGCCAGACGCTGTGAGCGGCGAACTGCTGATCGAGGCGCGCGGCCAGATCGAGATCGCGACGCTTAACCGGCCCGCGCGGCTCAACGCGCTGAGCGAGGGGCTCGTCGATGAACTGAACGACTATTTCGGCGGGCTGGCCGCGCGGCCCGCGGTGCGCGTCGTCATCCTGCGCGGGGCGGGGCGCGGCTTTTGCGCCGGGCTCGACATTCAGGAGGACCGGTCGAGCGACGAGACGCCGGTGCTGCGCACGCTGCGCACCCAGACGAGCATCGGCAATATCTATCGCAAGATGCGCGCCTGTCCGCAGCCGATCATCGCGCTGGGCCACGGCGCCGCGGCGGGCGGCGGACTGTCGCTGATGCTCGCCGCCGATGTGCGCTATGCGGCGCCCGGCTTTCGGTGCAACGCCGCCTATATCCGCATCGGGCTGGGCGGCTGTGACATGGCGTCGAGCTATTTCCTGCCGCGCCTCGTCGGCGCCAGCTTGGCGGCGGAGATGATCCTGACCGGCCGCTTCATCGACGCCGAGCGCGCGCTGTCGGCAGGACTGGTGAGCGAGATCGTCGCCGAGGACGAACTTCTGGACCGCGGCCTGGCGCTCGCCGAAGAAATGCTCGCGACCAGCCCCTGGGGACTGCGCCTGTCGAAACAGGCGCTCAATCTCAACATCGACGCCCAGAGCCTCGACGCCGCCATGGCAATTGAGGATCGTCAGCAGGTCATCCTGTCGGCAACCGAGGACCATAAGGAAGCGCTCGGGGCCTTCCTCGGCAAACGGCCTCCGGCGTATCGCGAGCGGTGAGGGGGTGTCGGGGTAGACGGGGGATTGGCAGCTAACGACCGATTGCGGACGATCGGACGATGGTGCAATTTGACCCGATGACACTGGGCCGAATTTTTCCCCTTCTCTTGATTGTCTCGTTTTCGGGATGCAGCGATGCGGACGGAGAAGCTGTCTCGAAGGTGATCGTCCACAAACAGATTAGGTCACCTTCAACTGTCTCCGGTTACGGCAATCCGCGGCAAATTGCCGCTCCTTTCCGATTTGCGTTTGAGGAAAGTTCGGTCGAGCTTTGCTCATCATCCACGACCCCCGAAACGCCATCATGTCTTCACAATAGCCAACAATGCTGGCTGGAGTTCGATTACAACGCCAACAAAGACATGGGCGCGATAACCAAGCAGCACTTTATCGCCGAAGAAGGGACATACTGGATTGAGGGCGTTGGCAGGGTGGCCACGTCGAACAACGGCTTCGGTCATTTAAATGCATATGAATGCCAAGTGGAAATGACAAAAGTGAGCCGGTTTTTTAAGATATCAAGCTAGGCTGAGAGACTCTCCGCCCGATGGTTTGACGTCCGCTTTCCACCCTATTCT
>NZ_AOUN01000008.1:0-302098 GCF_000371385.1 Sphingopyxis sp. MC1
CCCTTTTGAACGCCGTTTGACACACAGCCATTGGCCACTAGCCATCCGTCAGTGTTCAGACTGGAATCCGGCAAGATCGGTCAGCATTTGGAAGAACTTCGCGGATCGAGAACTGGCCCACCAGGACGCGACTCGCGGTGAAGAATGATCGCCGAAAGGGAACAGAGTTCGGTCGTCCGGCATTCATTCCATAACCCGCAATCGGAATTGCTTTGCCGCATCATACGAAAGGAGCAAGAGCCATGAACGGCGACATGAAAAAGCATGGATCGAGCTACGGCCGGTTTGCGGCGATGATCGCGACGTCGACCATTGTCATGTTCGGCCTGATGTATCTGAACAGCTACGCACTCGATCATATTTACTACAGCCAGACGAGAACCTGGATGGCGGTCTATATGGGCGCCGTGATGGCCATCATCATGCTTGGCTTCATGTGGTCGATGTACAATAACCGCCGAATGAATGCGATCATCGTGGCCGCCAGCCTGATCGTCTTCGCAACCTCGTTATGGCTCGTTCGCAGCCAGCAAACCGTCGACGATGTTTCCTACATGAAGGCGATGATCCCGCATCATTCGATCGCCATCATGACCAGCGAACGGGCGAAGATTCGCGATCCCAGGGTCCGCAAGCTCGCCGATGGCATCATCGAGGCGCAGGTTCGGGAAATTGATAAGATGAAGGCATTGATAGTGGATCTCGAGCGGCATCCGATTGCCGCAGACGCGCCGTTGCTGCCCGATTACAGGGAGCGATAGATCCAGCGCAAAATCATCTGGTCCGGCGGCAAATCTCGCATCTTTTGCGAGACCGGATGATGCCGGCACAGCTGGGTAAAATGCCGAGCAGCCATCAACCGCCATTCGTACCGCAGGGATGCGCCATCCCCATTATTTCATCTCCGAGCTTGTTCGCGCCAGATTCGCGTCCGAGATTATGTATCGCAACTATATGACTGCAAGTGCCAGCGCGGCTCCAACGGTCCCAGCAACGAGCGCGAGCGGAGGGCAGCGAAATCGCAGCACAATCAGCAATCCGACGCCCACTATTAGAGCATCGGCGAAAGATTTTACGCCGGACGTCCAGAGCGGGTCATAAAGCGCGGCCGCCAGAATGCCGACGACGACCGCATTGACCCCCATGATCGCGGCCTGCGCGCGAGCATTTTTTGCGATCGCCGCGCGAAACGGCAACGCGCCCGCGACGAGCAACAGCCCTGGCAGAAAAATTGCGACGATGGCGATCAGTCCGCCTGCGAGTGGCGCATCCGGTGAGCCGACGGCTCCGAGATAGGCCGACAGTGCGAACAATGGTCCTGGCAGAGCCTGCGCCGCGCCATAACCGGTCAGGAAAGCCGTATCGTCCACGAAACCCGGGACCAGTTCAGCGTGGAGCAACGGCAGAACGACGTGACCGCCCCCAAATACGAGCGCCCCGGCGCGATAGAAAATACCCGCAAGCTCGAAGAGCGAGCCGCCCCGCCCGGCAACCGGGAGAAGGAGAAGAATAGTGGCAGCCCCCGTCAGCATCAGGAAACTGGCTCTGCGCGTCGGAATCCACCCGCCATTCCCTATGCTGGACCGGACTTTCGGCGTGCAAACAAGCAGCCCGGAAAGAGCGCCAAGCGCAATGAATCCGATCTGCGTCACAGGCGACGCCAGAACCAGCATCCCCGCCGCCGCGGCCAAAGCGATGGTTCGGCGAGACCAATCGGGCACAAGGGTCCGCGCCATCCCGAAAAGCGCCTGAGCCACAATGGCAACTGCGGCAAGTTTCAGGCCGTGCAGCACTGCAGTCGCCATGTCGCCTTCGAGATGGCCGGCCATCGCGGCAAAGCCAAACATCAGCGCTGCCGAAGGAAATGTAAATGCCGTCCATGCGGCAAGCCCGCCCAACGGACCTGCGCGCATCAGGCCGAGCGCAAACCCCGCCTGGCTCGAAGCGGGGCCAGGAAGGAACTGACAGAGCGCCAGCAACTCGGCAAAACCGCTGTCGTCGATCCAGCGACGACGGATGACAAGCTCGTCACGAAAATAGCCCAGATGTGCAATCGGCCCACCAATCGACGTCACCCCGAGCTTCAGGAAGGCCGCAAATACTTCGCGGGCACTGCCAGCGCGAACAGATGGCCGCTCGTTGCCCGATATATCATCCATGCCTCCAACTAGTCTCACTGTCTTCTCAACTCAATTGGCCGGTACACAAACCGCTCCGCGGATTGGTGCTAGCGGCAATGTAAAGCGGCCCATCAAGCACCTCCATGCACCACAGGACGCGCAGCGTGCGATCCGCCTGGTCCGCTCGCGCGCCGACGAACTCAAGATCGGTCCCCATAAGATTGGTGTCATAGGCTTCTCAGCCGGCGGGTATGTGGTCGCCCAGACCAGCAATATATTAGAAGCAGCCTATGAGCCGGTCGACGAAACAGACACAGGGAGCAGCCGGCCTGATTTTGCCATCGCGATGTTCCCCGGCCACCTTTGCCGAGCCAGGTTTCTTTGAAAAAAAGGAGCACGCCGCTGCGCTCGACGAGCGGACAAGGACGCTCGTCATTTCGTTGCGACATCGACGATTGGCAGCCTTCTCTTTTAACTAGCTGGGAAACCGTGAAGTTGTATAGACGACCTATGAGTCCTTCGCCCACTCGGAAGCCCAAAGTTTCAATGCCCAAGCCCCGAGAGGCAATGCCTTCCCTCGACCATGCCGGTGATGAATCGACACCACGCTACGTTGTTATCAAGCAGAGTATTTCCGACGCCGTTCGCGATGGTCGCCTCCAACCAGGCGACCGTGTTCCCTCGGAAGCAGAACTAGTTCAACAATTCGACGTTTCGCGCATGACGGCGAATCGTGCTCTCCGCGAGCTACAGGCTGCCGGAGTTGTCGTGCGGCGCGCTGGAAGTGGCTCGTTCATCGCGGAGCCGAGGCCGATCGGCCAGATGATCGAAATCCGCAACATCGCCGAGGAAATCCGCGAGCGAGGTCATGCCTATCGTGCCCGCGTGATCCAGAACCGGGAAGAGCGCGCCAATGTCGACACGGCGGCGCTGCTCGAAGTTTCGGTAGGGACCAAATTATTCCATTCGATCATCGTCCATCACGAGGCCGAATTCCCGATTCAGATCGAGGAGCGTTTCGTCCTCGCGTCGATCGCGCCCGATTATGGCACGCTCGACTTCACACGGATGACACCGAACGAATATCTGACGTGCATCGCGCCGCTCGAACGGGTCGAGCACCGTGTCTGTGCGACGATGCCCGACGAACGAATGCGCGGCATGTTAGGGCTGTCCGCGAGCGAACCGGTACTCCAGATGACGCGCCGGACATGGAGCCGGTCGCGTCTCGTGTCGCATGCCTGGCTGACACACCCCGGCACCCGGTTCGAACTGTCGGCCGCCTTCTCGATCGACGATTGACGCCGATCAGCTGGTTCGAGCGACAACCACAGGTTTGCGACGGCGTAGCCAGCGGAAATCGGCGCGACTGAAGCTTTTGAACAGCAGGTAGAAGCCGGTTCCGGAAAGCCAGAGTACGCCGAAGGCGACGAAGATGATCAGCGGATGATTGAAGCTCTTCCGGTTGATATAATCCATATTGTGGAGCATCCAGAAGAAGTCCCATGTCCGCCAGGTATCGCCACGCATCACCAGGAAACGGGCGGTGTCGAGCGAAACATAGGCACTGCTGTTTTCGGCGTCCGCGAAATCGACGCGCCACATCGCGCCTTCATGGTCGCGCGATTCAAGATTGGGTTTGGCGAGCACACTTACGTTGCGGATCGGCGCCTCGTTCATCATCGCCGCGACATCGCGGGCGACCTGCTCGTCGACCCGAATATCCTCGCCGCTCGTCGCATCGACAAGGCGTGTGCCCCCGGCGGCGCGGACCTCATAGACCGGCCGCGCACCGAGATCGCGCAGAACCACGCCAGTGACGGGTTCGCCGCGCGGTAGGGCGGCGACATCGAAATATTCGCCGGCGGGCAGCGCGTGCGCGTGCGACATGCCGCCGCCGTGCCCTCCGACCTTGTCCTTGTCGAGCAGCGCCATCACCGAACCGCTGAGCGCCCAGAGCAGGAACTGCAGACCGAGGATCAGCCCCACCCATTTATGGATACGCCGGAAAAAGAGCGGGGTCAGCCGGATGCGTTTCATGCCTGCTTCCTTTTGCGGCGTTTGAAAGACCAGATCAGCAGCCAAGCGCCGGAGAGCGCCATCGCAAAGGCGCTCCAGGTCGCGACGCGGAGCAGCGGATTGTTGACGTCGGTCCGCTCGTCATAGTCCATAATATGCAGCATCCACGCGAAGTCGAAAACGCGCCACAGCGCGTGGCGGCGCGAGATGAGCTCACCCGTCGCCGGCGACAGATAGAGCGTCGGCCGGTTCCAGCCTTCGAACTCGACCTGCCAATATGGTGGCTTGCGCGCCTGCATTTCCTGAGGTGCCTCGGTCAAAAGTCGCACCGAGACGATCTTGCCGTCACCCGTGTAGATGCGCCGTGCCTGTTCGCGGACCTGGGACTCGGTCAGGGCAGGCAGCGGCGCACCCGAACGCGCGTCGAACAGGCGCGCGCCTTCAGGGGTCTCGGCGCGCCAGACCGGTTGGCCGAAAAAGCGCTGGAGACGGATTTCGGACACCCCCGGCGCGGCCGCGACGACCTTCGACGGCGCTGCGAGGCCATCGAGGTCGAAGGGCTGGGCCACCGGGGAGCGCACCAGATGATCGCCGTGGATGGTGTCGATGTGAACGACCACCATGTAGAAGCCGGTCAACGTCCAGAGCAAAGCCTGGACACCCACGACCAGCGCCAGCCATTTATGCGTTCGCCGAACGAGCAGCGGCCAACGTATCGCCATCTCCTGGTTCCTCAGAAGGCGGTGCGGAAACCGACATAGAAGCGCCGTCCGAGCAGATCGTAGGTCATCGTGTCGGTGTTCGCATCGGTGAAGCTCTGGATATAGGGCGCCTTGCGATCGAAGACATTGTCGACGCCGACCTGGAAGCGCGTCTTCTCGTCAATCTCGAAGGCGACCTGGAGATTGTGGTAGAAGACGTTCGGCGTGCTGTAGCCGATTTCGCCGGGCGCCGCATTGAAGTCGGTCGCCTTGCCGATCCATTGGGTCGACCAGGTGGCGCTGACGCCATCCTTCTCGGCGGTCAGCACGCCATAGCCGCGCCATTTGGGATAGCCGCCATTGCCGCCGCCGATGAAGCCGTCGAAATCGATCGGGTCGCCGCCGGGGAACGGCAGAACGACATATTTGTTGAGATAAGTCAGGTTGACGTCGAGCGAGATGTTCACGCTGCCGATGCCGCCCGCATAGACGAGCCCCAGATCGAGGCCATTCATCTCCTCGCGCCCTGTATTGATCGGCTGCGCGGATAGGAAGGTCACTTCGCCCGTCAGCGGGCTGCGCGTGAAATCGTCGCAGAAAGGGTGCGACAGATTCTGGCTCGCATAACATATCGACAGCTTGGTCGATCCGGGGATGGCGCGAATCGCATCCTTGATCTTGATGTCGAACCAGTCGGCCGTCAGCGACAGACCGGGAACCAGCCCTTTGGGCGAGATCACCGTGCCGACGGTCCAGGTCGTCGAGCTTTCGGGTTTCAGATTCTCGTTGCCGCCGACCGTGGTGAGGATCGTCGTGCCGAGCTGCACATAGTTGGCGGGAACACCCGACGCCTGGCAATTGGCGATCAGCGTCGCATTACCGCTCGTCGAATAGCGCGAACAGGGATCGGTGGTGGTCAGATTGCCTTCCGATACGCCGCCGTAAAGTTCGGGCACGTTGGGAATGCGGAAGCCGGTGCCATAGGTCCCGCGCAGGCGGAAGCTGTCGCTGATCATCCAGTCGAGGCTGGCCTTGTAATTCCAGTCGCTGCCGAACAGATTATAGTCCGAATAGCGCACCGCGCCGTCCAGCGTCAGCGCCTCGAAGAAAGGCTTGCCCGCGAGAATCGGCACGGACAGCTCGAGATAGGCTTCCTTCGCCGTGGTCGAACCCGAAATCGGATCCTGCTGGTTCGTGTTGGCAATACCGAGCACGGTCAGCGGATCGGGATCGCGCCAGCCCTTTTCCTTGCGATAGACGACCCCTGTCGCAAAGGAGACGGGGCCAGCTGGAAGGTTGAACAGGCTGCCGTTGAGATCGGCGGTGACCGTCGCCAGTTCGTTGCCGCCGCGATCGCGCGAGGTGAAAAGGATATAGTCGAGAACCTCGGGGGTCAGGTCGCCGGCGCCCAGATAGTCAGCGCAGGGGATCGCAGCTCCAACCGTCACGCTGCACTTGCTCGGGTCGATCGAGTTGCGAATGCGTTCGAGGTTGGCGATGTTGGTCGATCCGTCGATCGCCGTGTTGCGTCCGAATGCCCCCGCGACTTCCCACGCCCAATCGTTGGACAATTTTCCGCGCAGGCCGAACGTACCCTGCCAGGTATCAGTTTCCTGGAAGAATTGACGCGGCCCTGGTTCGGCAAGCCGGCGCTGGATGAGCACGATGTCCTGCCCGGTTGGGTTGGTCGGATTACTCGCCGAAATGGACAGGTTGCGGAGCGTGCCCGGCGTCGCAATCTGATTGGATTTGCGGAATGTATAGAGAAACTCGCCGAAAGCCTCGATGCTGTCGCTGAGGTCATAGTCGACGAAGAAGGCCGTGCTGATGCGTTCGACGGGGCTGACCGCGTTGAGGAAGGGCGCCGAATTGAAATTATGCTTCGCCGCGCTGTACGGCTCGAAGAAGTCGCCATCGCCGCCGGGAGTTTGATTGAAGTTGATTTGTTGCCCGTTGGGCAACACGGCGCGGCCGCCGATCGTCGAGGCACTGTTGACGCACGATAGCGAACCTGGCGTGACCTCAGCGAGCGAACAGGGCGCGCGCGTCGCCATATTGACCGCGCTGGTCTTCTGATACGTCGCGGCGATCATGACACCACCACGATCATTGCGGATGCCCCAGATCAGGTCGGCGGAAAAATCGGAACCGTCGCCCTCGCCCGTGATGCCATAGCGCGCGCTCAGGCCAAGACCTTCATAATCGGTCCGGGTGACCAGGTTGACAACACCCGCCATCGCGTCCGCGCCATAAATTGCCGACGCGCCGTCCTTCAGCACGTCGGTACGTGCCAGCGCTACGACCGGGATCATGTTCAGGTCCGGCGACGAGTTCGCGCCGGTGCCGCCTGCCACGAGACGGCGACCATTAAGCAGCACGAGCGTGCGCTTGATGCCAAGCCCGCGCAAGTTCACCTGCGCCGTGCCATAGCCGTTGCTTGTCCAATAGGCCGAGGTCTGGTTGCCCGCAAAGCCTGCATTGGCGGGAAGGCGCTGCAATACCGTTTCGATGTTGACGATCCCGGTATTCTCGATCTGCTCAGCCGAGACGACCGTGGCGGGTCCGACGCCCGCGAGGTCCTGGCGGCGGATGCGTGAACCCGTCACGACGATGTCCGAACCATTCGGCGCGTCGGTGGCCAGGGGCGGCTGCCCTGACGATTCGTCCTGCGCAAGTGCCGGCGTTGCCAAGACCGCGACTGCCGCGACGCTGGCGAGCAAAAATGTTCTGATCATCATAGCGAAACCCCCTGTTGGTTGGCCGATTTCCCTCAGAGAGCATTAAATGTATATACAGGTCAACAGGAATTTATCGAAATATATCAATTAGTTAAATGCCAAATTCGGCGCGCATCATACTTGTCTAATACGCATGCCGACGCCTCACCCCTCATCGATTTTGAAATTTTTTTGCAGGGTCCGGCCCATTCGCGCAAGGAGCCGACCGCCTTCCCCTTCGACTTGCTCATGAAATGACAGGGGACGCAGATCGAAGCCATTCGGGGCCGCTCACAAGCGACTGCTCAGTGCGAAAGTATCTGTTCAAGGAATGTCTGTGCGCGTTCGCTTTTGGGAGCCGCAAAAAAGTCGGACGGCCTCGCGTCCTCGACAATTTGCCCCTGGTCCATGAAAAGAATGCGATCGGCTGCCTCGCGCGCGAATCCCATCTCGTGCGTCACGCACACCATCGTCCGCCCCTCGCCGGCCAGCGCTGTCATCACATCGAGCACCTCCTTGATCATCTCGGGATCGAGCGCCGATGTCGGTTCGTCGAAGAGGAGAATCCGGGGTTCCATCGCCAGCGCACGCGCGATGGCTACTCGCTGCTGCTGCCCGCCCGAAAGCTGCCCGGGATATTTGCTCGCCTGATCTGCGATCCGGACCTTGTCCAGATAGGACATGGCCCGCGCCTCGGCATCCTCGACCGCGACGCCGCCGACGAGGACGGGCGCGAGGGTGCAATTTTCGAGCACCGTCTTGTGCGGAAACAGATTAAACTGCTGAAAAACCATGCCGACCGCACGGAGCGCCGCGGCAGCATCGCGGGACACCCGGTTTATCCTGACGCCCTCTATCAGCACCTCTCCGGCGTCCGGCGCTTCGAGCATGTTCATGCAGCGGATCAGGGTCGACTTACCGGAGCCCGAGGGACCGCAAATCACAACGCGTTGGCGCGGCGCGATATCGAGGTCGATCGAACGAAGCGCGTGATAGCCGCCGTAATATTTTTCGAGCTGCCGCAGACTGACAGCCGCCGGAATCGAAGCGTCCGTCATGACGCCCGCTTTCCGCTCCGCATCATCCGCACCCGCCCGAAGGCCGCATCGAGATCGGCGATTAGATCGTCGGGCGCCTCCAGCCCTGCATGAATACGAATCAGCGCACCTTCGGCCTCGCCATTCGGAAAGTCGCGGATCGGCGCCGGCCACGCGGGGACCGCAAGGCTTTCGAAACCGCCCCAGCTCGACCCAAGCTGGAATAGCGAGAACTTGTTGAAGAATGCGCTGGTCTCCGGCGGGGAGAGACGATCGAGCTGGACGCCGAACAATCCCGACGCCCCCGCAAAGTCCCGCTTCCAGATCGCGTGGCCCGGATCGGCGGGGTGAGCCGGATAGCGAACCGCGACCACCTCGGGCTGACACAGAAACCAGTCGATCAGGGTCGACGCGGTGCGCTGGTGGCGCTCGAGACGCGCGTCGAGCGTCCGGATGCCCCGGTGGACCAGATAGCAATTGTCGGGGCTCGCGCAATTGCCCCAGCGCGCCGCCGCATCCTTGAGGTGGCGATAGATGGCCTCGCTGCCCGCGGTCATCGTGCCGAGCAGGCAATCGGAGTGCCCCGAGAGATATTTGGTCGCCGACGCGAGCGAGACATCGACGCCATGAGCCAGCGGCTTGAAGAAGAGCGGCGTCGCCCAGGTGTTGTCGACCGCCGTCAAAATGCCACGGCCGCGCGCGACCGCCGCGATCGCCGGCACGTCGATCATGTCGAATGTCTGCGAGCCCGGGGTCTCCATATAGATGAGGCGGGTGTTGCTGCGGCACAGGTCAGCTATCTCCGCGCCGATATCGGGCCGGAAATATTCGACCTCGACCCCGAAACGCGCGAGCACATCGGTCAGGAATTTTCGGGTCGGCCCATAGACGCAGTCGGCGACGAGCAGATGATCGCCCGCGCCCGCAAACGCCGTGAGGGTGAGCGCGATCGCGCTTGTTCCCGAGGAGGTGATGACCGTCGCATAGCCGGCCTCGAGCTCGGCGACGGCCTCAGCGAGCGCAAAGGTCGTGCGCGTGCCATACAGGCCGTAGATGACCTCGTCATAAAGCCCCCGGTGGCGATCCATATAGGCTTCGACGCTGTCGTAGATGATCGTCGAGGCGCGATCGACGGGAGGATTGATGAGACCCCGCTGATCGCTCGCGCGCGGGCCGGCGTGAACGGCGCGGGTTGGATCCTGCCAGGCGCCCCCGGCGGGTTCAGCCCGCTCGCGGGGCGATGCTGGGTCTTGTTCATGCATAGGATAATTTCCGTTCGATCTTCATGCTGAGCCGGGACAGGGAGAAGCAGAGGAGGAAGAAGATGGTCCCGGTGAAAAGATAGGCTTCGGCGAAATAGGGTCGCCATTGCGCCTCGACGTAGGAGAGGCGGGTCGTCTGCAACAAATCGAAGACGCCGACGATGAGGACGAGCGTCGTGTTCTTGACCTCGCTGATCGAAGTGTTGACCAGCCCCGGCACGCTGACTTTCAGCGCCTGCGGCAACAGGATATGGCGCCGCGCCTGCCATTTGGTGAGGCCAAGAGCATGCGCGGCCTCGGCTTGCCCGACGGGAACCGCCAGCAGGCCGCCCCGGATGACCTCGGCCATATAGGCGGCAGTGAAGAATATGAGCGCGAGCTGGACGCGCGGCAGGCTGTCGATCGAGAGATAGGAGGGCACGAACAGCGGGAACAGGACCGCAGCGAGGAAGAGCACTCCGATCAGCGGCGTTCCGCGAACCAGCTCGATGAAGGCGACGCTCGGCCAGCGAATGCCGCGCCGCGCCGACCTGCGGCCGAACGCGAGGAGTATAGCCAATGGAAAAGCGCCGACCACCGCAAGGCTCGCGAGCAGCAATGTGACCGGCAGGCCGCTCCACTTCTCCATCGGGACATAGGAAAGGCCCGCGAATCCTCCTCGTAGCAGAAGTACCGCCACGGCGATTGCGCCGAGCCAGACAAGCCCGAGGCGGCTGCGCCAGAATCGCGGGACGAAGGAGAAGGCAAGGCATGAAAGCAGCGCGGCCGCCGCTGCTGCGGACCGCCACTGCTCGGCTTCGGGATAGGTGCCAAACAATATCAGCCGCGCATTTTCGCGGAGGAATGGCCAGCAAGCACCGCTGGCCAAACGGCAATCGGCCGCGCCCCCGGCGAAGGTCGCGTCGAACAGCAGCCACGAGAGCCCCTTGCCGGCGAAAGCCGCGGTCATGGCGAGGATCGCGATGGTGAGTATCGACTGGCGTCCTCCTCTGAACAGATTGCGCCGTATCCACGACGGCCAGGCGGTCGCCGAGCGCAGCGGAAAGGGTTCGAGGGGCGCCGACTGGATGCTCCGGCCGGGCTGCCCGGCGACGCTCCAGCCCAACTGGCGGGCATAGAGGCCGGTGACGAACGACAAGGATAGCGAAAGCAGCAGGAAGGTCGCGACGATCAGGCCGACGCCCTCGATCGCCTGCCCTGTCTGACTGATGACGGTATCGACCACCGAGACAAATTCGGGATATCCGATCGCGACCCCCAGGGAGCTGTTCTTGATCGTGTTGAGATGCCAGCTCGTCATCGGCGGTATGGCGATGCGCAGCGCTTGCGGCATCACGATCCGTCCCATTGTTTGCGCGGGCGACAGGCCGAGCGCTTTGGCGGCCTCGCTCTGCCCTGCGGGAACGGCGAGGATCGCGCCGCGGAATATCTCGGCCAGATAGGCCGAGGCATAGACCGAAAGGCTGGCGACCAGCGTCAGAAACTCCGTGGAGAGCGACAATCCGCCGACGGTTCCGAAGCGCCCCGCCCGCGGCAGATCGATCCCGCCCCACAGCAAGAGCGGCACCAGGGAGATGCCGGCGAAGGCCAGCGCAGTGCGCGTGCGAACGGCTCCTCGCCGCACGGCACCCAGCAGGATCGCACAGGCGACGATCGCGATGAGAAAGACCGGCCGTCCCGGATCGGCCAAGGAGAGCGCGGGGAGGTGCAATCCCCGATTATCGAGGTCGAACGGTCCGACGGCGCCCGGGCCGGGTCCGGGCAGACCGAACAGCAGCGCGGCGTACCAGACGAACATCTGGAGCAGCAGCGGAATATTGCGAACCAGCTCGATATAAAGGCCGGAGAGCCTCGCAAGCAGCCAGTTGGACGACAGGCGCGCCATGCAGACCGCGAGGCCGAGCAAGGTCGAGAAGATGATGCCGAGCGCCGATATCAGGAGCGTGTTGAGAAGACCCACCGCCAGCGCCGCGGCATAGGAATCGCCCGGCGCGTAAGCAATCAGCGTTTCGCCAATCGCGAAACCCGCCCGGTCGAACAGGAAACCGAACCCCGTCCGGATGTTTCGGTCCGCGAGATTGTCCGCCAATGTCGCAAACAGGCCGTAGGCGACCACAAGCCCGCCCGCGATCAGCAGCCAGGGTAACGCAGCGATGGCAAGCCGCCTGTGTTTATGAGTCATCGCATCGGCAACGGGTAGATCAGCCCGCCGTCCCGATAGAGCTTATTCTGTCCGCGTTCGACGCCGAGCGGCGTAATGTGCCGGTCGAAGATTTCGCCATAATTGCCGGTCGCCTCGATTGCCCGGTACGCCCAGTCATCGTCAAGGCCGAGCGACTTGCCGAATCCGGGCAAGCCGCCGAGCATCTTGCGCACTTCAGGGTCGCGCGAGGCCATCCGCATGCGCGCGGCATTCGCGCGGGTGACCCCCATTTCCTCGGCAGCGAAGAGCGCGTTCAGCACCCATTTGTTGATCTCGTACCATTGCTCGTCGTCGCTGCGCACGACTGGGCCGACCGGTTCTTTGGTGAGCCGCTCGGGCAGCACCACATAATCGTCGGGATGCGCGGTGTCGGCCAGGCGGATCACCGTCAGCGTGAAGGCATCGGTGGTCATTGCGTCGCACCGCCCGGCAAAGAAGGCGAGCTTGGCTTCCTCGGGATTCTCGAACACGACGGACTGGAAACGCAGCCCCTTGCGCTCGAAATATTCGGCGGTGTTGAGTTCGGAGGTCGTCCCCTTGGTGATGCAGATCGATGCGCCATCGAGATCCGTCGGAAGCCGCACACCCGATCGCCGGGGCACCAGGAAGCTCTGCCCGTCATAATACATGGTGCCGACGAAATTCACCCCGAGGTCGGTGTCGCGCGTCAGCGTCCATGTCGTCGTCCGCGACAGGACGTCGGCCTCGCCCGTCTGCACGATCGTGAAGCGCTTGTTCGAGGCGACCGGCATGAACCGGACCTTGCGGGCATCGCCGAGGACCGCAGCGGCGAGCGCCCGGCAGTAATCGACGAAGAAGCCCTGCCAGCGTCCGCGTTTGTCGAGATAGGACATGCCGAGCTGCCCCGTATGAATTGCGCAATTGAGCGTTCCGCGCGCGCGAATCCGCGCAAGCGTCGATCCCTTCGCCGCGGCGATTTCATGCCCACCGGTGCCGGCGGGCTCGCGGCCGCAGCCGCCGAGTAACAGGGCGCCTGCGGCGAGCAGCGCCGGTAACCAGCGGCGCGATGCGTGCGACCTATTCATAAACGAGGCTTTCAATGCTAGCGCCATAAGAAATAGCTATAGGGAGCGATGTCCGATGAACCTGCGTCACCTCGAAGCCTTCAGGGCCGTGATGCTCTCGGGATCGGTCACCCAGGCCGCGCAGTCGCTCAACCTGTCGCAACCCGCGGTGAGCAAGATGCTTGCCGAGCTCGAGCATCAGCTGGGCTTTCAGCTCTTCCTGCGATCGCGCGGCAGCGCGCTCACCGTGACGCCCGAAGCCGACGCCTTTTTCTACGAAGTCGAGCGGAGCTTCTCGGGCATTGCGGCCCTGAAGCGGGTAGCGGAAGACATCCGCAACATGGCGACCGGCACGCTCCGGATCGCCGCCCTTCCGGCGCTCGCGGTCAGTTTCCTGCCGCGTGTGATCGCGGCCTTTCGCGAGACACATCCCGGCGTCACCGTTCAGCTCCAGACCCGCAGTTCCTCGACGGTGCGGCAATGGATGGCGAACCAGCAGTTCGACATCGGGCTCGCGACGCCGGCGCGCGAATTGCCCGGCATAAGGATGGAGCGCTTCCTGCGCTGCCCCGGCGCCTGCGTTCTCCCTGCCGGCCACCGCTTGGCCGTCAAGGACGTCATCCGGCCGGCCGATCTCGAGGGCGAGCCCTTCATTTCGCTCGCGCTCGAGGACGGCGTGCGTCACCGCATCGACCGCATTTTCGAGGACGCGGGCGTCCACCGCGAGATGGTCATCGAAACCCAATATGCGATGACCATCTGCGCGCTTGTCATGCAGGGGGTCGGATGTTCGATTCTCAACCCCGTGACCGCAGCGGATTATGCCGAGCGGGGCCTTACGGTCCGTGATTTCGCGCCGGAGGTCCATTTCGAATATATGCTCTTCACGCCGAAGTTGAGGCCGATGTCCCAAGTCGCTGCGGCCTTTATCGCGGTGCTCGAATCCCACCGCGACGCGATGTTCGGCTCCGACGCCAGCTGAAGACACAAGACGCCGCACGGCCCTCACGGCCACCGATCAGAAGGAGGCGGTCGCGCGGACGTACCAGAAGCCCCCGTTGAACCCCGTCGGCGCGAAGCGGAGATATCGGATCCCGTTGTTGATCTGGGATTGCCGCGCCTCGACGTCGGGGTAATTGTCGAAGATATTCTCGCCGCCGACCGCGAGCTTGAGCATGTCGCTAACCTTGTAGGACAGCTCGAGATCGACCAGCAGTTCGGCGCCGCCCGTCTGGTCGGCAGCCGGTGCGGCGCCATAGTCGGTCCATTTGCCATAATAGTTCGCGCGCGCGACGAAGCCGAAGCGCTCGCCCGCATAAGTGAAGGACGCATTGCCCTTCCACTTCGGAACGAAGCCCTCGAGTTCGAGCAGCCGCTCGCGGTCCGCAGTGATCACCGGCGAGGCCTTGATGACATCGGTTTTGGTATAGTTGCCGTTGAGGCCGAGCGTGGCCTTGCCGTCGCCGAGGTCGAAGCCCACGGTGAGCACCGCATCGACGCCCTGGGTGCGGCTGTCGAAGGAATTGGTGAAGAAGCTCACCTGCTGGAAGGAATCCCCACCGGGAATGCCAAGCGCCGCGAGCTGCGCACGCTGCGCCGGGGTGAGATTGAAATTGCCCGATACGGCGATCCGGTCTTCGACCTTGATGTTGAAATAGTCGAGCGTGAAGGTGATGCGATTGGAGGGCTTCACCACGATGCCGCCGGCGACGTTGAACGAATTCTCGGGCCGAAGCGGCGTCGCGCCGAAGAATTGCGCCACCGGATTGTTGGGCGCGATAATGCCTGCGGTCAGCGGCGCCCCGGTTATCGAGTCGATGTTGGTCTGGACCTGCGAGGCGTTCGACTGGCCCGGCGTCGGCGCCCGAAAGCCGGTGTTGACCGATCCGCGCACCGCGAAGACGTCCGAGAAATCATATCGCCCGTTGATCTTCCAGGTGAATTTCGAGCCGAAGTCCGAGTAATTCTCGTAGCGGCCGGCAAGGCCGAACTGGAGCGCGTCGGTGAGATTGCCTTCGAGCGACGTATAGGCGGCCCAGTTGCTGCGCGCGAACTCGCCCGCCTGGATGGGACTGAAGCCCGGGAAGCCGTTCGAGCCGACCGGCAGTCCGACGCGGTTTCCGGTATCGGGATCGATGACCGACGCGAAAGGACCAACCTGCCATGATGCGATGTCGCCGGCCGTGATCTCATATGTCTCGCGCCGATACTCGAGACCGCCTGCAAGCGTCAGCGGATCGGAGGTGCCGATCGCGATGGGGTAAGTGAGATCGAGATTGAAAGCGAGTTCGCGCTGCTCGAGCTGCCCCGGCTTGAAGGAGGTCGGCGACGCGAGGCCAAGCGACGGATTGACCGTATTTTCGATCCGGTAGGAAGCATGGTTCTGACCATAGGAAGCGCTGAGGTCATAGGTCAGGCCCGAGGAGAATTCGCCCTTGAGGCCGGCCGCCAGCGCCGCATCGGTCACCGTGGCACCGAAATCCGGGGTGAAACCGCCGGGAAAGAGCTGGCGGAAGCTGAACCGCTGTCCTCCGGGCGTATTGGTGAGCGGAATCGAGGTGGAAATGAAGCTGGCATCGGGGTTGCGGTAAAAGAAGGCCGTCGTGCCGCGGCTCCAGCTATAGTTGCCGAAGGTGTAGAATTCCATCTCGTCCGACAGTTCGATGCCGGCATTGACGAAGATGCGCGCCGCCTCGGATTCGGGATTTCCCCAGCGCTGCGCCGGGACCGGGACATCCTGAACGCCGGCATCGATGAGCGCCTGCGCGTCGGGACGCTGAATGCCGCGCGACGTCGTGCTGGCGTTCACATATTCGCCGCTGATGTTGACGAAACCGGCGTCGGTGAAGGGAAGCCCGACATTGCCCTGGACGAGGAAATCCTCGCCGTCGCCCTTATAGAATTGGCCATAGCGGGCGATCAGCAATCCGCCTTCGCGGTCGCGGCGCAGACCGAAATTGAGGACGCCGGCGATCGCATCCGATCCATAGAGCGCCGACGCGCCGTCACGCAGAACCTCGAGCTGGCCGATCGCGATCGACGGGATCGCCGAAAGATCGGGTCCCTGCGATCCCCGGATATAGGGAACATTGGTGAACTGGACCGTCGCGCCGCGATGGCGCCGCTTGCCATTCACGAGCACCAGCGTCTGGTCCGGCGGCAGGCCGCGCAGCGAGAAAGGCCGGGTAAAAACGGCGCCGTCGTTGCTGACGAGGCGCTGGACATTGAGCGACGGGACCTCGGTGCGCAGGAGATCATTCATGTCGGCCGTGCCCTTTTCGAGCAGTTCGGCACCGGTGATGATGTCGATCGGCTGAGCGGAATCGGCCGCCTTGAGATCGTTCCGCCGCGTACCCGTCACGACGATTTCGCCCTGCGACGCGCCTGGCCCCGGCGCCTCTTTGGCGTTATCCTGCGCGAAGGCGGCGGCGGCCGACATGCCTGCCAGGACGGCGATAATCGAGCCACTCGTGCGAAGCAATTTTCTCATGGTCCCCTCCCATTTGCGAAAGCTCTCGGCTTCGCCACCGAGCTATCTTCGCGGCCTTGGCATGACCAGAAATAATCACCACTCATCGCTATAAACGAGATGGTTATTCCATATGGTTATATCTCTCGCTGCGGCATCGAGCAGCGCCCGACCGCGCGGCATGCCGGGCGCGGCGATGCCGGACACTTCGCGCAGCTTGTCCTCGACCGCCCGGGCGACATGCCGCGTCGGCACATGCTCCTTATTTTTTGTCCATATCGTGCCCGGCATGAGGATCGGGTTCGGGTTCGACAGGTTTCGGCGCTTCCGGCGCGGCCTTTGCCCGCGGCGGCACAGCGGCCTTCGCGGCGGGTTCTTGCTTGGGGCGGGATTTCTCCGGAGGCATCGCTTCTTCGGTCGGCGCCGCCGGGGCAGACGCGGCGGGCGGCTCGTCCGCTACGGGCATGGTCTCGACCATTGCGGGCGGCTCACCGGCAGTGACCTCACTCTGTTCCGGTGTGACGTCGCTCTGCTGCGCGGGCTCAGTGCCGCATCCTGCCAGAGCAAATATCAGCGCGGCGGCGCTCGCTAGGGGAATGAATCTCGTCATATCTGTCTCCTCTTCGTGTCGGCAGGTCATGCGCGGAATTCAGAAACCTTGCCGTCGCTGCCGAATGCCATCACTTCGAATGCGTCCGCGCTTCCGTCCGGCATTTCCATTCCCGGAGAACCGCGCGGCATGCCGGGCACGGCGATTCCGCGAATGTCGCGTGGCTTGTCGTGGAGGAGTCTCGCAACATGCCGCATCGGCACATGACCCTCGATCGCATAGCCGCCGATCACGGCCGTGTGGCACGACGCCAGCTGGCCAGGCACACCATATCGCGTCTTTACGGCGGCCATGTCAGCGCGGTTCTCGACAGTCACATCATAACCGGCCTTGCGTGCGATATCCGCCCAAGCTTCGCAGCAGCCGCATTCGGGATCGCGATAAACGAGCATTCGCTTGGGGCTGGACGTCTCGGCGCCCGGCGCGGGCGCCGCGCCATTCTTATCGCTGGTCGCCGCCGGGCCCGAGGCAGAATTGCATGCCGCAAGCGCCATCCCCGATCCGACCGCAATCAGGCCGAAAAGATGACGGCGCGTCATCAGATTTTTCATGTCATTTCCTCGCGAGAATGGATTTCATCTGTTCGATTTCGGCCGCCTGCCCCGCGATGATGCCGCGGCAGAGTTCGCGTATCTCGGCATCTTTGAGAGAAGCCTGTTCACACATGAGGATCGCGCCCGAGTGATGCGGGATCATCGAACGCAAGAAGGCCGTGTCGCCGATCGTCGTCTGTGTCCGGATGAGCCCGAAGCTCCCGAAGAAGGCAACTGCCGATCCCAGCAGCAGGAACGTATTGAGACGTTTCGACGGGAACATGCCCGGCATTGCGACGATCATCAGCACGACCATCGGCGAGACCATCATCAGCGTCATGTAGAGCATGTTGAGATTATTGTAGAAGCTCGAGAGGCGGTCGATCATGACGAACATCACCAGATACATGATGACGCCGCTGACGATCGTCTGCAGCGCGAGGCTGCGATAGGCTGGTTTCACGGCATTTCTCCTCGACGTGTCGCCACCCCGCGAAACTTCTAGAACCAGGCCCGCACCCCCATCACGAAGCTGACGCCGCTCGCATCCTCGCCCGCGGCGCGGGCAAAACGCGCGGTATCGCCGACCTTGCGCGCCCATTCGACGCCGACATAAGGCGCGAATTCCTTCACGACCTCGTAACGCAGGCGAAGCCCGAGCTCGAAATCCGAAAGCCCCGAACCAACGCCGGTCTCGGGGACATCCTGGAGCGCAAAATTGACCTCCGCCATCGGCTGGAGGATCAGTTTCTGGGTGATGCGCTGGTCGTAATAGCCTTCGAGCCGGGCGAGCAGATCACCCTTGTTCGAAAGAAACAGCGCGCCCTCGACTTCGAACCAATAGGGGGCGAGCCCCTCGAAGCCGATCGTCGCATAGGTGCGGTCGGGGCCGGGCCCAAGATCCTGCCTGATACCCGCCTGCGCGTTGAAATAGGGTCCGATCGCCCGGCTGTAGAGCGCCTGTACCTCGGCGCTCTCGATGCCTTCGCCGAACACGCCCTCGCCTTCGCTCTTGATCGTCAGCCGGTTAATGTCGCCGCCGTACCAAGCCTCACCGTCCCAGCGGAACCCGTCGCGGCCCTTGCGCGCCTGATATTCGGCAAGGTTGAAGCTGATGAAAGCGATGGTCTGCGCACCATTCTCTTTCATCATGTCGTGGCGCGAATGCTCCATTTCGGCTTGGGGATAAATGCGATCGGCATACCAGTCGCCGGGAGGCGCAGGCGCGGTAGCATCGCCCGGCGGCAAATCGGTGCCGCTAGCGCTGCTCGTGGTCGCCATGCCTTCCATTCCCGCCATCGCGTCCGCAGATCCGCCCTTCGGGGTGCAATGGCCCATTTTGGCATGTTCGGGCGGGCAATCGGGATCGGACGGCTGCGGTGCGCCATGATCCATCGCACCCATGTCCGAAGCGCCCTTGCCTGGAGCTTCCGCCTCAGGCGTACAATGACCCATCGCCGCATGTTCGGGCGGGCAGCTTGAAGCCTCGGGTTCCATGTCCATGCCCTGCATGTTCCCATGGTCCATCTGCTCCATCGACCCTTCGGCGGGCGCTTCGGGCGCGGACTGCGCTACGGGTGCTGGCGTTGGCGAGGGAGCGGGTGTCGGCGCGGGCGCCGCACCATGCATCGAATGATCCATCGACTGCGCCGCGGCGGGCACAGCAAAGGCCAGCGGGGCGATACCCGCGAGGAGAAGCGCGACCCGGGTCATTCGCCGTCTCCCTTCGGACGGACGCTGACGACGCGCATCATCCCCGCGTGCATGTGATAGAGAAGGTGGCAATGGAACGCCCAGTCGCCGAGCGCGTCGGCGGTGAAATCGAAGCTCGCGATGCCGCCCGGCTGGACAAGCACCGTATGCTTGCGCGGCGACCGGTCGCCCTTGCCCGTCACCAGTTCGAAAAAATGGCCGTGGAGGTGGATGGGGTGGCTCATCATCGAATCGTTGATGAGGTTGATCCGCACGCGCTCTCCCTCGATGAAGGGGATGGGCTCGTGATAGTCGGACATCTTGATGCCGTCGAACGACCACATGAAGCGTTCCATATTGCCGGTCAGATGGATGTCGAGCGAGCGCGAGGCGGCGCGGGTATCGGGGTTGCGCTCGAGCGCGACAAGGTCATGGTAGGTCAGCACCTTGTGCCCGACATTCTCCAGTCCCTGCCCCGGCTCGCCCATGCGATCCATCGGCATCGGCGAGATCGTCTGAACGCTGGGATCGCGCTTGACCTGCGGCGCGACACTGAAGTCGCGCATGCTGTGCTGCATGCCTCCGCCAGATCCATGATCCATGCCCGCCATCGCGCCGCTTTCCCCCGCTGGCGTACAATGGCCCATCTTGGCATGTTCGGGAGGACAAGAAGGGTCGCTCGCCGGCATGGGCATGGCGCCCATATCGCCGCCCGAATGGTCCATACCCGCCATCGCGCCGCCCGACATGTCGCCCATGCCCATGTCCTTCATGGTCGCGAGCGGCCGTTCGCGGAGCGGCGGCACCTCGGCGACCATGCCAGCGCGCGGTGCGAGCGTCGCGCGTCCCATGCCCGAGCGGTCATTGGCCTCGGCAACGAGCGTATAAGCACGGTCCTCGACCGGGGTCACGATGACGTCATAGGTTTCGGCGACCGCGATCTGGAACTCGTCGATTTCGGTCGGCACGACATTGAGCCCATCAGCCTGGACGACGGTCATCCTGAGGCCCGGGATACGGACGTTGAAGATCGTCATCGCCGACGCATTGACGATGCGCAGGCGTACCCGCTCGCCGGGGCTGAAGAGCGCGGTCCAGTTGTCGCGCGGACCATGGCCGTTGACGAGGAAGGTGTAGGTCGAACCATTGACGTCGGCGACGTCGGTCGGGTCCATCCGCATCTTGCCCCAATCGATCCGCTCCTTGAGCGGTTGATCCTTGCCGGCAAGCAGGCCCGCCAGCGTCTGGCGCTGCATGTTGAAATGGCCGGGATTGACCTTGAGCTTGCGGAAGATCGCCTCGGGCGACAATTGACTGTGGTCGGACAGGACGACGACATGCTCGCGGTCGTAGCCGATCGGGTCGGCGCCCGCGGGATCGATGACGATCGGGCCATAATGGCCGAGCTGTTCCTGAAGCCCCGAATGGCTGTGATACCAATAGGTCCCCGATTGAACGACCGGGAATTCATAGACAAACTTCGAGCGCGGCTTGATCCCGGGGAAGCTGACGCCGGGCACGCCGTCCATCTGGAACGGCAGGATCAGGCCGTGCCAGTGAATCGAGCTGTCCTCGTCGAGATCGTTGACGACGGTGAGGCGCGCGTTTTGTCCCTCCTTCAGCCGGACGAGCGGCGCGGGCACGGTGCCGTTGATCCCGATCGCGCGACTGACCTTGCCGTCGATGCGCATCGTCTGGCGCGCGATGCGCAGCGTTATGTCATTGCCGGATACGGTCGGAAGCGGCGCGGTGATGCCGGACGACACCGGCTGGGCCCAGGCCGGGAACCATGCGGCCATCGCCGCAGCAGCCCCTCCACCCAAAGCTCCACTGACGAACCGACGCCTTTCCATCTGCATATTCTTTCCGACCGTTACTGACTGTTCCTAAAGCTATACGCAGGCGGCACGCCTGCCCCTCAATAAAAATGCCGGACGATGAGGAGATGCCGCCTGAACGAGCGGTCGAACCCTCAACCCTCGGCGCTCGCAGATGTTCCCGCGAGCAATTCCCGGAGCCTGGTCCGCGCTCGATAGAGGCGCGTTTCGACTGTTTTCTCGCTGACCCGCAAAATGACCGCTGTTTCGGCCTGGCTGACCTCGTCGACACCGCGGAGGAGCAACACTTCGCGCAAATTCTGCGGCAGCTGATCGATCGCCCCGCGAACCCTGGCGAGCTCTCGCCTGTCGGTCGCCGCGGAATCGGGCCCAGGACCATCGCTTGCTACGTGATGCGCATTTTCGAGCGGGAGCGCGCGGGAGAAAAAGGCGCGCACCTTTCGCCGTCGTGCCCAGTCGCGACATTTGTTGAGCGCGATACGGGCGATCCATGTGCGGAAGGGGCGTTCGCCATCATAGCGATCGAGCGCCGAAAAGCCGGAGACGAACGTCTCCTGCGTCAAATCCATCGCCTCGTCGGCATCGCCGATCTGCTTTACGATGAGCCGGTAGACGCCCGTTTTGTAACGGCGCAGCAACTCGCGATAGGCGTCTTCGCGGTGCGCGCGCGCAAAGGCCGCCAGATCCTGGTCGCTACATTGCGATAGGTCGGCGCTCACCGCGCATCGGCGGTCAGCGCCTTGACCACGCTTTTGTCGAACATTTCCGCTTGATCGGGGTTGAGAACCCCGCGCATCGCGAAGAGATGCTGGAGCGTTTCCTTCTGCAATGTCCCCATCACCTCATGCGTCTCGTCGATCGCCTCGGTGACGCGCGGTCCATAGCCATGCTCGGCTTCGATCGCCTGCGCGAGCCGGACATTGGCGGCGCGCATCTCGAGTTCGAGCGCCTGGCGGCGACCGGCGAAGTCGGCTTCGATCCGCTCGAGTTTCTTTTCCTGCTCCGGGGTCAGGTCGAGTTGGCCGTGGAGAAGCGCATGAAGTTCGGTTTCGCTGGCTTTGGGCGCATCGGCTACCAGACGGCCGATGAACACGCCGGCAATCGCCGCGGCGAAGGCAATGAGCCCCAAGAGAAGAAGACGGCGCGACGGCATCGCTACTGTACATCCAGCAAGGTGGAAGGCACCAATGCGCTAGGCGGGCCGAATGGGGTCAGGGGGCTTGCCGCGACCGCCGGCTGGGAAATCGCACTCCCCGCAAAGACACCGCCGCCGAGCGAGACAAAGGCCGCGAGCGCCATCAGGCGGCGCATCGCTACCGCTTCGCGCCGGCGGATCGCCAATGCGCCCATGATGCGATCATCGAGCGCATCGAGCGCTGCGGGCAGATCGATCCTGTTCAAAATGCGAAGCTCCTTATCCATCGATCGTCTCTTCAAACCTTTCCATCATTGTACATACGCGCCGAAGCGCCTCACCCCTCACACCAGAATATTATTCCGGAATATTTGAGGGCCATGCCGATATCCTGCGTATTAGCAGGACAGACACGCATTTGGAGGTGTTCATGTTCAAGTCTCTTCTCCCCTCTGCAGCGGCGGCTTTCGCTCTGCTTCTCATGCCGGCCACGGCAAGCGCGCACACCAAGCTCGTCAGCTCGACGCCCGCCGCCAATTCGACCGTTTCGAAGGTCACGTCGGTCAATCTTCAGTTCAACGAAAAGATCGTCGCCTCGACCCTCAAGACCGAGCTGGTCATGACCGGCATGCCCGGCATGGCCAATCATGCCCCGATGAAGGTGCCTTACTCGTCGATGATGGGCAAAGAGGGCAAGTCGGCGATGCTGATGCTCAAGCGGCCGCTGACAGCCGGAACCTACAAGGTCACATGGTCGGCGGCGGGCGCTGATACCCACCGCATGGGCAGCGAATTCAGCTTCACCGTAAAGTAAAAGACGGTGGGGGACCCCGTTCTGATCGGCATCAGGTTCGCACTTTATGCGGACCTGATGCTCATCGCCGGCCTTGCTGCGTTCCCGCTTTTTGCGCTGACACGGAGCGAACGCCTTGCGCCGCAGTCGATGATGGCCTCGATCTGGCGCGCAGAGCGATGGCTCTGCGCCGCCGGACTGCTTCTCTCCATCTTGGGGATGGGCGTGCTCGCGGCTTCGATGCAGGGTGTGGGGCTCCTCTCCCTGGAACTCCAGCCTTTTTGGGACCTTGTTCGCGAGACCGAGGTCGGCACAGCCTGGGTCTACCGGAGCGCAGCGCTGCTGCTCGCGCTGGGAGTCGCGATCTGGATGGTCCGCTGGCCGACAACTTCGGCCGCCGTACTCGCGGCCGCGGGCTCGGTGGCCGTCGCGAGTCTGGTCTGGTCCGGCCACGCCGGCGCGACCGAAGGCGCCGCAGGCACCGTGCACCGGATCAGCGACATCTTGCACCTGATTGCAGCGGCGGTCTGGATCGGCGCGATCGGCGCCTTCCTGATCCTGATCTCACCACGTCGTGTCCGCGAATGGCCGGGCGGACTCCAAATTGCGGCGCGGAGCCTCGATCAATTCTCGCGCGTCGGTACGATCTGCGTCCTCGTCATCGCCGCCACCGGCCTCGTCAACAGCCAGATGATCGTCGGCGCCGAGAATCTCGGCCGTTCCCTCGGCTCGCCCTATGGACAATTGCTTCTCGCCAAGCTTGCGCTGTTCGGACTGATGCTGGCGCTCGCGGCGGCGAACCGCTGGCGGCTGACCCCGGCGCTCGCGGCCGCCGTCCCGGGGACCGATACCGACAATGTCGACGCCGACCCCGACCTCGCGATTGCAGCCATGCGCAGAAGCCTCATCATCGAAGCGTCGGCCGCGCTCGCCATACTCGCGCTGGTTGCCTGGTTCGGTACGCTCGAACCCTTCGTCACCGCCGATCCGGTTTGACCCCAAGCACCGCCTCTTGGTCGGGTTCGATCATGCTCGGGACCGGCTGGGCGCTCATTGACGCGCGCATCGGGAGCAGCCGTCCCCATAACCATGTGGCGCACCAGATCAGCCTCGCCATCGAACGCGACCTCGAAATTTCCGGTGATGCCGACCTGATAGTTCCCGCCGGACACGCCATTGCGATAGCGTCGCATGTCCGGCACCGCCTCGGGCCGCCGGGCGCCCTCGTGCGGTCATTTTATCTCGACCCGCTTTTTCGTGCCGGCACCCGGCTGTCCGCCGGATCGGCGCCTGTCCTGTTGACGCCGATAGAGACAGCCGGACTAGGTGACATCGCAAGCGGCGCGGACGCGAAGCGCTGGGCGTCCGACTATCTCGACCGCTCGCAGGCGCGTCCGGTGGATGCCCGCCTGTCCGAAGTGCTCGCGGCCCCTGACGATTTGTCGACCGCGCGCGCCTTGGCCGACGTCGCCTGCCTTTCGCCCTCGCGCCTCCGCGAAATCGTCAGCCGCGACTTCGGCGTGCCTCCGGCCAAATTGCTGCAATGGCTCCAGCTTCAACGCGCCGTGCGGACGCTGGTCGGCGGCGGAGGTCTTGCCGACGCCGCGGCGGCGGGAGGCTTCGCCGATCAGTCGCACTTCACGCGCCGCTGCGCTCAATGGCTAGGCGTGACGCCTTCGGCCGGCCTTAGTGCCTTCGCGTTCGAAATCGTGCCCTGAGCCGGATGCGCCTCGCACCGCGTCGCCCCGGCGAAACATTCAAGACTGCCGCGCCTGTTTGCCCTTAAGCGTCTCGTCGAGACCGGCGATTGCGGCCGCAATCCGGCGGCAAGCCAAAGCGTCGAAAGGAGACGGCCATGCCCGACCCGAAACCCGTAGCAAGATCCTACACGCCAGCGGCAGGATATCACTTCCTGACGCCCTTTTATGATTTCGGCGTCGCGGTGACAACGCGCGAGCGCGTGTGGCGCGACCGTCTCGTTCGCCATATGGCGCTCGGCGAGGGTGACGTCATTCTCGATATCGGCTCGGGTACGGGAAATCTTGCGCTGGCGATCGCTCGCCATAGCCGGGACGTCCGCTATCTTGGTTTCGACCCCGACGAGGCAGCGACGCGAATTGCCCGAACGAAGACCGCGCAGATTGTTCCACCGCCGGAGTTTCGAGTTGGCTTTTTCGCGGCTTCGGCGATCGATGACTGGCCCCCGCCTGCCAAGATTGCGATCTGCCTCGTCCTTCATCAGGTCGGGCTTGAGGAAAAGGCACGTCTGCTACGCGAGGCCCGGCAGGTGCTCGCGCCGGGCGGCAAACTCTATGTTGCCGACTATGGGGAACAGCGCAGCCGCCTCATGCGGTTGTTGTTCCGCCTCACGATCCAGCAGCTCGACGGCGTCCAGGACACCCAGCCCAACGCCGATGGATTGCTCCCGGTGCTGATGAGAGAGGCAGGCTTTTGCGATGTTCGCGAGCTTGAGACGTTCCGCACGCCAACCGGTGCGATCGGGATCATCGAGGCCCGAAAGCCCGGGACCTGACGGCACGGGGCAAAGAAAATCCAAGGGATAACCGCTCTTCTTGCGTATCGATAGAAGCGGCTCCATTCTGGAACCGCCAGGAACGACGCCAACGGCGAACTCGACCGGTGGCGTTTGGACCGCCCCGCCGCGAGGCGGGCATCCGACACATACGGGAGCGGCGGCGATGCACGATCATCAGGGCGCAGAAAAAGGCAGCGGGAGCACGACTGATCCGGTCTGCGGCATGATGGTCGATCCGGCCACCACACCTCATATCGCGACGCATAGCGGCAAGCATCACTATTTCTGCAGCGCAGGCTGCCTCGCCAAATTCGAGGCCGATCCCGATCTTTATGCCGCAAAACGCGAGCCGGCCGCAGCCGATGCACCCGAAGGCGCCATCTGGACCTGCCCGATGCATCCCGAGATCCAGCGCGCCGGCCCCGGAAGCTGCCCGATCTGCGGCATGGCACTCGAGCCCGTCATGCCGACAGCATCGGGCGGCCCCAGCGAAGAATATCGCGATATGCGGCGGCGCTTCTGGATCGGGCTCCTTCTCGCACTCCCGGTGGTTGCGCTCGAAATGGGCGGCCATCTGACAGGCCTCCACCAATATGTCGGCCGCCAGACGAACAACTGGGTCCAGATGCTGCTCGCGACCCCCGTCGTTCTATGGGCGGGCTGGCCCTTCTTCGAGCGCGCCTGGCTCTCGATCCGCAACAAGAGCCTCAACATGTTCACCCTCATTGCGATGGGGACGGGCGTTGCCTGGGGCTACAGCATGATCGCGGCGATTCTCCCGCAAATCTTCCCGGCAGCCTTCCGCGCCGCCGATGGCTCGGTCGCGGTCTATTTCGAGGCCGCCGCGGTCATCACGGTGCTGGTGCTACTCGGGCAGGTGCTCGAACTCAGGGCCCGCGAGACGACGAGCGGCGCGATCCGCGCGCTCCTTGACCTGACACCGAAGCTCGCCCGGCGCGTCCGCAGCGATGGAAGCGACGAGGAGGTAGCGCTCGAGGAAGTCGCGGTCGGCGACATGCTGCGCATCCGTCCGGGCGAAAAAGTCCCCGTCGATGGCATCGTCGTAGAAGGCCGCGGCACGGTCGACGAATCGATGGTCACGGGCGAATCGATGCCGGTGACCAAGGCGGCCGGCGCGGCGCTGATCGGCGGAACGATCAACCAGACGGGCGGCCTGCTCATGCGCAGCGAGAAGGTCGGGCGCGACACGATGCTCGCGCGGATCGTACAAATGGTCGCCGACGCGCAGCGCAGCCGGGCGCCGATCCAGCGTCTCGCCGATACCGTTTCGGGCTGGTTCGTGCCCGGCGTCATCGTCGTCGCCATTGTCGCTTTCGTTGTTTGGTCGCTTCTGGGGCCCGCGCCCGCCATGGCCTATGGCCTTATCGCCGCCGTCTCGGTGCTCATCATCGCCTGTCCCTGCGCGCTCGGCCTCGCGACGCCAATGTCAATCATGGTCGGCGTGGGGCGCGGCGCCGAAGCCGGCGTGCTGATCAAAAATGCCGAGGCGCTTGAGCGGATGGAGAAGGTCGACACGCTCGTCGTCGATAAGACCGGGACGCTGACCGAAGGCAGACCCTCGGTCGTCGCCATCGAAGTCGCCGGCGGCTTCGAGGAGCAGGATCTGCTCCGGATTGCCGCGAGCCTCGAGCGCAGCAGCGAACATCCATTGGCGGCCGCGATCGTCAAGGCCGCCGAGGACCGGGGCCTCGCGCTGGTCGAGCCATCGGGGGTCGACCAGCCGGTCGGCAAGGGTATCGTCGGGGTCGTCGACGACAAGGCGATAGTCCTCGGCAATGCGAGCTTTCTTGAAGAATATGACGTCGATCTGGGCGCGCTCACCGAGGCAGCCGACCGCCTTCGCACAGACGGCGCGACGGCGATTTACATCGCGGTCAATGGCAAGGCGGCCGGGGTCATCGCCATCGCCGACCCCGTCAAGGAAACGACGGGCGACGCGCTCGCTGCGCTGCGCGAAGCCGGAATCAAGGTCATCATGCTCACCGGCGACAATCGCGTCACCGCCGAGGCGATCGCGCGGCGCCTCGGCATCGACGACGTCGAGGCCGATGTCCTCCCCGACCAGAAGAGCGCGGTCGTGCAGCGGCTGCGCGAAGAGGGCCGGATCGTCGCCATGGCCGGCGACGGGGTCAACGACGCCCCCGCGCTCGCCGCCGCCGACGTCGGCATCGCGATGGGCTCGGGAACCGATGTCGCCATCGAAAGCGCGGGTGTGACGCTACTGCGCGGCGACCTTCTGGGCATCGTGCGGGCGCGGCATCTCAGCCATGCGACGATGGCGAACATCCGTCAGAATCTCTTCTTCGCTTTCGCCTATAATGTCGCCGGGATTCCCGTCGCTGCGGGCGTGCTCTATCCGATTTTCGGACTATTGCTCTCGCCGGTCATTGCCGCCGCTGCAATGGCACTCTCGTCCGTCAGCGTCATTGCCAAAGGCCGCCCGTCTCCCAGCTGGAATCCACCCGATTTGAACCCGCGGGTTGCCGACGCATAAGCCATGACGTCATCGGCAAGGTCGTAATCGATCCCAATTTTCGGAGTCCAGGCGGTCCAGGATGATTTGGGCTGACCGGCATCGACCTGATTTCCGTTCAGCAGGACACGATATCCGAAATCCTTTTTTTCGTATGAGTATCGAAGCCCTCCGGTCAATCGCAGGCGGTCGATGAGTTCGTAGCTTGCTTGTCCGAAGAGCGCGAATGCATTCGTCGTATTGTTTTCCGGGATCGCGAGCCGACGACCCGGTTCGATGATCCGTATTTCGTCGTTGCCCTTTTCATTCAGATAGAATGCTCCGACGATCCAGCGCAGCTTGTCCGCATCGTTGTTGAGAAGTTGGAACTCTTGCGTGAAACTGCGGGAACGTTCGTAAAATTCGATATCGCGGAGGAAGAGGTCAGTCGAGTCAACGTCGAGCGCCTGGACGACCTTGCTCTTGCGCAGCGCCGTAATCGAGCGGAGCGTGACCGGGCCGCCGTCCCAGTTCATGGTCGAGGACACGCCCCAGGCATCGACATCGTAACGCGGCAGGCGGTCGAGTGCGGCCTCTTTGTCATTGGCCGGGATCGTCGCCCCCGCATCGACGAAGCCTTGCGGATAAAAGGGCCGAACAGACCGCGCGCCGGTCTCGCGATCACGGCTGGCATCCGCCCGCAACACGATCTCAAGA
Source organism: Sphingopyxis sp. MC1 (assembly GCF_000371385.1). Classification (NCBI taxonomy): domain Bacteria; kingdom Pseudomonadati; phylum Pseudomonadota; class Alphaproteobacteria; order Sphingomonadales; family Sphingopyxidaceae; genus Sphingopyxis; species Sphingopyxis sp. MC1. The sequence goes on from NZ_AOUN01000008.1 coordinate 28,881, forward strand.
CGGTCGCTCGCGTCAATCGCAAGCGTCAGTCGTCCAGCGAGATTATCTTCGTTTTGGTATCGCCGTCCCGAGACGACGTCGCGGTAGATGCCGTCGCGCTGGTTGGCAAGCAAGGTGAGGCGGCCTCGGACGCCCGCTCCAAGCGGTCCAGAAATCGTGCCGCTCAGCGAGCGCTTCTCGTAATTTCCGACGGTGAGCCCCAGCGCGCCAGTCAAATCCTCCGTAGGCATTTTGGAAATGATGTTGAGTGTGCCGCCGGCGGAGTTGCGACCGAAGAGAACGCCTTGCGGTCCGCGCAGCACCTCGATGCGTTCGACGTCGAACAAATCCTGATAGCTTGTGGTCGGGCGCGAGATGTAGACGCCGTCATAATGGACTGTCGTGCTGGGGTCGGTCGCAACGCCGAACGCCGAGGTGCCAATTCCACGAATATTGATGATCGCCATGGAATCGTTGGTGATCGACACGCCCGGCACAAAAAATTGGAGGTCTTCGACGTTTGATATGCCCGTTGCCGTAAGCGCCTCGCCGGTCATCGCTGTCACCGAGACGGGAACGGACTGCAGATTTTCCTCGCGCTTCTCCGCCGTTACGATGATCTCGGCGAGGCCGTCCGACTGGACTTCCTGAGCCTGCGCGGGAAACGCGACCGCCACCGCAATCGCCGCCATCGAGCTTCGCTGCATTGCGCGCTTCGTCGACGAATAACAGTATAATTTGTTCATTATGCTTCCCCTGTTTCGAAGAACTGCCCTTTCGCGCAGCCCAAATGAGTTTCGGGGAAGTCGAGGACAAAAACATGCATGCCCGGAAGCCGCTGCTTACGGCTTCCGAGTTCAAGCACCCAACATCCCCTACTGACATTGATTACGCACCAGAACGACTCATCCCTCAAAAATGGTTCGGGCGACGTAAAACCATTGGAATTGGGCTCCCCGATTTGTTCAGATCGCCAGGATGAAGTTGATCCGGAACGCCCAAAGGCTCCTACCTTCATCCAGAAGCGGCGCTTTTCGCTTCTGCCCCTCGTCGGAGCCTTGGTCGGCGCCGTGCACGTGACGCAATCGCTCGCTTGACCCTATGGTCAGGTCTTCCCCGTGGAAGCCTATTTGTTCGCTCTGATGCCGGTCCTAGCCGCGGAGATTCGATGGCGCCTGACCCAGGCACTTCGGACGGCCGTCGCAACTCCGGACGCGGCAGCGGCGAGACCTGCGGCTGCGATCCGCGCTAGCCTTCTGCTCGATGTCGCAGCCGGAATTACCATCCCATCGCTTGTAGCCGGGATGCTGGAACCATTTGCGACCGATTGACACCAGTTGGGAGGTGAGACCGGCCGTCAGCACCATCCGCCGCCAAGGCCAGTCGGGCTAGACCTGCTCGAACGCCGCTATGATCGGGCAGTGGAGCGTGTCGGCGGCAGCGCATTGGCGCGACAGGCCCATGAGCGCGCGCCGCGCCGCATCGAGTTCGGCGATCGTCTTTTCGATCGCCGCGATGCGCGCATCGGCCAGTTCGCGCGCTCGCGCGCGATCGCTCGACGCGTCGAGTTCGAGCAGTTCGGCGATCTCGGTGAGCGTAAATCCCGCTGCTTGTGCCGATTTGATGAAGCGCAGACGGCGCAGAACCGCCTCGTCGTAACGCCGGACTCGGCCTTCCGACGGGGCGCTGGCCGACTGAGGCGGAACGGGCAACAGGCCGCGGCGTTGGTAATAGCGGATCGTCTCGACATTGACGCCGCCCTGCCGGGCAAGCTGGCCGATGGTCATGTCACGCAAGGCCTTGACTCCGTACTATGGTACGGAGCCTATATAGCGGGAAGCGATCGGGAATCAAGAAAGGCGAATCGATGAATATGCAGGTTCAGCGCGCGAACGAAAGCGCGCCAGCGCACACTGGTGCGGCGGTTTCGGGCAAGCCGCGGGCGACCATCTATCGCATGGTGATGGAGCAGCATATCTGCCCCTATGGCCTGAAGGCGCTGCATCTGTTGCGCAGCCGCGGCTATGACGTCGAGGATGTCTGGCTGACGACCCGCGAGGAAACCGACGCATTCAAGGCGAAACATGGCGTCGCGACGACGCCGCAGACCTTCATCGAAGGCGAGCGGATCGGCGGTCTTGACGATCTGAGGCGCCATCTCGGTCTGAAAGTCCGCGATCCTAAGGCGCTTACCTATAAGCCCGTCATCGCGCTCTTCTCTATCACCGCGCTGATGGCGCTGGCCGCCAGCCAAGCGGTGTCGGGCACGCCCTTCACAATCCGTGCCGCCGAATGGTTTATCGGGTTCAGCATGGCGTTGCTTGCCTTCCTCAAGCTCCGCGACATCGAGAGCTTCTCGAGCATGTTCCTGAACTATGACTTGCTCGCCAAACGCTGGGTACCCTATGCTACCATCTATCCCTTTGCGGAGGGTCTTGCCGGCATCCTGATGATTTCTGGCGCGCTGAACTGGATATCGATTCCGGTGGCGCTGTTCATCGGGATCATCGGCGCCGTGTCGGTGTTCAAGGCGGTGTATATCGACAAGCGCGAACTCAAATGCGCCTGCGTCGGCGGCGACAGCAATGTGCCGCTGGGTTTCATCTCACTGACCGAAAATCTGATGATGATCGCCATGGCGCTGTGGATGCTGGTCGCGCCCGCCGCCATGACAATGGGCCATTCTTAACGGGTCCGGCGTAACCACGACGGGACAGTCGGCGAACAAGTGAGCGGGATCTCCACCCCGGTTTAGATTGACGCCAAGTTTGACAAGGATCATGCTTCGACCGTGAAACGCTGGCTCACCTTTCTACTTCTTGTCGGAGCCTTACTCGGCCTTCTGGCGCAGGAGACCGCATTCGCCTCGGCGCCCGCGCTCCCGTCGGCCGAGACGGCGTTCGCGGCGGCGATGAGCGACGAATGCGCGGAGATGATGGGGATTAAAAAATCCCAGAAGAGCGCTCCGTGCAAGGGCCTCACGCTCGACTGCATCGCCAAGATGGGCTGCGCGCTACCGCCCGCCGTCGTCTCTCCGGCTACCCCCCTTGCCGAAAAGACATTTGTCGCCGGCTCTTTCGATCCGCTTCCTGTCCGGCGCCTCGCCGGAAGAACATTCGGCCCCGAACCCGACCCGCCCCTATTTCTTGCCTGAATTGCCGACGCGCACCGGCTCGTCCCGGCGCGCGGTTTCACGCTTTTCAATCAAGGAATTCAACATGAAACCGTTTTTTGCCGTTGCCGCGCTCGCGGCAGCAACGCTTGCCGCTCCCGTCCTCGCCCAAGAACCGTCCGGCGGCCATCATGAATGGCAGACCCGCCAGGTGCCAGGGCCGAACAAGTCCAATACCACCTCGCGAGTCCGCGTCTGGGTCAAGGACAAGCCGGGACAGATGGCGCATTGCGACTGCGACATGATGAAGGTGAGTCCGGCGGACTGCATGAAGAATATGTCCGGCGACCAAAGGATGCCCCCGCAAGGGTAACGGTCTTTCTTCCCCGGCGTACAGACGCCGGGGAGGCTTTCGCCCAGTCCACAGCAGGGGGACATCATGCGCCCATATTTTACGGCAGCCTTGCTTGCGCTGCCCTCGGCTCTTCACGCCGAGCCGATGACGCTCGATTCGGCGCTCAGCCGAGCAGCATCGGAGGCACCCGAACTGCAAAGCCGCGAAGCGGGCGTCGACGCCGCCCAATCGGCGGCGATCGCCGCCGACCGGCTGCCCGACCCGAAACTCAATATCGTCCTCCAGGATTTCCCGGTGACCGGACCCGACGCGGGCCGGTTCAATCGCGACGATTTCACGATGCAGGTCATCGGCGTCAGCCAGGATTTTCCGAACCCCGCCAAACGCCGCGCGCGCGCGACCCGCGCGCAGGCCGACATTGGAATCGCCCGCGCCGACGAAGCGGTCACCGCGCAGGACATCAGGCTCGCGACCGCGCTCGCCTGGGTCGATCTCTATTATGCCAAGAAGGAGCTGAAGGAACTCGACCTGCTCGATAGCGGCCTCGAGGACCTTCAATCGACCGTGACGGCGCGGCTTGCCAGCGGTGCGGCGCGCCCGGCGCAGGCGCTCGAACCCGATCAGCTTCGCGCCGCGATCAACGATCGCCGCAGCGCGCTCGCCGCCGAGATCGCCCGCGCCCGCGCGCAGCTCGCCCGCTTCACCGGCGACCCCGCCGCCGACACGCTCGGCGACTTGCCGCCGCAGTCGATCGACGAACAAGGATTGCGCGCCGGCATCGACGCCCTGCCAAAGCTCAGAGCACTCGATGCCCGCGCCCTCGCCGCCGACGCCGAGACCGGTCTCGCACGCGCCGACAAGCGACCCGACTGGAGCGTCAACGCGGCCTATGGGCGCCGCGAGCCCAATTACGGTGATCTCGTCACGGTCGGGGTCACCGTCGACCTGCCCTTCTTCTCGAAAAAGCGGCAGGACCCCAAGATCGCCGCGCGCGCCAGCGAGGCGATGCGCGCCCGGCTCGACCGCGAGGCTGCCAAGCGCGACATCGCGGCAGCGCTCGACGCCGATCTCGCCGATCACCGCATGCATCATGAGCAGCTCGCCAATGCACGTACGCGGCTCGTGCCGCTCGCGAAGAAGCGCGCCGAGCTCGATCTTGCAAGCTACGCCGCCGGAAAGCTCGACCTCGGGACCGCGCTCCTGTCGACTCTCGCGCTTGCCGAGGCCGAAGTCGATGCGCTGGCGCGCGAAGCCGAGGTCGCGCGCGACGCGATCCGGATCAATTATATTTATGGGGAGGCAGGTCGATGACCGATGCAACATCAGCGGCGCGCTGGCGCGTCGCAATCCTGGCCACGGTGCTGATCGCGGGCGGCGGCGGTTATTGGTTGGGACAGAGCGGCAAGAGCGATGCACCAACCGAGACGGCAAGCGGCGGGCGCAAGATCCTCTACTATTATGATCCGATGTTCCCGAACCAGAAGTTCGACAAGCCCGGCAAGTCGCCCTTCATGGACATGCAGCTCGAGCCCAAATATGCCGACGAGGGTGGCGGCGCGGCGCCCGGCGTGTCGATTGACCCGTCGGCGCGTCAGAGCCTCGGCATAAGAGTGGTCGCGGCCGAAATGGGGAGCCTTGCCGCAACCTTCGACGTCAACGGCAGTATCGATTTCAACCAGCGCGATGTCGCGATCGTCCAGGCGCGCTCGGGCGGCTTCGTCGAACGCGTCTATCGCCTCGCGCCTGGCGATGTCATCGGCGCCGGTGCGCCGATCGCCGAATTGCAATTGCCTGAATGGGGCAGCGCCCAGACCGAATATCTGAGCGTCAAGAAGCTCGGCAAACCTGAACTCACGGCGGCCGCGCGGCAGCGGCTGCGGCTGATGGGCATGCCCGAAGGCGTGATCGCCGAGGTCGACCGGAGCGGACGGACCGGCGGCAGACTGACGGTGCGCGCGCCGATCGGCGGCGTGGTCCAGACGCTCAATGCCCGTGCAGGCGTGACTCTCGCCTCGGGGCAGACACTTGCCGAAATCTCGGGACTTGGAACGGTGTGGCTCAATGCCGCGCTCCCCGAAGCGCAGGCCGGACTGGTGAAGATCGGCCAACCTGCCACCGCGAACCTCACCGCCTTTCCCGGCGAGGCTTTTACCGGGCGGGTCGTCGCGATCCTGCCGACCGCAGCGGCGGACAGCCGGACGCTGACAGTGCGCATCGAGCTCGCCAACCGCGGCGGTCGCCTACGCCCCGGCATGTTCGCCGTCGTCGCGCTCGGCGGGGACGCCAAGCCAACGCTGCTGGTGCCAAGCGAAGCGGTGATCCGCACCGGCACGCGCAGCATCGTGATGCTCGAGAAGGGCGACGGACGCTACCATCCCGCCGAAGTGGTCGCCGGACGCGAAGGCGGCGGCAAGACCGAGATATTGCGAGGGCTCGCCCCCGGCGAGAAGGTCGTCGCGTCGGGCCAGTTCCTGCTCGATTCCGAGGCGAGCCTGACCGGTCTCACGGTTCGTCCGCTGGAGCCAGCGCAATGATCGCACGCATTATTCGCGCCTCGGTCGCGGCGCGCGGGCTTGTCGTCGCTTCGGCGCTGATCCTGACCTTGCTCGGGATCGCCGCGGTGCGCACGACTCCGGTCGACGCCCTGCCCGACCTGTCGGACGTCCAGGTCATCGTCCGCACCAGCTATGCGGGACAGGCACCGCGGATCGTCGAGGACCAGGTCACCTATCCGATCACGACGACGATGCTCTCGGTGCCGGGCGCGCGCGTGGTGCGCGGCTACAGCTTCGTCGGCGACAGCTTCGTCTATGTCCTGTTCGACGACGGCACCGATCCCTATTGGGCGCGCAGCCGCGTGCTCGAATATCTGAGCCAGGTGCAAAGCCGTCTCCCCGAGGGCGCGCGCGCGAGCATCGGTCCCGACGCGACCGGGGTTGGCTGGATCTATGAATATGCGCTCGTCGACAAAAGCGGCCGCCACGATCTTGCCGAACTCCGCAGTCTTCAGGACTGGTTCCTCCGCTTCGAGCTTAAATCGGTTCCCGGCGTCGCCGAGGTCGCGAGCATCGGCGGCATGGTGCGCCAGTATCAGATCATCGTCGATCCGCAGAAGCTCGCCGCGTTCGGGGTGACTGCAACCGACGTCGCCGACGCCCTCAAGCGCGCCAACCAGGAAAGCGGCGGCGGCTCCCTAGAACTCGCTGAGGCTGAATATATCGTCCGCGCGAGCGGCTATCTCAAATCGCTCGACGACTTCCGCAGCGTCCCGATCCGCACCGCCGGCGGCGGGCTCCCGGTCACCGTCGGCGACGTCGCGACGGTCCAGATCGGCCCCGACACGCGGCGGGGTATCGCCGAACTCAACGGCAAGGGCGAGGTTGCGGGCGGCGTGATCGTGATGCGCGAAGGCAAGAATGCCCGCGAGGTCATCGAAGGCGTGCGCGCCAAGCTCGAGGAGCTTAAGCGCAGCCTGCCGCCCGGGGTCGAGATCGTCACCACCTATGACCGGTCGGGACTGATCGACCGCGCGGTAGACAATCTGACCTCGAAGCTCGTCGAGGAGTTCGTCATCGTCGGGCTCGTCTGCGCGCTGTTCCTCTGGCACGCGCGCTCGGCGCTGGTCGCGATCCTGACGCTGCCGCTCGGCATCCTCATCGCCTTCATCGTGATGCGGCTGCAGGGGCTCAATGCCAACATCCTCTCGCTCGGCGGGATCGCGATCGCGGTCGGCGCGATGGTCGATGCGGCGGTGGTGATGATCGAAAATGCCCATAAGCATCTCGAGCATTGGGAACGCGATCACCCGGGCGAGGAGCTGAAGGGCGCCGAACGCTGGCACGTCATCACCGACGCCGCGGCCGAGGTCGGCCCCGCGCTCTTCCTCAGCCTCCTGATCATCACCTTCTCCTTCCTTCCGATCTTCACGCTCGAAGGCCAGGAAGGTCGGCTGTTCGCGCCGCTAGCCTTCACCAAAACCTATGCGATGGCGGCAGCCGCGATCCTCTCGATCACACTCATCCCGGTGCTGATGGGTTGGCTGATCCGCGGAAAGATCCCCGCCGAACAGAGTAATCCGGTCAATCGCTGGCTCACCCGCGCCTATCGGCCCGCGCTCGACTGGGTACTCGAACGGCCGAAAAAGGCGCTCATGATCGCCGGCCTCGTCTTCGCGACCAGCCTTTGGCCGATGACCCAGATCGGCGGCGAGTTCATGCCGCAAATGCACGAGGGCGACCTCCTCTACATGCCCTCGGCGCTTCCCGGCATTTCGGCTGCAAAGGCATCGAGCCTACTCCAGAAGACCGACCGGCTGATCAAGACGGTGCCCGAGGTCGAGAGCGTCTTCGGCAAGGCGGGCCGCGCCGACAGCGCGACCGACCCCGCGCCACTCGAAATGTTCGAGACCACGATCCGCTTCAAGCCGAAGGATCAATGGCGCCCCGGCATGACCGAGGAGAAATTGATCGAGGAGCTCGACGCGCGGGTCCGGGTTCCGGGGCTCGCCAATTTCTGGATTCCCCCGATCCGCAATCGCATCGACATGCTTGCGACCGGGATCAAGAGCCCGGTCGGCATCAAGGTCGCGGGCTCGGATCTTGCCGGGATCGATCGCACCGCCAAGCGCATCGAAGCGGTCGTCAAGACCGTACCCGGCGTAGCGTCGGCGCTGGCCGAGCGGCTGACTGGTGGGCGCTATATCGATGTCGACATCGATCGCGCCGCCGCAGCACGCTACGGCCTCAATGTCGCCGACGTGCAAGCGATCGTCTCGGGCGCGATCGGCGGCGAGACGATCGGCCAGACGGTCGAGGGGCTCGCCCGCTATCCGATCAGCGTCCGCTACCCGCGCGAGCTGCGCGACAGTATCGGCGAGCTCGCGAGCCTTCCGGTCCTGACGCCGTCGCGCCAGCAGATCACGCTCGGCACGGTGGCCAGAGTCAAGGTCAGCGACGGGCCGCCGATGCTGCGCAGCGAGAATGGCCGCCCGGTGACCTGGATCTACGTCGACAGCCGCGGCCGCGATTTGCAGGGCCTCGTGCAGGACATCCAGCGGGCGATCGCGCGCGATGTCGATCTGCCGCCCGGCGTCAGCGTTTCCTACACCGGGCAGTTCGAGTTCCTCGTTCGTGCGACCGAGCGGATGAAGGTCGTCGTGCCGGTCACGCTCGCGATCATCTTCCTGCTGCTCTACCTGACCTTCCGCCGCTGGGACGAGGCGCTGCTCATCATGGCGACCCTGCCCTTTGCGCTCACCGGCGGGCTCTGGCTCCTCTATCTGCTTGGCTATAACCAGTCGGTCGCGAGCGCGGTCGGGTTCATCGCGCTTGCGGGCGTTGCCGCCGAGTTCGGGGTCGTCATGCTCATCTATCTCAAGCATGCGCTCGCCGATCGCAGCGACGGCCACATATTGGCCGCGGTTCGCGAAGGCGCGCTGCTCCGCGTCCGCCCGAAGGCGATGACCGTTGCGGTTATCCTCGCGGGCCTGTTCCCGATCCTCGTCGGGACCGGCACCGGCTCCGAAGTGATGAGCCGCATCGCCGCGCCGATGATCGGCGGCATGCTCACCGCGCCGCTGCTGTCGATGCTTATCATTCCCGCCGCCTATCTGCTGATGCGAAGGCGTGCGGCTCATCCCGTCCAACCCGAAGGAGAAACGACATGAATAAACTCACTGCGATTACGCTCAGCCTTGCGCTCGGCGCTGGACTTGTCGCCTGCGGCAAGCAAGGCGAAGCACCGAAGACGGAAGAAAAGGCCGCGATGGCCGATGACACAGGGACCATGGCGGCCCCGGCCGAAACGAAGCATGGCAAGGGCACGGCGACCGTGACCGCGATCGATACGGCAAAAGGCCAGGTCACGCTCGATCATGGCGCGATCGCCGAACTCGAATGGCCGCCGATGACGATGGGTTTTGCGGCGAAACCCGAGCTGCTGAAGGACATCAAGGTCGGCGACAAGGTCGCGTTCGAGCTCAATTGGGACGGCAAGGCCGGGACGATCACCAAGCTCGACAAGGCGCCGTAACGCGCCGCCATTGCGCGCGGTGGCCCTAGTTGCCGCGCGCAATGGCTGCTTTGGGGCGCTGGCGGAAGACGGCTGTACTCGAACCTAGTCGGACAGCGCCTCCAGAAGCGGGCAGCCCCCGGCATCGCCGGCGCCGCACGCCTCGACAAGATCGCCCAAGACAGCGGCCATCCGGTCGAGGTCGGCGCGCTTGGCGAGGACGTCGGCAAGCTGGCTCTCGGCCATATGGCGCGCCTGATCGCAGCTATGGCCGCCGCCTTCGGCAAGAAGGAGCAAAGTCCGGACCGTATCGAGGGGAAACCCCAGTTCGCGCGCGCGGCGCACAAATGCAAGGCGCCGCACACCAGCTGAATCATAACGGCGAAATCGCCCGTACCGGACCGGCGCGGGCAGAATGCCGATGCGCTCATAATAGCGGATCGTCTCGATATTGCAGCCGGTAAGCCGAGAAAGCTCGCCGATGGGGATGGTGCTTGAGGGGGCCATTGCGATTCCGCTTGCATCTGTAGTCACTACAGATGGTAGACTTGCCGCTACCGCGAAACAAGGAGTTTGAATTTGGCTGGAGATGCAAGGCGTCCAAAAGGATTTGGGGCCATTTCGCTGGCGCTTGGCGGGATCGCATCGGGCTTTCTCGCAGCCACCTGCTGCGCCCTCCCCATGCTGCTGGCCTCGGCGGGGCTCGGGTCCGCCTGGCTCGTCGGCATAGCGGTCCCGGCCGCGCCCTACCGGCTCTGGTTCGTCGCATTCGGCGCAATTTCGCTCGTCGCCGGTGGCGTCCTGCTGGCGCGCCAGCAGATGCGCGCGGCGCGCTGCGGCGCCGATGGCCTGTGCGTGCCCGCGTCGCTGCGCTTTGTGACCCTGATCGGACTGCTCCTCGCCGCCGTCCTCCTCTGGCTCGGCTATCGCTATGCTTGATCCCTCGCCGGTCCTGCAATCGACGCTGACGTGTCCGCTCTGCGGTCAAATCGCCGACGAAATCATGCCCACCGATGCGTGTCAGTATTTCTACGACTGCAAGGGATGCGGCGCGCTGCTCAAGCCGCTGCCAGGAGACTGCTGTGTCTTCTGTTCCTATGGCACGGTACCCTGCCCGCCAATACAGGTTGACGGCGGCAAGGGCAGTTGCTGCGGCTGAGCCGCAAGCCGCCGACAGTCCCGATAGCGCGGCGGCTAGGCATTTCCGGCGGCGATGGCCTCGATGACCCGGCAATCCGACACCGGCCCGCCATCGCAGAGCTGGACGATACGGGCAAGTTCAGCACGGAGCCGCGCCATCCGTTCCAGCTTTTCATCGACATCGAGCAGGTGACGCGCCGCAACTGCGCGGATTTCGGCGCAGTCCTGCCCCGGCCCCAAGGCCAGCGCCGTCAACGACCGGATTTCATCGATCGAAAAGCCGAGGCCGCGGGCATTGCGGATGAATGCGAGGCGCCCGACATCCTCATCCCCGTAGGTGCGCCGGCCAGAGGCTGTGCGCGCTGCGCAAGGCAGCAATCCGATATCCTCATAGAAGCGGATCGTGTTTACCTTGGTGCCGGTGCGTTTCGCCAGGCCGCCGATCGGCAGCCGCGTGTCGCGCGCCATCTCCCTTCCTCTCAGTCTCGTTTCGATTTCAGCTTGCTTCTACAGTTACTGTAGAATGTAGAACAGGGGAATGAGCAACGACAGCAATTGCGGCTGCACGGGCGACACCGTCAGGGCCGAACGCGATCCCGCCTATCGAAGGGCCTTGTGGATCGTCGTAATTCTCAATCTCGGCTTCGGCGCGATCGAGATCGTCGGCGGGTTCATCGCCAACAGCCAGGCGCTGAAAGCCGACTCGCTCGACTTTATCGGCGACGGCACGATCACGTTGGCCGGCCTCGTCGCGATAGGCTGGACTGCGCTCGCCCGCACGCGTATCGCCTTAACCCAAGGCCTGTTCCTGCTGTCGCTTGGCATAGGGGTCATCGGCGTCGCGCTGTGGCGTGCCCTGACCGCGGTTCCGCCCGAAGCCGAGCTGATGGGCGGCATCGGCGCCGCCGCCCTCCTCGTCAACCTCACCTCGGCCGCGGTCCTCTCGCGGTTCCGCGAAGGCGACGCCAATGTCCGGGCGGTGTGGCTGTTCAGCCGCAACGACGCGATCGCCAATGTGGCGGTGATCATCGCCGCCGGCCTCGTCGCATGGACCGGGCAAGCCTGGCCCGACCTTGCAGTCGCCGCCATCATTGCCACGCTTTTCCTGCATTCGGCCTATGAGATTCTACGCAGCGCGCGGACCGAATTGCGCGAACTGTCGACTGTGCCCGGACAATAGGGCCAATGCCCCCCGCCCGCCGCTTTCTCTCTCTGCTGATCGCGCTCGCTGCAATCTGCGGCCTCGTCGTGCCGACGGCACAGGCCCGCACTGATGCCGGCGAAGTCCAGACCATCTGGCGCCTGCTGGACTATGTTGCGGTCGACTATGGTGGAGCGGTCTCGAATGGCGCGGTGACGAGCACGGTCGAATATGCCGAGATGACCGAGTTTTCCGCCACCGTTCGCAAGGGGATCGAAGCGCTTCCGGTATCCCCGGCGCGGGCTCGCCTTGTCAGTGAAGCGGGACAACTCCAGACGGCGATCGCATCGAAGGCGGACCCCGGCAAGGTGGCTGGCCAGGCGCGCGGACTCGCGGCGGACCTCCTCGCCGCCTACCCTGTGCCCCTCGCGCCGCGCAACGCTCCAGATCCCCGGCGCGGAGCCCAAGTCTATCTGGAAAATTGCGCCAGCTGTCACGGCGCGCGCGGCGATGGCAATGGACCTCAGGCCAAGGGGCTCGACCCGGCACCTATCGATTTCACCGACGCCGGACGCGCTCGCAAGCGCAGTCTGTTCGCGCTCTATCAGGTGATAGGACAGGGGCTCGAAGGCACGTCCATGCCCAGTTTTGCCCATTTGCCCTCCGACGACCGCTGGGCGGTAGCAGCCTATGCCGGTGGATTTGCCTTTCGCGACGTCGCAGCCGGCCGGCGTGTCTGGAACCAGACCCCTGCGGCGCGCGAACTGGTCCCCGACCTGCAAGCCTTCACGAGTCTCAGCCCGGAAGTGCTTGGTCGTGGGCTGGGATCGGAGCAGGCCGACGCGCTTACCGCCTATTTGCGCTCAGATCCCCAAGCATTGACAACCGCTTCGCCCGCGACGCTTGCGGTTGCCCGTGACAAATTGGCGCAAAGCCTTGCCGCGTACCGCAAGGGAAATCGGAGCGAGGCAGAGCGTCTCGCGCTGTCCGCCTATCTCGACGGTTTCGAACCGATTGAGCCGATCCTGACGACGCGCGATTCCGCCCTTATGGCGCAAATCGAATCCGCGATGTCCGATTATCGCGTGTCCATCGCGCGAGGTGTGCCGGTCGATGCGGTCGCGGGTAAAGCCGCCGCAGTCGAAACCCTTTTCGCCGATGCCGAAGCTGCACTGTCTCCCGATGCAGCCAGCGACGCATCGACCTTTGTCGGGGCGCTTACCATCTTGCTGCGCGAGGGTCTCGAAGCGCTTCTGATCATCGTGGCGATGATCGCTTTCTTACGAAAGGCCGAACGGCCTGAGGTCCTACCCTATGTCCATGGCGGCTGGATCGCAGCCCTGGCAGCCGGCGGCGCAACCTGGGCAGTCGCGACCTATGCAATCTCGATCAGCGGAGCGAACCGCGAGTTGACAGAGGGATTTGGCTCGCTTTTCGCCGCAGTCGTTCTCGTCTGGGTCGGCATCTGGATGCACGGAAAGTCACATGCGGAGAGCTGGCAGCGCTATATTCGCGAAGCGATGGGCAAAGCGCTTTCACGTCGCTCGGCCTGGTTCCTGTTCGGGCTCGCTTTCCTCGTGGTCTATCGGGAAGTCTTTGAGACCATCCTGTTTTTCGCAGCTCTCGCCGCGCAAGGAAGCCGCAGCGCGATCGCCGCCGGAGCCGGAACCGCAGTGGTGATCCTGGCAGCAATCGCATGGGTCATGCTTCGTTACAGCCGGGTCCTGCCGATCGGAAGATTTTTCGCTTACAGCTCTTCGCTCATCGCTATCCTCGCGGTTGTCCTGGCCGGCAAGGGCGCGGGCGCGCTACAGGAAGCCGGCCTCCTCGGCATCACCCCGCTAGCTCATTTTCCCCGCTTCCCGGCGATGGGGATATTTCCTTCGCTCGAACCGTTGTTGCTCCAGCTTCTCGCGCTTGCAATCCTCTGGATCGGCTATCGTTACAACAGTCGGCAACATCGCCGCATCGAGACAGCGCCCGGTCGATGAGGGGAATCATCACGGGGTCGGCGCACTCCTCCTTGGCCGTAAGACGGCTTCCGAAAAGAGCCTCCGAGCCAGAGTGCTTACCCGGCGCCCGTTACGCACACGAGTTAGGCCTGCTATTGCGACCCGATGCCCGAAACGTCCAACTGGAACGGCCGACTTAGCCTCGGCGACTATCATGCTCTCTGGTCGGGTTCGGTTGGCGATGCCGCCGCGCACCGCCATTTTGCGGCGCAGGCAGTGTTTTGTGCCGAGCCGCTTACCGTGGTCGATGCTGATGGCGCGCGCCTGTCGGGGCGTTGCTTGCTCATCGAACCCGATACCGTGCACCGGCTGCTCCCCGCGCCCACGGCTGAATTATGGTTCGTCGAGCCGACAGTGGTCTTCGGTCCGCCGGTAGATCTGAAAGACCGGCTGATCTGCTCCGATCCGATTCATGTCGCGCTGCCGGGACAGCGGTCCTTCTGGAAAAACTGGCTCACGCGAGGCGCCCGACCCCCGCTCGATCCGCGCATCACCCGCGCCGCCGCCTCGATTGACCGCCTGATCCCCATGGGCTCTGTCCGTCTCGCGGCTGTGGCGGAGGAGAGCCGCCTTTCGCTCGGCCGCTTCCGGCATCTCTTTGCCGCCGAGATCGGCATGCCCTTCCAGCGCTTTGTGCTCTGGCGAAGGTTGATTATCGCCTTCGACGAATTGGGAATGCGCCGCAGCGCGACCGAGGCCGCACACATGGCAGGGTTCAGCGACAGCGCGCATTTCGCCCGCACGATCAAGGCGATGTTCGGTATCCGGGCAAGCGACCTTTTCATCGAATCATAGCCTCTCCGTTCAAGCCGGTGCGTGATCGCGCCTGGTAGAGGCGCATCATGTCAGACGCACACAGAGACTTCGTCCCGGCACTCGGCAAGAGCGGATCGCTCGACCGCTACGATGCCGCCATAGCCCTCATGACCAGAGAGAAAAGATGGCGAAGCGACTTGCTGCGCTTCGCCGAACCGCGGCCGGGCGAGCGGATCGTCGATATCGGGTGCGGCACGGGAACCTTTGCGATCGCCCTCAAGCAGGCGGCGCCGGAGAGCATCGTTCTGGCGGTCGATCCCGACCCCGCCGTGCTGGAAATCGCGCGCGCCAAGGCTGAGGTTGCCGATGCCGAGATTCGATGGTTCGAGGCTATGGGCGACGAGCTGGACGGCATCGACGCACTCCGGCAATGCGACAAGATCGTATCGAGCCTGGTCCTTCACCAGTGCCCGATGGCCGTTAAGGAAGCGATTGCCGCGCAGATGTTCAGGCTCCTGAGGCCGGGCGGGACCCTTTTCATAGCCGACTATGGCGAGCAGCGCTCGCTGCTGATGCGCATGCTTTTTCGACAGATCCAGCTGCTCGACGGGTTCGAATATACCGAACCCAACGCTAAGGGCTGCGTCCCGGTGATCCTTAAAGCCGCGGGTTTCGAGGCGGTCGAAGAGATGAGAGTCATCCCGACGCCGACCGGCTCGATTTCAATCTATGGGGCGAAGCGGTAGTTTCTCGCCCGGCCCGCGCGGTCGCGGCTAGCCGCGCCAGTGACGCCCGCGGTGATGGTGGTGCATCCGGCGCTTCTGATAGCGCCGCTCGTAGCGGTCCCGCCGTTCATAGCGGCGATCATGGCCGCGGTAGTAGGGATCGTAGCCACGATAGCCACGATCATAGCCATAATTGGGCACGCCGTGGCGTGAGGAACGATAGTCGCGGTCATGACCACGTGGCGCGTCATGTCCGCGGCTATATCCCCCGCGATCGCCATGGTGCTGGGCAAGCGCTGTTCCGGGGAGCGCGAAGGCGAGCATCGCGGCCGCGATCGTCATCAGTTTTCGCATGTCAGTCTCTCCTTTTCGTGGCGTTCAAAATCCCCCTTCATGTTTGAATGCGCTGTGAATATTGGCTCCGATGCTGCCGATCGGACGGTGACCCGGCGTCTCCATGCGACAGGCCGATGGCGGGAGAGACAGTATCGCGCCGCATGGTGGGCACCCGTCCCGCGTGGACGAAGCGGGACGGGTGCGGGCCCTCATTTGCCCTTTGCCGCTACCGCGGCCTGGACTCGGGCCTCGACCTGTTCGGGGCTCGGCTGGACGAGCATCTCGCCATTGACGAAGAAGGTCGGCGTGCCCCGGACGCCGACCGCACGCGCGTCGGCGATGTCCTGCTCCATCCAGGCCATCGCATCGGTTGTCGGCATCGCGCGCGCCTTCGCGACATTGAGGCCGGCCTTCTCGGCGGCCGCCCAGGCACCGTCCATCTTGCCGTCGTGCCATTCGGGCTGCGCTTCGAGCAGGGCGGCCGTCACCGGCTCGAGCTTGCCCTGGACGCGGGCGGCTTCGAGGATCACGATCGCCTCGGCCGAGCCGGGGTGCAGCGGCAGGTAGCGCATAACGAGACGCACATCCTTGGGATATTTGGCAACGATGCCCTTCACCGTGGGATAGAAGGCGCGGCAGGCCTCGCACGACGGGTCGAAAAATTCGACGATGGTGACCGGGGCATTTTTCGGTCCGATGATCGGCGAATGCGGGCGAATGAGGCTGTCGACGGGCCCCGCCACGACCTTCTTCGTGGGTTCGCCCTCGGCGGTTCCGCTGTAGAGCATCGCGCCGCCGGTGAAAGCGAGTGCGGAAACGACAAGCGTGGCCACCACTCCGATGCGTTTGTTCATGATTTCAGTCTCCTTTGGAAGTTGAGCAAGAGGGTGAGGATGAGCGCGAACGCGGTCAGCGACGGGAGGGGCAGCGGCACGCCTCCGATTGCCATGCTCTCTCCCGAGCATGATGGACCGCCGGTGCAGGGGACGATCGGGGCCGGAATGACGCCGACGTAGAGCAGGCTATGATAGAAAGCGACGAGACCACCGCCCGCAGCCAGCGCCAGCCCATAAGGAACGATGGCGCGGTCCGACCTGAACGCCGCGATGCCGAGAATGATCGCAAGCGGGAACATGAAGCTACGCTGGAACCAGCAGAGGTCGCACGGCGCCTGGCCCATGACCTCGCCGACGAAGAGGACGGCCAGGCTCGACAGGAGGGCGATTGCCCAGGCCGCGCCGAGCGGACGCCATTTGTGCGGCGCGAGCAGCGGAAAGCTCGTCATCGCCGGCCACCTTTGAACTTGGACTTGGGCCGTCGCGGCGGCGGTGGCGGCTTGCTGTATTTGGACTTGAGGTAGCTGAGCAGGATGCCGTCGATCGACGCGATCATTCGCTGGAAGCTGGTCTTGATGCCGGGAAGCCGGAGCCAGGCAAAGGGCCCGCGGCAACGATAGCGGTGAACGAACTTCGTCCCGCTCGCCGTCGGCGTCAGGATATAACTCTCCTCGAACTGGAGGATGAAGCTCGGCTTGACGTCGAGTATCAGCTCCTCGCCCGGGCGCGCGGAGAGCACCGCCGCGGAGACTTCGAGAAACTTGGGCTTGTGCGGATCCATGCGCATCGAATAGCGGATCGCGATCGGGTCCTCGGCAAGCTGCTCGATCCGGACATAGGGATTCCAGATCCGGTGGTTCTCGAAATCGCCGAGGACCGCCCATATCTGCTCCGGACTATAGGGGAGGTCATGCTCCCGCTCGAACTCCATCAGCTTAACTCCTCTATCGATCGGCCGCCGGGCTTTGCCCCGCGCCGATGTCGGTGACGCCCGCAGGCGATGGGTCGGCGTGCGCGCCGCCCGTCGTGAACCAGCGGCGCAAGCGCGGGACCATCCGGCGTTCGAAGCCCGCCGCGAGGCTGAAGGACGCCGGCACGATCAGCAGTGTCAGCATCGTCGACAGGATGAGCCCGCCGATCACCGTGACCGCCATCGGCGCGCGCCATGCGCCGTCGCCGGTGAGCGACAGCGCGGTCGGGATCATGCCCGCGACCATCGCGACCGTGGTCATCAGGATCGGCTGCGCGCGCTTGTGTCCGGCGTCGACAATCGCCTCGTCGCGCGGCACCCCCGACGCCATTTCCTCGATCGCGAAGTCGACGAGAAGGATGCTGTTCTTGCCGACGATACCGAGCAGCATCAGCACGCCGATGAACACGGGAAGCGAGAGCGGATAGCCCGTCAGCAGCAACGCGACCGCCCCGCCGAGCGGGGCGAGCAGAAGCGAGCCCATGTTGACGAAGGGCGGGATGATCTTGCGATAGAGTAGGATCAGCACAGCGAGCACGAGAAAAATCCCCGATACGACCGCGATCGCGAAGTTGCGCAGCATCTCGGCCTGCCACTTGGCGCTCCCGAGTACCAGCCGCGTGACCCCGGCGGGCAGCGCCTTGAGCGCCGGCAGCGCCTCGACCTTGTCCATCGCCTGACCGGTCACGAGACCCGGAGCCAGGTCGGCCCCGATGGTGAGCTGGCGCACCTGGTTGGTCCGATTGATCTGGGTCGGGCCGGCGCCGAAGCCGATCTCGGCCACAACCGAGAGCGGCACCGTTCCCCCGTTCCGGGTCGGAACAGGCATATTGCGCAGCGTATCGAGCCGCTCGCGCGCGGTTTCCGCAAGCGCGACGCGAACGGGGATTTGCCGGTCGGACAGCGAGAATTTCGCGCTATTCTGGTCGATCTCGCCCAATGTCGCGACGCGGATCGACTGGCTGAGCGCCTGCGTCGTCACGCCGAGCTGCGCCGCGAGCGCGAAGCGCGGGCGAATGACGATCTCGGGGCGCTGAAGATTGCCCTCGACACGCGGCGACCGGATTTCCTTCACGCGGGCCATCTCGGCAAGCAGCCGGTTGCCGACATCTTCGAGCTTCTTCGGGTCGTCGCTGCCGAGCGTGATCGAGATGTCGCGGCTGCTGCCGCCGCCGCCGCCATGCTGCGACTGGAAGTTGATTCGGGCATCGGGAACCTGCGCTAGCCGCGGCGCGCGGTCCTTTTCGAACTCGGTCGAGGTCAGCTCGCGGTCCTTGCGCAATTTCAGATAGACCGTCGCCGTGCCGACATCGATCCGCGACAGGGCGGATTCGACGAGCGGGTCGCGCTTCATGAGATCGGTCACCTCGTCGGCCACTGCCTCGGTCTGTTCGAGCGTTGCGCCCGGGGCGAGCTGGATGGCCACGCGGCTCGTGTCGGAATCGATCGACGGCTGGAAGGTCATCGGGAGCAGCGAGAAGCTGAAAATGGTCGCAAAGAGCGCCAGCACACCGATGCCGACCACCCAGACGCGATGGTCCTTGATGTAACCGAGCCATTTCCAGCGCCCGCCGCGCGCACGCGCGGCAGCGGCCCCGCTGGTGTCGAGGCTCCAGCGCAAGATGCGCATATAGGTGTCGATCAGCGGGCCCTCGCCATGCTTTTGCGGACCCTGCGCAGAGAGAAAATAGGCGGCGAGCATGGGTGTGATCATGCGCGCGACCGCGAGGCTCATCAGCACCGCGGCCACGACCGTCAGTCCGAAATTCTTGAAATATTGCCCGGCGACGCCCGGCATCAGCCCGACCGGCAGGAACACCGCGACGATCGTCATGGTTGTCGCGAGCACCGCGAGGCCGATCTCGTCGGCCGCATCGATCGAGGCCTGATAGGCCGATTTGCCCATCCGCATGTGGCGCACGATATTCTCGATCTCGACGATCGCATCGTCGACCAGCACGCCGGCAACGAGGCTGAGCGCGAGCAAGGTCATCATGTTGAGCGAGAAGCCCATGAGGTCCATGAACAGGAAGGTCGGGACCGCCGACAGCGGGATGGCGAGCGCCGAGATCAACGTCGCCCGCCAGTCGCGCAAGAAAAGGAAGACGACGACGACCGCGAGGATCGCGCCCTCGACCATCGCATTGATCGCCGAATGATATTGGCCTTTGGTATATTCGATATCGCTGAACAGCTCGGTGAATTTGACCTTGGGGTTTTCCTTCTCGAGTTTTCGCAGCTCCTCGACCGCAGCGTCATAGACGGTCACATCCGAGGCGCCCTTGGCGCGCTCGAAGCCGAAGGTCAGCACCTGCCGCCCGTCCTGCTTCGAGACCGAGCGCTGCTCGGCGTAGAGATCCTTGACCTCGGCGATATCGGCGAGGCGCACGGTCCGGTTCGTCCCGACCGAGATTAGCGTCTCGCCGAGCGCGTTGGCGCTGCTCGCGTTCCCGAGGATACGCACCGCCTGCTCGGAGCCCGCGACCTCCATCCGGCCGCCGGCCGCATTGACATTGAGCTGGACGAGCTGGGTGTTCACCGCGGCGGCGGTAAGGCCGTAGGCGCGCATGCGTTCGGGGTTGAGGATGACGCGGATTTCGCGGCTGACGCCGCCCCGGCGATAGGCGTCGCCCATGCCGGGGACCGCGATCAGCCGCTTCGCGACGACATTGTCGACATACCAGCTCAATTCCTCGAGCGTCATATCGGTGGCCGAAGCCGACCAATAGGCAAGCGTGTTGCCCGAGGTAGAGAGGCGGATAACCTGCGGTTCGAGGATGCCGTTCGGCAGGTTGCTGCGGATCTGGGTGATCTTGTCGCGAATGTCAGTCACCGCCCGGTCGATCGGCGTGCCGATCGCGAACTGGACGAAGGTCTGCGACTGGCCTTCGGTAACCGTCGAATTGAGCTCGTCGATCCCCTCGATCGTCCGCACCGCCGCCTCGACACGCTGCGTGACCTGCGTTTCGAGTTCGGTGGGCGCGGCGCCCGGCTGGGCGATGATGACGATGGCGCCCGGAAAATCGATGTCGGGATCGCTCTGGACCCCCATCATGAGGAAGGAGACGATGCCCGCCACCGTCAGACCGAAGAACATGACGAGCGGCGGGATCGGGTTCCGGATGGACCAGGCCGAGATATTCTTGAAGTTCATCCTCTCTCCCCCTTCCGGTTCGATCCCACCGCGACTGTGCGCCCTCAGCCCATGCTGCGATCGCGATAGGCGAGCAGGCGAAGCGCGTTGGCGACGACGACGAGGGTCGAGCCTTCGTGCGCCGCGACCGCCGCACCGATTCCGAGTCCGAAGATCGTCGCCGGCACGAGGACCACGACGACGCCGAGGCTGACCACCAGATTCTGGCGGATGATGCGGCGCGTCTGGCGGCTAAGTCCGATCGCGAACGGCAGATGAGCGAGGTCATCGGCCATCAGCGCGACGTCGGCGGTTTCGAGGGCAACATCGGACCCCGCGGCGCCCATCGCGATCCCGACGGTGGCGCTCGCCATCGCCGGTGCGTCATTGACGCCGTCACCGACCATGGCGACCGGCTGCTGCGCCTTGAGGTCGCGAATGGCGTCGACCTTCTGATCGGGCATCAGGTCGCCCCAGGCCTCGTCGATCCCGACCTCGGCGGCAATCGATTCCGCGACCTTCTGGTGATCGCCCGAAATCATGATCATCCGGCCGATGCCGAGCTCGCGCAGTTTGGCGATCGCGGTGCGCGCCGCTTCGCGCGGCGTGTCCATCAGACCGATCGCGCCAAGATCGCGGTCGCCCATACGAACGACCATCGTCGTGCGGCCCTGCTCGCGGAGGCCGGCGATCGCAGCCGCCACTTCGCCGCCGATCGGCGCGATGCCGTCGGCACCGAACATTTCGGCCTTGCCGATCAGGACGGTTTCGCCCTCGACCTTTGCCGTGACGCCGCGACCCGTCAGGCTGTTAAGGTCGTCCGCCACCGGTACGCGCGTCGACGTCAGCATGGCCTCGCCATCGCGCGCGATGGCAGCGGCAAGCGGATGATCGCTCAGCCGCTCGACCGCCACCGCGATCCGCAGCAGTTCCTCCTTCGGCACGCCGCTGGCCGGCAGGACGTCGGTGATGCGCGGCTTTCCTTCGGTGAGCGTTCCCGTCTTGTCGAACGCCAGCGCGGTCAGCGAGCCGAGATTTTCGAGCGGGCCACCGCCTTTGACCAGCACGCCGCCGCGCGCCGCACGCGCAACGCCCGACAGGACGGCACTCGGCGTCGCGATCGCGAGCGCGCACGGGCTTGCCGCGACAAGGACCGCCATGGCGCGATAGAAGCTGTCGCGGAACGGCTCGTCGACAACGACCCAGGCGAAGAGCAGGACGAACACAAGCGCGAGCACGCTCGGCACGAAGATGCGCTCGAACTTGTCGGTGAAGCGCTGGGTCGGCGATTTCTGCGTTTCCGCCTCGCTCACCATCTTCACGACCTTAGCGAGCGTGGTATCGGCCGCAAGACGGGTTACCGCGATCTCGATCGCGCCATAGCCGTTGATGGTGCCCGCGAAGACGCGATATTTTGCGTCGAGTGCATCGGGCTTTGCCGCGGCCTGCGCACGATCGGCCACCGGTTCCTTGTCGACGGGGACGCTCTCGCCGGTCACCGGAGCCTGATCTATCGCCGTGCGGCCAACGACGACGAAGCCGTCGGCGGCAAGACGCTCGTTGGGCTTGACGATGACGGTGTCGCCAATCGCCAGCTGCTCGACCGGGACTTCGCGAGCCGTCCCGTCGGCATCCTTCACCGTCGCGGTCTGCGGCGCCAGCTCCGCAAGCGCCTCGATTGCGCGCTTGGCGCGGCCCATGGCATAATGTTCGAGCGCATGGCCGAGGCTGAAGAGGAAGAGGAGCAGCGCGCCTTCGGCCCACGCACCAAGCGCGGCAGCGCCGGCCGCGGCGACGAGCATCAGCGTGTCGATCTCGAAGCGCTTGAGCTTCAGATTCTCGATGGCCTCGCGGACAGTGAACCAGCCACCGAAGCCATAAGCGGCAATATAGAATGCGAGCGGCACCCACTCCGGCGCCGCGGCGAGCTTCTCGATCGCAAAGCCGATGCCGAGGACGAGACCGCACAGCAGCGCGAAGATCAGCTCGGTCCGCTCGCCGAAGATGCCGCCATGATCATGGCCATGGTCGTGGCTATCCTCGCCCGTATGGCCATGTTTGTGATCTGGCCCATGCGCGTGATCCGGACCATGGTCATGGCCATCATCGCCATGTTGGTGGGCGGCTTGTGCCGGGGCAGCCGCGGCGACGGCAGTCGATTTCTGAGTGACGCCCATATCCGAGAGTGTCTTTCTGATCATTTCGATGGAGGTCTCCGAGCGCTGGAACTCGGCGCGCAGCGTACCGGCGGCGCCGACTTCGGCCTCGATCACGCCCGGCATTTCGCGAAGCTTCAGTCCGATCGTCCGCGCGCGACGGGCGTGGCCGACGCCTTCGAGGTCATCCCAGAAGAGATGCTGATACTGGCCGGTGAGCTCGGCACCGGCGCTGCGCGCGAGCTGCCGCACGCGTTCGAGCGGGAGAATATCCGGACGGTAATGGATGCAGAGCTGTGGCGGCGAACCGTCGCTTGAGCGGACAACATGGACCTTGTCGACGCCTTCGCGTCCTTCGAGTTCGCTCGTCAGGCGCGCGACGCAGCGGTCGGCGGTATCGGCGACTTCGGGGAGGAGAAGCGGAATATCGAGCCGCAACTGGTCACTCATGATGCCATCCTTTTCTGTTGGCGGTCGGCAATGCGATCCGGGCGCATGTTAAACGCGCGGCAGGATGAGGTGCGGGAGCCATTGCGGGATGCGACCCGGCTCCCGCACCTCCCTGACAGCCGGAAATCCCTGCCCGTGGTGAGGGGGGCGATTGAGAGGGGCCTCCGACGGCCAGGTTTCGAATTCAAGATCATGCGCGGCGCCCGCTTGGCCGCGCGTAGCGGGACTGAACTGTCGTGCGACGGAGTTGCTGTTCGAGCGCCATGTTCGAGCGCTTGAGAAAAACGCTGCAAACCCGCCGCAGAATGGGATAGCCGAGCCATGAGAAGAGACCCGCGCATTCCAGGCGATGGGTAACCTCCACCCCTTGGCCGAGCTTTTCGAGCCGGTAGCTCTCCTCGATGACGAGCAGCCCGCGCGTGCCTGTCCGCCAGGAGAAGCCCGTCAGCCAGTCGAGGCCGGTTATCCGCCCCTCGGATGCAAATTCCGGACCCCGCTTCCCGCGCGGAGAATAGACATAGCCTACGCGCTCATCATCTCCCGGACGATCGGTGAAACGGAGCGTCGGATGCCAGTCGTCGTACCGCTCGATATCGACGAGCAGTCGCCAGACCCGCCCGATCGGGACCGGCAAGCGGAGCGAGGTGCCTACCGAGAACATCGGAGACCTCCTCGCTCGCACGAGCTGGTCCGCGACGCAGGCCGGGGACCTGCGCCGCGGTGTAGACCGGCAAGATGCCGGTCAGCTCTGAACATCGGGGGGCTCCGCGGCGGATTTCCCGCCGAGGATTTCGACCGCTTCGAGCGTGATGAGCCCGATGTCCGGTATTTCGGTCAGCTGCGCCGCAAAGTCGCGGAGCCGCTGCTCCTCGTCGATGATCTCGATCACGACCGCCCGGTCATTCTCCAGCGCATGCTTGCGGTGGAGATGCGCCGAGCGACCGAAACCGAGAACCGCTTCGAGCACCGTAACGCCTGCCAGCTTTTGCTGGCGAGCGAGTTCGGAAATGAACTCGAAGACCCGCTGATCACCGAAGAAGGCGGATTCATCGGTGTAGATGCGCAAGAGCTTGGATGCTTTTGTCATGACAGTCTCTCCCTATTCCGTGACCGGCTGGACCGCCGACTCCGCTTTTCGCTTGAGGAACTTCGGCTGCCAGTTCGCCCCGAGGACGACTTTTGCGATCGCGGGGAGAACGAGCAGCGTCAGGATGGTCGCCGCGATGAGACCGCCGATGACGGTCGTCGCGAGAGGCTTCTGCACCTCGGCACCCGTGCCGGTCGCGATCGCCATCGGCACGAAGCCGATCGCGGGCACGAAGCCGGTCATGATCACCGCACGCATCTTCTCGGTCATGCCCTCGCGGATTGCCTCCGTGAGCGGGACATCATTCTCGAGCCGTTCGCGGATCGCCGTCATGACGACGAGACCGTTGAGCACCGCGACGCCGGCAAGGCAGATGAAGCCCACCGCCGCCGACACCGAGAAGTTGATGCCCGTAAGCGCGAGAGTGAACACCCCGCCCGCGAGCCCAAGCGGCACGGCGAGGAACACGGCGGTCGCGCGCCCGAACGTGCCGAGCGCCATGTAAAGCAGGATGAAGATGCCCGCGAAGCAGAGCGGCACCACGATCGAGAGCCGCTGCGATGCGGCCTGCAGACTTTCGAACTGCCCGCCCCATTCGAGGTAATAGCCCGCCGGAAGCTTCACATTGGCGATCTTCGCCTGCGCTTCGGCCACGAAGGATCCCGCATCGCGGCCTTCGAGGTTCACCTGCACGACGACGCGCCGCTTGCCATTTTCGCGGCTGATCTGGTTGAGCCCTTCGGTCAGCCGGATCTGCGCCACCTGGGCGAGCGGTATCTGTCCGCGATTGCCGCCCTCGGAGGGCAGCAACACGGGCAGCGCGCGGATGTCGTCGAGATTGACCCGGGTCGCGTCGGGGACGCGAACCGTGATGTCGAAGCGCCTGTCGCCCTCATAGAGCAGGCCGGATTCCCGCCCGCCGAGCGCCGCCGACACCGTATCGGCAACCTCCTGTACCGAGAGACCGTAGCGCGCGATCGCATTGCGATCGAGCTTCACGTCGAGCGTCGGAGCGCCGCCCACTTGGTCGGCCTTGACGCTGCCCGCACCCGGTATGCCCTGGAGCACGCGCACCATCTCGTTCGCCGCGAGCGACATCTTGTCGAGGTCGTCCCCGTAGAGCTTGATGGCCACGTCGCCGCGAACGCCCGCGATCAGTTCGTTGAAACGAAGCTGGATCGGCTGGCTGACTTCATAAAGCTGGCCGAGCTGGCCGCCAGCGGCTTTCTCGATACGCTCGACGACATCGGCCTTCGAATCGACACCTGCCGGCCACTGATCCTGGGGTTTCAGGATCACGAAACCGTCGGAGATGTTCGGCGGCATCGGGTCGGTCGCCACCTCGGCCGTACCCGTCTTCGAAAACATCAGCTCGACTTCGGGCAGGCTCGAGATCGCCGTCTCGACGTTGCGCTGCATGACCAGAGACTGTTCGAGGCTCACCGAAGGCACGCGCGTCGAGGCAAGCGCCATATTCTTCTCGTCGAGCTGCGGAATGAATTCCGAGCCGAGCAGTCCGAACGCCGGGATCGCAAGGACGAAGAAGGCAAAGCCGCCGGCGATGAAAGCCCACGGCTTGGCGAGCGCCTTGTCGAGCAAGGGCAGGTAGCGCTCCTTCGACTTGCGGATCGCCCAGACTTCCTTCTCGGCAACCTTGCCGCGAATCATCAGCGCGACAAGCGCCGGAACCAGGGTGATCGCGAGAATGAAGGCCGCAACGAGCGCGAGCATGATGGTGATGGCCATCGGCGAGAAGGTCTTCCCCTCGACGCCCGTAAACATCAGCAACGGCGCGAAGGCCAGTAGGATGATCGCCTGGCCGAAGACGGTCGGTTTGATCATCTCCTGGCTCGCGCGCATCGTCTCCTCGAGACGTTCGCGAAGGTTGAGCAATCTCCCTTCATGCTCCTGCCGGTGCGCCAGTCTGGCGAGGCAGTTTTCGATGATGATCACCGCCCCGTCGACGATCAGACCGAAGTCGAGCGCGCCGAGGCTCATCAGGTTACCGGGGACCCGGAAGGCGTTCATGCCCATCGCCATCATCAGGAAGGAGAAGGGAATGACGAGCACCGCGATGATCGCGGCGCGCCAGTTGCCGAGCAGGAAGAAGAGCGCGGCCGCTACGAGCAGCGCGCCTTCGGTGAGGTTCTTTTCAACCGTGCCGACGGTTGCGTTCACGAGCTTGGCGCGGTCGAGTACCACCTTCACTTCGACGCCGGGCGGCAGGGTCTTCGACACCTGCGCGATCTTCGCCGAAACATCCTCCGCAACAGTGCGGCTATTCTGCCCGATCAGCATGAGCACGGTCCCGATGACCGCCTCCTTGCCGTTCATGCTGCCCGCACCGGTTCTGAGGTCGCCGCCGATCTTCACATTGGCGAGCTGTCCAACCGTCACGGGCACGCCGCCGCGCGTCGCGACGACGGCGTTGCGGATTTCGTCGACCGAGCGGACGCGTGCATCGACGCGCACGAGATAGGCCTCGCCTGCCCGGTTATAGTAGTTGGCACCGACCGCGAGGTTGGCGCGTTCAAGGGCTTCGCCCAGTTCGCTATAGGAAATGCCGTAGCTGGTGAGGCGGGTCGGATCGGGTTCGACCACGAAGGTCTTGGCATAGCCGCCGATCGAGTCGACGCCGGCGACGCCGCCGACCGACTTCAATTGCGGGCTGACGATCCAGTCCTGGACCGTGCGAAGATAGCCCGATTTGGCGATCTCGTCGGTGAGGATATCGCCCTCGGGGGTCAGATAGCTGCCGTCGGGTTGCCAACCTGGTTGGCCCGCGACCTTCTTGGCGCCCTTCCCGTCGGGATTTTTGTAGCCGACGGTGTACATGACGACCTCGCCGAGACCCGTCGTGACGGGACCGATCTGCGGCTGGGCCCCGTCGGGAAGATTCTCGCCCGCCTGGAGAAGCCGTTCGCCCACCTGCTGGCGCGCGAAATAGAGGTCGGTTTCATCGGTGAAGATTGCCGTCACCTGGCTGAAGCCGTTGCGCGAGATCGAGCGTGTCGTCTCGAGCCCCGGAATGCCGGCGAGCGAGATTTCGATCGGATAGGTTACGAGCTTCTCGATTTCGACCGGCGAGAGACGCGGATCGATCGTGTTGATTTGCACCTGCTTGTTGGTGATGTCGGGAACCGCGTCGATCGGCAGCTTGGTGAGCTGCCATACGCCGAGTCCCGCGATCACGAGGAAGAGAAAGAGTACCGCCCAGCGCGCGCGGACGGATAGCGCCATCAGTTTCGCGATCACGGTTTATTCCTCCTCGCCCGCGCCCTTGCCGAGTTCGGCCTTGAGCAGGAATGCGTTCTTGGTCGCGACGATCTGGCCCGGCTTCAGCCCGGCGAGGATTTCGACACGGCCCGCGCTGCGCTGGCCGACGGTCACCTGCTGCGCGCGGAAGCCGTCCTTCGTGCGGACGAACACCACGTCGCGGCCTTCGAGCGTCTGGAGGGCTTCGTCCGCGATCACGATACGGGCCGGCCCACCGGTTTCGGCGCCGCGGCTCGGAAGCAGCCGCACCCGGACCGCCAAGCCCGGCTGGAGCGCCCCGGGTACGTCGAGCACGGCGGTTGCCGAGCGCGTGTCGCCCGACAGGCCGGGCGTGACGGCGCGCACGCGGGCATCGATCGTCCGTCCGTCGGGAAGTTCGATGATCGCACGGTCTCCGGGCGAGAGCCGCTGGGCATCGGCCGGACCGACGGCGGCCTCGATCTGCACCTTGCTGGGATCGGCAACGCGGAACAATTCGGTTTCGGGCTGAACGAAGGCGCCAAGGCTGGCGTTCTCGGCCGTGATCCGTCCCGAGATCGGGCTTGCCACGATGACGCTGCTGCCATCGCGCGTGACCTGCGCGGCGCTCGCTGCGGCACGCGCGCGCTGCGCTTCGGCCGCGGCGGCCGCGGCTTCGGCTTGCGCCTGCTCATAGTCGACGCGCGCCGACACCTTCTGGTCGAACAGGGTCTTCTCGCGGTGGAGATTTTTCTGCGCGAGCGTCGAGCGCGCATCGGCGGCAATCCGTTCGGCCGCAATCTGGGCGGCGTCGCGGCTTTGCACGATCGCGATCGTCTCACCGGCGCTGACCGGATCGCCGAGCCGCTTGAAGAGACGGGTGACCGCGCCGCCCGCGCGGGCGGTGACGATCGCCTCGCCGCTCGGCGCGGCGGTAACGGTCGCTTGCGAGATGATTTCCGAACCGAGTCCGCCGGCGCCGATCGTCTCGACGCCGATCTCGGCGGCCTTGATCGCTTCGGGCGTGATGGCGAGGCTGCTCGGAAGGGCTTCGCTCGCCGCTTCCTTTTCGCCTTCGGCAGCCGGCGCGGCGGCCGGGTCGGCGGTGCAGCGTGCAACGCCGAAGCCCGTGACGGCAGCGAGTATCATGGCGCCCGCGACAGTGCCGAGGAGACGCTTGTCCTTGGTGATCATATTCTATCTCCGCTGTTGATGCGGTTCGCGCGCCGACCGGCGGCGCACCCCTGTTGACTTGGAAGGACGATGGCGAAGGCGCCTCCGTCCACTGGAAGGCTCGGCGCGCTCATGGCTGATGATCCGCATCGCCGTCGGCGGCTGCCTGGCGCGATAGGATGGCGCGGGCTTCGGCCCGGGCCTGGCGCGCCGCGATCAGTTCGGCCTGCGTTGCCGCATAGGCCTGCTGCGCGTCGATATATTCGACGAGCGAGGACTTGCCGGCGCGGTAGCTGAGTTCGGCGAGCCGGACACCTTCGCGCGCCTGCTCGATGCCGCTACCCTCAAGCGCCGCGAGGCGGGCCTCTGCGGCTTCGAGTTCGGCCTGCGCATTGGCGATCTCCGCCTGAGCATTGACCACTGCATTCTCGCGCCGCGCAATGGCGGCGGCGACATCGGATTTGGCTGCCGAGATGTTGCCGCGGTTGCGGTCGAAGACGGGGAGCGGCACGGAAACATTGGCGATCAATGCGCGATCGCCGGTGTCGCGAAGCTGACGCACCCCGAAGCCGACCGACGGATCGAGCCGGCCATCGGCGCGCTGCCCCTGGAGCCGCGCTTCAGCAATCAGCTTCTCGGTTTCTGCCAAGCGAACGTCGAGCGTCGCGAGCGAGTCCACCGTCTCCGGTGCCACCCACATATCGCCTTCCATCAACTCGGCAGGCGGGACCGAGCTTCCAAGGAGCGCCGCGAGCGAACGCCGGGCGGTCCTTTCTTCGGCCTCGGCCGTGCGTAGCTCGGCGGTGGCCTGAACGAGAGCCGCATTGGCGCGGAACGCACGGAGCGGCGGCTCGTTGCCGGTATCGACCATGGCCTGTGCCACGCGGACGAGTTCGCGGGCACGCGCTTCATTTTCGCGTGCGAGCGCGAGGCTATCGCGGGCCGCGAGAGCGGTCGCGAACTGGTTGCGGACATCGAGCGCAAGATCTGCGCGTGCAATCTCCAACTTGTACTTCGCGGCCAGAAACTCGGCGTCGGCGAGCGTCATGCGCGACCGGCGCCGGCCCCCGATATCGAGACGCTGATTGACCGACACGGTCGTTTCGAGACCGTTCAGGCCCGAGTAGGGGCCGGTGCCTGCGAAATTCTCGACATCGACATTGAGCGTCGGATTGTAGCGATAGCCCGCCTGACGCTGGCGACCGCGAGCGGCCTCCACTTCGGCTTCGGCGGCAACCACGCGCGGCGAGCGCGCGTCGGCTTCCTCCATCGCCTGCGCGAGGGACAATCGAGCGGGAAGCGGGCCGGTACGCACGGCCTCGCCTGCGGAAGAAGGCGGTCCCACCAGCTCCGTCGCTGCCGACTGGGCAGCGGCGGGCGCGGAATTTGAGCCTGCAACGAGCGCCACGAGACTCGCGGCGACAACTATGGATTTCATGAAAAGGAGACTCCTGACGTTTCCAGGGAGAAGCGCACGCGAAGGGCACGCGCAGACCTAGAGCGTCAGGCGATTGGAGGGCGGAACGTCCCGATATAGGCGACGGGCGGCAAGGCGGCCGTCAGGATGCGCGTATGCGCTTCAGGGGCAGGCGTTTCGGTCGCTGCCGACAGCGATTCCGCCGGGACGCCCGAATGGTGACCGTGGCAGCCATGAGCGGCGGCAGGCACCTGCTGCTTTTC
This sequence comes from Sphingopyxis sp. MC1, assembly GCF_000371385.1. Classification (NCBI taxonomy): domain Bacteria; kingdom Pseudomonadati; phylum Pseudomonadota; class Alphaproteobacteria; order Sphingomonadales; family Sphingopyxidaceae; genus Sphingopyxis; species Sphingopyxis sp. MC1. Next base: position 59,165 of record NZ_AOUN01000008.1, read on the forward strand.
GCCGGGAGAGGATTTTTTCTTGTCGACTTCGGCGCCTTCGATCGCCGGTGCGGGAACGCAGCCGGCTTCGATCACAGCAACGAAAAGGCTCGCCTCGGCCCGATCCTCGGTCGCATGTGCGAGCGACCCCGCAACCGTTCCGGATGCAAGGAGAAGGGTCAGGAGGAAGAGGATCACCCGTCGCATTGAAACCGGCCCCTAGCATCGAAACGGCGCGGTGAAAAGTAGAAGATTTTCAATCAACTTCGGCGGCACTCTTCGAACCCCCGAACCGGCTCCGTAATTTTATCTCATGGAGGTAAGAGAGCAGTGCACCTTGCCCCTCTATAGTTGCAGATGCGCCTCAAGAAACAGGATATCGGCCGAACAATCACGCGTTAAGCACAATAATTCTACAATTGTCTTTCACTCTTATTTCTATCGCTTCGCTATTGGCTCCCGCCTCCTTTGTTCGGGACGACATTCGAGCGATATGCTTCCCGTGAGACGAGGGGGTAAATCGGACGCAGAGCGGCACAGCGTCCTGCCGGAACATCAGGGCTTGACCCTGTATCTACTACAGGGTGCAAGAGCCTGCCCTGCACAAAAAAGGGGGAAAGAGGATGGTGCCGCCGACAGTAAATCCCGTGAGCATGGCCGTCATCGAGCCGCTGCTGCGCGAGCAATATCGCCTGTTTTGCGAATCACGCCGAATCGGAGATGAAGCCGCTGCGTGGCAGGCGCTGGAATGGGAACATATATTGAGCCAGCCCTATATGGGCGCGCATCTCGCCTCCCACTGGCACATGTTTCGCTATGCGATCGAGCTCGGCGATGCCCGTGAAGCTACCGGTCAGGCAATGCGGTTCCTGCTCGTCCCGCTCGGTTCGCTGACCGGCCGCCTCCCCGCAGGGAATAATGGTCGCGCGCGGGTGAGCGCCTTCGAGCCGATGCCGATGCCGCAGGCCCTCGAAGCGCTGATCGAAACGGCCCGGTCGACGGAGAGCCGCGCTGCGCGAACCGATTGATCCGGTTTTGGACTTCCGGAACGGGTCATTCGCTGTTAGGGGCGCGACCATGTCCGGCGCTACCCTTCGCCTGTTGCTTGTGTTCATCCTGCTGCTCAGCGGGCTCCACAATGCTGCGCCGGCGATGGCGGGCATGACGCACCATGCGACGGATTCGCATCTTTCGCACCATGTCGAGCCGGGCCATGCGTCGGACAAGGACACGCAAAAAGGTCAGCAGGACGCCGACCTCCACGGCAGTCACCATAATTGCCCGGTCGCATCCGATCAGGCCCTTTCGGGTCATGACGATCTGTCCTGTTTTTCCGGCGGCCTGCACTTTGCGTTGCCCGCGACGCGCCTCGCTTCGCGCGCGCTCGCACCGCCCCTGAACCCTCCCCTCGCCTGAACGCCGCCTGCCGCGCGGCCCCTTTTCGGCCTGCGCTCAGTCGAATCGTTCAGGAGTGATCATTCATGCATATCCATATGCGCGCCGCCCTGTTGGCCGGGGCTGCGCTGCTGGCGGGGTCCGTTTGGGCCCAGCCGCTAACGCTCGACCAGGCGGTCGAGCGGGCCATCGCTGCATCGCCCGAGCTTAGAGCGGGCGAAGCGGGGGTCGACGCCGCGCGCGCCGACCAGCTGCAAGCCCGCGTCCGTCCCAATCCGACCGTGTCGGTCGACATGGACAATGGCGTCGGGACGGGCGGCTATGGCCTGTTCCGGCAATCGGAACTCACCGTCACCTATTCGCAGCCGCTCGAACGCGGGGGCAAGCGCGAGGCGCGAATGGCGCTTGCCGAGCGCGGTGTCGTTCTCGCCGAGGCGCAGTGGCGGCTCGTCCGGCTCGACATCGCCCAGGAAGTGCAGCGCGCCTATATCGACGTCCAGATCGCCGAGCAGATGGTCTGGATCGCAGAGGATCGCGTCAAACTTGAAAAGGAGATGCGGACCGAAGCGATCAGGCGCGTGCGCGGCTACAAGGATCCGCTCTTCGTCGAGACGCGCGCCGATGCCCGCATTCTCGAAGCCGAACTGGCCCTGAAGGAAGCCCAGGCGAAGCGGCAGTCCGCACGCGCATTGCTCACCTCCTTCTGGGGCGGCACGCCTGACAGCCTCGTTATCGCCGAGGGGATCGAGAAACCCGATCCGCGCGATCCGCCGCTCGCCGAAGCCGACGCGGCGGTCTTCGACGCCGCCGTCGACCGGGCCCGCGCGCAGGTCGTCGTCGAGCAGAGCCGTGCGCACCAAGACTATACGGTCTCGGGCGGCACGCGCTTTCTTCGCGAGACCAATGATGTCGCCGTTCTTGGCGGCATCTCGATCCCGCTCGGACGGTTCGACCGCAACCAGGGCAATATCGCCCGGGCGCAGGCCGAACGGCGGCAGCTCGAGTTCCAATCCGAAGCGAGCCGGCTCGAGCGGCTGCGGCGCCTCGCGTCGCTGCGCGCCGATGCCGACGCCGCACGCGTCCGGGCCGAGGGCATCATGAACGACGTCTATCCCAAGGCGGTGAAGACGCTCGGCCAGGTGCGCGAAGGCTATGCCCGCGGCGGGTTCCTGTTCGCCGACGTACAGGATGCCGCCGACGTCATCATCCAGATCCAGGGTCAGTGGGCCGAGGCCATGACACGCTACCGCGATTTGCTCGCGGAGATCGATCGCCTGACCGGCCGCTTCGATGCGGCTCCCCTTGCGGAGAATATTCCATGAAGAAGTTTCCATTTCCCGCCGCGGCTGCGGCGCTGTTCCTTGCTGTGCCTCTCGCTGCCTGCGGTGGCGGAGCCGAGGGCGAAGACAAGCATGAAGAAGGCGAAAGCCACGCTGAGGGCGAAGGCGAGGAAGATGCCAAAGGCCCGAACGGTGGCAAATTGCTCAAGAATGGCGATTTCGCGGTCGAGGTCATAATCTTCGAGAATGGCACCGAGCCGCAATTCCGCGTTTTCGCAACGCGGGACGGCAAACCGGTCGACCCGAAGGATGTCCAGCTCGCCATCACCCTCACGCGGCTTGGCGGCGACGTCGATCGCTTCACCTTCCGCCCGCAGGGCAAATTCCTCGCAGGGCAAGGTGTCGTCACCGAACCGCACAGCTTCGACGTCGAGGTTGTCGCGGTGACGGGCGGCAAGCGGCACGTTTGGAAATATGCGAACCCCGAAGGGCGCACGCGGATCGGGGCTGACGCCGCCAAGGCCGGAGGCATCGAAACCGCGGTCGTCGGACCGGCGACGGTGGGCGAAATGCGCGAACTCTACGGCACCGTCCAACTGTCGCCGACCGCCCGCTCCGAAATTCGCGGCCAGTTCCCCGGCCGCGTCGTCTCGGTGACCAAGGCGGTGGGCGACAGCGTCCGCCGTGGGGAACTGCTCGCGCGCATCGAGTCGAGCGAGAGCCTCCAGGTCTATCCGGTATATGCGACGGTCGGCGGCGTGATCGCCGAGCGCAACGCCAACCCCGGCGACGTCACCGACGGGCGCGCACTCTATGTGGTCACCGACCCGGCGCAGACCACGGTCGTCTTCAACATCTTCCCCCGCGACCTCGCGATCATACGTCCGGGCATGCGGGTGACGGTGGAGACGCAGGACGGCGCCGAAATCGCGACCGCGCCGCTCGGGCAGTTCCTGCCCGACGGCAATGTCGAGGCGGGCACTGCGCTCATCCGCGCGACCATCCCGAACCGCTCGGGAACGCTCCGCCCTGGCATGGCCTTGCGCGGCCGCGTGATGGTCAACCCCGTCACCGTGCCGCTTGCCGTGCGCACCGAGGCGATCCAGCCCTTCCGCGACTTCAAGGTGGTCTATGCCAATTTCGGGCAGGACTATGAGGTCCGGATGCTGAAGCTCGGCCGTTCGTCGCCCGAATGGACCGAGGTCCTGTCGGGCATCAAGCCCGGCACCGCCTATGTCACCAAGGGCAGTTTCCTCGTTCGCGCCGACATCGAAAAGTCCGGCGCGGGCCACGACCATTGATCGGGGAGCAGGATAACATGCTAGCCAGAACCATAGGCTTTTCGATCCGGCAACGATGGCTCGTCCTCGCGGTGGTCGCGCTCCTCTGCGCGATCGGCGCGTGGAGCGCGACCAAATTGCCCATCGACGCCGTTCCCGACATCACCAACGTCCAGGTCCAGATCAACACCAAGGCGGAAGGCTATTCGCCGCTCGAGTCCGAGCAGCGCATCACCTATCCGATCGAGACCGCGATCGCGGGCATCCCGAACCTCAACTATACCAGGTCGATCTCGCGCTATGGCCTGAGCCAGGTCACTGTCGTCTTCGAGGACGGGACCGACATCTATTTCGCGCGCCAGCAGGTCAACGAGCGGCTCCAGGCCGCGCGCGGCCAGCTTCCGCCCGGGATGGAGCCCGAAATGGGCCCGATCTCGACGGGCCTCGGCGAAATCTTCATGTTCTCGATCGAGGCCGAACCGGGCGCGCGAAAACCCGACGGCACGCCTTATACGGCGGAAGACCTCCGGACGATGTCCGATTGGGTCATCCGGCCGCAGATGCGCACGATTCCGGGGGTCGCCGAGATCAACACGATCGGCGGCTATGCCCGCCAATATCATGTGACACCCAACCCGGCCTCGCTCGCCTCGCTCAATCTCTCGCTCAACGATGTCGTCACCGCACTCGAGGCCAATAATGCCAACCGCGGGGCCGGTTATGTCGAGCGCAGCGGCGAACAGATTCTGATCCGCGTGCCGGGTCAGGCCAATAATGAGCGTGACCTGTCGCAGATCATCGTCACCACCCGCGGCGGGGTTCCGATCCGGATCGCCGACGTCGCCGATGTCGCGATCGGCTCGGGGCTCCGCACAGGCGCCGCAACCGAAAATGGCAAGGAAGTCGTCCTCGCGACGGTCTCGATGCTGATCGGCGAGAATCCGCGCGTGGTGGCGCAGGCCTCGGCCGAACGCCTCGTCGAAGCCTCGCGTGCGTTGCCGAAGGGTGTCGTTGCCAAGCCGCTCTACGATCGCACCGCGCTCGTCGAGCGGACGATTTCGACGGTGCAGAAGAATCTCGCCGAGGGCGCGCTGCTCGTCATCGTGATCCTGTTCCTGCTGCTCGGCAATTTCCGGGCCGCGCTGATCACGGCGGCGGTCATTCCGGTCGCGATGCTGATGACGCTGACGGGCATGCTCCAGACGCGGACATCGGCAAACCTCATGAGCCTCGGGGCGCTCGACTTCGGCCTCATCGTCGACGGGGCCGTCATCATCGTCGAGAACTGCCTCCGCCGGCTCGGCGAGGCTCAGCACAGGCTCGGACGCCTGCTCGACCGCGACGAGCGCTTCGGCCTAGTCGCTTCCGCAAGCGCAGAAGTGATCAAGCCGAGCATCTTCGGCATTATTATCATCACCGCAGTCTATCTGCCGATCTTCGCGCTCGAGGGCGTCGAGGGCAAAACCTTCCATCCGATGGCGATCACCGTCGTCCTCGCGCTTACCGCCGCTCTGCTGCTGTCGCTCACCCTGGTTCCGGCCGCGGTGGCGCTGTTCGTGACCGGCAAGGTCGAAGAAAAGGAAAATTGGCTGATGCGCGGGCTCGGCAAGGGCTACCGCCCGATGCTCGACCGCGTCCTCAATTGGCCGAAGGCTGCGCTGGCTGGTGCTTTGGCGCTTGTCGCGCTGAGCGGCGTGGCGGCGACCAGTCTCGGGTCCGAGTTCATCCCGGACCTCGACGAAGGCGATATCGCGATGCACGCGATGCGCATTCCGGGGACGAGCCTCACCCAGTCGATCGCGATGCAGGAGGCGCTGGAGAAGAGGATCAGGCAGTTCCCCGAAGTCGAGCGGGTGTTCGCGAAGATCGGCACTCCCGAGGTAGCGACCGATCCGATGCCCCCGTCGGTCGCCGATAATTTCATCATGCTCAAGGACCGGAAGGAATGGCCCAATCCGAGAAAGACGCGCGACCAGCTCGTTGCCGAACTCAACAAGGCGGCGAACGAGGTGCCAGGGAACAATTATGAGTTCACCCAGCCGGTGAAGATGCGCATGAACGAGCTGATCGCCGGCGTTCGCGCCGACGTGGCGATCAAGTTGTTCGGCGACGACCTCGATCAATTGCTCGAATCGGGGCAGGCGATCGAGGAAGTCGCGGGCGGGATTGCGGGCGCGCAGGACGTGAAGCTCGAACAGGTCACCGGCCTGCCGATGCTCTCGGTCACGCCCGATCGCGACAAGCTCGCGCGCTACGGTGTCAGCATGGAAACGGTGCAGGATGCGGTTTCGACAGCGACCGGCGGCCGTCAGGCCGGCGAGCTTTTCGAGGGTGACCGCCGCTTCGACGTCATCGTCCGGCTTCCCGAGGCCATTCGCACCGATCTCGCGTCGCTCGGCAATCTCCCCGTTGCACTTCCGGCCGGCGGCTTCGTGCCGCTTTCGGAGCTGGCGGAGATATCGCTCGCGGCGGGGCCGAACCAGATCAGCCGCGAAAATGGCAAGCGCCGCGCGGTGATCACGGCGAATGTTCGTGGGCGCGATCTGGGCTCGTTCATCGACGAGCTCACGCAAAAGGTCGAAGCTGAGGTCGTGCTGCCCGATGGTTACTACATCGAATATGGCGGCACATTCGAGCAGCTTCAGTCCGCGACCGAGCGCCTCCAGATCGTCGTGCCGCTGGTGCTGCTGCTGATCTTCGGGCTGCTGTTCATGCTGTTCGGCACGGTGCGCGATGCTGCGATCGTCTTCTCGGGCGTGCCTCTGGCGCTGACGGGCGGGGTCGCGGCGCTGGCGCTGCGCGACATTCCGTTATCGATCTCGGCGGGCGTCGGCTTCATCGCTTTGTCCGGGGTCGCGGTGCTGAACGGCGTGGTGATGCTATCCTTCATCAAGGATCTGCGCGAACGCGGAAAAGCGCTCGTCGAGGCGATCCGCGAAGGCGCGCTGACCCGCCTCAGACCGGTGATGATGACGGCGCTGGTGGCGTCGCTCGGGTTCGTACCGATGGCGCTCAATGTCGGGGCTGGGTCCGAGGTGCAGCGGCCGCTGGCAACTGTCGTCATCGGCGGGATCATCTCGTCGACGATCCTGACTTTGCTCGTGCTGCCGGCCCTGTACCTCCTGGTCCATCGACGGACCGCGAAGGCCGAAGAGGAAGAGCTGGCGCGCCCGAGCAGCGTCCCCAGCCCCGAAGGCTGAGACACTCCCGGATGGCCGCCATTCCCCCCTGTCGGCGGCAACCGAGAGTGCTGACTGGGGCGGAACCCAAGCGGGTTCCGCCTCCTTTTAGGGATGGTGAGGATTGAGGAGCTTGCAATGAATGAAAAAGCATCCGGGAGCGAACGCGAAAAGCGAACGCTCCAGATCGTTCTCGTCCTGAACTCGGCTATCGCGATCGCCTTCCTCGTAACCGGCGGGCTCGGCGATTCGAGCGCGCTCATCGCCAATGGGCTCGACAATCTGTCCGACGCCGCGGTCTATGCCTTGAGCCTCGTTGCGCTCAGCCACGGCCTGAAATGGAAAACCCGTGCTGCCACGGCATCGGGTGTCATGCTGCTGGTCTTCGCGGCCGGCGTCCTGTTCGATGTAGGACGGCGCTATTTCGAAGGCAGCGAACCGATCGGTCCGACAATGATGATCATGTCGGCCGTCGCTGCGGTGGTGAACTATGCTTGTCTGAAGCTCTTGCAGCGCATTCAGGATCCGGACGTCAACCTCAGAGCCGCGACAACCTTCAGCTACAACGACTTCATCTCGAACGGCGGCATCCTGATCGCGGGTGTCCTCGTCTGGTGGCTCGGTACGAACTGGCCGGACCTTCTGGTTGGATTTGCGACTGCGCTGATCGCGATCAAGGGCGGCATCGAAATCCTTCGCGACGCCCGCCAAGAGGCCAAACAGCAGAAAGATTAGAGCATGTGAGGCGTGTCGGATCGGCGGAAGAATGTTCGGACCTCTGCGAACAACGTCGCCGATCCTGCCCTAGAGGCACCCGACAGCTCGCTCCCATCATATTACGTCCTTATTACGCGAGGCAAAAATCGAGCCCACGTAACGACGCGTATTACGCCGCCATTCGGCGTAAGTGTCTGAAATTGTTAGGAAAACTGGAGCGGGCGAAGGGATTCGAACCCTCGACCCCAACCTTGGCAAGGTTGTGCTCTACCCCTGAGCTACGCCCGCTCTGGCGGCTGGCGACCGGTGGGTGCCAGCGGGTGAGGCGGGCGATTAGCACCGGCTTTTGGAGTCGGCAAGCCCCCCCTTGTACTTTTCTTACAGGCGCCGGGCGAAGGGTTGGCATCCGGCGCACAATTCCCACATAACGCGGCGAAGAGATTCTTTTCGCGTCGGCAGAGGGCCATTGCAGCCCGCCAGCATGGCGCGAAACAACCGGCAAGGAGCATGAGCGTGGCGACATTGGGGCTGAACCCGCAGGAAAAGGAAGCCGTCGAGGCCTTCCGCCGCGACGTCGTCGAACCGTCGATGACGAAGCTCGTCATCCTCGATTTCTGGGCCGAATGGTGCGGGCCGTGCAAGCAGCTCGCCCCCGTGCTCGAAAAGGTCGCCGCCGATTACGCCGACAAGGGCGTTGTGCTGGCGAAGGTCGACGTCGATGCGAACGGCTTCATCGCGAGCCAGTTTCAGGTCCAGTCGATCCCGACCGTTTACGCGATCTTTCAGGGCCAGCCGGTCGCCAACCTGACCAACGCGCGCAGCGAAAGCCAGCTCAAGTCGATGCTCGACCAGCTGCTCGCCCAGCTGCCGGTCGAAAGCGACGCCGGTGCACGCGCGGTCGAGATCGCCCCGCTGCTCGAAATGGGCGAATCGGTTCTGGCCGAAGGCGACGGCCCGCGCGCGGTCGGCATTTTTTCGCAGATCGCCGAAATGGCGCCCGACAGCGCCGCCGCGCACGGCGGGCTGATCCGCGCGCTGCTCGCCGCAGGCGACAGCGAAGGCGCGGCGCTGGCGCTGGCCGCCGTCCCCGCCGACATTGCGGGCGATCCCGCGATCGCGCAGGCGAAAAGCGCGCTCGAACTCGCCGCAGATGCCCCCGACGCGGGCGAACTCGCGGCGCTGGAGGCCGCGACCGCCGACAATCCCGACGACCATCAGGCGCGCTTTGATCTTGCCGTGGCCCAGATCGGCGCGGGACAGCGCGATGCCGCCGCCGACAATCTGCTCCACATCGTCGCCGCCGACCGCGAATGGAACGACGGCGCGGCACGCGCGAAACTGCTGTCGCTGTTCGAAGCGGTGGGGCTGGAAGATCCGTGGGTCGCCGCGCAGCGCCGCCGCCTGTCGCTGATCCTGTTCGGCTGATGCCGACCGACGCGCCCCTGACCATTCAGCGGATCGCGATTTTTCCGCTGCCCGGGGCGGTGCTGTTTCCGGGGCTGCACCTGCCGCTCCACATCTTCGAGCCGCGCTACAAGGCGATGGTGCAGGAAGTGCTGGCGCGCGACCGCCAGATCGGGATGATCCAGCCGCGCCAGATCCCCGGCGAGGAGGATCGCGAGCCCCCCGCGCTTTACGATGTCGGCTGCGTCGGGCGCATCATCGACGTCGAGGCGCTGGCCGAGGGGCGGTTCAACATCGTTCTGGAAGGCGTCGCGCGCTTTCGCGTCCGCCGCGAGCTCGACGTCACGACACCCTTTCGCCAGGTCGAGGCAGAGATAGAGGCTGAGGTCGAGGACGAAGCCGTGCTGTCGAGCATCGAGCGCGCGAGCCTTGAGCGCGAGGCGAAACGCTTTGCCCAGCGGCAGGGCTATGTCGTCGACTGGGCCTCGGTCGGGCAGCTTGACGACGAAACGCTGGTGAACGGCATCGCGCAGGTCGCACCGTTCGACGCCGCGGCCAAGCAGGCGCTGCTCGAAACCTCTCCGCTCGAAATGCGCGCCGAGCTGGTGATCCAGTTGATGCAGTTTTTCGGCCGCTTCGACGGCGACGACGGGCGCGCCACGCTGCAATAGGGCGTCAGTGCGGCTTGCCGCCCGCCGCCTGCGCCATATCGGCAAAGGCGCGGCGGACGATGTGACGGTCGCTTTCGCCGAGCCGTTCGACGAGCGAATCGACATGCGCGAGGTGGCGCCGGACGAGCGCCCGTTCATGCGCGAGCCGCGTCGCCGCGCGCGCTCCTGCCGCTCCGCCGCGCGCGCCGCGTGCAAGCGCCTTGCCGCGCCGCTGCGCCCATTCGGCGACGAGCCGGTCGACGCACAGCGCAGCGAGCGCATCGCGCGCACCGCCTTCGGTCGCGCCTTCGGCGGCGGGATCGGCCAGCCAGTCCCCGGCGCCGTCGTCGACCAGTGCATCATAGGACAGCGTCACGGCGCCGCGCCGACCCGCGCAGCGCGGATCGCCATGCAGGCGCAGGCGCAGCGCCTGAAGCTCGGCGCGGATCTGCCAATTGGCATAGGTCGTAAAGCGAGCGCGCGCGGGATCATAGCGTTCGGCCGCGCGGTGCAGCGCGATCGCGCACGCCTGCGCGGCGTCATCGGCACAGTCACCAAGCCCGTAGGCGCGCGTGAAATAGCGAATGCGCGGCGCCGCGAGCGCCAGCAGCTGCGCAAAGGCACGATCGATCCGCGCCCGCGCCCGCGCACCCGGCGCCGCCTCTGCCGCGGTGTGCGCCGCGATCAGCGCGCCGACCGCGCTTTCGAATGCCTGGCTCCTGTCCGACATCATTTGTCCCCTGTTCCCGGCGGCAGAATGGCCGCGCGGGATCAGGCTATGCCGCGATGGTTAGCGCGGCCGCACCGGGCGCCTAAGTAGGACTACCTATATTTCGGTACCGGCGAGCAGCCGCGGCAGATCGCCGGCTTCGCCGCGCGCTTCGTCCATGAAGAAGCGTTTGAGCGCCGGCATGCGCTGCACCGCGCCGAGCCCGGTACGGCGGACGAAGGAGGCAGTGCGTCCCGGAATGCCGAACAGCCGCGTCAGTCCGTCGGTCGCGAGGCTGACCATCAGATTGTCGAGCCCGCGCCAGCGCTGATAGCGCGCGAGCAGCGCCGGATCGCCAAGGTCGAGCCCAATCCGCGCGCCATCGACGAGCACCTCGGCCAGCGCCGCGGCATCGCGCAGCCCCAGGTTGAGACCCTGCCCCGCGATCGGATGGATGCCGTGCGCGGCGTCGCCGACCAGGACGATGCGGTCGCCAACGATCTGCGCGCTGTGATGGAAGCCGAGCGGATAGGTCATGCGCGGCGCGACCAGTTCCATCGTGCCGAGAATATCGCCCGCGCGCTTGCCGAGTTCGGCAAGGAAGCCCCGGTCGCCCAGCTTGGCGAAACCCGGCCCGTCCTGTTCGGATACGGTCCACACGAAGGCCGAACGATGCCGCCCCTCGGCATCATCGACGAGCGGGAGCAGCGCGAAGGGCCCCGAGGGGAAAAAGATTTCGTGCGCGACCTGATCGTGCGGGCGCGAATGCGCCACCGCGCCGATCATCGCGTGATGATGATAGGACCAGTTGGCGATCGTGAAGCCCGCCGCATCGCGGGTCGGCGATCGGCGCCCTTCGGCGACGATGAGCAGCGGCGCCGCGAGCCGCGTGCCGTCGGCGAGGGTCAGCGTGACGCCATGCGCGTCGACATCGCGCGCGACCACCTTCGCCGGCATGAACAGGCGCACCAGCGGCGCTTCGGCGAGCGCCGCCGCGAGCGCGAGGCGAAGCTGGCGGTTTTCGACCATCGTACCGAGCGCGGGGGCATCCGCATCGGCGACGAAATCGAGCTCGCCCGCCTGTCCCCCGTCGCTGACCTTGATCGCGCGGATCGGGCAGCCGTAGGGCGCAAGCCGATCGGCAAGGCCGAGCACGCCGAACATCTGCCACACCGCGCTGGCGATCGCCGAGGCGCGGCCGTCGAAGCCGGGCGCGATCGTCGCAACCGGATCGGCGGGGTCGACGATCTGCGACGACAGACCATGATGGGAAAGCGCGATCGCCAGCGCCTGGCCGACAAGCCCGCCGCCGGAGATCAGGACATCGCTGCGCAATACTTCGCTCATGCCGCCGCTCTACTCCGGCCCGGCGCGCTTGGGAAGCGGGCAGGCGCACGCGGACCATCGGCGCGCCGGGCGCCGCTTGACGACGAGTCCGCCCCATGCGCATATCGCCGTGGTTAATCGATCGAGGACCGCATTCCGCATGGCAAGCCGCAAGGCCGCATCGGCGAAGGCCGACTGGCGCACCGTTTTCAGACAAAGCATCGCGCGATCGCTGGTGATCGCCGCGGCAGTGGCGCTCGCCGCCTTCACGCTGTTTTTCGCGCTCGCCCTGCTTACCTACGACAGCACCGACGCAGCGCTCAACACCGCAGCGGGCGGCAGCGCCGCCAACTGGATGGGCCATGCGGGCGCCTGGTTCGCCGACCTTGGCCTGTCGGTCGGCGGCGCGCCGATCGCACTGCTCGTCCCGCTGTTCGGCATCATGGCGTGGCGGCTGTGGGCGGCCGAGCCGCAGCCCTATTGGCTGCGTCAGCTCGCCTATTGCTTTGCCGGCATCCTGCTCGTCGGCATGGGCGCCGAGCTTTGGTCGCCAGCGTCGGGTTCGCCGATGCCCGCGGGGTGGGGCGGCCTGCTCGCCCTGCTCGCGGGGAGCGCGATCACCCCGCTGTTTGCGCTGGCGGGCGATCCCGCCGCGGCGCTGATCCGCTTCGGCACGATCCTGCTCCTCATCCTTGTCGGCCTTTGGCTCGCGATGCGCTCGCTGCGGCTCGAAAAGGGCTGGCTCGGGCGGCTCAGACTGCCCGCCGCCGAAGGAAGCCGCGTCGTCGAACCGGCGCGCGCGGTCCCGGCCGATGCGCCGCGCCCCGCCAATCTGGTCGAGCGCGTGATCCGGCCGCGCCCGCGCGCCGAACCCAGCGACCGCGCCCCGCCCGAGATCGCCGACCCGGCGCAGCGCTCGGCGCCGTCGAAGCCGCGCGCGAAGCCGCAGACCGAGCTGTTCACCAATTACCAGCTTCCCTCGATCGACCTGCTTGCCCCGGCCCCCGACACGCCGGCGGGACAGATCGACAAGGCGGCGCTCGAACGCAACGCGCGCTTGCTCGAATCGGTGCTCGAGGATTTCCAGGTCAAGGGCGTGATTACTGCGGTCCGCCCCGGTCCGGTCGTCACCATGTACGAGCTCGAGCCCGCGCCCGGAACCAAGGCGAGCCGCGTGTCGAACCTCGCGGACGACATCGCGCGCAACATGTCGGCGCTGTCGGCGCGCATCGCGCCGATCCCGGGGCGCACCGTCATCGGCATCGAATTGCCCAACGCGCACCGCGAGGCCGTCGTGCTGCACGAGATCATCGGCAGCGGGCTGTTTCAGGAACATAGCGGCGCGCTGCCCATCATCCTCGGCAAGAATATCAGCGGCGACGCGGTGATCGCCGACCTCGCGCCGATGCCGCACCTGCTGATCGCCGGCACCACCGGGTCGGGTAAGTCGGTCGGCCTCAATGCGATGATCCTGTCGCTGCTCTATCGCCTCGGTCCCGATCAGGTGAAGATGATCATGATCGATCCCAAGATGCTGGAACTCAGCGTCTATGACGATATCCCGCATCTGCTCGCCCCGGTGGTCACCGAACCCAAGAAGGCGGTGCGCGCGCTCAAATGGGCGGTCGAGCAGATGGAGGACCGCTACCGGATGATGTCATCGCTCTCGGTGCGCAACCTCGCGTCCTACAACGACAAGGTGCGCGGCGCGCTGGCCAAGGGCAAGTCGCTCGGGCGGCGCGTCCAGACGGGCTACGATCCCGACACTGGTCAGCCGGTCTATGAGGAAGAGACGCTGGATTATCAGCCGCTGCCGCAGATCGTCGTCGTCGTCGACGAGCTGGCCGACCTGATGATGACCGCGGGCAAGGAAGTCGAATTCCTCATCCAGCGCCTGGCGCAAAAGGCGCGCGCGGCGGGCATCCATCTGATCCTTGCGACGCAGCGTCCGTCGGTCGACGTCATCACCGGCGTCATCAAGGCGAACCTGCCGACCCGCATCAGTTTCAACGTGACGTCGAAAATCGACAGCCGCACCATTTTGGGCGAGGCTGGCGCCGAACAACTGCTGGGCAAGGGCGACATGCTTTACGTGCCCGGCGGAAAGCAGATCACGCGCATCCACGGTCCTTTCGTGTCCGACGACGAAGTCCGCGCGGTCGCCGATCATTGGCGCGGCCAAGGGCGCCCCGACTATGTCGAAAGCGTCACCGAGGATCCCGAGGACGGCGGCTTCGCTATGGAAGGCGCACCTGCGGGCGGCGACAGCGCCGAGGACCGCATGTATGCCAAGGCCTGCCAGATCGTGGTCGAAAGCCAGAAGGCATCGACCAGCTGGCTGCAACGCCAGCTGCGCATCGGCTATAACAGCGCGGCGCGCCTGATCGAGCGGATGGAGGACGAAGGGCTGGTCAGCCCGCCGAACCATGTCGGCCGCCGCGACGTGCTGACCGACCAATATGGGCAGCCGCGATAGGGAACCTTTCGCTCCGCCAACGACTTGAACAGCGTCTAAAGGCCGGGTTCAGGGCGGGTTCAATGCCGCCCTGCAACAAGCCGGCATCGACCGAAACAGACAAGAGAGCCCGATGACCCTGACGATCGACCGCCATTTCCTGACCCGCGCCGCCGCGCTGGCGCTCGCGCCTGCCGCCGCCCTCGGCCTGACGCTCTCCGCGCCCGCCATTGCGCAATCGGCGAGCGCGCTTACCGCGGTGCAATCGCACCTCAAGTCGACCAGTTCGATGACCGCCGACTTCGTGCAGACGGATCGCAACGGTCAGCGGCTGAGCGGACAGCTGACGCTGAAGCGTCCGGGCAAGATCCGCTTCCAGTATCAGAAGGGCGTCCCGCTGCTGATCGTCGGCGACGGCAGCCGCCTGACGATGATCGATTATGAGGTCAAGCAGGTGCAGAGCTGGCCGGTGAAAAATTCGCCGCTCGGCGCGCTGCTCGATCCCGATCGCGATCTCGCCAAATATGCGAAGGTCGTCCCGACCGGAAACAGCGATGTGCTGAGCGTCGAGGTCAAGGACCCCAAGCGCCCCGAATATGGGACGATCACCATGGTGTTCATCCGCGATGCGGGGGCGCCGGGCGGATTGCGACTGCGCGGCTGGGTCGCGCTCGATTCGCAGAACAACCGGACGCGGATCGATCTGTCGAACCAGCGCTTCAACGTGCCGGTCGCCGATTCGGCTTTCCGCTGGACCGATCCGCGCCCCAAACAGCGCGGCCGCGTCTGACGCCAGCGCGACTTTTATGAACGGGGCGCCGTTTCCCCAAGGGGATTCGGCGCCCTTTTTCCGCCCAACCGACGTTCGGCATCGACGAACTGCAAATGTCGCCGACAGCCGCCGATTTTCGTTCAGCTTGGCGACAGGGAAGAGGGGCTATTTCATCTCTCGAAGGCGCCGACACGGCCTCCGGATTTTGGGTTTCCCCCTGTTGCCCCAACCGGATTGCCAGGTGTCTTCATTCAAGAGCGTGACGAACGCTGACCTTGAACCCCCGTTCCACCGCCCCTGGAACGGGGGTTTATGTTTATGCGCGGCGTGTCCGGCGCGTCGGTGCAGGCGGCACCAGCCCGCAACGATTGCAGTGAAGGCTTCGCACCGATAGAGCCGGACTCCATGACCCAAACGAGCATTGCTTCCTGGAACATCAACAGCGTGCGTGCGCGCATCGGCATCGTCGAGAAATTCCTGCGCGAAGAGGCGCCCGACGTCCTCTGCCTGCAGGAAACGAAGGTCGAATGCGGGCTGTTCCCGAAACAGATGTTCGAAGACCTGGGTTATCGTCACATCGTCACCAACGGCCAGCGGATGCACCATGGGGTCGCGATCGTCAGCAAGCTGCCGCTCACCGATGTGCGCAAATATGATTGGCAAGCCAATGGCGAGGCACGCCATGTCGGCGTGACGCTGCCGTCGGGGGTGCGGCTGGACAATGTCTATATCCCGGCCGGCGGCGACATCCCCGACCGCGCACTCAACCCGAAATTCGGGCAGAAGCTCGATTTTCTGGGGCGCATGACCGAATGGGCGGGCGCGCTCGCCGATACGCCGACGGTGCTGACGGGCGATTTCAACGTCGCGCCGCTCGAAAGCGACGTATGGAACCACAAGGCGCTGCTCGACGTCGTCAGCCACACGCCGATCGAGGTCGATACGCTCGCCCGTCTCCAGGCCGCGGCCGGCTGGATCGATCTCGGCCGCCAGTTCGTGGCGCCGCCGACCCCGCTCTACACCTGGTGGAGTTACCGCGCGAAAGATTGGGAAGCGTCGAACCGCGGTCGCCGGCTCGACCATATGTGGGTCACGCCCGACATACGGAACGCGGCGCAGAGCCACCGCGTCGTCCAGCCGGCGCGGAGCTGGGAACGCCCGTCAGACCATATTCCGCTCGTCACGGAGTTCGCATTTTGAGCGACGCGCCGGCCATCGACCGCGGCGCCCGCCGCGCCGCGCGTGCGATCGACGCGCTGCGCCGCGGCTGGCCCTTTCGGATCGAAGGCGCCGACGGGGCTCTCGATCTGCTGGCCGTCGAAAGCGCGCGCGATGCGGCGCTGGCCGAATTCGGCAGCGCCGACCTGCTGATCTCGGGCGAGCGCGCGGTCACGCTGAAGCTTACCAACCAGCGCGCCGCCGCGACGCCGGGGCCGGTGCGACTGGCGGACGGCGCCGCAAGCGTCGCCGCGGCGCTGGCGATCGCCGACCCGGCGCTCGACCTCGCCAATCCGCTCAAAGGTCCGTTCCGCACGATCGCGAGCGGCGGCGAGGCGGCAGCCGCGACCGCGATGACGATGGCGCGCCACGCGGGCCTGCTCCCCGCCTTTTTCGTGCGCGCGGCCGGGGGTGAAGCCGAAACCGCCTGTTCTACCGCCGACGTCGCCGCCCTGCTCGACCCGTCGCGGCTCGAAATCGCGGCGCGCGCCCGCCTGCCTGTCGCGGCGAGCGAAACCGCCGAGATCGTTGCTTTTCGCAGCCCCGAGGAAGCGTCGGACCATGTCGCGCTGATCATCGGCAAGCGCGACGGCAATCCGCCCGTGGTGCGATTGCACAGCGAATGCCTGACCGGCGACGTGCTCGGCAGCCTCAAATGCGATTGCGGACCGCAGCTGCATGCGGCGCTCCACGCGATGGCCGACGCCCCATGGGGGGTGTTGCTCTATCTGCGCCAGGAAGGCCGCGGCATCGGCCTCGTCAACAAGCTGCGCGCCTATGCGCTGCAGGATCAGGGCTATGATACGGTCGATGCCAATCTGCGGCTGGGTTTCCCCGTCGAGGCGCGCGATTTTGCGATCGCCGGCCAGATGCTCGCGCTGCTCAACATCCCGCGCATCCGCCTGATGACCAACAATCCCGAAAAGGTCGCGCGACTGGAAAGGGAGGGCGTCGACGTCGTCGAACGCATCCCGCTCGCGCTGCCGACGAACCCGCACAACGAACGCTATCTAGCGACCAAGCGCGACCGCACGGGACATCAATTGTAAAGCCTCGTCATTGCGAGGAGCGCAGCGAAGCAATCCAGGGCGGTTTACGCGTGCTCCGGATCGCCGCTTCGCTTCGCTCCTCGCAATGACGATGTTTATTGTCGGGGGTTAGTGCACGAAACGCGCGACCACATCGCGGTAGCTGCGGCTGACCTTCACCTGCGCGCCCGAACCGAGCACGAGGAAACACTCGCCGTTGGTGTGCGGCTTGACCTGCTTCACCTGGCTGAGGTTGACGATGGTCGAGCGATGCACGCGCTGGAAATTGCGCGGGTCGAGCCGCTTTTCGAGATCCTTCATCGTTTCGCGCAGGATCAGCGAATTGTCGGCGGTGTAGATGCACATATAGTCGCCGGCAGCGTCGATTCGTTCGATGCTGTCGACATCGACGCGGAAAATCTGCCCGCGATCCTTGATGTTGATCATCTTTTCGTAGCGGTCGGCGGCGGGCGCATCGGCCGCCGTTTCGGCATCATATTCCTCGACCGCGTCGGGCGCGACTTCGGCAAGCACCGTCTTCAGCCGCTCAACCTCGGCCACGCCGCGCTTTTCGGCGAGGCGCTGGCGAACGCGGTCGAGCGCATCGGCGAGCCGCTCGGGCTCGACGGGCTTCACCAGATAATCGACCGCCTGCGCCTCGAAGGCGCGGATCGCATGGTCCGAATAGGCGGTGACGAAGACGACGAGCGGGGGCTCGACTTCCATTAGTCCCTGGATCACCGAAAAACCGTCGAATCCGGGCATCTGGATATCAAGGAAGACGAGGTCGGGCTTGTGCGTCTTGATCTTGCGAATGGCCTCCCGGCCGTTCTGCGCGGTGTCGACGACTTCGACATCGCTATGCGCTTCAAGCCGCAGTTGCAGGCCTTGGGTCGCCAATTTCTCGTCATCCACCAGGATGGTTCTGATCGTCATGTGCGTTCGGTTCCAATCGTCGCTTGTCCATCGGGCTGAAACGGAATCTCGATAATCACCGTGAATCCGCCATCGGTGCCCGATTGCACCTCGAACCGTTGCTGGTCGCCATAGGCCTGGGCCAGCCGGTCCCTGATGTTGGCTAAACCCACACCGGTCGATTCCGTTGCAATCCCGGTGGTGGGGTCGACGCCATCGGCTGACAATCCCGTGCCGGTGTCGGACACGGTAATCCGAACATTTTGACCGGCAAGCTGAGCCGTCAGCGTAATGTCGGCTCCTTCTTCCTGCGGTGTCACCGCATATTTGATCGCATTTTCGATCAGCGGCTGAAGCAGCAACGAAGGCAGGCGCGCGCGCTGCACCGCCGGATCAATCTGGAAATGCGGCCGCAGCCGGTCCTCGAAACGCATCTTCTCGATATCGAGGTAGAGCTTCAGCGTCTCGACCTCCTGCGCCAGCGTTACCTGTGCGGTCGGTTCGTTGGCGAGCGTGTAGCGCAGAAAGGCCGACAGGCGCGACAGCATCGCATTGGCGGGCTCGGTCTGCTTCAAAAGGACGAGGGTCGAGATGCTGTTGAGCGTGTTGAACAGGAAATGCGGGTTGAGCTGGTAACGCAGCATCGCGAGCTGCGCCGATGCGGCCTGCGCCTCGAGCCGCAGCACGCGGTCATTCTGTTCCTCGAGCTGCAGGAAATAGTTGATCGCGAAATAGAGCGCCGACCAGGCCGCGAGCGTCGTCGCGTCGATATAGATCGACACCAGCAGCAGGCCGGTAAAGCTCGTCTCGCTGTCGGGCTTCAATATCTGGAAAAGCCAGGCGTCGATGAATGCCCATACCGCGGTGGCGAAGGCCAGGAGGCCGAAGCTTGCCCCCCACATCAGGATCGTGCGGCGGTTGATCAGCGCGCGGTAGCAAACCGAAAGCAGCAGCGTCAGCGAAAAACCCGTAACCGCCGAAACAACGACAAGGACAAGGAAATCGAAGGATTGGCCGCCCGCCAGCCCCGACACGACGCGCAGCCCGAACCAGCCGAGCCAGCCGAGGATCTGGAGATTCCAGAAGGCGCGGACCTTGTTCCCGAAAAACGGCCCGGGCGAGGAAAAGCCGAACAGCGGAATCGGGGAAGTCTGGCTTGCCATGTCAGCCGCCGAAATCAGGGGACGAGCGCGCCGTCCGCGAAGTGAGGATCATTCGGCCGCGACCGGTGCCATCCGCACGCGCGCCTGGCCGAGCGGCTGGAGTTCCGAACGATGTTTCCAGACAAGCTCGCCATATTCGAGCGGCCGGCCGTCGTGCGCGGTGATCGTCACCGGGCCGATCGGCTGTTCGTCATGCGAATCGACGAGCACCGGGGTCGAGGGAACTCCCGCCCCCCATTTTTCGCCCCACTGGCGCAGCGCGATCATCGCGGGCAGCAGTTCGACGCCCTTCTGGGTAAGCTGGTACAGAACCTTGCGGCGATCCTCCGCCATCACTTCGCGCGCCATGATGCCATGATCGACCAGCTTCGACAGCCGGTTCGACAGGATGTTGCGCGCGATATTGAGCTCCTGCTGGAACTCCTCGAAATGATGGACACCGTTGAAAGCGGCGCGAAGGATCATGAAGGACCA
The DNA here is from genome assembly GCF_000371385.1 of Sphingopyxis sp. MC1. Lineage (NCBI taxonomy): Bacteria > Pseudomonadati > Pseudomonadota > Alphaproteobacteria > Sphingomonadales > Sphingopyxidaceae > Sphingopyxis > Sphingopyxis sp. MC1. Next base: position 79,109 of record NZ_AOUN01000008.1, read on the forward strand.
TCGTTCGCCCATCGCCTCCAGCGCGAGCGGCAAGGCGCAATTGCCCCCATCAAGATCGTTCAGTTTTTCGCGTAATTTTCCCATAGGCCATGCCCTAACGTAAAATCGCCGCCGTGCCAAAAAAATATAGGGCCTCGGTTGCATTTCGCAACGGACGCACCAGATCGCGAAGCGCAACCTTCCGGTTGTCAAAAAAGGAGGCTCCCATGTTCCATTTCCGGCTTTCCCCCGGCACCCCGATACTCGCCCTGGCGGGCGCGCTGTCGATCGGCGCCGCGGCGCTCCCCGCTGTTCCCGCCGCCGCCGCTGGCGGCCCTTTCTATCGCGCCGAACTGGCCGACGCGGCGAAGACCGCGCGCTTCGTCGCCCGCGATGTCGTCTGGGTGTGTGAGGGCACGACCTGCACGGCAGGCCGTGGCACCAGCCGCCCGCTGATGATGTGCGCCGCGCTCGCCAAGAAGGCTGGCCGCGTCGCGAGCTTCACCGTCGACGGCAAGCCGCTCGAGGACGCCGACCTCGCACGCTGCAACGGCGAAGGCTGACCCTTCGCCCGCAAGAAGGGCCGCGCCGGCTCTCCCCTCTGCTCCGCGCGGCCCTTTGTTGTGCCGGCGACGCCCGTGGCTTCGCTGGTCCACCGATACAAATATATTGCAATTGGCATCGCATGAACGACATTGGATGCGATGCTGAGGCAGTATGAACTTGTCGAGCGCGTGCGCGCTTATGATCCCGACGTCGACGAGGCGCTGCTGAACCGCGCCTATGTCTTCACCGTACAGAAGCACGGGAGCCAGAAGCGCGCGTCGGGCGACCCCTATTTCAGCCATCCGGTCGAGGTCGCGGGCATTTTGACCGACCTCCATCTCGACAGCGAGACGATCGTCACCGCGCTGCTCCACGACACGCTGGAAGACACGCTGACCACGCCCGAAGAGATCGAGCGGCTGTTCGGCGCCGACGTCGGGCGGCTGGTCGACGGCGTCACCAAGCTCAGCAAGATCGAGGCGCAGACCGAGAATGAGCGCGCCGCCGAAAATCTGCGCAAATTCCTGCTCGCCATGTCCGACGATATCCGCGTGCTGCTCGTCAAGCTCGCCGATCGGCTGCACAATATGCGCACGCTGCATTTCATCAAGAATCCGGACAAAAGGCGCCGCATCGCCAAGGAGACGATGGACATCTATGCCCCGCTTGCCGAGCGGATCGGCATGTATGAATATATGCGCGAAATGCAGCTTCTGGCCTTTCGCGAGCTCGAGCCCGAGGCCTATGCGACGATCACCGGCCGGCTCGCCAAACTGACCGCGGGCGGCAAGGACAAGGTCGCCGGGATCAGCCGCGAGTTCAAGGAGCTGCTCGCGAAAAGCGGGATCGAGGCGGACGTGTCGGGGCGCGAAAAGCATCCCTATTCGATCTGGCGCAAGATGCAGGAACGCCACGTCAGCTTCGAACAGGTCACCGACATCATCGCCTTTCGCGTCATCACGCGCAGCGATGCCGACTGCTATGCCGCGCTTGGCGTCTTTCACCGCAAGTGGAAAATGGTCCCCGGTCGCTTCAAGGATTATATCTCGACCCCCAAGCGCAACGGCTACAAGTCGCTGCACACGACGATCATGCACAATGAAAATATGCGGATCGAAATCCAGATCCGCAGCGAGGCGATGCACCAGCAGTCCGAATTCGGCTTTGCCGCGCACTGGGCCTACAAGCAGGGCGGCGGCTCACCCGACGGACAGGCGGGGTGGATTCGCGACCTTCTCGAAATCCTCGACCAGACGCACGACCCCGACGAACTGCTCGAAAATACGCGCATCGCGATGTATCAGGATCGCATCTTCGCTTTCACCCCGAAGGGCAGCCTGTTCCAGCTTCCCAAGGGCGCGACGCCGGTCGATTTCGCTTATGCCGTCCACACCGGGCTCGGCGACCGCACCGTCGGTGCCAAGGTCAACGGCCGGCTCGTGCCGCTGCGCACCCAGCTCGTCAACGGCGATACCGTCGAGATATTGTCATCGGAAAAGCAGACGCCGCAGCCCGCGTGGCTGGGCTTTGCGGTGACGGGCAAGGCGCGCGCCGCGATCCGCCGCCATGTCCGGTCGAAGGAAAAGGTCGAACTCGCCGCCCTTGGTCGCAAGATGTACGACGAGATCTCCCGCCGCCTGCCCAACAAGGTCGGCGACAAGGCGCGCGCCGCGGCGCGCGAGCGGCTGAAGCTCGAGGATGACAGCGCGCTCTATGTCGCGATCGCGCGGCGGCGATTGTCCGACGACCAGATTCTCGAAGCGCTCGTTCCCGGCATCACCGCCGAGATGAAATCGAAGCCGGGCAAGCTGCGCCAGGGCGCCGCGGTGTCGATCGAGGGGCTGACCCCCGGCGTCGCCTACAAGCTTGCCGACTGCTGCCACCCCGTTCCCGGCGACCGCATCGTCGGCCTTGCCCGGCCCGGCGAGGGGATCGAGGTGCATGTTATCGACTGCCCCAGCCTGGCCGACGGCATCGACGCCGACTGGATCGACCTCAGGTGGCAGGAGGACAGCGAAGGCGGCAATGCGCGGCTGTGCGTCGTCATCCTCAACGAAACCGGCACGCTCGCCGAAATGTCCGGCATCCTCGCCGCCAATTCGGCGAATATCACCAATCTGCGGCTGTCGAACCGCGAGGGCGATTTCCACACCTATGACGTCGTCGTCGAGGTGCGCGACGTTCAGCATGTGATGCGTATCCTGTCCGCGCTCCGCGCGTCGGACAGCGTCGTGCAGGCCGAGCGGCTCTAGCGAAACGTCAGTTCGGGTAGGCCAAGGGCGGCCGCCACGCCGCCTGATCGACGGTGTCGCTGACCTTGTAGACCAGCCCCTTGCTGTTCAGGAACAGCTTCTCCATTTCGGGCCGGGTGAAGGGGCGCGAGCCGACGCGGCCGAACACCGCCATCTGCCCCCCCGTTTCGTCGACCGCCCGGTCGCGGTCGAGCCCCTTCGACAGCGCGAGCGCCGGCGACGGAGTTTTGGCCCAGGCGATCAGTTCGGGGGTCGGCGCGGGCGAGAAGCCATAGAGGCCGGGATTGTCCGGACTGGTAAGCTGAAGCACCTTGATGCCGTTCCGTCCGTCGGCGACATAAGCGAAGAGCGACGCATTGGTTGATGCGACGATCACATCCTCTGCATCGTTGAGCGCCCCCCCGAAGGTCATCGCGGGCCAGACGGCCGGCGCCATCGGCCGCGTCACGTCGACGATCACCAGACCGTCCTGCTTGGCCGCGACGTACATGAAGGTGCGCGCGAGATAGATTTTGCGCGCGTTGGCGAGCCGCACCGTTCCCGCCGGCACCGGTTCCGGCCGGTCCATATGCGTGATGTCGAACAGCTTCACGCCCTCCGCGTCGGTGACCCACAGGTACCGGAACTGCACGGCACTCGCGCGCGCATCGGTCAGCGGTAGCTGCGCCGTAACCTTCGGTTCGAGCGGCGTCGACAGGTCGAGCACGACGAGCCCGGCATCGGTGGTAACATAGGCATAGTCGCCCGCAAGCGTCACGTGGCGGGCCCCGGTAAGCACATTGTCGGGATTCCACGTCAGCGCGCGGGTCAGCTTGTTGTTGCGGAATTCGCCGTCCGCCATCGTGTCGATGTCGACCAGAATCAGGCCTTCGACGCTGTCGGTGATGACGGCATAGCGGTAGAGCGGGTGCAGTGCCTGTTCGTGATTTTCTGGGAAATCCTTACGGATATGCTCGTTGCGGGCCATGCTGATCGGCTGGGTCGTGCCGATCGCCATGCAGGTCGCGTTCGTCGTTTTGACATGCGTATCGTGCCCCAGCGGCGAAAAAGGCGCGCGGGTGATGCGTTCGGAGAAGCCCTTGTTGCCGATCGATGCGACGTCATAGACACGAAAGCCGCCCCTGCCTTCGGCGACATACATATATTCGCCGCGCAGTTGCAGGCAGTTGACCCGGCCGCTCGTCCCCTGGACGATATTGGCGAATTCCTCGAGCGCATGGCTTTCGCCCGACCCCTTCTTGTCGAAGGTCTTGCCGCGCACCCAATTTTTGAGCTCGCGATGGTTCTGATCGACGTGCAGGCGCCAATAGTCGGGATAGGCATATTTCTGCAGATAGCTGCCGATCACCGCCTGCGGCTCGTCCCATTCGGTGACGCGCGTCGCCTGAAAGCCGTCCTCCAGCCCCGACCAGACATTGAGCCCGACGAAATTGACGAAATTGGTCCCCATCAGGAGCAGCTGCGACATGATCGCATTATTGTCGTCCGCCTGCGACAGATGGCAGTCGGTGCACTGTTTCGTCTCCTGACGCCGCACCGTATGTGGGAAATGCGGCGCGAAGGCCTGGCTCGAGAAGCCCGCAGCAGAGATCGGCGGCTGCTGGATATAGATGCGTTCGCGGTTGAGGTTCGTCGAGGACAAGACCAGCGCCGATGTCGACCGGATCGGCGCGATGATCCCGCGCGGATTGCCGTCGGCGTCGGGCTCGCCGGGCTTGGTCAGCATGTGCCGGCCGAGCTGGAACATCTCGTCGCGCGCCACCTGCGGGTTATAGGTCGCGAAGTTGCGCGTCTCCTCCCCTTCGAAATGGTGCATGCTGGTCTTCCAGTTCGCCTCGATCGGCAAATGGCAGCCGCCGCAGCTCGTCGTCCACGACAGATGGCAGGTGAAGCAGGCCATCTTGTCGTCGCCGTGCGCGCGATCTTCCCTTGCCACGCCCGGCCCCCACGCAAAGCTGCCATCGTCGGCGCCGCTGCGCGACATCAGTTTGGCGCGCGCCGCTTTCGCGTTGAAATGCGGCCCCGGCGTCACCGCCTGCTTGACCAGGCTGACCTGCCACTGGAGCTTCGGATCGACGATGGACCGCTGGATCAGCCCCGTGATTTCACCATTGTCGTCATATTGGAATTCGAACCGGCGCCGGCCGTCCGAATTGCGAAGCAGCGCAAGATTGGTCCCTTGCGGCCGTGCCGCGACGTTCGAGGTGAGCAGATTGGGATAGGCATCGGCGGTGCCATGGCAATCCTTGCACCCGATCTCGACCGCGTTCGCGACTTCGCCCTGGATATAGCCATTGCCGTGCGCATCCTGCGCGAAGTGGCAGTCGGCGCACTGCATCCCCTTTTCGGCATGAATGTCCATCATATGGACCGCCTTGCCGGGGTTGATGCCGGGCGGCACGAACTTGCCCTCGACACCGGGTTTGGCGGGATCGGCGCTGGCGAGACACAGGTCGCGCTGCGCCGGGTCACTGTAGCTGGCGCAGCTCTTGCGCCATTTTTCGGGATCCTGGGGATCGACGATGTGCGCCTTGTCGGTGCCATAGGTCGACATATTGCCGTCGGCGTCGAGCAGATTGCCGCTGCGGTCGCGCTTGAAGATGCCGCGGAAGTTCCAGCCATGGCCGTGATAGTCGGCGAACTGGGTGTCCTTGTTGCTGTCGTTCACGTCATAGACGTCGCGCAGAAACTCGACGTCGGCCCACAGGCCGCGCGGGCTCGCGCCTTCGGGATTGCGTTCGAGAACCTTGTGGACTTCGGCCGCGGTCGGATAGCGTTGTTGCTTGTATTTCTTCTGATATTCCTCGTCGCTCATCCCCGGTGGGCGCGGTGCGGTGTTGTCGGGACCGGGCCATAGCTGCGGCGCGTCCGATTCATAATCCCACATCGTGTAGCCGAGGTAGGAGTTCAGGAAGATATTGGGCTGGTGCATATGGCAATTCATGCACTGCGCCGTCGGGATCGCGCGGGTGAAGGCGTGGTTGATCGGATGCCCCGATTCGCGCCGCTCCTTCGCGGGTGCGGCTTGCGGTCCGGCTTTTGCGGCTTCGGGGTCGATCAGCGCGCCATGGCCACCGGGCGACGGCGCATGTTTCTCCGCATCGCCATGCGCGTCGCCGGCGCCCCCACCATGTCCGCCGCCATGCCCGTCATCATCGGGTTTCCATTTCTTCCCCGCGATCGTCGGATCGATCGTCGCGCTTTCGCCATCGCGGCCATATTGCGCATAGGTCAGGCTGTGCCGCGGTTCGCGGTCGTTGGCATAGATGACATGGCAGCCGGCGCACCCCGACTGGCGATAATCGCCCGGCTGGTCGTTGGTTCCCATAAACCACATATAGGGGTCGTTGAGGCGCGTCTTGTGGAGATTGAGCACCGCAATCGCGACGCGCAGGCCGGTGCCGGGGCCGCGGTTCGACTGTTTGAGGTCGGGGCGTCCCGGTTCCTCGAGGCGCTGGATGCTGCCCGTCGGGTTGGGCAGGCCGATTTCGGAAAACTGCGTGTTGATATTGCGCCCGCCGCGTTCAAAGACGCGAAACACATCGCTAGGCGGCATGACATTCCAGCGCGGCAGCGGATAGAGCCGCGCCAGCGCTCCCCGCTTGGTCTCCGGTGCCGTCAATATCTTGTCGGACGGAAAGTCGGGTTTGCAGGCCTGTTTATATTCCTCCGCCGTCAGCTGCGACGAGGGCGAGAGGACGCACGCTGGATCGCCATCCCGCGTATAGGCCTCTCCGAACAGATATTGCTTATAGGGAACAATGCCGTTGTTATAGGCCGCGCCGCCCCAGAACATCGCCGCCGTGGACATCAGCGACCGTTCGGTCGCCTCGATAATCTCGAGGTGGCACGACCCGCACGCCTCGCGCGCGACGCGGTAGTCGCTCGGGTTGACGAAGCGGATATATTCGGGCGCTTCCTTGTTGAGCAACGTGTAGCTGCGCTTCGGGTTCGCCGATGTGCCGCCCCACGCCCCGGGCAGCGTCGGCTGGGGGTGCGCGAGCTTCATCGCCGCCAGATTATAGGGGTTGTCGTAGCCGAGTTCGGGGCGCCCGAACGCCGCGGGCGATTGCGAATCGCCGCCGTGGCAGTCGGTACAGCCGAGGCGCACCGCAGGCGTCGCGTGCATCGACGGCCGGTCGGTCTGGGTGTGGCAGCTGTAACAGCCCTTCGACTTTGCCTCGACGTCGGCCTCGCTCTGTTCGCGCGGCGCCGGCGGCGTGAAGCGATAGGTGACGGCGACCGGCTTTTCGCCTTCCGACGCGCGCGCGCCCTGCATACCGGCGGTCATCGCCATCAACAGGAAGATCAGGAGGGCGAGGAGCCTGCGCATCATCGTCTAGAAACTCACGATCAGATTGGCGAGGACCGAGACATAAGCCCGGTCGCGCTCGCGATTCTCGAACAGATCCTTGAACCCGTCACCGGGCAGCAGCACCGCGGCGCTGAGGCGGCCGACGATATTCTGCGTCGCCTTGGGCCGCCAGATGCCTGCCACCGACAGATCCCAGCCGATATCCTTGGGGATCGACCCTTCGCTGCGCAGCACCTGCAAACCCGCGGTATCGTCGAACCACAGATGATTGGCGTTCACGCTGACGCGCGTTTCGGGTGACAGGTCGAAATCGGCGCCGGCGCCGACGAATACGGTGCCGGGGTTGTTGAAATTCGACTGCCCCTCTTCTTTCGACGAGCGCAGAGAATTGAGGATGCCGTTGCGGCCATTGATCGAAATGACGCGCCCGCCGCCCGCAAAGGGAATCGTCTGACGAATCCAGTAGCTGGTGTCGGCGCCGCCGAAGATCGGATTTTCGAAAATCGCGTCGAAGCCGCCCTCGACATTGTTATAGGGATCGCTGTCGCCGGTGGCGTAGAGGCCCGACAGGCGAAAGCGCATCCAGTCGTGATCGTAGCTGAGTTCGGCGGCGCCGAAGCCCGCGCGGATCTTTGCCGGCTTGCTGGTGAAGAAGCTGTTCCGGTCCTCGCCCAGCGCCGCATAGAAGCTGGCGGTCAGATTGATCCGTCCGATGCGCCCGTCGGCGCTGTAGCCGAGGTAGGTCACGTCATATTCGCGGCCGCGCAGATCGCCGAGAAGCGCCGGGCGCACCGGAAAGCCGTTGTGGTCGATCTGGATGTCGTTCTTTTCGCGGTTTCGATTGTAGGTGACGCTGACCTGGCTCGTCAGCCCGACGAAGGGGAAGTCCTGACGATAGAGGTTCGCGGTGAAGATGAAATCGTCGCGCGGGCTTTGGGTGATGTCGTTGAGCCCGCTGTTGGTGTCCTTTTCGAGCCGCCAGAAGGCCGCGACATTATATTGAAAGCGGTTATTGTCGCGGTTGCCGAACAGGCGGATGCCAAGTTGGCTGTCGTTGAACAGGAAACCGCGAAAATCGCTCTGGAAGGGCTGGATGCCGATGCGGATCGAGTGGAAGTCGTAACGGTCGCTGTCGTTGCCCAGATGCTTGTCGACGAACAATTCCTGCACCCCCAGGAAATTGTCGTAACGATGGCTCGGCTGCGACGGGCGCACGTCGAGCACGCGCCGTTCGGGCACGTCGACATAGTTGAAATTATAGGCCAGCGTAACGCGATATTCGACGTCGGGCGGCTTGAAGGCGGTCGATCCCTTGATGAGCGCGGCGCCCGCGATCAGCGTCTGCGACAGCACGAAGCTGCGGTTCTTGCCGAACACGTCGAGGCTGCCCGGCCGCTCGGTGGTCTGGACGCCGACCGGAATCGGAAAGGTGCGGGGTTCGAACACCGTATCCGACACCGCACTGGCGACGAAAAACCAGTCGTCGCCCCTGATCGGCAGCCACGGCACCTTCGACCGGTCGATCGGCCGGTCGCCCTTCAGCGTGTTCTGATGATAGGGATCGAACCAGCGTTCCTTGACCACGCCGAGCGATTCGATGAGGCGCCAGCGGTCGGGCACCGGCAGTTGATCCTCGATCCCCGGAAAGGCCTGCGGCGGCGGCGGACGCAGCGCGCCGACATTGTTCTGCCGCATCTGGTCGGGCAGATCGGGCGTGTAGCCGGGGCGGCGGCGGCCTTCGATAATCTGGGTGACCAGATCGTCCTTCAACACATCCTTCCAGTCGACCGGGGGCGGCGGCGGGATCAGCGCTTCGCCGTCGGGTGCCGGGATCGCAGCCGGCGCCGCGCCCAACGCAGCGCCATCGGGCGCGGGCGGTTCGGGCGGCGGCGGGGGCGGCGGCAGCGCCTGCCCCGCCGCGGGCGCGCCCTGCGCCGCGAGCGTCGCGATGATCGGCAGCAGGCTGCTTCCAAGCGCGCTCATCGCCTATAGCCCCTGGCAGACATTCTGCTGGCTGGTGTCGAGGAAGGGCGCAAAGGGGCAGCTGATGTAGCGCAGGCGCACTGTCTTTCCATCGGACAGCGTGACGACGATATTGTCGGCACGCTTGTCGATCGGGGCGTTGCCGATCGTGCCCACGCGCGCGCCGCCGTTATGCGTCCCGAGGAAGCTGATCATATCGTCCTGGTCGATGCCGTCGCCCGACACGCCGATCGCGCCGACAAGCTGCGTCCCGCGATAGATGGGCACCGAACCCGGGAAAATCTGGATACCGTTCTGCAGGCGGTTCTGCCCCGCGGCCACGTCGGGCAAGGTCGTGCAGCGTTGCGGCGTGTCGGTCGCGCTGGCGCCCGATACGAAGCCGAGGTGCGCGCCGATATTGCCGATGACAAGCGCCGATTGCAGCCCGGTCGAAAAGGGATTGAACTGCGCGATCGGGCGCGACAGCGGGCCATTGGGCCGCCCGACCTCGCCGTCGGGGAAATAGGGGCGCGACAGATTGCCCCCCGACCGGTCGGCGAAGGCGAAGGTGCCGGTGAGCGCGCTCGGATCGTTCAGAAAGCTGCGCACCGCGGGGACGAAATGCTGCACGTCGGCGCTGGCGTTGGCGCTGAGTTCCGCTCCGGCGTTGGCGCCCGAGAAAAAGGCCGCGGTGCGCGCCTTCTGCAGCGATACGTCGGTGCCGAAAATCGGCGCGTCGGGCGCGCGCACGATGCCGAGCACGGCGCCATGCGTATCGACGAGGCTGATCGTCACCTGCGCCCGGCTATCGAGCGGGCGGCGAATCTGCGCGCGCGCGCGGCTCATCACCGCAAAGGCATCTTCGAGCACGGCGCGCACCTCGGCCTGGGTCAGCGGCGCGCTGTTGGTCGATGCATCGGTGCCGGCACGGATCGGGAAGCGGTTGGTGCCGCTGCCATTGGTCAGGACAAAGGCATCGCGGTTGGAAAATTCGGCTGCGGTCGAGGCGCGGATTCCCGACGCTTCGCTGCCATAGGCGGTGCCCGCGACGATCGCCGCGGCGGCATAGCCGATGACCGCGACCAGATTGCCGGCGGTACCGTTCAGACTGGCGAAGCTCGCGCCGCCGCTCGTCTGCAAGCCGCCATAGGTGGCGTCCGAAAAGCGCAGCGTCGTCCCGTCGACGGTGATCTTGTCGGCGGTGATCGCCGCCGGCGCCTCGAACCCGCGCGTCCCGGCGAGCGCGATGAACTCCTCGACATCATTGTCGATGTCGAGGATGTTGGGATCGCTGCCATAGACGCCGTCGCCCATCACCCCGATGCCACCGACGAGCACGCCATTCTTGTAAAGCGGCAGACCGCCCGGATCGGCCGCGAGGCCGAGCGGCGAGCGCTTCGGCCCGATCAGCGCGCCGCCGCCCATGGCGCCGAAGCGCGCGGCAAGATCGCTGCACGGAAGCTGGCTGAACTGCACCCCGAACAGCGGCCCGCTTTCCAGCCCCGCAGTCGTCGGCGCGGGCGGGAAATGCTCCTGGACGATCTGGCTCGCGGTACGCGTCGAAAAGGCATTGCCGCCGCTCGACAGATAGGCGCCGGTGATCGCCTTCGCGATGGCGCCCGCTTCTGCAGGGAAGGTGACGTTCTGCGCGTCGATATTGTCGCCGTTGGGCGCCGCCGAGGTCGTCGCGGTGGCGCGCGCGCCGTTCATGCGGAAGACGCCGAGGACATTGCCGACGCGGTCGGTCACCGCGATTACCGACGGCAGGCCGCGCGCCTGCGCCTCGGCGATCGCGCCGGCGAGTACGGTCTGGACGTCGGCGACGCTGAGCGACTGGCTCGCGGGCGGGGTATAGAGGCCGCCGGTCGGAGTGGGAGTCGGCGTCGGCGTGGGAGTTGGTGAGGGGGTCGGCGTGCCGCCGCCTCCGCCGCCGCACGAGGCGAGGAGCAGTGCCGGGCCGGCGACAAGGGCGGCGGTGCGAAAGAGGCGCGATCGGGTCCGCATCGGCTTACCGCAGCGCCTGAATCGCGCGCACTGCGCTGCCGAAGGAGGCCTGGAAATCGCTGGGCTTATAGGCGTTGGGATCCTTGACCGAGGCATAGGCACGGTCGATGTCGGCGCGGATTCCCGCCGCAGCGCCGATGGTGATCCGCCCCGACGAAACCATGGCGTTGAGCAGCGTGTCGACCCCCATCACCGCCTGCGACGACCCCGCATAGTCGGTGAAGCGGTCGTTTACTGCCTTGCCCGCAATCGCATCGACCATCGCAAAGGCGTCGGTGCCCGAAAAGGCGCGCGCCGCGAAGGCGCTTTTGAGCGCCGCGACCGTCTGCGCCAGATCGGCGGCGGCGCGAACCGCCGCGGGGCGGTCGGTCGCGATCGCGCGGTGGAAGGCGGCGCTGCGCGCGCCGAGCTGTTCGGCAAGCGCGGGCGAGGCCATACGCGCGGCGGCCGAGAGCATGATCAGATTTTCGTCATTATAGGGCGGCATGCCTTCGGGAATGCCCGGCCGCGCCGGATTGTCGACGCTGGTCTTCACCGGCTTCGCCTGATCGTAGATCCGGCGGTGGCAGCTGTGGCAGTCGAGGAAATAAAATTCGGGGAACATTCCCTCGGTCCCGCGTTTCGACTGGAACAGCGCGAGGCTGCGTTCGAGCGCGGTTGCCTGCCCCACCGCCCACATCTGCACATGGTCGGTGCGCGCGCCCGCCGCGCCGAACTTGCGCCAGCCATAATCGGCATCTTCCTGATGATGCGCCTGGAGCGAGGAGAAGAGGTCGAGCTCGAACGAAATGCGCGGATGCCCCGCCGCCATGATGCGGTGGGTGACGAACTGCCCCTCGCCCGCGGCCCCGAAATGGCAATCGACGCAAACGCCCGCGCGCACCACCGGATCCTCCAGTCGGCGCAAGCCGGCGCGCAGATTGGCGAGATGCTTCTCGCGCATTTCGCCGCCGGGGCTGGGGTTGTCGCCGACCCCGGCATAGTGGCTCGCGATCCAGCCCCCCGCAGGGCCGTGGCAGGATTCGCAGGTGACCCCGTCCTCGATCGGCGCGGTACCGCGGCTCGTCGCCGCATCGCTGTGGCACCCGAGGCACATCGACGCGCGCGCCGGATCGCCGATGCCGAGGTTGCGGGCAATGAACTGGCTGCGGCTGGTGTTGAGCACCGCCCATGCGCGGCTATGCGCGCCGCCGGGGGTCGAGGGTTCCTGCCAGCGCATCAACTCGTCCTGACGGACAACGACGCCGTCGCCCTCCATCCGGCCGTGGCAGGTCGATCCCGCGCAGGACGCAACACCCAGGAAACGCCCGCCGCTTTCGCCCTGCGAGCGCGCCGGAGGCGCCGAAAGCGTCGCGGCGATCGCAAGCATGGCAAGCAGCAACGCCAGTGCCGCCACCGCCGCCCACGACCGATCGCCGCGCCCGATGCCAGCGTGCGTCGTCATTCCCACGAGTCCCCTTTTGCCCTGAGGGCCTTTTACCCTAAACGACCCCGAACGCCAGCATCGCGTCGGCGACTTTCTTGAAGCCGGCGATGTTCGCGCCCTTCACATAATCGATATAGCCGCCGCCCTGATCGCCATAGGTCAGGCAGCGTTCGTGGATGCCCGCCATGATATCCTTGAGCATCTGTTGCAGCTCGGCTTCGCTCCAGCTGCGCCGGCCGCTGTTCTGGCTCATTTCGAGGCCCGAAACCGCAACCCCGCCGGCGTTGGCCGCCTTGCCGGGCGCGAACATGATCTTTGCGTCCTTGAAGACATGAACACCGGCAAGGTCGGTCGGCATGTTCGCGCCCTCGCTCACCGCGATGCAGCCGTTTGCCACCAGCATCTTCGCGTCATCGCCATTCAGCTCGTTCTGCGTCGCGCACGGCAGCGCGACGTCGCACGGCACCGCCCACGGCGTTTTGCCAGCGGTAAAGGTGGCGCTCTTGAACTCGGCGCAATAATCCTCGATCCGGCCGCGCCGATGCGTCTTATGCGCCTTTACCCAGTCGATCTTTTCCTGGGTGATGCCGTCGGGATCGTGGATGAAGCCGCCCGAATCGGACAGGGTGAGTACCTTGCCGCCCAGCTGCACGATCTTTTCCGCCGCGTGCGTCGCGACATTGCCCGATCCCGAAATCACCGCGCTCTTGCCGACGAGATCCTGTCCCTTCGCCGCAAGCATGTTCGCGAGGAAATAGACGGCGCCATAGCCCGTCGCCTCGGTTCGGATCAGCGAACCGCCCCATTCGAGGCCCTTGCCGGTGAGCACCCCTGTAAATTCGTTGGTAATGCGCTTGTACTGGCCGAACATGAAACCGATTTCGCGCCCGCCGACGCCGATGTCGCCCGCCGGCACGTCGACGTCGGCGCCGATGTGGCGATAGAGCTCGGTCATGAAGCTCTGGCAGAAGCGCATGATCTCGCGCACGCTCTTGCCCTTCGGGTTGAAATTCGATCCGCCCTTGCCGCCGCCCATCGGCAGGCCGGTGAGCGCATTCTTGAACGTCTGTTCGAACGCCAGGAATTTGAGGACGCTTTCGGTCACGCTCGGGTGAAAGCGGATACCGCCCTTATAGGGGCCGATGGCATTGTTGTTCTGAACCCGCCAGCCGCGCTGGACGCGTATATTGCCGTTGTCGTCCTCCCAGCAGACGCGGAAGGACACGACCCGGTCGGGTTCGGCAATGCGCCGCAATATCTGCTGCGCGTGATATTCTTCCTTGTCGGCGATGAAGTCGAAAATATCCTCGGCGACTTCCTGCACCGCCTGGACGAACTCGGGCTGCCCCGGGTTGCGCCGCTTCACCCCTTCCATGAACGTCGGAAAATCGACGTGATCCGCTACCGCCATGCACCCCTCCCACGCAAAGACTTGGGAAAACCGGTGCGACCCCCTGTTTTACGATTTTATCGTTGACCGACCTCGCCCGACAGAGGCTACACCTTTGCCCGCCAAAGGCAATATGGCGCGGCACCGTCGCGCGCGATTTCGCCGCGGCGGATATTCGGGGGATGGAATGAGCGAAACCAAGGGTATGTCGACGACGAACCGTGCGATCCTAATCGCCGCCTTCCTCCTGCTAGCCGGCGCGATCGGCTATGCGATCTGGCGCGATTCCGCCAATAATGCCGCGGCGCCCGCGCCGACGGCCGCAGCGTCACCCGATGCCCAGCTTGCCGCAATCGAGGAACGGACGCGGCGCGAACCGCAGAGCGCCGACGCATGGATGGCGCTCGGCGCCGCGCGTTTCGACCTCGGCGATTATCCCGGCGCCGCCGCAGCTTATGAAAAATCGGTCGCGATCGCGCCCGAGTCGGCCGGGCTATGGTCGGCGCTTGGCGAGGCGCGCGTCATGGCGAGTCCGCGCGATCCGATGCCCCCCGCCGCGGCCGAAGCCTTTGACAAGGCGATCGCGCTCAATCCCAAGGATCCGCGCGCGCGCTATTTCATGGCGGTGAAGAAGGATATCGCCGGCGATCACAAGGGGGCGATCGACGAATGGTTCGCGCTGCTCGCCGACACGCCGCAGGGCGCGCCGTGGGAGGCCGACCTGCGCCGCACGATCGAACAGGTCGGCGCGATCAACAAGATCGACGTCGCCGCGCGCCTCGCCGCGACGCAGCCGCGCGCGCTCAAGGCCGACGAGATGCCTGTCGCCGCGCGGGCGATCCCCGGCCCCAGCCGCGCCGATATGGAAGCCGCCTCGCAGCTTCCCAAGGGGCAGCAGGACGCAATGATCGCGGGGATGGTCGACGGGCTGGAGGCCAAGTTGAAAGCGAATCCGGCGGACGTCGACCGCTGGATCATGCTGATGCGCAGCCGCATGACGCTCGGCGAAACCGCAAAGGCGGCGCAGGCACTGAAGGACGCCCTCGCCGCCAATCCGGGTGCGGCACCGCGGCTGAAGGCGCAGGCGCAGATGCTCGGGGTGCCGGGGGCTTAGGCGTCGGAACAACCTGTGCGCCCCCGCCTTCGCGGGGATACGCCAATAACAAAAGAGGCAGGAATTACCCCGCCATCAGCGCCGCATTGCCGCCCGCGGCGGTGATGTCGGTCGAGATCGATTTTTCCTCGGCGAAGCGGTGCAGATAATGCGGCCCCCCGGCCTTCGGCCCCGTGCCCGACAGGCCGCGGCCGCCGAAGGGCTGCGATCCGACGATCGCGCCGATCTGGTTGCGGTTGACATAGACATTGCCGACCGCCGCGCGCGCCGCGACATGCGCCGCGACGCCGTCGATGCGGGTGTGGACGCCCAATGTCAGGCCATAGCCCGAAGCGTTGATCGCGTCGATCAGCGCGTCGAGCTCGCCGCCCTTCCACGTCGCGACATGCAGCACCGGCCCGAAAATCTCGCGCTTGAGGTCGGTGACATGGTCGAGGCGGATCATCGTCGGCGGCACGAAGGTACCGCCCGCCGGCCAATCGGTGCGCGCCGCCTGTGCAATCACCCGGCCCGCGGCGCGCGCTTCGGCGATATAAGCCGCGATGTTCGCTTGCGCCTCGGCATCGATGATCGGACCGACGTCGGTCGCGAGGATCGCCGGGTCGCCGATATTGAGTTCGGCCATCGCGCCCGCGACCATGTCGATCATGGTTTCGGCGACATCTTCCTGCACGCAAAGCAGGCGAAGCGCCGAACAGCGCTGACCCGCCGACTGGAACGCGCTGGCGACGGCATCGCGCGCGACCTGCTCGGGAAGTGCGGTCGAATCGACGATCATCGCGTTGGCACCGCCGGTTTCGGCGATCAGCGTCGCGATCGGACCGTCGCGCCCCGCAAGGCTGCGGTTGATCGCGCGCGCAACCTCGGTCGATCCGGTGAAGGCAACGCCGATGATATCGTCATGACCGGTCAGCGCCGCGCCCACCGTTTCGCCGCGACCGGGAAGAAACGCCAGCACCTCGGCAGGCACCCCCGCCTCGAGCAGCAATTCGATAGCGGCATGCGCGATCAGCGGCGTCTGTTCGGCGGGCTTCGCCAGCACGGCGTTACCCGCGGCAAGCGCCGCCGAGACCTGCCCCAGAAAGATCGCCAGCGGGAAATTCCACGGGCTGATGGCAACGAAGACGCCCTTGCCTTCGAGGATCAGTTCGTTGCGTTCGCCGGTCGGGCCGGGCAGCGCGATGGGGTAGGTGAAATCGGCGCGCGCCTGGGCGGCATAATAGCGCAGGAAATCGACCGCCTCGCGCACTTCGGCCACCGCATCGACGAGCGCCTTGCCCGCCTCGTCGATCGCCAGCCCCAGAAAGAGAGCATCGCGTTCCTCGAGCAGATCGGCCGCGCGTTCGAGCCGTTCGGCGCGGAAGGCGCCGCCGGCGAGGCTCCAGTCGCCCTGCACCGCGCGCGCGCCAGCGACGGCGGCATCGACCATATCGGCATCGGCCTCGATCACATGACCGACGACCGCGCCGGTCGCCGGATTGCGCACCGCTTCGGCGGTGCCCGCCGCTGCCGTGCCGCCGACGATCGGCGCCGCGATACGGCCGCTGTCCCGCGCCCCGGCAATCGCGGCCGCCAGCGCCTCGGGCACGCCGGGTTCGCCAAGGTCGTAGCCGCGCGAATTGCGCCGGACGGGATCGAAAAGCTGGAGCCCGGTCGGGATTTTCGACGGCACGCTCGCGATGCTGCGCGGGTCGACCGCCAGCTCTTCGGCGGTCACGTCGGGGTCCGAAAACTGGTGCACGAAGCTGCTGTTCGCGCCATTTTCGAGCAGGCGGCGGACCAGATAGGCGAGCAGGTCGCGGTGGGTGCCCACGGGCGCATAGACGCGCACCGGGCGCGGCGGCGGCGACAACGCGACGATCGCATCATGCGCGCCCTCGCCCATGCCGTGCAGCCGCTGCAGTTCGTAATCGGCGCCGTCGAACAGCTCGGCGATAAAGGCCAGCGTCATCGCATTGTGCGTCGCAAAGGCCGGGAAGATGCAATCCTGATGCTCGCGCAATATCTGCGCGCACGCCATATAGTTGAGGTCGGTGTGGTTCTTTGCGGTGAAGACCGGAAAATCGCCCAGCCCCATCGTCTGCGCACGCTTGATCTCGGTATCCCAATAGGCGCCCTTGACCAGCCGCATCGACAGCGTGACGCCCCGCGCGCGCGCCTTGGCGGCAACCCAGCGGATCGCCTCGCTCGCGCGCTTTTGATAGGCCTGGATCACGATGCCGAGCCCGGTCCAGCCGTCGGCGAGCCCCGCGTCGATCAGCGCGCCATAAACGTCGAGGTGTGGTTCGAGCCGGTCGCTTTCCTCGGCGTCGATCATCAGCGGAATGTTGACGCCGCGCGCGGCGCGGGCGAGCGCGATGACATCGGGGATCAATTCTTCGCGAACGCGGTCGGCCTGCAGATATTCGTAACGCGGGTGAAGCGCCGACAGCTTGATCGAAATGCCGTGGTTGGCGAATGGATCGCCCGGCTTCGCATCGCGGCCGATGCGCGCGATCGCCGCGGCGTAGCTGTCATAATAGCGCCGCGCATCCTCTGCGGTGCGCGCCGCTTCGCCGAGCATGTCGAAGCTGGCGAGTTCGCCCTTGTCCTTGTCGGCACGCCGCACCGCGGCGTCGATCGTTTCGCCCATCACGAACTGCTGGCCGAGCAGCTTCATCGCCGCGAGCGCCGCCTGGCGGATCACCGGCTCGCCCGAGCGGCGGATCATCGACTTGAGCAGGGTGAGCGGGTTCGCCTTGCTCCCCATCGCGCCCAGCATCAGCGTCGCCGACCCGAGCGAAAGGCCGCGCGCCGACAGCGCGACGACCAGCGGACTATCCTCATCCTCACCCTCGCGCCAATGGCGTCCGGCGATCTTGTCGCGGATCAGCGCATTGGCGGTCGCGCTATCGGGGACGCGCAGCAGCGCTTCGGCAAGGCACATCAGCACGACGCCTTCCTCGGTCGACAGGCGGTAGCGGTTCATGAGCTGCGCGACGAGCGTCTCGCGCTCGCCCTCGGCCTTCGCCTTGCGGATGAGCGCGAGTCCGCGCCGCGTCACCGCGTCGAGGGTGGCGGGCGAGCGGGCAAGCTGGGTCCGCAGATCGGCGACGATGTCGGCTTCGGAGCGGCGGGCGAGGGCGCGGATGGCGGCGCGGTCGGTCGGCTGGGTCATGGCGCATGATAGCATGCGGCGAAAAGGCAATCCGCCTTCAATCGCGCTCGACCGATTATCTTTTGACCTATTATCGGCGTCATATTAGGCAATCCGCATGGCAAATACGAAAATCTTGGTCGATCTGGACGAGTTCGATCGCAAGATCATCGCGATATTGGGCCGCGACGGGCGGATGACCTACACCGAACTGGCGCAGCGCGTCGGCCTGTCGAAGACGCCGTGCCAGCAGCGCGTCAAGCGGCTGGTCGACAGCGGGCTGATCACCGGCTTTCGCGCGATCGTCGACCCCGCCAAGCTGGGGCTCGACCATGTCGCCTTTACCGAGGTCAAGCTGTCCGACACGCGCGAGGAGGCGCTACGCCGCTTCAACGACGCGGTGCGCCGGATTCCCGAGGTGGAGGAATGCCACATGATCGCGAGCAGCTTCGATTATCTCCTGAAAGTGCGCACTCCCGATATCCGCCGCTATCGCATCGTGCTGGGCGAGAAAATCTCCAGCCTGCCGCATGTCGCTAGCACCTCGACCTTCGTCGCGATGGAAACGATCTGCGAATCGGCCCGCTGAGCCGCCGAATGTCGTTGGAGCCGCTGAAGCTCAAACCGCTGCGCTATCGCAGCCAACGGATGTCCTCCTGCAACTGCCAGCAATTTCCGATGGGCCGGAACAGCAATTGCCCATCCGAATCGGGATGTGTCCCGGGCGGGAGCGGTTTGCCCTCGGGGCCGATGATATTCCCCAGATCGTCACCGCCTTCCGACTGGCCATCATAGTGGACGCGCGCCCAATCGACCGAGAAATCGTCACTCTGGCTCTGGTTGAACTGGATATCGAGATACTCGTCCTCATCCCCGGGGGACCGGGGCTTGGCGGGCTTGTAATAGAAGTCGACCTGCCGGACCGGAAAATCCTCGTAGGAATTCGCGGGCACGTCGCGCGACGAAATTACCCTGCCCTGAGGGTCCAGCACGGCAGACGTGATGGTGGGCGCGCTATATTTGCGCCGGACGGCCGG
This sequence comes from Sphingopyxis sp. MC1, assembly GCF_000371385.1. Classification (NCBI taxonomy): domain Bacteria; kingdom Pseudomonadati; phylum Pseudomonadota; class Alphaproteobacteria; order Sphingomonadales; family Sphingopyxidaceae; genus Sphingopyxis; species Sphingopyxis sp. MC1. Next base: position 98,270 of record NZ_AOUN01000008.1, read on the forward strand.
TGATATCGCAATGGCCGTGAAAAGTTGCTGAAAGTCGCGATTAGCACAGGCGCGCTCGGCCATCTCCAGCGCGTTGCGATCTTGCTCGTCGAGTGATGTCGGTGCCGCAGTGCCCCGCGTATACTGCGCGGGCACCACCCTTCCCTGTTTCGGATGCGTATCGGCGCCATTTGCGCCATCGCAGGCCGCCAATGTGATCACTGCCATGATGCACAAGGCGAGCGCGTTCGTAACAGACTTGGGTCGCAAATCGGAACTCCCGTCAATTTCGTCGACATTACCCCGCCGATGATAGCGCACGAACGCGCGGGATGTACCGGTACGCGATTGCCTCCTCTCGCCTTCGGGGATGCTGGAGTAGGCTGACGCCCTTGAGATTATCAGCGCGAGGGATCATGGCCACCGACGATCATCTGAGCCGCCTTGAACGATTGACGCGGCTGCGCGAAGCCGGGGCGCTCAGCGCGGAGGAGTTCGACCGGGAAAAGGCGCAGCTTCTGCAATGGCATGAAGCGACAGTAACGACAGCAAGCTCGCCGGAAGACCCGGAAAACAAGGCCATGCCGGCCCAAGATGGCGAAGGGAGGGCGCCCGGCAAACGACGGTGGCCGTTTGCGGCACTCGCGGGACTGACGCTGCTGGGCGGGAGTGGATGGGCGCTGGCGCATCGGGGCGGCGCGACATCGTCCGTGGCCATGGCGGATGCGGCGCCGGGGGTCGCTCGCAAAGCGTCGGCCACCCAGTCGCCACCAACGGCCAAGCCTGCTCCGTCGGCCATTCGCAGCCTGCCGGAAGAGAAGCAGATGGATCTGGCGTTTGATGCCGTCTTCGGACTCGGCGAGCGGGAAATGCGCGTGACCGAAGACGCTGTCTATACCTATGCGAAGGGCAAACTCGTCTGGGCTTCATTCGGCCCCGTCCTGATTGTCGAAGGGAACGGCGAGCCTTATCCTGCGGGCCTCGGGACGCTCGGCATCTTCTATCTGCGCGAAATGCACGGTGCCAAATTCGCAGAAACCGGTCGATGGCCTGACGCCGTGACGGGCAGCATAATGGGCAATCCGCCGCAGTGGAAAATCCGGCGCGACATCCTCGATGGGCTCGTCATCGAATCCACCGCGGGCGGTGTTTGGCAGGGCTATGTCTGCGACGCCAAGACGCTGACCGAATTGACCCCGACCGGCCCGAGGTCTCTCGTGACCTTCGATTCCCATTATGACAGCAGCGGTGCCACCGAAGACGGTGGGCAGACCTATGATGGCACGATCGTCAACGTCGTGCGCAATCGCTCGTTCGATGTCCGCTTCGACGGCAGCCGGCTCATCACCCAGCATTTCGTCCGCAAAGGCACGCACTATGTCAGCTTGCCAGCCGCTGACGGCGAGGAGAGCAAAAGCGCGATCCCGACCTGCTGATCGCCGGGCTTGGCAGTATGGCGGGGCATCGATGGAAATTTGCACCTCCGGAGGCTCTGGCGCGCGCGAAAGCCCGATGGACCGAAGGGAACCGGTACATCGCAGCGCTTCGCCGGTGGGGGAAACAGGAACATTGATTGGTCCGACATTCGAAGCGCGGAGGAAATATATGGCGGGCAGGGTCACGCGGGCTGAAGGCGGCGCCCAAGCAGGTCCGGCTACGCGGGAATGCTTTGAAGGGCTGTCGCGAGGCGCGCTGGCAGGAATCGGCCTGTCGGCAATTCTGCTCTGTGTCGCCATGCCCTTGTCCGCCAGCGCAAAGCCCGGTGCGCAGGACGGCGTCGGCGAGATCGTCCAGCCCGCCACGGGCACCGACCGGGCGGTCTATGCCCCGATTGCGCCTTCGGCCATCCTGCCGCACTTTCTGGGCGACTGGGCTACCCGTTCGGGCAACTGCGTGGGCCAATCCTACAAGAACCGCATGGGATTGAAGCCCGATCTCGCAATTATCGCGGGAGAGGCGCTCACCGTCCGGACGGTTTACGTCGATACCGGCACGTCGCATGATCGCGACGATGATGCGCCGCCCCGTGCCGCAGATTATGCCGATGCGCGCGACATGCTCGCCAGTCTTGTTCGACCCGGAAGCGAGGCCGTCCACTTTGTCCATTTCCGCTTTTCGGAAGCCAGCGGTCGCCTGATCGTCGAGGAAGTAGGCAAACCCAGACGCGCCTATGTCCGATGCTCGATGTGATGTCTGTGCGATTTTGGGGCTAGCATGGCCCCCGACAGGCAGGGCGATTGCTCAACCGCGGTCGGGCTGTAAGGTCGGGGGTTCGGCCGTGCGTTTGGCAAGATAATCGGACACACTATCCAGAAGAGGACTGGCCGGATCGAGATTGCGTCCATAGAGCACCCATCGCGCGGCCTTGTCGGCGCCGCCAGCGGCATCGCGCTCGCCCAGCCACAGCGCCGCCAGCGCCGCACCGCCGCAGCTCGACGCATCGCCAATCTTGCAGCCTGCCGCAAACCAACCGAGCCCTGTATGCAGCTGCGTCGGCGCGCGATAGCCGATCAGGTACATAAGGCCGGCATTGTAGCAGGAGCGCCCGCTGCCAAGATTGCATCCCCGAACATAGAGGCCGAGGGCGTCGCGCTTGTGTCCCGCCGCCCTGATTCCGTCACTGGCAAGAATGCCGAGCGAACGACATCCCTCTCCCTCGCCGCCGTCGCAAGCCTGGCGATAGAGGCGCGCCGCTTGTTTCTTTCCCGCAGCCCCCGGATCGGCACGCTCGGCAAGATAGCCCAGGTTCTTGCACGCAATCATCTCGCCCTTGTCGCACGCCATTTTGAACAGGCCCTTGCCGATCGCGAAATCTTCCGGATTCCAGTCGTTCTGCACATATTCAAGCGCGAGGTTGCCGCACGCCTTCGCCGAACCGAGTCGGCACGCACGGTGATAATAGTCGAAACCCGCAAGCCGGTCAGGTGGACCGCCCGTGCCGTTCAGCGCCATCAGGCCAGCATTGAAACAATTGAGCGCGCGGCCGCCCCGCTCGCAGCCGAGGATAAAGAAGCGCCGGGCCGCTTCGAAGTCCTTCGCCGTACCCTCGCCCTGATGCAGCATTTCGGCCAGATCGCCGCACCCGTCCGCTTCCCAGGCTTCGCATGCCCGCCGCAACAGGACGAGCGCACGCGGAAGATCCTGCACCCCCGACAGAGCTGACCGGTAATAGCCAGCAGCGGCGACGCAACCGCGCTGAAAGCCGCCTTCGCACGCCCGGTCGAAGCTGGCGAGAGCCGTCGTCCGGCGCGTCTTGTCAGCATCAGTTTTGAACAAGTCTTCGTTCAGCAGCCCCGCATTATAACAGCTCTTCATATTTCCCATGGCGCAGGAGCGATCGAACGCAGCCAGCGCGATCACCGTCTCGCCCGCAATCAGCGCATCACGCCCGCGATCATAGTCGTAGCCGCCGATTTCGGAGGGGACGGTAACGGGAACGGGCGGACGCTCGGCGAGCGCCCGCCCGGAGGGAAGAAGAAACAGCAGGGCGAGCCCCATCGCCAGTCGCGCAATCATCGAGGACCTTTCCCTGCAGCTTGCCCCGCTGGATAAGCCACGGCTTTCGCTGCGACAAAGGCGTCGACGTACCAGTTCATCGTCGGGGCCGACGATCCGTCCCGTGCCTAGAAGGCCTGTTTGAGATTGACGGTCACCCCTTGGTCGGAACCCGCGCCGGTTGCCTGGCGATTATTATATTCGACGTCGAACGACGTCCGCTCGCCGATCGCCATTTCGAGGCCGAGGCCGAGCAGCAGCCGACTGCGCGCGTAGCCCGCGAGCGGAACGGCGTTGAACGGCCCGCCGGTCTGGTCGAAATAGGCGACCAGCGCGTCGCCCTGCCGTTCGACGTCGCGCTGATATTCGACGCGCACGCGCGGCAGGAAATAGCCGTTCTCGACCGCGATGCGATAATCAAGCCGCGCGCCGAGGCCGAGCGACGTGAACGCCACATCCTGATCGAGGAAGCGCAGGTCGAACAGCGAGCCGCTGCTTTCCACATAACCATCGAGCCGGCCGCGCTGCGCGTCGATGCGCACATAGGGAGTGACGCGCAGATCGCCCGTCTCGATATCGGCGCCGGCCGATATCGCGCCGAACCACTGCCGCCCCTTGCGCGACGAATTGACCAGCGCGCTCGTCGCGGTGACGTAGCGCCGCAGGTCGAAATCCAGCCACTGATAGCCGCCGAGCCAGTCGACGAAGAAGCCGCCGCCCAGCAGATGGCTACCGTAGAGCGCAATCGTCTTGGCCTCGCCCCGGCTTTGCGACCCGTTGCGCCCGACATCGGTCGTATCGCGGCCGATCCCGACCCCGATGCCGATCGCGAAATCCGGACCGAAACGATAGTCGGCGCCGAGCGTGATGCCTTCGGATTCGAAGCGCTCCGACGGCCGGCCGGTCGAGGGGTCGCGATCGCCATAGCGGATCGCGCCGCCCGCCCAGATCGCGAGCGGTGCGTCGATCGGGCCGCTCGACGCCGACGCGTTTTGCCCGTCGTCCGCATCCGCCGCCGTCCCGGTCCCCGCCCCGAAGCCTGCGCCGGCACCAAGCGGCGGCTGCCCTGTCCGGCCGGGGATGGCCCGCCCTCCGCCGGCCGGATCACTGCTCGCACACAGGCTGTTGGTCCAGGCCGTCAGCGTGTCGAGGCAGGGATCGGACGCGCTGATCCGCAGCCCGTTGCGGAATCCGCCGCCTCCGCCATGGCGGAGCCCTTCGAGCCGGCGGGAAAAATTGCCCACCTGAACGTCGGCGAAGCGCCGCGCCGAGGCGACCTGCGCCTGCACCAGACCGCGCACCTCGGGATCGTTCGCCGGATTGGGCCGTGCGGTCACGGCGAGCACATAGCTCACCGAAACGGTCGAGGCCGTTCCGCCGGTGCTGTCAGTGACCAGAATGGTGAAGCTGGCGTTGCCCGAGCCGGTCGGCGTACCGCTAATAAGCCCCGCCGGACTTATGGTAATGCCCGCGGGCAGGCTGCCCGCCGACACCGCGAAACTGTAGGGCGCAACACCGCCCGCCGCGGTCAGTTGCTGGCTGTAGGCGATCCCCTGCACCGCGTTCGGCAACGACGCCGGCGTGATCGTGAGTGCTGCATTGGCGACGGTTAGCGTCAGCGCGGCCACGCTCGTCTGGCCATTGGCATCGGTCGCGGTCACACCGATCGCAAAATCGCCCGACACGGTGGGCGTTCCGCTGAATGTCCCGTCGCCTGCAAGCGCGATCCCGGCGGGAAGCGTTCCGCTCGCGAGCGCATAGGAATAAGGCCCGACCCCGCCCGTCGCCGACAGAAGCGCCGAATAGGACGCGCCCGCGGTGGCCGGGGGGAGTGCCGCAGGCGTCACGAGGATCGTCGGCGCCGCCACGGTCAGGCTGTAGCTTCCCTGCGCGGTGAAAGGCGCGCCGGGGCCGGTGGCGCCGTCATCTCTCGCCGTCACCGAAAAGGCGAAGTTGCCAACCGCCGTCGGCGTCCCCGCGATCACGCCCGTCGCCGGATCGATCGCGACGCCGGCGGGCAGGTTCCCGCTGACCGCATAGCTGTAGGGACCGACGCCGCCGGTCGCGCTGATCTGTTGACTGAAGGGGGCAGCATAGGCGGCGGCAAAGCTTGCCGACGGCGGCGCGAGGGCGAGCGTCGGCCCCGCCACCGTCAGCGTGAATGCCTGCAACCTGATAAATGGGCCTGTTCCCGTCGAGGCATCGGTGCCCGAAACGGTCAGGACGAAGCTGCCCGCCTGAGTCGGCGTTCCCGATATGCCGACGCTGCCGGCATCGCTTGTCGAAACGGTCAAACCGGCGGGCAGCCCGGTGACCTGATAGGCCGAGAAAGGCTGGGCGCCGCCGGAAAAAAGGAAGCGCCGGTCAAAGTGCGTTCCGACAATGGCCGCCAGCGACCCGTCGGCGGCGATGGAAATCGTAGGCGCCGAAACCTGGATCGTCGCAGTTGCGGGCGCCGAAGTGCCCCCGGCATTGCTGGCCGTATAGGCAAAGCTGTCGGGTCCGGCATATCCCGCCGCGGGCGTGTAGCGGATCGCCGTCCCCGACACGTTCGCCGTGCCGTGCGACGGAGCGTTCGTGATCGCGACGCTTGCCGGCGTCCCTCCGCTGATAGCGAGGGCGATGGCCGTATCGACGCTGCCATAGGCAACGGTCGCCGACACTGCTCCGGTGACGGGCGTCTGTTCGACGATCGTCAGTGTATACGCCTGCGACGTCGAATAGGGCCCGGTTCCGCCCGAACTGTCGGTCGCCGTGACGGTGAAGGAAAAGCTTCCGAAGGCGCCAGGCGTGCCCCTAAGCTGCCCCGTTGGCGAAAGCGTAACGCCCGCCGGTAGCGCACCGCCGGTAACGGCATAGCTGTAGGGCGCGGTGCCGCCGGTCGCCGCAAGGATCGTCGCGCTGTAGGCGGCCCCCACCTGGCCCTGCGGCAGGCTGGTCGCGGGCAATGTCAGCGCCGGAGCGGCGACGACCAACGTATAGGCCTGCGCACCGGCCTGACCATTCGCGTCGGTCGCGGTGATGGTGAAGCCGAAGCTGCCGCCGACGGTCGGCGTCCCGGAAAGCCCCCCGCCGCCCGACAGCGTCAGTCCCGTCGGCAAGGCGCCTGTGGTCACCGCATAGGCATAACCGCCGACCCCACCCGACGCTGTGAGCGTCTGGCTGTAGCTGGCGGCGACCGTCGCGCCGGCAAGCGCCGCTGGTCCGAGGACGATCGTCGGAGCGGGTACCGACAGGCTGTAGTTCACCGATACGGCAAACGGTGCCCCCGGACCGGTCGATCCGGAGTCGGTTGCCGTTACCGTGATCGGATAGACGCCCGGCGCACTGGGCGTTCCGGTCAGCATATTGCCGCCGAACGCCAGTCCGGCAGGGAGCGTCCCGATGACCGAATAGCTGAACGGGCCAACCCCGCCGCTTGCTGCAAAGGCTTGCGAGAAGGCCGCGCCATAAGGCGCCGTGAGCGTCCCCGCGCCGGGCGCGAGCGACAGCGTCGGCGCATCGACCGTCAGCACGAAGGGTTGGCTGGCGGTGAAAGGGCCATTGCCCGTCGAACTGTCGATGGCCGATACCGTGAGGCTGAAGCTGCCCGATTGGGTCGGGGTGCCCGCGATCGTCACGCTGCTCGCATCCGAACCCGTGATTGCGACGCCCGCGGGCAGATTGTTCACCTGATAGCTGCCGAACGGCTGCGCGCCCCCGCTGAAGGTGAACGTCTGGCTGTAGGCCGTGCCGACGGTCGCGGCGAGCGGTCCGGTGGCGGCGACGCCGATCGCCGGGTCGGCGATAGTCAGACTGACGGTCGCCGGCGCCGAGGTGCCACTGGCGTTCGCGGCGCTGTAGGTAAAGCTGTCGGGGCCCGCATAGCCCGCAACGGGCTGGTAAGAGATCGTGGTTCCGGACGCCGTCGCGGTGCCGTGTGACGGCGGGGTAACGATCGCGACGCTCGTCGCCGCGCCGCCCGAAAGGCTGAGCGTGACGCCTGTGGAGCCGCTGCCATAGCCGATCGTCGCCGAAACGGCATTGGCGACGGGGGGCGCCACCGCGATGTCGATCGCATAATCATTGAATGCCGAATAGGGGCCGCTGCCCGTCGAACTGTCGGTGGCGGTAATCCGGAAGCTGAAGCTGCCCGCCGCGGTGGGGGTTCCCGAAAGCGAGCCAGTTGCGGGGTCGAGCGTCACCCCGCCGGGCAGGCTGCCGCCGGTCACCGCATAGCCATAGGGCGCGGTGCCGCCGCTCGCCGCGGTGATCGTAGCGCTGTAGGCTGTACCGACCTGCCCCGCCGCCAGCGGGGTCGCCGGCAGGACGATGGTCGGCGGCGCGATCGACAGGCTGTAAGGCGTCGAACCCGAAAATGGCCCCGGTGCCGCGCTGCTGTCGGTCGCGGTGACCGTGAAGTTGAAGGTGCCGCCTGCGGTCGGCGTTCCTGACAACAGGCCGCCAAGCGCCAGCGTCAGCCCCGATGGCAGCGCGCCCGCCGTCACCGAAAAGCCATAGGGTCCGGTGCCCCCGGTCGCCGAGACCGTCTGGCTGTACGGGGCCGCGACCTGTCCTCCGGTAAGGGCGCCGGGTGACAGCGTAACCGGAACATCGTCGTTGGTGATGGCGATGAACGCCGTCGGTATGGCGATCGTCGCGTTGACGGCGCTGAACAGGCCGAGCGAGAAGGCCTCGTTTGTTTCGGGAACGGTGTCGCCGACGACGGGAATCGCGATCGTCCGGCTGGTCTGCCCCGGCGTGAAGGTCAGCGTTCCCGACACCGCGCCGTAATCCGATGGCTGCGTCGCCGAACCATTTGCCGTGGCGTAGTTTACCGTCACCGTCTGGCCGCTTGCCGTGTCGAGCGTGACCGTGACGATGGCATTGGACGAACCGCTGTTCCCTTCCACGATCGACACATCGGACGTGGAAATCGCCGGCAGCGGATCGTCGTTGGTGATCGTGCCGACCCCCTGCCCGTCGATGACGACCGCGTTGACGACATTGGTGACGTTCGCGAAAAATGTCTCGCTCGCTTCATTCAGCGTGTCGCCGTTGACCGTCACCGTAAAGCTTGCGCTGCTCGCGCCCGCCGGGATCGTCTGGCCGGTCAGGCTGCGCGCGACATAGTCGCTCCCCGCGGCGGCAGTGCCGTTGGCGGTCGCGATATCGAAGGAGACGCCACCCGGTCCCGCTGGCGCCGACAGGCTGACCGTAAACGTAAAATTGTTTGTGCCACTGTTTCCTTCGGCCGCGGTCACATCATTGATGCTGAGCGACGGGAGGTCGTCGTTGAGGATCGTGCCCGTCGCGCTGTTCGGCGCACCGACGACATAGCCGGTGCCGGCGGCGAGCGACAGGATGGCCGTTTCGTCGGCTTCGATGGTCGCATCGGCCGTCGGATTGACCGTGACGGTTCCCGATGTGCTGCCCGCCGCGATGACGAGCGGCGACGCGATGGCCGCATAGTCGGTGCCGTTAGTGGCCGTTCCGCCGACCGTATAATTGATCGACACGCTCGACGACGGCGCCTGGGAGAGCGTTACGGTGTAGACAAGATTCGGTGCACCATCCTCGGCCACTGTGGCTGGCGATACGGCGATCGTCGCGGTCGGCACATCGTCGTTGAGGATCGTGCCCGTGGCGCTCGACGGCGCGCCGACCGTATAGCCGGTGCCAGCGGCCACGCTCAGCGTAACCGTCTCGTCTGGCTCGATGATGCTGTCGGTGGTCGGGTTGATCGTGATGCTGGCCGTCGTCGACCCCGCTGGAATCGTCACGCTGGCTACATTGCCCGTATAATCGACGCCAGCGGCTGCGGTGCCGCCGGTCGTGATATTGACCGTTGTCGGCGACGACAGGTTCGCACTGCGGGTGACGGTATAGGTCAGGTTGGTCGCGCCGTCCTCGCTGACCGAGGCCGGCGAGACCGCGATCGAAACGCTGGGTGCCGACACGACATTGATCGTCAGTGTTTCGAGCTCGAAATATTGGCCGGGCCCGCTGCTGCTGTCGGTGACGCGCAACTGGACGCTCGCGCTTCCCGACGAAGCAGGCGTTCCGGTAATAAGGCCGCCTGTCGAAAGACTGAGCCCGAAGGGCATGGGGGTGCCGGGAGGTTCGGTGGCATAGATATAGGGCGCGACCCCGCCATTGGTCGCGAGCTGGGCTGATGCCGCCGCGCCCTGAACCAGCGTTACCGTTCCCGTTGCCAGCGAGAGCGACGGATTGCCGATCGTTCCGCTATAGCTCTTCACCGCAGTTGCGCCGAGCGAGTCCTGCGCGGTGACACTGAACGTATAATTTCCGCGGCGCGATGGCGTGCCGGAGAGTATGCCGCTGGACGACAGATTCAAGCCGGGGATCAGCGTCCCGCCGGACACGCTAAAGCTATAGGGCGCGGTGCCGCCCGTTGCACTCAGCGCCTGATTAAGTGCGGTCCCCGCGTTCAGCGAAGGAAGCGACGCGGGGGTCACGACAATGTACGACGTCGGCGCGCTGATGGTGATGGTGACCTGGATCCAGAATCCGTCATTGTCCTGAATGTCGAATATATCCTGCGTCGCCGCATCGCCGTTGTGGCTGTATGTGAGGATCGATGCAGTCGAGCTCGGCGGGACAAAGCGTTCCGATGTCGTTGCTGTTCCGTGGGACGGACCGTTTCGCGTCACCGCGACACCGTTTCCCAAGCCTATCTGCGTATTGTCACAAGATGTGAGGTCAACCTCGACCACCCCGCCAGACGCAACGGTTGCGGTGCGCGGCGAACAATAAGGCGATGTGTGCTGCGCCTGAGCGGCTCCGCCGAATGCGAGGCCCCCGACGGTTATCATCACCAGGAGCGTCCAGCGCATCCACGGCCGACGCAGCGTCAAAAATCCCATCGCCCCCATCCCCCGTACATTCGGAACGGCGGTTCTGGGCGTCGGACCAGCGGGGCGCCAGCGCAGCAATGCACCGGTACGTTTCGGCGTCTCGAACAAAAATGGGGACGGAGATTGCTCTCCGCCCCCAGGTCGTCGTCTCGTCGACGATCAGAATTTGACCACGGCACCTGCATAGAAACGGCGACCGTAGAGATCGAACACCGGCGATGTTTCGAGCCCCGTCGGCGTACCGAATGGCGAGCCGGGAATATATTGCGGCTTCTTGTCGAAGATATTGTCGACGCCGACATAGAAATCGAACTTCTTGTCTTCACCCGGCTGCCAGCGAAGCTGGGCATTGTGGAGCATGAAGCCGTCGATCTTGTTCAGCGCCTGAACAGCGGGATTGGCGTTGAAATAGTCCTTAATATAGTCGCCGCCACCATGGTAATTGGCCTGCCAGCTGATGCTGAAGCCGCCGGTGCGATACGTCAGACGCGAGGTCAGGTTGTGCCGCGGATTGCCGAACGTGCCCGCATAGTTGATCACGTCATCGGCCGGGTCACCCTGTTGCTTCGACGCGATCAGATAGGTGTAGTTGAGGCTGAACCCCAGGCTGTCGTCGGCGCTGAGGCCGAGCGGCATATTATACCGGACGCCGACGTCGACGCCTTCCGACCAAAGGCCCGCAACGTTTAGCAACTGCCCGTCGACGCGGGTAACGAACCCCGTCGTCGCATCGCGCGTCACATTGTCGCAGTAGATCGGCAGGCCGGTCAACACGCACTGGCTGATCGAGTAGGAGCGCCCGAGCGTGCTGATCGCGCCTTCGACCTTGATATTATAATAGTCGACGGTCAGCAGCAGGTCCCGCACGAAGCTGGGCTGATAGACCATGCCGAGCGTGTAGGTTTTGGCCGTTTCCTCACGCAGCGCGGTGTTGCCGCCGATAAACCCGTTGATACCCTGAAGATCGGCGAGCGAATATTTGAAGATGCCGTTGGCGGTAATCGCCGCCTGCACCGCCGGAATGGCGCGACAGGCCGCCCCGTAATCGCCCCCCGTCGATGCCGTGATCCCGTCGCAAGGATCGCTGACCGACGCGAAGGTTTCCGACGGCGCGGTGAACAATTCGCTGATATTCGGCGCGCGGTTCGCTTCGGCATAGACGCCGCGGAAACGCAGCCCGGGCAGCGGCGACCATTCGGCACCCGCATTCCAGCTGAACGTCGAACCCACCGTCGAATAGTCCGACAGGCGTGCCGCCCCGATCAGCCCGAGATATTCGAAGAAAGGCTTACCCGACAGCAGCGGTACATTCACTTCGCCGTAAAATTCGAGAACGTCGAAATCGCCGCGCGTGTCGGGGATGACGTTCCCCGAGTTACCGCCCGTATTGGTCAGGATGTCGAGGTCACTGACGCTACTTTCCTTGCGATATTCGACCCCGAGTGCCAGGCCGACGTCGCCGGCGGGCAGCGCGAAGATCGGACCTGAAATATTCGCCGACCACACCTGTTGCTTGTTGGTGATGAGCTCCGATTTCGGGACCACCGATTTCACATAAGCGGCAGCGCGGGGATCAGCGGTATTGTAGCCGAAGATGTCCAGCGGGATGCACCCCTCGGCCCGAGCCGCAGCGTCGGCGCAGACGATATCCACGCCCACGACATTACCCGGCCCAACGCGGATCGCATTCAGCGCGTTGCGGTAGCGGTTATTGTCGATATCTTCGCTGGCATTATAGTCCCGCAGGTGCCCGTAGACATAGCTTGCGTCCCATTTGAAACGGCCCAGTTCGCCCTTCAAACCGGCGACAACGCGCCAGGTGTCGCGGCTGACGACGTTCGAGCGATCGAACACATCGTTCTGGCGACGACGGCCGTTGATCGCATCGACGTCGTTCGTCGGATCGGCATCCGAATTGGCAGCAGCGATCGCCGCGGCGACTGCCGCGGGGATGAACGGGTTGGTGATCGGAATGCCGTACGGATCGATATCGCGATAATAGACGTCGCTCAGAATATCGAGCGCGAAGGGTTCGAGGCGCGAACGCGACTTCACCTTCGCATAGGTGACTTCGGCAAAGGCGGTGACATTGTCGGTGAGATCGAAATTGCCGACCCCGCTCGCAAGATAGCGCTCGAGCGGAACCGAGATATAGCGCTCGCCGTTCCGGTTGAAGCCATATTGGCCGGTGTCGAAGCCGGCGAGATAGGCAACCGAATTGTCGGGATTGAACGAGAAGGTGTTGCGACCGCCCGGCAGGATGTTGACCGCCTGCCCCGACGCGTTGACCGTACGGAACTGCCCCTGCGGCGCATAGGACGAAAAGGCCCCGAGACCGCAGGCCGTTCCTGAACAGTCCTGCGCGGAAATCGCGCGGTCGCGCGAGCGCAGTCCCATGTCCTTGTCGTAGGAAAAGTTCAGCAGGATATTGCCGCGGTCTTCGGCACCGAAGCTTGTGCCGGCGGTGATGCTGGCGAGATAGCGCCCATTGTCGCCATGTTCGGTGATGCCATATTGGCCGCGTACGGAGACGCCGTTGAACTTGTCCTTCAGGATGAAGTTTACAACGCCCGCAATCGCATCCGAGCCATAAACGGCCGAAGAACCGCCGGTGACGATTTCGACGCGGTCGATGAAGTCGGTCGGGATATTGTTGAGGTCGACTGCAGAGTCGCCTGCAAAGCCCGAAATGAAGCGCCGGCCGTTGACGAGCACCAGCGTGCGGCTGGAGCCGAGATCGCGCAGATTGACCGTCGCGATGCCGGTGCCCGAGGTCAGGAAGTTGGTGTTCGTCCGGGTAATCCCGATTGCCGTTTGCGGCATTTCGTTGAGGATGTCAGAGATGTTCGGCGCGCCATCGAGCGCAATGTCCGCGCTGCCCACGACAGCGAGCGGAACCGGGCTCGCGGCTTCGTCGGTACGTGCGATGCGCGACCCCGTAACGACCAGTTCGGTCGTGCCAGCATCGGTTCCGTCATCTGCCTCCTGCGCGAAAGCAGAGGGCGCCAGCGCCATAGCCGCAACGGCAATCGGAGCCGTTGCGAGCCTCAAGCGAATGATGCGCGATTTTGCCAATTTTTTTCCCCTTGTTTATTTCGGACCATGCCAGCCAAAATCGCGATCGGTGCTTTACACTCGAACCACGAGATAATGGATGATGGACGACCTAGAGGGGACAGACAGTGCATGGCAATGAAGCCGATGTACCGGTTCTTGTACCGGTTATATTTGGTGATGCGAAATCACTTTTCCAACATAGGCATTGTTAGATCCGATATTTTGAAGACTGATTCAATTTAGCAGAGCCATTTGACATGGCGTTTTGAACCGGTTCCTATATTTGATAGCCAGCGAAATCACTCTTGGTTAGCATCGAACCGTGATCAGGCATCCCGGTCCGGTCACAAAGCGGGTTCCGCCTGCTGCACGGCGCCCGGGCTCCAGGATGGTCTCTCATCTTTGGATTCCGGGCGTCGGCTATCTTACGGCTCTTTCGGAGAACGCTCCGATCGAAAGCGCCTCTCGCAGAGGGTGTCGCCATGTACCGGTTCAATGGGACACGATGACAAACCGTCAGAACTCGGCAAGGGTGGCTGCGGTAGGGAAAGGAATATGCAATGGCGTCGCGCCCCGACGACATCGCGGCCTATTCGGGTGCGGAGACGCTCTCGAAATATGGTGCGAGCCGCGTTACGGCTTCGCGCCGCGTCGTCGCGCCCAGCATCCGAAGCAATTGCGACACATGATTGCGCACGGTGAAATGCGAAAGGCCGAGCTCGCGGGCGATTGCCTTGTTCGAAAGCCCCTGCACGAGCAGCGCCGCAACGTCCTGCTGTCGCCCGGTCAGCGCGGGCAATCCGCCGGCAGCCGACCGTCCTGTCGGCGGGGCAGCGCGATCGATCCGCACGGCAGCCGGAAGAATCTGCAATTTCGCGCCTTCGGGCAACAGCGCGGCAACCCGGCGTATAAATTGGAGATCATCCGTCTCGACGAGAAAACGGACCGCCTCGCTCGCGGGCGGTCCCGCTGCCGCCCGCCCCGGCGCGCACGCGCTGTCGGGCACGCGGCCGCCGACCGAGGCCGCTACGCCATTGCGCACGGCGGCGGTCCCCGACATTGCCGATACTGGCTGCATATCGCTCATGCCGTCTGAACTAAGTGGTTGCCGGACCGTGCTGGATACTATTTCCTATGGACGGCGCGCGGCGTCGGATCATCGGCACCGGCTTTCTGCCAATGGCTACTGGCGACCGACGAACGGCACGCAGCATCGCGCGGGGACAAGGGGCCAACATCATGAGCGATCATGAAAATGCCGGAGGGACCCACGCACGCGGCACGCTTCCCCGCGGTCTCAAGCGCGCGACGATCTGGCTCATTATTGGCTATTGGTTCGTGATGTTTCTCGTCGACAGCCTGTTCAGCGTCGTCCTCAACGTCGATCCGATCGAATCGGCGCCTTACAAGCTCTATGTCTATGCGATCATCGGGGCGATCGGCTACCGGCTGGCGATCTTCCTTTTCCATCGACGGAGCGGGAATTTCCTTCCCAAAGCGCTGTGGGGGATCGCTTTTGCCGCGGTCATGGCTCCCGTCGCCGCCGTACTCGATTTCATCAACGGTATGATCTGCCTCTATCCCCAGCCGATAAAGTTCGATCCCGGCTATACCGGCATCGTCCTGATCACCAGCTTCTGCCAGATATTGGGATGGTGTGCGCTTCACACGGCCATGTTCTACAGCTTCGAGGTCGGAGATCGTGAACGACGCCTCGCTGCGGTGCGCGAGGAAGCCCTCGAAGCGAAGATGAAGGCCCTCCGCTATCAGATAAGCCCGCATTTCATGTTCAATACGTTGAACTCCATTGCCGGTCTGATCGAAGAGGGTGCCGCGACGCAGGCCGAACGGATGGTGCTGTCGCTATCGACTTTCCTGCGCTCCACACTGGAACTCGACCCCGTTCACGATGTCCCGTTGCGCGAAGAAATCGCGCTTCAGCGAGAGTATCTCGGCATCGAAAGCACCCGCTTTTCGGACCGCATGGCTGTCAACATCGCTATTGATGACGAAGCGGGCGGCGCGCTGGTCCCCAGTCTGATCCTGCAGCCGCTGATCGAAAATGCGGTCAAGCACGGCGTCGGGCGATCGGCCGGCCCAGTCGAAATTGCGGTCAGCGCTACGCGGCGCGACGAAGCGCTGGAGATCGTCGTCGAAAACGACGTCGCGGCGGATGACGGACGACCCCGGCCGCCGGGCATGGGCATGGGCCTGAAGAATGTCGCGGATCGCTTGCGCGCGCGCTTTCGCGAGCAAGGGTCGCTATCGTCAGAGATCACGGCGGATGGTCGCTTTCGCGCGGCAATCGCGCTGCCTTGGCGGCCCGCATGACCGAAATGTCGGTTCTGGTCATCGACGACGAGCCGCTGGCGCGCAGGCGTATTCTACGCCTCCTCGCCAAATATCCGTGGGTCGGACGCGTGGACGAAGCCGCCAATGTCGCGCAAGCGGTGGCGATTGTCGCGGCACGCCCGCCCGACATCATGCTGCTCGACATCCAGATGCCGGGCGGCGACGGCTTCGACATATTGGCGGCAGTTGCCGAGGCTCCCCCAGCCGTCGTCTTCGTCACTGCGTTCGACCATCATGCGCTGCGCGCGTTCGAAAACAATGCCGTCGATTATGTGACCAAGCCAATCGAACCGGGACGATTCCATCTGGCCATCGAGCGCGCCCGCGCGGCGGCGGGCGCGCGCCTGCAGTCGGACCGCATCGCCGAACTGCAGGAAACGCTGCATGCGCTCAAGCAGGCGCTCGGCCGGGAAAACCGCAAAAACGGCGAGTTTTGGGTTCGCACCCATGGCGAATATCTGCGCATTCCGGCCGACGACATCATCCGCTTCCAGGCCGATCGCGACTATGTGCGCCTGCACATCGCCGATGGCGACTATCTCTATCAAGAGAGCCTCGCCTCTCTCGAACGCCGGCTCGATCCTGCGCGGTTCCTGCGCATCCATCGCAGCACGATCGTGCAGCGCTCCGCAATCGAACGCATCAAGCAGATGCCGTTCGCCTCCCTCGTCGCGGTGCTGACCGACGGCACCGAAGTACGCGTGGGCCGTACCTACACCCCTGCCATCCGCAGCGCCCTGAGCGCCTG
This sequence comes from Sphingopyxis sp. MC1, assembly GCF_000371385.1. Lineage (NCBI taxonomy): Bacteria > Pseudomonadati > Pseudomonadota > Alphaproteobacteria > Sphingomonadales > Sphingopyxidaceae > Sphingopyxis > Sphingopyxis sp. MC1. The sequence continues at coordinate 114,758 of NZ_AOUN01000008.1, forward strand.
ATCCGAAACGAGCAAAGCGTCACATGACCGAGGCGTCGTAAACCAGCCCGACTTCGCGGCCGTCGCTGTCTGTCGCAACCAGCGCCGTCCAATCCTCTCCGGCCTCCGGTCCCAGACTGACGAACTGGCTGTCGCCGACGGCGGTGATCCGATATTCGCCGGGGGCAATCCTGCAGCGAGCCGCGGCAAAGGCCCGGTCGCGCGACTTGATCTGCTGCGGATCGGCAGTGCCGGGCTCACCCATCGGAAGGATCGCGTGGACCAGCTTTTGCGCATCGGCGGGCGACGGGCACAGATAGAGCCGGTTGCCCTGCCGGTCGATCAACCGACCGCCCGGTGCATGGAGTTGCATCCACCGGGCAAAATAAGTGCGGGGAAACTGGTCGTTTACCCCTTCATCGACGAGCCCGATTACGGCGGCCCCATCGGGGCGGGTCGCACGATAGAGCAGTTGCGTCCCGCCGGAGGTTCCGATCAGGCGCCGCCCCAGAATCTCGACGATCTGCAACGGGCCGCTCTTCTGTTCGCACCCCGTTGCTTTCAGCCCGTCGAAAAAACGGTAGATGTCGAAGCCTCCCGCGGCGGTCGCAGTGTAATAATCTTCAAACAGGCGCCGGCCCGCGGCCTCGTCCGGGCAGATCACCGTACTTTCTTCGGCAGGAATATCCCGCTGCGTCGGCAGTGGTTCGGCGGCCGCCGATGCGGTCTGCGCCAAAAGAAACGCGGCGATCGACAGGATCGGGAGGGCAAGGATTCGGGTCATGCAGGCAATTTGGCGGCGAGCGAGCGCGGGGCGAAGCGAAACGATGTACCGGTGCACGCCAACGCTTGTTGGCGGCGGTCTGCGGCGCGATCACCATTGCTGCGACGACAGTTCGCCGGAAAGCGCCCGACTCCCGGGCCGCTCGCGAGTGATCGCCCCAAGGCTGGACATGGCGCAACGTCGATATCATTTGGGAATAGCCGCCCTCGGCCTGGCGGCGGCTGCACCCGGCCAGGCCGTTCTGGCAAGCGGCGTCATGCCGATCCTTGCCCTGCCGCAAAGCTATGAATCCCATGCGGCCTGTGTCGCGGCGCTCGAAGAGGTCTATGCCGAAGATCTGAAACAGGTGCTGGCGCGAACGACGGACGCCGACGGTCGCACCGTGGAACGCACCCTGTCGACCAAGGGGATCGAGCGCATCGACGATAATCGGACGCGCTACGACGCGCTGCTTTGGTTCCACAATGGCGGGCTTCGGATCGATCTGCAGCAAACCGAAACGAGCCACAGTTTCGAGCATCGCATCCGGACCTGCGACGGCGCGGTCATGACCATGTCGGGCGAAGTCGGCTACACGCTCAGTACCTTTGATCCGGTCGCTGCGCCTCCGCCGCAGCAAACGCAACCGGGCGCCCCCCATGAACCGGAGCGACTATGAACGACCCGCAAAATACGTCGCCCGGAAAGAAGCGTGCCCGCATCCTGTCGGCGCTGTTCATCGGGCTGTTTGTGCTGTGGCAGATCGCCGCAACCGAGTGGCGCGTCTACAAGCTACGGGCGGCCGGATTTGGTCAGGTGGTGATCGACAGTACCCGCGATCACGCTTATTTTCCGCTGGCGGGAGCGCTGATTGGCGCAGCGGTTTTCATCGGCGCGGGGGCGATGATCAAAAGACTGTTCTTCAAGAAGAAATAATAAATATCCCTCCAGCAGGCAGACGGCCGCGCTGGATTGCGCAACGATCGTCGTCCGCCGACTACCGTCGGGGCAGCCCCGCCTTCGTCAGTGGAGGGCGCCCTCTGCACTGTCGCGCTGCGCGACCCAATCGACCACCGCGCGCTTTCCCGTACGGGCATAGGGCGTGAGCAGATCATCGCTCATCAAATCGAGATATGTCCGAAAGGTTCGCCCTTGCGCATTGCGGATGTCCGGTCGCGCACCCGCCTTGAGCAGATCCAGCGCAATCCATGGTTGATTTGTCTGCGCGGCGATATGCAGCGCCGTATTGCCGACATGATCGGGTCGGTCGAGACCGGCCCCGGCGGCGATCAGAACCCCGACCTGATCGCGCCGTCCCGCCAGAATAGCCGTTTCCAGAGGCGAATGCCCTGTCGCACGGTCGGGAAGGTCAGGATCGACGCCATATGTAAGCAACCGTCGCAAGGCCGACGGATTGCAAGCGCGGATGACCGCCTCAATAGACACGCCGCGCGCGCAATTGCTCGCTGCGTGATCATAGGGCGGCACCGCACAGGCCGAACTGAGCAAAATAAGTCCAGCCCAGCCGACAAGCCGTGCGTGCATTCGCGTAGATTTCGGACCGCAGGCATCCATTAGCCGACGCTAACATCCCGACCCCGATCACCGGGATAATCTTGCGACACCGGTACATTTTCGATCACTTCCCTGGCCGGGCAGGCATGGGCCAAGGCGGCGGCGGGCGGTCCACCCGGAAATGCACTGGTACGCACGCTTGCTTGGCTGCGATCGGTATTTCCTGCCTTAACATGCCGAAATGAAATGGATTCCGTCGATCCTGCTCGCGAGCTTGTTCACACCGGTCGCCGCGGCGTCCGACCAATCCGAAGCACGATGGGGCGCAATAGCGCTTGGCGGCGTCGGCTTTGGTGCGGTCCGTGGCCGACAGAGCGAAGGCTCCGCTACGGCAGGCGCGATCCGTCAATGCGAGGAAAGCGGCGGCGCAGGCGAATGTCGGGTGCGCCTGACCTATCGAAACCAATGCGCCGCTTATGCGTCGGGGGACGACCGGCAAGTCGGAATCGCTTATGCCGCGACCATGGCCGCTGCGAACCGATTGGCGATGCGCAGTTGCAATGCGGCGGCGCAGCATTGCCAGATACAATATGCGGCGTGCAGCACCGCATCATCCTTCAACTGACACCCTCCGCTAAAGGACGCACGGTCCAGCGTTTGCTCGGGTAGCAGCTATTCAACGTCGATTCGTCCTGTAGAAGGCAGGCGGGAATCGATGATGGTTACAATCCGGCAATCAAGAGATTGCGCCGCACAGTCTTTTGCGACCACCTTCGCAGGATCGTTCGACCAAGCCGTCCAGAGCACATGTACGGCTCCGGTTGAGTCGACGGATAGCGCCACCTTGCTGTTCGAGGACCAGGACGCGACCTCGCACTCATCTTTGGTTTCGGCGTGACAGGAAGCCAGTGCCGCCTTTTTCGCGCTGTCCATATCCTTCGCGCCGGACACCGACCACACCGAATTGCGCCACGGTGCCTTGCCGCCCTTGGTCCAGCTTTGCGCGGTAAACCAGGGCTTGCCGAAGGCCTCGGGATCGTACCGCAAGGCCTGCTCCGCAACCAGGTCGAAAAAGCCGGCCTCCCGGCATCGCTTGTACGTTTTTCGGCAGAAATCGAGCGCGCGTTTCTGGGCAGCCGCGACCGAGGATGCGCTGGCCGCGCCACCCATCACGCCATCGCCCATCGTCAGGGCAATATAGACGTCGGAACCAGCCAGCTTGACGCTGCAAGTCTTGCCGCTGTCGGCCTGGCACCGCGCAACCACATCGGACGCCGCCTTATCCGGCGAAGGTCGCCCGCCCACAATCCAGACCTCGCGCGTCAGCGCGGCATCGGCTCCGCCATCAGGCCAGGCGAGCGCCCCGTAACGGCGATGCGGATCGTTCACAGGGCCATAGATTCGGGGCGATTCGGGTACATTCTGACCGGAGGGCGCGATCAAGGCTGGCGCCGTGGCCCACTGGATTTCCTCGCACTCGTCGTTAGCTTCCTTGCAATATTTCGCCATGGCCTTTTCGGCTTTGCCCTTATCCGCCCCGGACATGGCATAAAGATCGCCCTCGACCCCGCGTGAAATCACAAGCGCGCCATTGGCACCGCCGGCGGCCGTTGTGCACCCCGATCCCATCGCCGCATTGCAGGCCGCCAGCGCCGCCCGATCGGCACGCGTTCGATTCGAATAGCCGGTGACGAGCCAGGCCCAGCTTGAATCACGATGCCAGGCGGCCGCATAATAATTGTCATAAGCCGACCTCGTCGGCTGTTGTGGCTCTTCCTCAGTGCCGCCATCGTCGTAGCCGGGGATCGGCGCGCACCCTTGCCATCCGCCCGTCCCGCCGCCGATCGGGAAAAATCCGTCGGGACAGCCACCTTCCGCATGGGCCGCCGGAGACATGAAACCGAAAAGGATCGCCGCGCATAGCGTAGGAAAAATCCGGCCGATCAAAGGTTTCCAGTCCACGACGCGCGTCATCCCTACTGAATCTTTCATTCTGAAAATCAACATTGGATAGCGGATCGTGCCGGCAAGGCGACGGCTGCGGTGTACCAGTACAGATGCCGGTGATAGCGACATGGCCGATCGGGCGAGGCCTGACGGTTCGCCAATACCGATACAATCGATGCCGAGATCGGCGTCGGCAGCAAGGTTAGATGGGATGAATGGAGGCCCGAGCCGGAATCGAACCGGCGTATACGGATTTGCAGTCCGCTGCGTCACCACTCCGCCATCGGGCCTCGCGCCGAACGCCGCGGCCGCTGTGTCGCGGGCCGGGCCGGGTGTTGGACGGCGCCGCTAGTGCGGGGCTTTGGCGGGCTTGTCAAGGATTCGCCAAGGCCCACTCCATTTCGCACGCATTTTCGCGCAATGCGGGGTTGGCGCCACTCCCGCGGCCAGCTATGCGCGACGCAGCGCCGCGCGATGCTGTATTAGTATTGCAACACAGCATCGGTTCGGCTAGAACGGCCCCAAGCTTCAGGGCCCCAGAATCGGAAAACAGGCTGATGGCGACGAAATTGAACGAAGTGACTGCTGCGGACATGCGGGCTGCGATGATCGACAGCCAGCTGAGGACCAATGACGTGATCGACCCGGCGGTCGTCGCGGCGATGGGCAGCGTGGCGCGCGAGGCGCATGTTCCCGCGGCGTTGGCGAGCGTCGCCTATATGGACCGCGCGATCGCGCTGGGTCACGGCCGCGCGCTCAATGCGCCGCTCGTCACCGGCCGCCTGCTGGTCGCCGCCGATATCCGGCCGGGCCAGCGCGTGCTGCTCATCGGTGCGGCGACGGGCTACACCGCCGCGCTGCTCGCGGCGCTCGGTGCCTCGGTCGTCGCGGTCGAGGAGCAGGCCGATCTGCTTGCTGCCGCCCGCGCCGCAACCGACAATCCGGCGATTCGCTGGGTCGAAGGCCCGCTCGCTGCCGGTGCCCCCGGCGAAGCGCCCTTCGACCGCATCCTGATCGACGGCGCGATCGAACAGCTTCCCGACGCGTTGGCAGCGCAGCTCGCCGAAGGCGGCAAGCTGGTCGCGGCGCGCCGCGAAGGCAGCGTCACCCGGCTTGTCCAGGGCGTCAAGACCGCCGGCACACTTGCGCTGCGCGCCTTTGCCGACATGGATGTCGCGGCGCTGCCGGGTTTCGAGGCCCCCACGGGTTTTCGATTCTGAGAGCCCTCCCTCCCTTCAGGCTGAACCAAATCATGCACGACATCGACACGAAAATGACCGGACGACGCGCCCGCTGGCTGGCGGGCATGGCGCTCGGCGCGCTGGCGCTGTCGTCGCAGGCGCAGGCCGAGACGCTGCAGGGTGCGCTCGCCAAAGCCTATGAGAATAATCCGACGCTGACGGCGGCGCGCGCCGGACAGCGCGCGAACGACGAGAATGTTCCGATCCAGAAGGCATCGGGCCTGCCCTCGGTCGGTGCCAGCGTCGATTATCAGGAAAATCTGGTCATCCCGGGCAACAGCTTCGTGTCGCCGGGCCGCGTCCTGTCCGCGGGCAGCCAACTCAGCGTGCCGATCTATCAGGGCGGCGCGGTGCGCAACGCGGTGAAGGCGGCCGAATATCGCGTCGAAGCCGGGCAATCCGATCTGCGCGCAACCGAAGCGAGCATTTTCTCGCAAGTCGTGGGCGCCTATATGGACGTGATCCGCGACCAGGCGATCGTCCAGCTCAACCAGAAGAATGTCGCGGTCCTCAAGACCAATTTGCAGGCATCGAGCGACCGCTTCGAGATCGGCGATCTGACGCGCACCGACGTCGCCCAGTCGCAGGCCCGGCTTGCGCTGGCCGAGGGCGACCTGCGCGGCGCCGAAGCCAATCTGATTCGCAGCCGCGAAAATTATGTGAAGCTGGTCGGCGATGCGCCGGTCGACCTCCAGCCGCCGCCGGCGCTGCCCAATCTCCCGCAATCGGTTGAGGATGCGGTCGCGATCGCGCTCAACAACAATCCCGATATCGAAGCAGCAAACCAGCGCATCAACGCATCGCGCGCCGACATCGGCGCTGCGCGGGCCGCCCGCATGCCCAAGCTGTCGGCGACACTAGGCGGCGGCTACAACAATAATCTTCATTCGATTCCCGCCGGCAACACCGTGGCCGAGAATACGACTAAGAGCGCCGCCGCCGGCCTGTCGCTGACGCTGCCGATCTTTCAGGGCGGCCGCCCGTCGGCGCAGGTGCGCCAGGCGCAATCGCGCAGCAGCCAGGCGATCGAAACCTATGTTGCCACCGAACGCGACGTGATCGCGCAGACGCGCGGCGCTTATGCCGCGTGGCAGGCGAACGAGCGCGTCATCGCCGCGACCGAGCAGGCGGTGGGCGCGAACGCCCTGTCGCTCGAGGGGGTGCGTGCCGAAAACAGCGTCGGCACGCGCTCGATCCTCGACATATTGAATGCCGAACAGGAATATCTGAACGCGCAGGTCCAGCTCGTCTCGGCCAAACGCAACAGCTATGTCGCGGCTTTCTCAGTCCTCGCCGCGATGGGCAAGGCCGAAGCGCGCGACCTGGGAATCGAGGGCGGCGCGCTCTATGATCCGGCGGTAAATTATCGCCGTGTTCGCGGTCAGATCTGGGATTGGGCCGACGATCCGAAGCCGCAGCAGCAGGCCACCAACACGCGCAGCATCCCCGCCGCCGATGCCAGCGTGCCTGCCGTAGAGCCGCTTCCCCAACAATAAGGCTTGGCAAGCCCGCCCGCGCGCCGGTATGAACATGGTTAACCGGTATTTCCGGCGGAACTGAGGGGGCAAGCATGGGCGACATGTCGCGGGAGCCATCGATGGAAGACATTTTGTCGTCGATCCGGCGCGTCATCGCGCGTGACGAGGCCCCTGGCGCGCGCGCGCAGCGTGCGGCGGCGCCGAGCGAGGATATTCTCGACCTCAACGAAGAGGAAGACGACGCCGTCGCCGAATCGACCCTTGACGACAGCGGCGCCGCGACCGCGCAGGAAGAGCTGGTGTCGGTCGCCAGCGCCGATGCCGCGCGCCAGTCGCTCGAAGCGCTCACCGCAGCGATGGCGCCAGCCGCCGCGGCGGCCGCCGCGACGGTGCCCGCCGGGGGACGCAGCCTCGAGGATGTCGTCGTCGATGCGATGCGGCCGATGCTCAAGCAATGGCTCGACGCCAATCTGCCGGCGATGGTCGAATCGATGGTGGCGCGCGAAATCAGCCGCATCACCGGCAAGCGCCTCTAAGGCTCAGGCCACCCAATCCTCCAGCAGATAGCGCGCGATCGCCAGCGGCGGCGGTGCCATGAAGCTCGCGCCCATGTCGCCGGCGAGCGCCGCGCGCACCTCCGCGCGGTCGACCCACATCGCCGCTTCGAGTTCGGTGGTGTCGATTGTCAGCGCTGCGTCGCGCGCCACCGCCCGGCACCCGATCATCAGCGACGAGGGGAAGGGCCAGGGCTGGCTCGCCACATAGGATACATCGGACACGGCGATGCCCGCTTCCTCGAACAATTCGCGCGCCACCGCTTCCTCAAGCGATTCGCCCGGCTCGACGAAGCCTGCAAGCGCCGAAAAGAAGCCCGGCGGGAAACCGGGCTGGCGGCCGAGCAGCACGCGGCCCTCATATTCGGCGAGCATGATGACAACGGGGTCGACGCGCGGGAAATGTTCCGCCCCGCACGAAGCGCAGCGGCGACCCCAGCCGCCCCTGAACAATTCGGTCGGCGAACCGCAAACGGCGCAGAACCGGTGCCGCGCGTGCCAGTCGACGAGGCTGCGCGCACCGCCATAGAGCGCCGCTTCTTCGGGCGATAGCATCGGGAGCAGCCGCATCACGGTGCGCGAACGCGCATCGACGCGCGCCCCGCCATGCGCCTCGCGCACGAAGCGCGGCGCGCCGCTGTCGTCGATCCCTAGCAGCAACAACGCACGCTCGTCGGCCGGATCAAGCGCTTCCCACATCAGCCCGCCGCCGCTGCCCGGCACCGGATCGATGCCATCAAGCAGCAGGCAGGTCGCGCGCGGATCGGCGATCGCCGCCGCGAAAGCCTCGGGATCGGTGCGGAGTCGGTCGGCGCGGTCAAGCCGCGCCCCGGTAAAGCCGAGCGGCAGCGGCATCAGGCCATCACATCCTTGTAGAAGGCCTTGCCGAAGTCGCGTTGGAAGGGCAGCGCTTCCGACGGCATATATTGCGTATAGCCGCCGACGCGATAGCCGCGGCGGCGATCGACAAAGGCGATGGTGCCCGCTGCGCCGCCCCAGCCGTAAACTCCCTCGCCGGTCGGCGATCCGGCGAGCGACACGCGTCCGCCAGCGCCGAAGCCCTCACCGTCGATGAACGTATTCTTGCGATCGACCGAATCGGCAAGCAGGTTCGACATGCCGAGCCGCGCGGTTTCGGGCTTCATGATCCGCACGCCGCCGGTTTCGCCCTCGCCAAGCAGCATGGCGAGGAACCGGTCGTAATCGCGCGCCGTCGAAACGAGACCGCCGCCGCCATAGGGCATCGGCGGCGGGTCGAGGTAGATCGAGCTCGTCGCGGGATCGATCGGCAGCAGCACGCCGCCCAGCGGCGCATAGTTGGTCGACAGCCGCGCTTCTTCGTCGCCGGTGACGCGAAAACCGGTGCTCGCCATCCCCAGCGGATCGAAAATGCGCGCCTTCAGAAAGGCGTCGAAGGGCTGACCCGAGGCGACCTCGATCACGCGGCCCATCAGGTCGAGCCCGACCGAATAGCTCCAGCGCGTGCCGGGTTCATAAACGAGGGGCAGCGTCGCGAGCCGGTCGGCGAAAACCTCCAGGCTCGGCGCCGGCGTAGTCGGCGGGAAGCCCGGAATCGGCAGGCGGCTGACCTGCCCGCCCAAAATCCCAGCCTCGTTATAGGCGTCGCGCAGCGGCCCCTTCTGGACAATATTGTAGCCGAGCCCGGCGGTGTGGGTGAGGAGCTGGCGGACCGTGATCGGCCCCTTCGCGGGATGAACGTCGGTGATCGACCCGTCGGGGGTGTTTTGCACCTTCATCGATGCGAAGGCGGGCAGGAAATCGGCGATCGGCTGGTCGAGGGTCATCTTGCCATCCTCGATCAGCAGCATGGCCGCCATGCCGGTGACGGGCTTGGTCATCGAATAGAGCCGCCAGATCGTGTCCGGGGCCACAGCGCGCTGCGAATCCATAGCCTGCTTGCCCGCGCCCAGATAGTCGGGCGGCGCCTGATCCTTGCCGATCGCAGCGATAGCGCCGGCGAGTTCGCGGCGGTCCACGAATCCCTTGATGAAGGCGTAGGTCGCTGGATAGAGCGCCTCGGCATTGGTCCAGGCGAAGGCGGCGCGCGGCAACAGCGTCGCGCTGCCCCCCAGCGCCAGGCTGCCGAGCAGCGCGCGGCGCGAAATCATCATCGTCATCGGTCACTCTCCCGCATCTTGTCGACCAGTTTGCGATACAGCGTCGGCAGACCCGCCGCGTCAAGCGCCGAAATCGGCCACCACTCACCTTCCCCTGCGGCATCCTCGACTCCGCGCCGGACGAGCGTCAATGTGAGGTCGAAATGGGTGAAGCCGTGCCGCACGGAGACGGCTCCGTCATCGGATGCGGGCGGTTCGTCCCACGCACCGCCGGGCAATGCCCGCATCCCGCCGAGCATCCCCTTGTCAGGGCGCCGTACCAGCCACAGCCGCGCATCCGATTCGATCCACCAGGCGCGTCCGTGGCGCTGCGGCTTCGCCTTTTTGGGCGGCTTGACCGGGAGTGATTCGGCGGTGCCAGCCGCAAATGCAACGCAATCGGCGGCGACGGGACAGCGGGTGCAGGCGGGGCTGCGCGGCGTGCAGATCGTTGCGCCCAGATCCATGAGAGCCTGCGCGAAGTCGCCGGGGCGATCGCGCGGAACGAGCGGCGCCAGCGCGGCACGGATCGCGCGCTTTGCGGCCGGCAGCGGCGTGGCGATCAGCCGGTGGCGCGCAATCACCCGCTCGATATTGGCGTCGACGACAACCGCGGGGCGGCCGAAGGCGATCGCCGCGACCGCCGCCGCAGTGTAATCGCCGACGCCCGGCAAGGCGCGCAACCCCGCCTCGCTGTCCGGAAAGACGCCGCCATGATCGGCGACCACCGTCCGTGCGCACGCCAGCAGGTTGCGAGCGCGGGCATAATATCCAAGGCCCGCCCACGCCGCCATGACGTCGGCATCGTCGGCCGCCGCCAGATCGGCGACGCTAGGCCAACGCTCCGTAAAACGGGCGAAATAGCCTGCGACCGCGGCGACGGTCGTTTGTTGCAGCATCACTTCGGCGAGCCAGATGCGGTAGGGATCGGGGGTTGCCGCGCTGCCCGGCGCGATACGCCAGGGGAGGATGCGCGCCGCATGGTCGTACCAGGCGAGCAGCCGCGGCGCGAAATCCGCGACGGCCGCGATATCGGGGTCTGGCATCTGGACGCTCACCCCCCGCCTATGGCATGGCGGCGGCGATGGCGAAAGCAGGCTCCAGCGACGGCGACAAGCCCCCTAAAGCGCGCGCGAAGAAGGGTGCCAAAAAGGCGCCGGCGCGCAGCTATGAGCGGCCGCGCGGCGGCGAGGCGCGCGCGATCGCCGATATGGTTCCAGAAATCGGCCGGACCGCCTTTCGCAAATTCGGCTTCATCCAGTCGTCGGTCGTCAGCCGCTGGCGCGAAATCGTCGGCGACCGGCTCGCCGATGTCACCCAGCCCGCGATGATCCGCTTCCCCGCCGGACAAAAGGCGGGCGGAACGCTGCACCTGACGATCAGCGGCGCGCATGCACCCATGCTGCAGCATGTCGCCCCCGACATCGTCGCGGCGGTCAATCGCTTCTTCGGCTATGCCGCGATCGCGAGCGTCCGCATGACGCATGGTCAGGTCACGCCCGCCCCCGCCCCCGTTCAGCAGCCGGCAATGCTGAAGCCGGTACCCGCCGAACTGGGGGATAGCCTGCGCGACATCGGCGATCCGGAACTCAGGACCGTGCTCGAACGCATGGCCGCCGGGCTCGCCAGCGCGCCGAAACTCCCGCGCATCAGTTGAAGGAAGACGGCACGTCCATGCCCAAGATATCCGGTCGCACCCTGTCCCGCCGCACCGCCATCGGCGCCCTGTCGATCGCCGCGCTGTCGCTGGTCGCCGCCGCGCCCGCCGCTCCGGCGCCGGCCTGGTCGTCGAAGATCAGCACCAGCGCGATCGGCGCCTATATCGTCGGAAACCCCGCCGCCAAGGTGCGTCTGGTCGAATATTTCAGCTACACGTGCAGCCATTGCGGCGAATTTGCCCGTGACGGCGACGTCCCGCTCAAGACCCAATATATCGACAAGGGACTGGTGGTCTTCGAATATCGCAACCTCGTCCGCGACCCGGTCGACCTGACCGCAGCGCTGCTGGCGCGCTGCGGCGGCGCCAAGACCTTCGCGGCCAACCACCACGCCATCTTCATGGCGCAGCCGGTCTGGCTGGCGAAAGTGCAAAAGGCGCCCGAAGCCATGGTCAAGAGCTGGTATGTCGGCACCGAGAGCGAACGCGCGCGCAAGATCGCGGCCGACACCGGGCTCGGCGCGCTGATGGCGAAGCGCGGCTACACCCAGGCGCAGATGAACGCCTGTTTCGATAGCGAGGTCACGCGCGCCGAACTCGAAGGCATGACCAATATCGGCCTGGGTGCCGACCATGTGCGCGGCACGCCGGCCTTCTTCATCAACGGACGCCATGTCGATGTGACCGTCTGGTCCGCGATCAAAACGCAACTCGACGCGGCGCTGAAGGCCTCGTAAAAGCCCGTTCACGCGAATTATCCGGAGACTATCCCCAATGACCAGATTGCCCCTTCGCCCGATCCTTCTCGCCTCGATCGGCGCCCTTGCGCTCGCCGGCTGCGGCAAGGGCACGACCGACCAGTCGAAGGAACAGGCGGTCGTCGCCAAGGTCGCGGCACCCGCAGGCAAGCAATGGTCGACAACGGTCACCAAGACCGCCGAGGGCGGCTATCTGATGGGTAACCCCGACGCGCCGATCAAGATCATCGAATATGCGTCGCTGACCTGCTCGCACTGCGCCGATTTCTCGAAGGAAAGCCACGAAGAGATCAAGCGCGACTTCATCGACAGCGGCCGTGTCAGCCTGGAAGTGCGCAACTTCATCCGCGATCCGCTCGACGCGATGGCCGCGGCGGTCGCGCATTGCAGCCCGGTCGATCGCTATTTCCCGCTACAGGAAAACGTCTTTGCCTCGCAAGCCGAGCTGTTCGCGGGCGCGCAGGCCAATCCCAAGGGCGGCGAAGCCGCGATGGCGCTGCCCCCCGCGCAGCGCTTTCCCGCGCTCGCCAAAGCCTGGAAGCTTGAAGAGTTCTTCCAGTCGCGCGGCGTAACCGCCGACCAGATCAACGCCTGCCTGTCGAACATCGACAATATCAGCAAGCTTGAGCAGATGACCAACAAGGGCATCGAACAGTTCAAGATCCAGGGCACGCCGACCTTCGTCATCAACGGCCAGGTCGCCGAAGGCATCACCACCTGGGGCCCGCTGCGCGACCGCCTGCGCACCATGGGCGCCCGCTAAAGGCAATAGTCCTCCCCGCCGCCCGCGACGGGGAGGCGGCACCCCTTGCGACTCGACCGCCCACGCGCCATGACGGTGTCAGGGGGATATGTGACAGCAAGGTTGCACCGGCTCCGATTCGCTGACCTGCACGAGGTGGCTTCGTGCAGATAAGACGCCTGCGCCTGACCGGTTTCAAAAGCTTCGTCGAGCCAACCGAATTGCGGATCGAACCCGGGCTGACCGGCGTCGTCGGTCCGAACGGCTGCGGCAAATCAAACCTGCTCGAAGCGATCCGCTGGGTGATGGGCGAATCGAGCCCCAAATCGATGCGCGGCGGCGGGATGGAGGATGTGATCTTCGCCGGCACATCGCAGCGCCCGCCGCGCGATTTTGCCGAGGTTGCCATCCATTGCGATACCGAAGGCAATGTCGTCGCGGGCCTGTCCGACGCGAGCGAAGGGCATGAACTCGAGATCATCCGCCGTATCGAACGCGGCTCGGGCAGCGCCTATCGCGCCAACGGACGCGACGTCCGCGCCAAGGATGTCGCGCTGATCTTTGCCGACGCCGCGACCGGCGCGCACAGCCCCGCCCTCGTCAGTCAGGGCAAGATCGCGAACGTCATAGCCGCCAAGCCGACCGACCGCCGCGCGATGCTGGAGGAAGCGGCGGGCATCGCTGGTTTGCACGTCCGCCGCAAGGATGCCGAGCAAAAGCTGCGCGCGACCGAAACCAACCTCAATCGCCTGTCCGAAATCGTCGCCGACATGGAAGTGCGCGCAAATGCGCTGCGCCGTCAGGCGCGGGCGGCGGAAAAATATCGCAAACTCAGCGACGATATCCGTATCGCCGAAGGCCGGCTGATCTACGCGCGCTGGCGCGATGCCGCCGCCGCCGCCGATCAGGCGCGCCGCGACGCCGATGCCGCCGAAGCTGCCGTGAAGGCCGCGCAGACCGAATTCGAAACCGTTTCCGCCGCACAGGTCGAAGTGGCGACGCGCGTCGGTAGCGCGCGCGCCGAGGCGCAGGCACAGCGCGATGCGCTCGCCGAGGCGACCGCGACGCTTGTCCGCCTGCAGGGCGAGGAACGTGCCGCGCGGCAACGGCTCGACGATCTGGCGGCGCAGCAGGCGCGGCTCGCCGAGGACCGGGCGCGCGAGGGCGAATTGGCGCGCGACGCCCATGCCGCCCTGACCGCGCTCGACGCCGAAGTGAAGCGCCTGACGCAGGACATTGCCGCGCACGACGCGGGCAAGGCGGCGCTGGTCGAGGCGCATCAGGCGGCGCAGGCACGCCTCCGCGATGCCGAGGTCGCACTCGCGCAGGCACGAGCGAAGGCGGCGAGCGAAGCCGCCGACCGCCGCATCGCGGTGTCGGCGCGCGAGACAGCCGAAGCCGCCGTCCGGCGTATCGCCGGCGACCGTCAGCGGGTCGAGGCCGAAATTGCCGCGCTGGGCGACAGCGCCGCACTCGCCGCAACCCAGGCCGAAAGCGCCCGCAGCGCCCAACAAGCCGAAGCCGCGATAGCTGCTGCGGAAAGCGCGCTGCACGAGGCCGAGGCCGACCGCGAAGCGATCGCGGCCGATCTTGGCGCAATCAATGCCGGTCTTGCCGAGGCACGCGCCGCGCTCGCCGCGCTCGACGGCGAGGCGGCAACGCTCGAACGCGCGCTCGCCGCCGCCCGCACCGACGACGACCGCATCCTCGACCGGCTGCGCGTGACGCCGGGCCACGAGGCGGCCCTCGCCGCCGCGCTCGGCGACGATCTCGACGCCGGGACCGACCGCGACTCCGCGCGCAGCTGGGGCGGCGCCGATACCGACAAGAACGACCCGGCGCTGCCGGCAGGCACGCAGCCGCTCGCAGCCTTTGTCCAGGCGCCCCCGGCGCTCGCGCGGCGGCTCGCGCAGATTGCAGTTGCCGATCGCGACACCGGCCAACCGCTCGCGGTCGGCCAACGGCTGGTCACCCTGGACGGCGTGATGCGCCGCTGGGATGGTTTCGTCACGCGCGGCGACGGCGCGACGGCGACCGAGCGGCTGCAACGGCAGAATCGCCTCGACGCGCTCGCCGCGCAGCGCCCGCAAGTCGAACTCGGCGTGCAGGAATTACAGGATCGCCGCGATACTGCGGCAACGCAGCTTGCCGCGCGAACCGACGCCGCCGCCGCGGCGCGCAGGGCGCTCGCGAGCGCCGACGAGGCACGCCGCACCGCGCTGCGTGCCGCCGATCAGGCGCAGGCCGCGCGCGACCGTCACCGCGACGCCGCCGCGCTGTTCGACCGTCGGCTCGCCGAAATTGCGGCGGCCGGGAGCGACGCCGCTGCGGACTTTGCCGCAAAGGAGGCGGCGCTCGCCGCGCTCCCCGACGACAGCCTCACGCGCGCGGCGCTTGAGGGTGAAGAAAGTGCAACCGACCGCGCCCGCAGCGACGCCAATGGCGCACGCGACGCGATCGCCGATCATGAGCGCGCGCTCGCCGGGCTCAGCGAGCGGCACGCGGTCGTCGGCGCCGAGATCAAGAGCTGGAAGGCGCGCGCGGGCGAAGCGGCACGGCGTGTGACCGAAATGGACAAGCGCGCAGAAGCGCTGACAACCGAAGCGGCGAAGCTTGCGGGCCTGCCCGAAAAGCTCGCCGCCGATAGCGAAGCCGCGGCGGCCCGGCAGACGGAGGTGCGCGGCAAGGTGGGCGCCGCCGAGGCGCAGGAGCGCGAAGCCGAAGCGGCGCTGCGCGAAGCCGAAGCGGCGCTGACGACGATCCGCGAGCGCGTCGCCGCGGCGCGCGAGACACGCGCCGGCGCGGTGGCACGCTCCGAAAATGCCGAGCTGCGCCGCATCGAGATGGGGCGCCTGTCGGGCGAGCGCTTCGAATGTCCGCCCCCCTTGCTACCGCAGAAGGTCGGGTTCGAGAGCGATGGCGTCGACGATGCAAGTGCCGAGTCGGCCGCGCACGACCGGCTGATCGGCGAACGCGAGCGGCTGGGGCCGGTCAACCTCGTCGCCGCCGACGAGCTTGCCGAACTCGACGTCGAACGCGAACGAAGCGCCGCCGAGATCGAGGAGCTGCAACAAGCGGTCAACCGGCTGCGCGGCTCGATCGGCAACCTCAACCGCGAGGGCCGCGTTCGCCTGCTCGCCGCCTTCGCGACGGTGAACGAACATTTCCAGCGCCTGTTCACCACGCTGTTCAACGGCGGGCAGGCGCATCTCGAACTCGTCGATTCGGACGATCCGCTCGAGGCCGGGCTGGAGATCATGGCGCAGCCGCCGGGCAAGCGCCTCGGCACGCTGACCCTGCTCTCGGGCGGCGAACAGGCGCTGACCGCCGTCGCGTTGATCTTCGGCCTTTTCCTGACCAATCCGGCGCCGATCTGCGTCCTCGACGAAGTCGATGCGCCGCTGGATGACGCCAATATCGAACGCTTCTGCGACCTGCTCGACCGGATGACGCGCGAGACGAAGACCCGCTATCTGATCGTCACCCACAATGCGGTGACGATGGCGCGCATGCATCGCCTGTTCGGGGTGACGATGATCGAAAAGGGCGTCAGCCGCCTCGTCTCGGTCGACCTTGGCGGCGCCGAAGAACTGCTTGCGGCCGAATAGGCGCCCGCGTCAGGGCGCGCTGCCGACCACCAGCATCGCCGCGAAGACCAGCAACCCCGCAAAACGATTGCTGCGGAATTTGGCGAGCGCGTCGGCGCCATTGTCGAGGTCGAGCGTGACGACCTGCCCCGTCAGGTGCAGCGCGGCGGGGATCAAGGCAACAAGCACGAGGGCATCGGGACGAACATTCCAGAGCGCCCCCGCCCAGCCGCCAAGCGCTACGGCGTAGCAGAGCGCGACGCCGGCCTTCACATGCCGCCCCATCGCGCGCGCGCTCGATTTCACGCCGACGAGCGCGTCATCTTCGATATCCTGAAGCGCATAGATGGTATCATAGCCGATCACCCAGGCGATCGTTCCCGCATAGAGGAAGGGCAGCGCCAGCCCGCCTTGATCGTTCGCGCCGCCGCCGACCGCGATCCAGCCGACGAGCGCGCCCCAACTGAAGACAAGGCCGAGCCATGCCTGCGGCCACCAGGTGATCCGCTTCATGAAGGGATAGGCGGCGACCAGCGCGAGACTCGCCACCGCGACGATCTGCGCCGGCAGGGGCAGGCGCAGCAGTACAACGAGCCCGATCATCGACAGCAGCAATGTCCACATCAGGGCGTTGCGCACCGACACTTCGCCGCTCGCGACCGGACGCGCCGCGGTGCGCGCCACCTTCGCGTCGAGATCGCGGTCGACAATGTCGTTATAGACGCAGCCCGCGCCGCGCATCACGATCGCGCCGAGCAGCATCCACAGCAGCAGCGGCCAATGCGACCAGGCCCCGCCCGCCAGCGCCAGTCCCCATGCGCAGGGCCAGTAGAGCAGCCACCAGCCGATCGGCCGGTCGAAGCGCGCAAGCAGCGCATAGGGGCGCATGCCTGCGGGCAGGATCGCCAGAAAGCCCTG
Source organism: Sphingopyxis sp. MC1 (assembly GCF_000371385.1). NCBI lineage: Bacteria > Pseudomonadati > Pseudomonadota > Alphaproteobacteria > Sphingomonadales > Sphingopyxidaceae > Sphingopyxis > Sphingopyxis sp. MC1. Next base: position 132,014 of record NZ_AOUN01000008.1, read on the forward strand.
ATGCTGGCTGTCGGGGGTATGCGTCGCTGTCATCGCCGCCCGCGCGATAGCAGGCGGCGCGGCGACAATAAATGGGGCATCGGCGTCCGGCCGTGCCCCGGTCGATCAGGTGCAGGTCATCTTCGTGGCCGCGGGGGACGGATTATAGACGCCGTCGCCGCCCGCCGGGCCCTGCAGGTCGCGGCCTTCGCGGATATTGAAAGCCGCGGTCGTGCGGATGACGCGCGGCCCGAGCCAGGCGGCAAAGGCAAGCGGCTGATATTGGTAAGTGACTTCGACGAACATCACGGCGGTCCCGGTCGATGCGGTGACTTCCGCGCCCGGTTTGCCCATCCCTTTGAATGCGGTGCCCGTCTTGCCGGTCCCTTGCAGACCATAGGCCGAATTCACCGGATAATTCCCATAGCAGCGTTGCCAGTGTATCCACTGGCCGCCGCTCGAGTTGCGCTCGAGGCTCGACAGGATGATGCGGCCGTGCGCCTTGAAGTCCAGCCCGCGCGACTGCTCCTCGACGCCTGCGAAGACCTCATTGATATCGACTTCGCGCACCCGCGGCAGCGACAGGTCGCTGCCATAGGCGATACGCGATGCGTTATCGGCGGCGCTCAGCGCCACCTGGCTGATGCGCGTGTTCGCCAGCGTCAGATTGGCGATCTCCAGCCCCCCGAAGCCAAGAAACACGAGCAGCGGCATCGTGAAGGCGGTTTCGATGAGCACGACGGCCTTGTCGTCGCGCGCGAAGCGCACCAGCCGGGCGGTGCTGCGCCGGGCGTGGGCAAGGATGCGGGTCAGTTGCATATCACCTTACTCGTCACGGTATTGACGTTATACGGCTGGTTGCGGAGCACGGTCGTCGCGTAGAGATAGGTTTCCGGCGGCTGGCCGAGCATGCGCCACACCGGCAAAATGCGCTCGAACTTCATCTTCGCGGTATAGAGCACGACATCCTCGGCGCCGCCGTTGCCGTTCGCACCCTGGTCGGCATCCCAATTATTGTTGCCGTTGCGATCTTCGAAACATTCACCCGAATCATAGCGGTTGTTGTTGTTGGCATCAGTGAAGGGCTCGGGCTTGCCGACGTCGTTGAAACTTTCATAGGATTTGCGGGTGAAAGTGACCGGGGCGCCGGGAAAGACATTCTGAACCTGATCGCGCACCGCCGCGTCGATCAGCGTCTGGCTCGACGCCGCCGTTTCGAGGGTCGAGGCCCGCGCCGCGTTGCTGACGGCACCTTGCAGCACCTGCTTGGCGTACATCTGCCACGTATAATCGAACAGGCCCATCAACAGCAGGATGAAGACCGGCGCGATCAGCGCGAATTCCAGGATCGCCGTGCCGCGCTGGTGGCGGCGAAGGCGGCGGAGGAGCGACGGTATCCGGATCATTGCGAGAGCCTCAGCTTCGAAATCTGGCGCGCGATCGCCTGGAAATTGTCGTTGAGCTGCGAAGCGTTGGAGGCTTCATAGGCCTTGCCCGGCGTCGCGCAGGTCGTGAGCTGGGTGTTGAGCGAGGTGCCGAAGCCGACCACCCAGATGGTGATATTCTTCGCCTTCGCCTTTTCGCAAAGCTGGAGGAAGCGGTTGTTGTGCCGGTCGGTCAGATTGCTGTCGTTGGTTCCGCCGACACGCTGCATCGTCCATTCATAGCCCTGGAAGCTCAAATTCCCCATATTCGCCGACATGTCGCCGTCAGTCATGAAAACGATATGGCGGCTGATCGGGCGCTTGTTCGGCGCTTCGGCATTTTCGTCGGCAAACATGCCGTCGGGCGACAAGAGGCGGATGCCCCAGACCATGCCCGAATCGAGATAGGTGCCGCCGACGGGCTGCAAGGCGTTGATGTAGGTGTTGAAGCTGGAACGGTCGCTCGCCGTCATCGTCGTCAGCTTCATCGACGGCGCAGGGCAGACGCCCCAGCCGCTGCTCCAATATTTGGAGTAACGCTGCCAGCTGCCGCCCGACGTGCTGTCGCTCGACACGCTGCTGCTGTTGACATTGAGCGAACTCGTCGTTCCCGACGACGACGGATTCTTGGCGCGCGGGAAAGCGATTTCGGGAATCAGCACTTTCCACTTGGTCCCGTCGTCGCTCGTCGGTGCGCTGTCGACATCCATGTCGCGGGCGCCGGCCGGCGCGGTCTGCGTCGGACCGAAGGCGACGGTTTCGCGCTCCATGACGCATCCGCCCCAGGTGGCCGAATAGTTGGTGCCGCTGTCGCCCGTGTCGGTGACAATCGCCGAGCCCGCCTTCGCCTGCGTGACGTCGAAAACGCGATCTTCGTAGCGATATTTATTATCGAAGGTCTGGATCGGCTCTTCGGTCGTCGTCGTTGTCGAGGTGCGCGTATAGGTCGCAACGCGGCGCTGAAGGCGGCACTTGCTGCTCGACCAGGTATATTGGTAATTATAATAGGTATAAGTCTGCGAGTTGTTGTTGGTCGTGACGCGGTTGCCGTCGCTATCAAAGGTCTGCCCGGTCTGGTTGACGGTCGGCGACCCGCTCGGTGACGGCGTCGTGTCGGCCGGCGGCTCCAGATTGCCGCAGCTGCTGCTGTTCTGGCCGCTGACGGTGCTGACGTTGGACCAATTGCCGTAGGTGACGCTGCCCGTTGACGAGCCGTTTTCGACGGTCTGGCCATTACCGTAGGTGATCTTGAAGATCGGCGTGCGCGAAGGCAGCAGCACATTGTTCGACAGCCAGTCGGGATTCTTCGCATAGAGAATCGAGCCGACATTGGCGCTCGAGCTGTACGGCACGACGCCGAAACGCAGGCGACCATCGCCGACATCGGCGGTGGTCAGCGTGTCGAAGAAGTTCATCGTCGCGGTCTTGAGCGCGCTGATGCGGTTGACCGAGTCGCCCGAATTGGTCGTCGCCATCGATCCGGTAACGTCGAGCACCATCATGATGTCGGCGTTCGAGATTTCGAGTTTCGCGGTGCAGTTGACCGCAAGGTCGAATTGCTTGGTCCCGAATATCTTCATGATATCGGTGGGCAGCGTAACCTTGGCTTCGCCGACGACGTTCGACGTCCCCTGCGCCTTCGATTTGAAATCGACGCCGCTGCTCGCGTACATGCCCGACGGGAAGTTGAAGGCAAACATCTTGTTCGCTTCGCCTTCGGCGTTCGAATCATAGTCGCCGCCCTGCATCGCGCGGCGTCCCGCGAGCACGCCCGCGTCGCACGCCTGTTGCAGGCGAAGCTCGGCCATATAGGCGCGGCCGATATCGACGCCCGACCCCACGAGCGCGACGATCGGAACGAGCGCGCCCGCCGTCAGCATCATCGTGTTGCCGCGCGTATCGCGGCAGATGGTCGAGATGCCGGCCCGCAGGCGGCTGAAAACGGTCCCTCGCATGGTCTAAAACCCCTCTTGGCCCGGCCGCGCGACCCACCAGATGCGCGGCTGGTAGCCTTGCACCTAGGGGGAAACTGCTTACCAAATCGCTAATCGGCCTGACCGGGAATGGCGGTTTTTCGGGGATTCTGGCCCGAAACGGAACAATCGAACCCGCGCAAAGCAAAAGATGCGCGAAGATTGTGCCTCTGCTATCGCCCAGCCATGCCCGCGACACCTGCCTGGCCGCCCGCCAGCACGCCCCGACTCTATACCGACACGCCGCTTGCCGCCGGCGCGATGGTGGCGCTCGACGGACCGGCGGCGCATTATCTGCTAAACGTCATGCGCGCGAAGCCGGGCGATCCGCTGCTGCTGTTCGACAATCGCAGCGGCGAGTGGCTCGGCGCGGTCGCCGAAGCGTCGAGGCGGGCGCTTTCGATCCGCATCGAACACCAGATGCGCCCGATCGAACGCGTGCCCGATCTTTGGCTCTGCTTCGCGCCGGTGAAAAAGGCGCGGCTCGACTGGATCATCGAAAAGGCAACCGAACTCGGCGTCGCGCGGCTCCAGCCCGTCATCACCGAACGCACGATCGTCGAGCGCGTGAAGCAGGAGCGGCTCGCTGCACAGATTGTCGAGGCCTGCGAACAATGCGGCCGGACCGCGCTCCCCGACCTCGCCGATCCGGTCAAATTGCCGCAGTTGCTGAAAGACTGGCCGACCGACCGCGCGCTGCTGTTCGCCGACGAAGCGGGCGGGGCTCCGTTCGCTACGATTGCGGCGCCAGCGCCCGCGGCCATTCTGACCGGCCCAGAAGGCGGTTTCACCGACCGCGAACGCGCGATGCTGATCGACCATGATTCCGTGAAGCGTATCGCGCTGGGACCGCGCATTTTGCGGGCCGAAACGGCCGCGATTGCAGCAACGGCGCTATGGATGGCGCAGCATGGCGACTGGCGCGGCGGTTAGAAGCTGTTTCATATTGAAACAAGAATGCTGCCAAACTGGCAGTTATTAACTCCAAATTAGGGATGTCGCGGGCAGAGGGTCGCCATGCAACGGCGGGACCAAAGCCGAGGACGCTGGCGTGGGGGCCAGCGGACGCTGCCGATCAGGGCATGGACCATGCTCCTGTGGCTGGCGATGGCGCTCGTCGTTGCACCCGCTGCCCGTGCGCAGACCACCACGACATACAGCAACACGACCGGCGGCGCGATCAATAGCGGCACCCCCTGTTCATCGCCGCTCGTCCGCAATTTCACGGTATCGACCAGCTATATCGTCGGCGACGTCGATCTTGGCGTCCTCGCAACCCATACGTGGCGCGGCGACCTCAGGATCACATTGCAGTCGCCGGCGGGCACGCGGGTCCAGCTTGTGAATGGCGACACCAACAATATTTCGGGCGACAATTTCAACGTGCGGCTGAACGACGGCGGCGCGCAGACGGTCAACACCGACGGCAACACCGCAACCCATTCGACCAGTGCGCCGCCCTATCAAAACGACTTCAGCCCCAATTCGCCGCTGTCGGCGTTCAACGGCGAAAATGCGCAAGGTACATGGCGGCTCGAGATCTGCGATCAATATCCGCAGGCGGACAACGGCAATTTCGTCCGCGCCGACCTGTATCTGACCAGCCTGCCCGCCAACTATGCCGATCTGTCGCTGGCCAAGAGCGTCAGCAGTGCGGCTCCGGCGACGGGATCGAGCATCAGCTACACGCTGGCCGTCACCAATGCGAGCGGATCGCCGGCGACCGCGACCGGCGTCACCGTGCTCGACACGCTGCCGGCCGGCTTCAGCTTCACGAGCGCGACCGGATTCGGCAGCTATAACAGTACGACCGGCGTCTGGACGGTCGGCAGCGTCCCGCCGGGTGCGACCCGCACGCTGACGATCAGCGGCACGGTCAACGCGACATCGGGCGCGACGATCCTCAACAGCGCCGAAATCACCGCCTCCTCGGCACCCGACATCGATTCGACGCCGGGCAATGGCGCGACCGGCGAAGATGATTATGCCGCAGCCAGTTTCACCGTCTCGGGCAGCCGCGTCGCGGGCGTGCCGCCGGTGCTGATCTGCCCGGCCGGATCGACGCTGCACGATTGGGACAGCGTGAGCTGGTCCGCCGGCACGACGAGCGGCAGCTATGCGCTGACCGCCATCGGCACGATGAACTTCAACATCGCGATCAGCGGCGGCAGCTTTCTGAGCAACGCCACCTATGGCGGCCAGTCGCCGACACGGCAGAATGTCGTCACCGGCGGGCTGTCGCCTGCGCAATATTCGATCTTCGAGATCGTCGACTTCACAAGCCAGGCGGGCGTCGTCTCATCGACGATCAGTCTGCCGACCGCAGTGCCGGGCGCCCAATTCACCCTGTTCGACATCGATTATGCCTCGGGCCAGTTCGCCGACCGCGTGACCGTTACCGGCAGCTTCAACGGCACCATCGTCTATCCAACGCTGACCAACGGCGTCGCCAATTATGTCGTCGGCAACAGCGCCTATGGCGACGCCACCTCCGCCGACGGCAGCGCCAACGGCAATGTCGTCGTCACCTTTGCCGCGCCGGTCGACACCATCACCATCGAATATGGCAGCCACAGCCTTGCCCCGGCAAATCCCGGGCAGCAGGGCATGGCGATTCACGACATCAATTTCTGCCGTCCGGTCGCCAATCTGCTGATCGCGAAGACGAGCAGCATCGTCAGCGATCCGGTCAACGGCACGACCAATCCCAAGGCGATTCCCGGTGCCACCATGCGCTATTGCCTGCTGGTGACCAACGGCGGCAGCGCGACCGCGACGGCGATCTACGTCGCCGACCCGCTGCCCGCGACGACCAGCTTCGTCCCCGGTTCGCTGCGCAGCGGCACGAGCTGTGCCGGAGCGACGACGGTCGAGGACGACAATGCGACAGGGGCCGACGAAAGCGACCCGTTTGGGGCCGCGATCGCCGGGACGACGGTGTCGGCCTCGACCGCGACGCTCGGCCCCGGCAGCGCGTTTGCAACGGTCTTCGACGTAACCGTCAACTGACCCCTTCCAAGATGCCGCGAGGCCGCTTACATGCGCTGCCATGAGCACGCGGCAGGTTTCAGATCAAAACGATCCCATCATCGAAAGCCGCGACCAGCTCGCGGCCCCCATGATCAAGGGCGAAAAGCCCAAGGAGCGGTGGCGGATCGGCACCGAGCACGAGAAATTCGTCTATCGCACCAGCGATCACCGGGCGCCGAGCTACGACGAACCCGGAGGTATCCGCGACCTTCTGATGGCGCTCACGCGTTTCGGCTGGGAGCCGGTGATCGAGGGCGGTCATGTCATCGCGCTCGCGGGTAGCGACGGCACCGTCAGCCTGGAACCCGCGGGCCAGCTTGAACTGTCGGGCGCGCCGCTCGAAAATCTGCATCAGACCTGCGCCGAAACCGGCCGCCACCTGAAGCAGGTCAAGGAAGTCGGCGCCGAGCTCGGGCTCGGCTTCCTCGGCGTCGGCATGTGGCCCGACAAGACGCGCGCCGAACTGCCGGTCATGCCCAAGGGCCGCTACAAGATCATGCTGAACCATATGCCGCGCGTCGGCAGCATGGGGCTCGACATGATGCTGCGCACCTGCACCATACAGACCAACCTCGACTATGCGAGCGAGGCCGACATGGTGCAGAAGTTCCGGGTGAGCCTGGCGCTTCAGCCGCTCGCGACCGCGCTCTTTGCCTCCTCGCCCTTTACTGAGGGTCGCCCCAACGGCTTCATGTCGTACCGGAGCCATATCTGGACCGACACCGATCCGGCGCGCACCGGTATGCTGCCCTTCGTGTTCGAGGATGGCTTCGGCTATGAACGCTATGTCGATTACATGCTCGACGTGCCGATGTATTTCGTCTTCCGCGACGGCCAGTATATCGACGCGGCGGGCCTCAGCTTTCGCGATTTCATGAAGGGCGAGCTGGCGGTCCTGCCGGGCGAATTGCCGCGGCTTTCCGATTGGAACGACCATCTGTCGACCGCCTTCCCTGAAGTGCGTTTGAAGAGCTTTCTCGAAATGCGCGGCGCCGACGGCGGCCCGTGGAACCGCATCTGCGCGTTGCCGGCACTCTGGGTCGGGCTGCTCTACGATCAGGGCGCGCTCGATGCCGCATGGGATCTGGTCAAGGGCTGGAGCATCGAAGAACAGCAGGCGCTGCGCGATGCGGTGCCCAGCGAGGGCCTCGACGCGCCGGCGCCCGGCGGCGGGACGCTCGGCGAACTTGCGCACCGCGTCCTCGATATCGCGGCCGCGGGCCTGGCGGCGCGGGGCGAGGTCAATTCGATGGGCGATAACGAGGTCGGCTTCCTCGAACCGCTGCGGCGTATCGCCAAGAGCGGCAAATCGCCCGCCCACGACCTGCTCGACCGGTACGAGGGTGCCTGGCATCACGACCTGTCGAAAATCTACGACGAGCAGAGTTTCTGAGCGCACTGCCGGGTCGGTGCGTCAGTCCTGCTGCGCGCCTTCGAACTGCTCGATGACCCAGTCTTCGGCCTGCGCGCCGCCGATCCATTCCTGCATATGCGGATGGCTGACGACCGCCTGGCAGTAAGGCAGGGCAAAGCGCGGCAACGGGATTGAATAGGTGATGAAGCGCGTCACGACCGGCGCGAACATCATGTCGGCGGCCGACCAGTCGCCGAACAGATAATCACCCTCGCCCCCGAACCGCGCGCGCGCCTCGGCCCAGATCTGGAGGATGCGGACGACGTCGGCCTGCACCTCGGGCAACAGCTCCGCGGCGGGATAGATGCGGCGGATATTCATGCTGTGGTGGCGGCGCAGCGCCGAGAAGCTGGCGTGCATTTCGGCCGCCATCGACCGTGCCATCGCGCGCGCCGCCATGTCGGCGGGCCAATAGCCGCGCGCGCTGCCCGTTTTTTCGTTGAGATAGTCGATGATCGCCAGACTGTCCCAGACGACGATATCGCTGCCGTCCCACAGGATCGGCACCTTGCCGCCCGACGGCGCGAATTCATCGCCCTCGCGGCGGCGATTCCAGTCCTCGTCATAGAGCGGAACCGTGACTTCCTCGAACGGCAGACCGCTGTGCCGGGCGGCGAGCCAGCCGCGCAGGCTCCAGCTCGAATAGGCCTTGTTCCCGATGAAGAGTTTCATGCGGTCTCCATATTCCCATCCCGCTTGCGGGAGGGGAGACATTTCGTCAACTCTCTACCGCCTCCAGCACCGCGGTACGCAGCTCGGCGATGCCCATGCCCTTTTCGCTGCTCGTCACGATCACCTCGGGGTGCGCGGCGGGATGCTTGCGGGCCTCCGCCTCGGTGGCGGCGTGGACCGCAGCGAGTTCGCTCGCCTTGATCTTGTCGGCCTTGGTCAGCACGACACGGTAGCTGACCGCAGCGGTGTCGAGCATTTCGAGCACCTCGCGGTCGACATCCTTGAAGCCGTGCCGGCTGTCGATCAGCACCAGCGTCCGTTTGAGCACCTGACGCCCGCGCAGATAGTCGTTGACCAGAAAACGCCACTTCTTGACAACATCCTTGGGCGCCTTCGCAAAGCCATAGCCCGGCATGTCGACAAGGCGGAACACCAGCGGATTGCCGACGTCGAAATAGTTGAGCTCCTGCGTGCGCCCCGGCGTGACCGAGGTGCGAGCAAGCCCGTTGCGATTGGTCAGCGCGTTGAGCAGCGACGATTTGCCGACGTTCGAGCGGCCGGCAAAGGCGATCTCCGGCACGCTCGGCGCGGGCAGATGCTGGAGTGCGGGCGCCGATTTCAGAAAGGCGATCGGACCCGCAAACAGCTTGCGGGCGCGTTCGCCGCGATCTTCGGCCGCCGGATCGATCTCGCTCACTTTACCGGCGCCGCCCGGAGTTGCGGGAATTTGCGGTACATCCACTGCTGCTGCGCGATCGACAGGCAGTTGTTGGTGATCCAGTAAAGCAGCAGGCCCGCGGCGAAGGGCGCCATGATGAACATGAACATCCACGGCATGATCTTGAACACCTGTTGCTGCACCGGATCGGTCGCCTGCGGATTGAGGCGGAACTGCAGGAACATGGTGATGCCCAAGAGCAGCGCGAGCGGCCCGAGCGCGAGCAGCGACGGCGGCGTGAAGGGCAGCAGGCCGAAGAGGTTTAGGAAGTGCAGCGGATCGGGCGCCGACAGGTCGCGAATCCACAATGCGAAGGGCTGGTGCCGCATTTCGATCGTCAGCATCAGCACCTTATAGAGCGCATAGAAGATCGGAATCTGGATGACGATCGGCAGACAGCCCGCGAGCGGATTGATCTTTTCGTCCTTGTAGAGCTTCATCAGCTCCTGCTGCATCTTCGGCTTGTCGTCCTTGTGACGTTCCTGCAGCGCCTTCATCTTGGGCTGGACGAGGCGCATCTGCGCCATCGAATGGAACTGACGCTGCGCGATCGGGAACATCAAGCCGCGAATGATGACGGTGAGCAGCATGATCGCGACGCCGAAATTGCCGATCTGGCGGAACAGCCAGTCGAGCAGTTTGAAGATCGGCACCTCGAAAAATTCGAACCAGCCCCAGTCGATCGCATTCGACAGGCGCGTGATGCCCTGCTGGTCCTGATAATGCGACAGGATGCTGACTTCCTTCGCGCCGGCGAAGATACGACTGGTGGTCGACACCTGCGTTCCCGGCGCCACCTGTTTGAAGTCGCGCGCGAACAGCGTCTGATAATTGTCCGCGGCCGGCGCGGTGATCGACGCGGTGACGCGCTCATCCTTCGCCGGGATCACCGCAGCGAGCCAATATTTGTCGGTGAAGCCAAGCCACGCCGCCGAATTATATTTGAAGGCGCCGCCTTCATCGAGATTTTTGTAATCGACATCGAACACCGACTTGCCGTCCAGATAGCCGGTCGGACCAACGTGGATCGTCCAGCTGTCCTTTTCGTGCGGGTCGGTCGGCTTGCCGAGGCGGTCGATCAGCGCGAAGCTGCTCGCCGCGACCGGCGCGCTGCCCGCGTTCGCGATCGTCTGCTTGGCGGTGATCAGATACTTGTCGTCGATGCTATATTCGACGCGGAAGGTCTGGCCGGTCGCGTTCGACCAGCTGAGCGTCACGGGGGTCGCCGGGGTCAGCTTCGTGCCGCTGGCAGTCCACAGCGTCGTCGGCCCCGGAACCTCGATCCCCTGCGCCGACCAGCCGACGCTCGCGAAATAGGCGGCCTTGCTGTTGCCCGGCGCGAACAGGCGCACCGGCGGCGCGTTCTTTTCGATCGTCTGGCGATATTTGGTCAACGTGATGTCGTCGATCCGCGCGCCCACAAGGTTGATCGACCCTGCAAGCGACGGGGTCTCGATCGGCACCCGATTGCCCGTGGCCAGCGCAGCCTCGACCGGCAGAATCGTCGTCTTGGCGACCGGTGCCGCGACCGCGGGCGTGCCGGATGGGGGCGCACTGGCGGGCTGGCCTTGTGACGCCGCGGGAGTCGCACCGGGCGCGCCGGCGACGGTCTTTGTCACGTCGGGCTTTGCCGGGGTGGGAAAGAATTTCTCCGAAACGAAATTCCAGCCGAGCAGGATCGCCACCGACAGTAAAATTGCCGCGATCAGGTTACGCTTGTCGTCCACGCTCTTCGGTCTCTCTTCTGGTCAATGTGGGGAAATGCCGCATCAAGGTACGGGGTCGTAGCCGTGCCCGCCCCAAGGATGGCAGCGCAATAGCCGCTTTGTCGCCAGCCAGCCACCCTTGATCGCACCATGGCGTTTCAGCGCGATGATCGCATATTCGCTGCACGACGGCGCATAGCGGCACGTCGGCGGCAGGATGCGCGACGGGCCCAATTGCCAGGCACGGGCGATCAGGATGAGCAAGCGGGCAATCATGGAAAACGCCCGGAAAAATGCGCAACTTCACACGCGCTTGCACCAATTGCGGCGCCATGACCCGGGTCGGGAAGGGGCACGGAGCGCATATCCGCAGAAAACTGCGCAACTTCATTCGCGATTCGCGGTTTGCGGCGTGAAACGGATGGGGTCATGTCTGGACGCTATGCCATCGGAACAATGTAGGACAGCCGGTCATTTCGCCAGCTTCCTTGCCGCGCGCTGCAGCGCCGAATCGAGATGCTCACCCAGCTCGGCAAAAGCGATGTCGTTGCCGCCCGGCCGCCCGATCATCACATGGTCGGCGCCGGCGATTCCCCGCGCGGAGATCGCCGCGCGGGCGAGCGCGCGGAAACGGCGCTTCATCCGGTTGCGGGTGACGGCGTTGCCCACCTTCTTGCTGACGGTAAAGCCGATGCCCGGCGCATCGTCGCCGTCGCCGCGCGGACGCACGAGCAGGACAAAGCCGGGCATGGGAAAGCGAAGGCCGCGGTTGGCGGCCAGAAATTCGCTGCGTTTGGAAAGCGATCGCACCAGCCCCAGCTCCTTTTGGGCTGGCGGCGAAGCGTCGGCGATTAGGCCGACAGCTTCTTGCGGCCGCGTGCGCGGCGGGCGGCGAGAACCTTGCGGCCGCCGACGGTCGCCTTGCGGGCGCGGAAGCCGTGACGGCGCTTGCGCACGAGGCGGCTCGGTTGATAGGTGCGCTTCATCGCGGTATCCCCAAATTCTCTTCAATCGGTGCAACGAAAAAGGGCCGCCAAGCGAGGGCGGCCGCTGATCGAGGCGCGGATAAGCGAGAGTCGGGCGAAAGTCAATCGCCCTCGACGCCCGATCGCGATCAATCCGCATCGAGCGCCTCGAGCGCGGCGCGGGCGCGGCGGCGCGCGGCGCTGACCCGGCGCATGACGCGGTCGGTCCAGGCACCATAGCGCGGATGGCGGCGCTTGAAGCGGACATAGCGGCGTTTCGCCCAGGCGCTGTTCTGCAGGACCAGCATCAGTCCGACCGGAAACAGGATGATGAAGCCGGGGCCGGGCAGCGGGCCGATCAGCACCGCGACGATCATCAGCAGCCCGCCGAGGCAGAACAGCGCGCTGCGCACCTGCGCGTTCGATCGCAATCGCTGGTATAAGCCGCGCTTTGCCATGGCGGGCGATGTGGGGAGCGTCGAGGCGTGTTGCAAGGGTAAGGCAGCTTGGCGCGCCAACGCCTTTTTCGTCATCCCGGATCAAGTCCCGCATGACGATGATGGATATGGCAAAATACGGCCGCAACCGGCCCTTCCCAATGGAGCGACGGCGATACTCAGTTCAGCGGGACGAAGCGCGCCATATCGTCGCGGGTCAGGTAGCGCACCTGATCGAAGGGGGTGGCGTTGGTCAGCGCATAGAAGGCACGGGCATGGGCATCGTCCATGCCCATTTCGCGGTAGAGGCCGATATATTCGGCATGGACGGGATCGCTGGCGGGATAGTCCTTTGCCTCACGCCCATATTCGTCGGCCCAGCTGTGGACGCCGAATTCGGCATCGGGAGCGGCGCGGCGGGTGGAACCGGCGAGCCAGAGCTCGACCGCACCCGACCGCACCGAACCGCCGCTCGGGACGACGGTTTCCAGACCCGCCCGGCGAATCGCGCGGGCGAGAATCAGATTGGCCTCTTCATCGAGGCTGCCGGGGCAGTCGATCATCTCGAGCCGCCTCACGCCCGGAAAGGCCGCGAGCATCGCGGCGAACTGGCGCGGCGTCGTACCGTCGACATCGCCGCTCATTCGCGCCGTCGTGCCGTCGACGACCGCAAAGGGACCAAAGCGCGCCTTCGCCGGGCCGCGCGTCGCCAGCCCGGCGCCGGGGGCGTAGCGCCGCGTCGCCCCCAGATCGGCCGCCCCCGCAACCGCGGCATCGTCGAGCAGGGCGGCGGTGTCGTCGTCGACCGCGACCGCGTCGGCTTCGTCGGCGTCCGCATCCCCGGCATCGGGCGCGTCATCATCGACCCATGTCACGGTAGTCGTCACCGTGGTCGTGATTGTCACGAGCTGCTGCGCCCGCGCCTGCGCCGGCGCGAAGGCGAGCAGCGCCGCGAACAACGCGACGAGCAGCGTCCGGAGAAGCGCGGCGGGGGCGGCAGGCGAAACCATCGCCTCGCCTTCGCGCGCGCGCGGTTCCCAAATGGCAAAGCACCACCGTCAGCGCGGCGTTAACCGCATATCGGGACGCCCCCAGTCAGTTCGGAACGCGGAGGCTCAGTCGCGGTCGGGGGCGCCCAGCGGGAAATAGCTGCGATAGGGCCGCGCATCCTCGGCGCAGCGCGCCACCGACGGCCGCGCGAGCAGGCGGGCGCGGTAGGCGCGCACTTTGGCGTGAGCCGGGTCGATCGGATGCACCCAGTCGGCATAGAAGAGCGCCGGGGCCGCGGCGCAATCGGCCAGCGTGAAACCATAGGGCGTCGCCCAGTCGCCATCGCCGAGCCGCGCCTCGAGCCAGCCATAGACTTGTTCGAGCTGATCGCGCGCGCGGGCGACGCGGGCCAGATCGGGCGTTTCGGTGATGAAGGGCAGATATTCGGCCACCGCCGCCTGAAAGCGCGCCTGAAAATGATTGTCGAATATCCGGTCGAGAAAGCGCACCTCAAGCGCCGCCTGCGGATCGGCGGGAACCAGCCGCGGGCCGGCGTCGGAGCGCTGATCGAGATATTCGGCGATGATGCTCGCCTCGAACAGCGGGCGCCCGTCATCGACGATCAGCGGAAATTGCCCGACCGGCCAATGCGCCCGCAGTTCGTCATAATGGGTGAAGGGCGGCTCGGTCTCGATCGCGCGGAATTCGTGCGCGACCTCCTTTTCGTAAAAGGCGATCTGCGCCTTCCACGTATAGGAGGAAAAGGGGTGGCCATAGAGGATCATCGGTCGTTCTCCTGCCGCATCGACAGCCACGCAAGCGGCAGGCCGATGAAAGCGATATGCGGAAATAATGCGATCGCGCCCTTGGCGAGATCGGCAGGCGGAAAGGGTGCGCCGAAACGCAGCGGCAGCACGATCGCGTTCATCACCAGATAGAGGATGACGCCGTAAAGCGTGCCGCTGAGCCACCACGGCCTGCGCAGCGCGGGGATTCGCGCCGCCGCGGCGAACCAGACGCCGACCATCGCCGCCATGATCGCATAGTGGGTAGCGAGCCCCGCGAGCGCGCCCGCCGCGCCCCAGTCGGCAGCACCGTCGCCAAAGGGGCCCTTGGCGACGCCGCGTAGCATCCGCCCGGGATCGCTGCCCGCGAGCACGCTCCACACCGCAGCATAGAGGATGTCGAGCGTGCCGCAGAGCGCCCAGGCGAAGAGGAAGGGGCTACGCCGCGCCAACGGCGTCACCCCGCACCGCGGCCTCGATCGCAGCGATGTCGATCTTTTTCATCGTCATCATCGCATCGAAGGCGCGCTTCGCCACGCCCTTGTCGCTGCTCGTCGTCGCTTCGATCAGGACGCGCGGGGTGATCTGCCAGTTGAGGCCCCATTTGTCCTTGCACCACCCGCACGCGCTTTCGGTACCGCCGTTGCCGACGATGGCGTTCCAATAGCGGTCGGTTTCTTCCTGCGTTTCGGTCGACACCTGAAAGGAAAAAGCCTCGCTGTGCGGAAAGATCGGGCCGCCATTCAGCCCGACGCACGCGATACCCAGAACGGTGAACTCGACCGTCAGCGCATCGCCCTGCTTGCCGCCGGGAAAATCGCCGGGGGCGCGGTGAACCGGTCCGACCGCGCTGTCGGGAAAGGTCGCGGCGTAGAATTGCGCCGCTTCTTCGGCATCCTTGTCGTACCAGAGGCACAGCGTCACGGGGGGCTTGCGCATCATCCTTCTCCCTTCAGCGGATGGCCGATCGACCAGAGGTGGCCGAACGGGTCCTTCACCTGGGCGTAGCGATCGCCCCAGAACATATTTTCGGGTGCCATCACCGACGTCGCGCCCACCGCGATCGCGCGGTCGTACCAGCGGTCGGCATCGTCGACCTGCAGGTGCAGCGTCACGCCCGACGGCGCGGCCATCGCCTGGCCCGAATATTCGGGGAAATCATCGTGCATCATCAGCGACGATCCGTTGACGAGCAGATGCGCATGCATCAGCCGCACGCCGTCCTCGGCCGGCATCCGCACCTGTTCGACGGCACCGAACGCCTGTTTGTAGAATTCGATCGCCTCGCTTGCCCGCTTGTCGGCGATCGCGATATGCGGGGTCAGTCCGCCGGTCGGCCCTTGATTCTCCATCGTCTCTCTCCCTTCTTTCGGTTCAGCGGCGCGGGCCGACGAGGCCGAAGGCGGCGCCCTGCGGGTCGAGCCCGGTTGCGGAAAATTCGCCCCCGGGGATTTCATGCGGGCCGCTGAGCAGTTGCCCGCCCTCGGCGGCAACGGCGGCCAGCGCGCGGTCGATGTCGTCGACGCCGATATAATAGGTCCAGGCGGACACCGGCATCTGCGGCATGCGCGGCATGACCGCGCCGATGCCGATGTCGCCAAGCTGCAGGAAGCGGTAGCTGCCCATCGCGCCCATATCCATCGCCCCCTCCTGCCCCCAGCCGAAGTGGCGGCGGTAGAAGGCGATCGCGGCGTCGGGGTCGTCGGTCGACAGCTCGTTCCAGCGGACATGCTGCGCTTCCGTCACCGAAAAGACGTCGCTCGTCATGCCCTCCATGCCCGGCGGCGGCACGGGGTTCATGATATAGAAGGGCGCGCCCTGCGGATCGCTGACCATCGCGATGCGGCCGACGGGCAGGTCGGTCGCGGGCATATGGACGCTGCCGCCGTCGGCGGTGATCGCGGCGACCGCCGCATCGACATCGGGCGTGTAGAGATAGCCGAGCCAGCCCGGCCGCGCGCCGCCCGCGAGCATATCGGCATTGAGCGCCAGCATGCCGCCGGCATTGCCGCCGTCGCTGCGCCCGATCATGCGGTAATCGACCCCGCCGGGCGCCGCGGGATCGGCGGTGCCCGCGATCGTCCAGCCGACGACGGCGCCATAGAAGCGCGCCGCGCCATCGGGATCGCCAGTCATCAGTTCGTACCAGATGAAGCTGCCCTTGGGGTTCGTCATCATCATTCTCCGTTTCGTATCTGGGGAAGGAAGGGCCCTGAGGTCAGGCGTCGAGGATCGGCGCGAAGCCGCCGTAGATCATGCGCTTGCCGTCGAAGCACTGGTCGGCCGGGTCGTGCCGCATACGGTCGTCGGCCATGATCTTGTCCCAACCCGCGACGCGCGTTTCCTTGTCGGGCCATTCGATCCAGCTGAACACGATATTTTCGTCCGCTTCGGCGTGGGCCGCGCGGCGATAGTCGGTGACCTTGCCGTCCGGCACATCGTTGCCCCAGCATTCGAGGACGCGCGTCGCGCCATGGTCGAGAAAGACGACCGCGGCCTTTTCGGCGAGCGCGCGATAGGCGTCGCGATTGGCGGTCGGAACCGCGACCACAAAGCCGTCGGTATACCCCATCGGGCCGCCCAGCCCTTCCTCGACGATCGAGGCGAAGCCCGCAACGATCATCCGCTGGCCGTCGAAGGGCATCGCCGCACCCATCGCTTGCATACGCGGATCGCTCATCATCTTTTCGGTCGCGGCGTCGCGCGCCGCGCGGTCGGGATATTCGAACCAGGAAAAGACGATCTCCTCGCCCTGCTTTGCCTGCACTGCGGTGCGGAAGTCGTTGACCTTGCCGACGGGGACGTCATCGCCCCAGCATTCGACATGGCGGCGAACGCCGAATTCCTTGAACAGCGCCACCGCATCGGCGGCATGCTCGCGATAGGCGTCCTTCGCATTGGCAGGCACCGCCAGCACAAAGCCTTCGACATAGGTCATCGTCTCTCTCCATTTTTCTTTCCAGGGGGATCAGGTCATGCGGCGCTCGGCTCCTCGGTGAAGGCGGCGAGCTGCGCCGCGAGCGCACGGCCGAAGGCGGGGCGGTCGAGGCAGCGCGCGAGATAGGTTTCGAGCCGCGGATGTTCGGCAACGACGCCCGCCTCTATCCCTTCGCGCAGCACCGTTGCCATCGCGATATCGGCGACGCTGAAGTCGCCCGCGAGATAGGGCCGGTCGCCCAGCGCCTCCGCAAGCTTGCCGAGCCGGGTACGAAGAAATTCAAGCAGGCCGGGACGGCGCAGTCGCGCCCATTCCTCGCCCGCGGCGAAAATCTCTATGTTCGACAGTTCGAACATCAGCGGTTCGACGCTGTTGTAGGCGGCGAAGAGCCAGCTCGTCACCGTGGCGCGCCCTTGCGGGTCGCGCGGCAGCAGCGCGGCGTCCTGTTCGGCGAGATGGAGCAGGATCGCGCCGCTTTCGAACAGGCGGACATTGCCGTCGCGCAGCACCGGCACCTGCCCCCACGGCTGGTCGCGATAATGATCGGCCGGCCGGTTGACCGCGCTGATCAGCCGCTCGGCATAATCGACGCCCATTTCCTCGCACGCCCAGCGCGGACGCAGGTCGCGGACGAAGCCCTGCGCGAAATCGGGAACCCAGTCGAAAGCGGTGATTTCGATCGCCGCATCGGATTTGACGCCCATGGCCCTACTCCCTCTTGCCCTTGATGAACGCGACGATCGACATGGCGTGGCCATGGCCGAGGTCGAAATCCTGCTTCAGCCAATCGCCCACCGCGCCGGCCTTGACCCCCGCGGCAAGCCCGCCCGCGTCGGCGAGGCCGCGCTCGACGGCGAGCGCGCGCAGCGCCTCGGCCGACTTGCCGGTCTTGGCCTCGACATTGTCGAGATAGGCCTGGAAACTCATTGCGAGACCTCGGGCACCGCCGCCTCGCCGTTCGCGACGGCGGGGTCCATCCAGAAGGGACCCCAGACATGGCCATCGGGGTCGAGGAGGTCGCGGCCGTACATGAAGCCATGATCCTGCACCGGGTTGATGTCGGCGGTGCCGCCGTGCGCCGCGGCGGCGGCGATCATCGCGTCGACCGCCGCGCGGTCGTCCATCGCGAGCGCGAGCGACACCTCGCTGGCGCTGGTCGGCGGGATCGGGCGATCGGTGAAGCTTTGCCACTTGTCGTGCGTCAGCAGCATCACGAAGATGCTGTCGGACCAGACCATCGCCGCCGCAGTCTCGTCGGTGAAGCGCGGTTCGTTGGTGAAGCCGAGCGCTTCATAGAAGGCCATGGATTTCGCGAGGTCGCGAACCGGCAGGTTGACGAAGATCATCTTGGACATGGGTGGCACTCCTCTTCCTGGGGGGATTTTTCGTCAGGTCCGCCCGAACAGCATGCGGACATAACGCGTCAGATGCGCGACACTTTCCCGGGCAATCGCCGGGTCGTTGGTGGTTTTGGCCAGAACGAAGCCACCCTGCAGCACCGACTGGATATGCCGCGCGAGATCGAGCGCGCTCATCCCCGCAGGCGCGCCATAGGCCTGCATCGCGGCTTCGATGTCGGGGGCGAGCGCTTCGCAATAGGCGGCGATGCTCGCCTCGCACGCCAACCGGATCGGCTCGCTGGTCGCATAGGCATCCTGCACCATCGTCCCGATGAAGCAGGTGAAGCCATCGACCGGGCCGTGCAGCAGCGAAAAGCGGAAATCGATATGGCCGAGCAGCCGGTCGAGCGGATCGTCCAGCTTCGTGTGCGGCAGCATGTCGAACATTGGCCGCGCGCGTTCGGTCCAGGCCTCGGCCGCGGCGACCGCCAGCGCCTCCTTCGATTCGAAATGATGGAAGAAGGCGCCCTTGGTCACGCCCGCGGCGGCGCAGATCTGGTCGACCGTGGTCGCGGCATAGCCCTGACGCCGCACCTCCTGATGCGCGGCGGCGATCAGCTTGTCGCGCGCACTGCCGCGCGGTGCGCGAGGGGCCGGAAGCGGGTCGGACGATGAGTGAGTCGCGGTCATGAATGCCTACATACCAACTGGTCGGTATGTTGTAAAGAGGTACGGGGGACGCATCCAGGATGGCGCCGAAAGGACTCGACCTTTCCGGCACTTGGCTTATGACGGAACGCAGAACAAAGCAGGCACAATCTGCGCCACTATGGGGGCAAAATGGTCGCGATCGTTTCTACCGTCGCCTATCTCGGGCTCGAAGCGCGGGGCGTCGAGGTGCAGTGCCAGATCGCACCGGGCGTGCCCGCCTTCGCGGTCGTCGGCCTGCCCGACAAGGCGGTCGCCGAGAGCCGCGAACGCGTGCGCGCCGCGCTGTCGGCGATCGGCCTCGCGCTGCCGCCCAAGCGGATCACCGTCAATCTGTCGCCCGCCGATCTGCCTAAGGAGGGGTCGCATTATGACCTGCCGATCGCGCTGGCGCTGCTCGGCGCGATGGGCGTCGTCGATGCCGAGACGCTGGGCGCCTATGTCGTCGTCGGCGAGCTGGGGCTCGACGGACGGGTCGCGGCCTCGCCCGGCGTGCTGCTCGCCGCGCTGCACGCGGGCAGCGTCGATCGCGGGCTGGTCTGCCCCGCGGCGCAAGGCCCCGAAGCGGCATGGGCGGGCAATGTCGAGGTGCTGGCGGCGACCGACCTGCTCGCGCTGCTCAACCATTTTCGCGGCACCGCGACGCTTTCCCCGCCCGTTCCCGGCGAAGTCGAGCCGCCGCGGCGCACCGCCGACCTGGCGCAGGTCAAGGGGCAGGAAACCGCCAAGCGCGCACTCGAAATCGCGGCCGCCGGCGGGCACAATCTGCTGATGAGCGGGCCGCCGGGTGCGGGCAAATCGCTGATGGCGGCGTGCCTGCCCGGCATCCTGCCCGACCTGACCCCCGCCGAAGCGCTCGAAGTGTCGATGATCGCCTCGGTCGCGGGCGGGCTCGAAAGCGGGCGGCTGGTGCGCGCGCGACCCTTCCGCGCGCCGCATCATTCGGCGTCGATGCCCGCGCTGGTCGGCGGCGGGCTGCGCGTGCGCCCGGGCGAAGTCAGCCTGGCGCATCTGGGGGTGCTGTTTCTCGACGAACTGCCCGAATTCCAGCGCGGCGTGCTCGACAGCCTGCGCCAGCCGCTCGAAACCGGCGAGGTCAGCGTTGCGCGCGCCAATGCCCATGTCACCTTTCCGGCGCGCGTGCAGCTTGTCGCGGCGATGAACCCGTGCCGCTGCGGCCATCTCGGCGACCCGGCGCTTGCCTGCAGCCGCGCCCCGCGCTGCGCCGCCGATTATCAGGCCAAGCTGTCGGGACCGCTGCTCGACCGGATCGACCTGCATGTCGAGGTCGAGGCGGTGAGCGCCGCCGACCTGACGTTGCCGCCGCCCGCCGAGGGCAGCGCCGAAGTCGCGGCGCGCGTCGCCGCGGCGCGCGCGGTCCAGACCACCCGCTATGCCGCACACAAGGTGCGCACCAATGCCGAGATCGACGGCGAGTTGCTGGAAGCGGTCGCGACCCCCGACGAACCGGGGCGGCAATTGCTGGCGCAGGCGGCCGAGGCGATGCGGCTGTCGGCGCGCGGCTATACCCGCATGCTGCGCGTCGCGCGGACGATCGCCGATCTTGCCGGCGCCGATTCGATCGGCCGCGTCCATATTGCCGAAGCGCTGAGCTACCGTCGGCAGGCGCCGCGGAATTAGGGTCAGGCGAAAGCGCCGACGCTTTCGATGAACTTGATGACCGAGATCGGTTTCGAGACATAGGCCTCGGCGCCCGCGGCGCGAATCTGTTCCTCGTCGCCCTTCCCGGCATAGGCGGTGACGGCCATGATCGGCACTGCGCGCAGCGTCAGGTCGGCCTTCATCTGGCCGATCAATTCGAGCCCGCTGACGTGCGGCAGCTGGATGTCCATGATGATGAGGTCGGGCGCGATTTCGCGCGCCTTGGCAAGCGCATCGCGGCCGTCGCGCACCGGATGCGCGCTATAGCCATGGGCGTTGAGCAGGTCGCAGAACAGGCGCAGATTAAGCTCGTTATCCTCGACGACCAGAACGGTCTTTCCCATGATGTTGAAGCTTTCCCCGCTTGCGTCCGCGGCCGGTTTAGGCGAATCGGCGGCGCGACACAATTGCTTCGCAGGGAAGGATTTTCGGCGTGAATGACGGCGACGCGGCGCTGGCGCTGCACGCGCTCGGCTGGATTCTGGCCGACGAGCCGCGGGCCGAACGGCTGCTCGGCATGACCGGCCTGTCGCCCGAAGGTCTGCGCGCCTCGCTCGGCGATCGCGCGACGCTGGCGGCGATCCTCGGCTTTCTTGCCGCGCACGAACCCGACCTTGTCGCCTGCGCCGAAGCACTCGATATAGACGCCGAAGCCTTGGCCGCTGCCGCGCGCCGCCTCGAAGGACTGGAAGGACCAATGCCATGACCCGCCCGCTCGTCATCACCGATTGCGACGAGGTGCTGATGCACATGGTCGTCCCCTTTGCGCAGTGGGTCGACGAGGAACATGGCGTGATCTTTCGGATGGAGGACACGAGTTTCGCCGGCGCGCTGAAGCGCAAGGAATGCGGCACGCCGCTGGAAGCGGCCGAGGTCTGGCCGCTGCTCGACGGCTTTTTCCGCACCGAAATGCCGCGCCAATATCCGATTCCCGGCGCACTTTCCGCGATGGCCGAAATCGCCCGCCATGCCGACATCGTCGTGCTGACCAATGTCGGCCCTGACCATCAGGCGGCGCGCATGGCGCAGCTTGCGGCCCTTGGCTTCGACGCACCGGTGATCGGCAGCCGCGGCGGCAAGGGCGAGCCGGTGCGCGCGCTGATCGAGGAGCGCCGGCCGCCGGTCGCGGTGTTCATCGACGACCTTGCGAACCATCATCATTCGGTCGCGATCGAGGCGCCCGACGTGTGGCGCCTGCACATGGTCGGCGAGCCCGCGATCGCGGACAAGATACCCGCCGCGCGCCATGCCCATGTCCGCATAGACGACTGGGCAGCGGCGCAGGACTGGATTTTGGCGCGGCTTGCCGAAAAGGCTCCGGCCCCGGCGCCGCAGGCCGTATAATCCCCCAATCGAGACAGAAGGAATCACCATGGATATTGCCGCCAAGCTCGCCGACCTCGGCCTCGAGCTTCCCAAACCCGCCGCGCCGGTTGCCGCCTATGTCCCCGTCGTCGAGGCCGGCGGGCTGCTGCATATCAGCGGCCAGCTTCCCTTCCGCGACGGGCAGGTCGTGACCGGACGGCTGGGCGCCGACACCGACGAGGCAAGCGGCTATGACGCCGCGCGGCGCTGTGCGCTGATGCTCGTCGCCCAGATCGGCAAGGCGCTGGACGGCGACTGGTCGCGGGTCGAAAAGATCGTCAAGCTGGGCGTGTTTGTGAACAGCGATCCCGCCTTCACGCAGCAGCCCAAGGTCGCGAACGGCGCTTCCGAGCTGATGGAATCACTGTTCGGCGAAGCGGGTCGCCACGCGCGCAGCGCCGTCGGCGTGTCGGTCCTGCCGCTCGGCGCGGCGGTCGAAGTCGACGCGATCGTCGCGGTGAAGCCCGCGTAAGCCCATCGTGGCCGAGGCAGACCCGCCCGCCCGCACCCTGTCGCTCGGCACCGGCGTCGCCGCGGTCGAGGCGGCGGCGTGGGACGCGCTGGCAGGCGGCGGCAATCCCTTCGTCGGCCATGCCTTTCTGGCGCTGCTCGAAGAATCGGGGAGCGTCGGGCCGGGAACCGGATGGCAGCCCGCGCCCTTGCTGGTCGAGGATGGCGCGGGCCAGCTCGTCGCCGCGGCGCCCGCCTATCTGAAGACGCACAGTCAGGGCGAATATGTCTTCGACCATATATGGGCCGACGCGTGGGAGCGCGCCGGGGGCGCCTATTATCCCAAGCTTCAGATCGCGGTGCCCTTTACCCCGGTACCCGGACCGCGGCTGCTCGCGGCCGAGATCGACGATGCGACGCTGCTGCTGCGCGCGGCCGAGGCGGTGGTCCGGCAGAACGACCTGTCGTCGGCGCATGCGACCTTTGTTGCGCCCGAACAGATGCCGCTGTTCGAGGCGGCGGGCTGGCTGCTCCGCCGCGACATCCAGTTCCATTTCGCCAATCGCGG
This sequence comes from Sphingopyxis sp. MC1, assembly GCF_000371385.1. NCBI lineage: Bacteria > Pseudomonadati > Pseudomonadota > Alphaproteobacteria > Sphingomonadales > Sphingopyxidaceae > Sphingopyxis > Sphingopyxis sp. MC1. The sequence continues at coordinate 155,138 of NZ_AOUN01000008.1, forward strand.
CTATCGCGATTTCGACGATTTCCTCGCCACGCTGACCTCGGCAAAGCGCAAGCAGCTTCGCAAGGAACGCGCGCGTGCGGTCCAGGGTCTGCGAATCGAGGATGTCAGCGGCAACGCGATCCGCCCCGAACATTGGGACGCGATGTGGGCCTTTTATCAGGACACAGGCGCGCGCAAATGGGGACATCCCTATCTGACGCGCGCGGCGTTCGACATGATCGGTGCGCGCATGGCCGACAAGGTGTTGCTGAGCATCGCGTGGCAGGACGGGCGGCCGGTGGCGGGCGCGATGCACCTGATCGGCGCCGACACGCTTTATGGCCGCTATTGGGGATGCCTGATCGACATTCCCTATCTGCATTTCGAGCTATGCTATTACCGCGCCATCGACCTTGCGATCGCGCGCGGTCTCGCGCGGGTCGAGGCCGGCGCACAGGGCGCGCATAAACTCGCCCGCGGCTATGCCCCCGTTGCGACCTGGTCGGCGCATTTCATCGCCGATCCGGGATTCCGCCGCGCGGTCGCGGACTTTCTGGAACGCGAACGGGCGGCCGAGGAATCCGAAATGCAATGGCTGGAAGGACAGATGCCGTTCCGGCGAAGCGGCTGAGGAATCAGGCGGCGTAGCGACGCGCCGCCGGGCGGCGGGCGGTTTCGTCGAGCCATGCGCGCGCCTGGCGCTGCGCCTCGGCGATCTCGTCGCGGCTCATTTCGGCCGAGACGTCGGCGCGGCACTGCTGGCCTTCGATATTGCCGCCGAGCGCCGAAAGATTGAACCATTTATGCGCCTGGATCAGATCGACATCGACACCGCCGGTGCCGGTCGAGAAGGCCACGCCAAGGTCGAAATAGGCATTGGCATCGCCGCGCGCCGCATCGAGCAGCCGGCTTTCGATCAGATACTGGGCAGACTTCAGACTGTTAGCCATGATAACCCCCTGTCGTCTCCACCCCACATGGAGACTTCGGGGTCAAACCTTGCGGCTTATGGTCAACAAAGCGTTAACGGCGCGGTGATTTTTTTGGGGATAAGCGGCGCAAACGACAGAAATCCGCCAATTTTTCGCTTGATCAATCGACCGCATAATTGTCGATCAGGCGCGTTTTCCCCATCCGCGCCGCCGCCAGAAGACGTGCCTGCACGCGGAATATCGTCAATCTTTCGAGGCTGTCGGCGTCGGCGAGCGCGACATAATCGACGCTGTCGAACCCGCCCGCGATGATTGCCGCCTCGGCATCGGCGAGCGTTTCGGCGACATCGGCGCCGCCCGCGATTGCCGCCACCGCGGCCTTGAGCGCGTCCGGAAAAGCCGCCGCGGCGGCGCGCTGTTCGGGCGACAGATAGGCGTTGCGCGACGACAGCGCGAGCCCGTCGCCATCGCGTGCGATCGGCGCGCCCAATATATCGAGCGCGAAATCGAGGTCGCGCGCCATGCGGCGGATGATCGCCAGCTGCTGCCAATCCTTTTCGCCGAAGATGGCGACGTCGGGGCGCACCTGGTTGAACAATTTGGCGACGACGGTCGCGACGCCGTCGAAATGCCCCGGCCGCGCCGCGCCGCAATAGTCGGCGCCGAGTTCGGCCACCTCGATATGCGTGGCATGGCCGCCCGGATACATGGTCGCGACATCGGGCGCCCAGAGCAGCGCCACGCCTTCCTCGACCAGCAGCGCGGCGTCGCGCGCCTCGTCGCGCGGATAGGCGGCATAATCCTCGTTCGGGCCGAACTGGGTCGGGTTGACGAAGATCGACACCACGACATGGTCGGCAACGCGGCGGCCCATGCGGACGAGCGACAGATGCCCGGCGTGCAGCGCGCCCATCGTCGGCACCAGCGCGACGCTCTTGCCGCCTTGCTTCAGCGCTGCGACCGCGCGGTGGAGCGTGGCGATGTCACGGATGATTTGCACGCTTGCCCTGCCTCCGATATTGGCGGCGCCAATACGCCCTTCATGCGGCCGCCATGCCGCGCCAACAGGAAAATCGCAACGGTCATGACCAAAGCCCCCCCGCACCGGATCATCTTCGCCAATGAAAAGGGCGGCACGGGCAAATCGACCTGCGCGGTGCATTTCGCGGTCGCGCTGGCGAGCCAGGGCTGGCGCGTCGCGGGGATCGACCTCGACCCGCGCCAGCGCACCTTCCACCGCTATCTCGAAAACCGCACCAACACCGCCAAGCGCCGCGGGATCGACCTGCCGATGCCACAGTTCGAGGTGTTCGAAGGCTCGACCGTCGAGGAACTCGACGAACAGGTTGCGCGGCTGGCCGACGGGGTCGATTATTTCGTCGCCGACACGCCCGGCCGCGACGATGTGTTCGCCCGCCACCTTGCGACCACCGCCGATACGCTTGTCACCCCGATCAACGACAGCTTCATCGATTTCGACCTCATCGGTCAGGTCGACCCCGAAACCTTTCAGGTCACCCGCCCCAGCTTCTATTCCGAACTGATCTGGGACACGCGCAAGGCGCGAGCGAAAAGCGACGGGCGGACGATCGACTGGATCATCCTGCGCAACCGTCTGCAGCATGTCGACGCGCACAATATGCGCCGCGTTGGCGAAGCGCTGAACCAATTGTCGCGGCGCGTCGGCTTTCGCGTCATTCCGGGGCTGGGCGAGCGCGTGATCTATCGCGAGTTGTTCCCGGCCGGCCTCACCCTGCTCGACAAGGCGCATCTCGGCGGCATGGGGATCGGCCATGTCGTCGCGCGACAGGAATTGCGCGAGGCGATGGCGGGGCTCAACCTGCCGCAGCGCGAACGACTCCACCCCGACGGCGACCTGTTCGCCGTCGCCTGACCCTCCATCCTCCCGAGAGGCATCCATGACCCATCGATTCCACCCAACCATGCTGCGCGAATATGATATTCGCGGGGTGGTCGGCGACACGCTGTCCGATGCGGACGCCCATGCCATCGGGCGCAGCTTCGCGACGCTGATCGCACGTGCCGGCGGCAAGCGGGTGGCGGTCGGTTACGACGGGCGGCTGTCGTCGCCGATGCTCGCCGACGCGCTGATCGCCGGGATCAATGCCGCGGGCATCGACGCGCTCAATGTCGGGCTGGGGCCGACGCCGATGCTCTATTATGCCGCATCAACCGAAGATGTGGACGGCGGCATACAGATAACCGGCAGCCACAACCCCCCCGACTATAATGGCTTCAAGATGGTGTTTCAGGGCCGCCCCTTCTTCGGCGCCGATATCCAGCGGATCGGCGAAATGGCCGCCGCGGGCGACTGGGAAGCCGTCAACCCGGGAGGAGAAGGCACGGCGCAGAGCATCGATATCGTCGATGCCTATGTCGACCGGCTGGTCCAAGGATTCGCCGGCGGCGCCTTCCGCATCGGCTGGGATGCGGGCAACGGCGCCGCGGGCACGGTGATCGAAAAGCTCACCGCGCGCCTGCCCGGCGAACATCATCTCCTCTACACCGATATCGACGGTCATTTTCCGAACCACCATCCCGATCCCACCGAGGAAAAGAACCTTGCCGACCTGAAGGCGCTCGTCGCCGCGAAGAAGCTCGACTTCGGCGTCGCATTCGACGGAGATGGCGACCGCATCGGCGCGATCGACGGCGAAGGCCGGGTGATCTGGGGCGACCAGCTGCTGCAGATCTATGCCGCCGCAGTGCTGAAGGAACGGCCGGGGGCGACGGTGATCGCCGACGTGAAGGCCAGTCAGGCGCTGTTCGACCGGGTCGCCGAACTCGGCGGCAAGCCGCTGATGTGGAAGACCGGACACAGCCTGATCAAGGCAAAGATGAAGGAAACCGGCAGCCCGCTGGCGGGCGAGATGAGCGGGCATATCTTCTTCGCCGACCATTATTATGGCTATGACGACGCGCCCTACGCGGCGGTCCGGCTGATCGAGGCGGCGACGAAGCTTGGCAAGAGCGTGACCCAATTGCGCGGCGAGATGCCCGCGATGGTCAACACGCCCGAACTGCGCTTCCAGGTCGACGAGGTGCGCAAATTCGCCATTGTGGACGAGGTTCTGGCGCGGCTGACCGCGGCGGGCGCAACGGTCGACCGCACCGACGGCGCGCGCGTGCTGACCGACGACGGCTGGTGGCTGCTGCGCGCATCGAACACGCAGGACGTTCTCGTCGCGCGCGCCGAGGCGAAGGACGAAGCGGCGCTTGCGCGGCTGATGGCCGCGATCGACGATCAGCTTGCGGCGTCGGGCGTCGTGCGCGGGCCACAGGCGGCGCATTGATTATGGCGCGTGTCCCCGCGAAGGCGGGAATCCATCTCCCGCCAGTGCCAGTTTGAACCGGTCGGAGATGGGCACCCGCCTTCGCGGGTGCACACGCTCCTTTTAGCACCCGACCTTTTTATCGCCCTGATGGCTTCTCCATTGATCCCTGCAAAAATCTTGCCAGATTGACCTCCGCCGCGTCGCTGGGGTAACGCGCGCATTGGGGGCAGCGTCAGGAACCCAGAACGGAACCGAAGATCCTATGACCGACCAATCCACCGCCGGCACGCTTTCCGACACCGATCACGGCGTCGCCGAGCATACCGCGCACGTCCAGCAGGACGCGGCGGCGGGCAACGGGCTGGCGGTCATTTCGATCGCCAAAAGCTATGACAAGCGCACCGTCCTGTCGGACGTGTCGCTGTCGGTCGCCAAGGGCGAGGTCGTCGGCCTGCTCGGTCCCAACGGCGCGGGCAAGACGACCTGCTTCTATTCGATCATGGGGCTGGTCAAACCCGACGCCGGACGCATCATGCTCGACGGCGCCGACATCACCGCGCTGCCCATGTATCGCCGCGCGATCCTGGGCCTTGGCTATCTGCCGCAGGAAACCTCGATCTTTCGCGGCATGACGGTCGAACAGAATATCGCCGCGGTGCTCGAACTCGCCGAACCCGACAAGATCGCGCGCCAGCAGCGGCTCGACGAGCTGCTCGACGAATTCGGCCTGACCCGGCTGCGCAGCGCGGCGGCGATGGCGCTGTCGGGCGGCGAACGGCGGCGCGCCGAAATCGCGCGCGCGCTCGCGGCCAACCCGTCGATCATGCTGCTCGACGAACCCTTCGCCGGCATCGACCCCATTTCGATCAGCGATATCCGCGACCTTGTCGCCGACCTCAAGACACGCGGCATCGGCGTGCTGATCACCGACCATAATGTGCGCGAGACGCTGGACCTCGTCGACCGCGCCTGCATCATCTACGACGGCAAGGTGCTGCTTGCCGGATCGCCCGCCGAGCTGGTGGCCGACCCAGAGGTCCGCCGCCTGTATCTTGGCGAGGGCTTTTCGCTTTGATGCGGTAGTCGCCGATGGCGTTGGGTCCACGCCTCGATTTACGCCAGTCGCAATCGCTGGTGATGACGCCGCAGCTGCAGCAGGCGATCAAGCTGCTCGCGCTGTCGAACCTCGAACTCGAAGCCTATCTGGCCGAGGCGCTCGAAGGCAATCCGCTGCTCGATGCGACGCCGGGCGACCGCGAACCCGGCGATGACGAGGGGGGCGACGAAGCGCCGCCGTCCGACGGCCCGCCCGCCGACACCGACCTGGCGCTGTCGTCCGAAGCGGGCACCGCCGACGATCTCGACGTCGATTTTGCCGAGGAACGGTTCCACCACGATAGCGCGAGCGATTCGGTGGGGCTGTCGGGCGACGGCGAGGGCATCGATTTCGACAGCTTCGCGGGCGACGACGGCACGCTTTACGACCATCTGCTCGCCCAGGTCGGCGAGCGATTCTCGGGCATCGAGGCGATGGTCGCCGAACAGATCGTCGCGCTGATCGACGAGGCGGGCTATCTGCGCGCCGATCTCGCCGAGCTGGCGCAGCGGCTCGGCGTGCCGCTCGCGCTGGTCGAGGCCGTGCTCGCGGGCGTCCAGAGCTTCGACCCTTCAGGCGTCGGCGGCCGCGACCTCGCCGAATGTATCGCGATCCAGGCGCGCGAGGCCGACCGCTACGATCCCGCCATGGCGACGATGATCGCGCATCTCGACCTCGTCGCAAAGGGCGCTTTCCCGCAGCTCAAGCGTATCTGCGGCGTCGATGACGAGGATCTGGCCGACATGATCCGCGAGCTGCGCGCCTACGACCCCAAGCCCGGCCTGCGCTTCGGCGGCACCGCGACGCAGGCTGTGGTGCCCGACCTTTATGTCCGCCAGACGGCGAAGGGCTGGGCGGTCGAGGTGAACAGCGGCACGCTTCCGCGGCTGCTCGTCAATCGCCGCTATTACACCGAACTGGCAAAGGACGCCGCGGCCAAGAGCAAGGCGTGGCTGTCCGAACAGCTCGCGGGGGCCAACTGGCTGGTGCGCGCGCTCGACCAGCGCCAGCGCACGATCGTCAAGGTCGCGAGCGAGATCGTGAAGCAGCAAGAGGGCTTTTTCCTCCACGGCGTCGCGCATATGCGCCCGCTGACGCTGCGGCAGGTGGCTGAGGCGATCGGGATGCACGAATCGACCGTCAGCCGCGTCACCAGCAACAAATATCTGTCGTGCGCGCGCGGCCTGTTCGAACTCAAATATTTCTTCTCGTCGGGGATTTCGGCGACAGAGGGCGACGGCGCGGTGTCGGCCGAAGCGGTAAAGAGCCGGATCAAGGCGATGATCGAGGCCGAAGATCCCAAGGCGATCCTGTCCGACGAGACGATCGCGCAGAAGCTGTCGGCCGAAGGCCACGACATCGCGCGGCGCACCGTGGTCAAATATCGCGAGGCAATGGGCTATGGCTCGTCGGTGCAAAGGCGACGGCAGAAGGCGCTGGCGGGATAAAACTGTCGTCACCCCGGACCCTTCGACAAGCTCAGGACAGACTTGATCCGGGGTCCACGACCTCGGCGCGGCAATGGATTCCGGATCAAGTCCGGAATGACGAAATAAGGGTGGGACCCGGTTGACTTTTCACCCGCTTCCCCATAGTTGCGCCGCTTCGCGTAACAACGCCAAGATTTACGGAACAGACCAATGAAGATTCGCAACAGCCTGAAGTCGCTGAAGGACCGCCACCGGGATAACCGCGTTATCCGTCGTCGTGGCCGCACCTATGTGATCAACAAGACCAACCGCCGCTTCAAGGCGCGCCAAGGCTAAACGCCTTGCCGGGACCGCGTGTCCCCGCGCATTTGCGAGTAAGCGTAACGCCGTCGGATGCTTCCGGCGGCGCTTTCGCGTGTCCGGAGCAGCCATGATTCGCCAGAGCGTCATTTTCGATGTCGGCCGCGTCCTGTTCGACTGGGACCTGCGCTATCTGTTCGCCAAGCTGATCGACGATGCGGGCGAGCTCGAATGGTTCGTGACCAACGTCGTCACGCCGCAGTGGCATTTCCAGCACGACGCGGGGCGGCCGCTCGCCGACATGCTGCCCGAGCTGAAGGCCGAATATCCGGCGCATGCGCCCCTGATCGACGCCTATGCGGCGCGCTTCAACGAGACGATTCCGGGGCCGATGCCCGGCAGCCTCGAACTGGTCGAGCGGCTCGACGCGGCGGGGGTGCCGCTGTTTGCGATCACCAATTTCGGGCATGAATTCTGGGAAGGCTTCCGCCCGACCCAGCCGGTGTTCGACCGCTTCCGCGATATTGTCGTCTCGGGTACCGAGAAGCTGATGAAGCCCGACCCCGCCATCTACGCCCTCGCGATCGAGCGATTCGGCATCGATCCCGATGGCGCGCTCTTCATCGACGACGTTGAGCACAATATCGCGGGCGCCGAATCGGTGGGGATTGCAGGGCACCAGTTCGTCGATGCGGCAACGCTGGAGCGCGAGCTGGTCGCGCGGGGCTATCTGGCATAACCATTCGTCATCCCCGCGAAGGCGGGGATCCAGCTTTCAACGGCGCGAGCTGGATCCCCGCCTTCGCGGGGATGACGAATAGGGGTTCCTACTTCTCCACCCCCAACTGCGTCAGCACGAAGGCATATTCCTCGGCATCTTCGTGGAGCGCGCCCCAGCGGCCCGATTTGCCGCCGTGGCCCGCGCCCATGTTGGTGCGCAGCAGCAGCGTCGCGTCGTTCGTCCGCGTCGCGCGGAGCTTGGCGACCCATTTGGCGGGTTCCCAATAGGTCACGCGCGGGTCGTTCAGCCCCGCCGACACCAGCATCGGCGGATAGGCCTTTGCGGTGACATTGTCGTAGGGGCTGTAGCTCAACATATAGTCGAACGCGGCCTTGTCGGTGATCGGGTTGCCCCATTCGGGCCATTCGCCGGGGGTCAGCGGCAGCGTTTCGTCGACCATCGTGTTGATGACGTCGACGAAGGGCACGCCCGCGAGCACCGCGCCCCACAGCTCGGGCGCCTCGTTATAAATCACGCCCATCACCTGCCCGCCCGCCGAGCGGCCCTCGACCGAAATCTTGCCGGCGCTGGTGTATTTCTTCGCGATCAACCCGCGCGCGACGTCGATGAAGTCGTTGAACGTGTTCTTGCGCTCGGTCGTCTTGCCCGCAAGATACCAGCCGCGGCCGAGGTCGTCGCCGCCGCGGACATGCGCGATCGCATAGATCATGCCGCGATCGACGAGGCTGAGCCGCGTGGTCGAAAAGCCCGGCGGGACGCGATAGCCGTACGAACCATAGGCATAGAGATGCATCGGCGCGCTGCCGTCGAGCTTGGTGCCCATTTTGTAGACGAGCGAGGCGGGGATCAGCGTCTTGCCATCGCGGCTCGGAAGATTAACCCTTTCGGTTACATATTGCGTGGCATCGTAACCCGAAGGGATTTCCTGCACCTTCAGCGTTTCGAGCGTTCCGCTCGCCAGATCATAATCATAGACCGTGTCGGGGGTGACCATCGATTCATAATCGAGCCGCAGCTTGTCCTGATGATATTCGGGATTGTCGCCGAGGCCCGCGACATAAGTCGCCTCGGGAAATTTGATCCGGCCGGGGGTCAGCGGCGCGTCATAGCGGCGGATATCGACCTGATCGAGCCCGTCCTCGCGCGCTTCGATGACGAAATAGTCGCGAAATATCGACAGGCCGGTGATGTAGCTATGGTCCGATCCGGGGATCAGCGTGGTCCACTTGCCCGGATCCTTCACGCTCGCGGTGGCGATGCGGAAGTTGGGATGCTCGTCATTGGTGTGGATATAGAGCGTGCCGTCGCGCTCATCGACGCTGTACTCGCGGCCCTTCTGGCGCGCCGAGACGAGCTGCATCGGCGCCTCCGGATTGTCGGCGGGGAGAAGATAGACCTCGCTCGTCTCGTTATCGCCCGTCGCGATCACGATATAATTGTCGGCGGCGGTCTTGCCGATCCCGACCCCGAAGCCGATGTCGGGCTCCTTGTAGAGCAGCTTGTCGTCGGCGACGGGGGTGCCGAGCTTGTGCAGCCGGACATTGTCGGTGCGCCAATTCTCGTTCGCGAGGCCATAGAGGATCGCGTCATTCCCCGACGTCCAGACGAGCGAGGACAGCGTTCCGGGGATAACGTCGGGCAGTTGTTCGCCCGTTTCCAGATTGCGCACGCGCGCCTCGAAGCGTTCGGAGCCATTGTCGTCGAACGAATAGGCCATCAGCCTGCCGTCGGGGCTGATCGACAGTTCGGCGAGGCGGAAATATTCCTTGCCCTCCGCCATCGCGACCTCGTCGAGGATCAGCTGGGTCTCGCCCGCGCCGGACGCGGGCTTGCGGTACCATTTCTTATATTCGGCGCCCTCTTCATATTCGACCCAATAGAGCCAGTCGCCGTCCTTCTGGGGCACCGACGAATCGGCTTCCTTGATCCGCCCCTTCATCTCCTGGAACAACGTCTCGACCAGCTGGGCGTGCGGTTTCATCGCCGCATCGAAATAGGCGTTTTCGGCCTTCACATAATCGAGGATGTCCGCGTCATCGATCACCGGATAGCTCTGGTCGCGGAGCCAGAAATAGGGATCGGACAGCGTCTTGCCGTGCAGCGTGATTTGGTGCGGCCGTTTGTCGGCGACCGGAGCGGCGGGGCTGGTGGTCAATATCGTCTCTTTCTCTTCGGCGAATGCGCTGCCGGGCGCGACAAGCGGGGTGGTAATTGCGGCCAGAAACATCCAAATAGCGCGCATCAAGAAAACCCCCGCAGCATCGCCCCGATCGGGCAGGAATTGGCTGCGATGTAGGAACAAGGAACAGCGCATGTCCACCCCCGACCATGCAGATCGCCTCGCCCGCCTGCGCGCCGAACTCGCGCGCCGCGGCCTCGACGGCTTTGTCGTGCCGATCAGCGACGAGCATATGAGCGAATATGTCGGCGCCTATGCGCAGCGCATGGCGTGGCTGACCGGCTTCGGCGGATCGGCCGGAACCGCCGCGGTGCTGCCGGCGAAGGCGGCGGTGTTCGTCGACGGCCGCTATACGGTGCAGGTGCGCGACCAGGTCGACGGATCGCTTTACGACTATATCGGGGTGCCGCAGTCGAGCGTCGCCGAATGGCTGGGCGCCAATGTCAGCGCCGGGCAGAAGATCGGCTATGATCCGTGGCTGCACGGCATCGACTGGGCGCGCGGCCTGGCGGCGGCGCTGACCGCGAAGGGCGCCAGCCTGATTGCGGTCGACACCAACCCCATCGACGCGGTGTGGGACGACCAGCCCGCGCCGAGCGCCGCGCCGATCGCGGTCTATGATACCGAGCAGGCGGGGCAGTCGGCGGCCGACAAGCGCGGCGTGATCGCCGACTGGCTGAAGGCGCAGGGGCTCGACACCACGGTGATGACCGCGCTCGATTCGATCGCCTGGACCTTCAACATCCGCGGTGAAGACGTCAGCCACACGCCCGTCGGGCTTGCCTTTGCTCTGCTCCATGACGACGCCACCGCCGACCTGTTCGTTGCGCCCGAAAAGATCACCGACGCAGTGCGCGCGCATCTCGGCAACAGCGTGCGCATCCACGACCGCACCGCCTTCGAGCCTGCGCTCGCGGCGCTGGCGGGCAAGCGTGTCGCGGTCGATCCCGACCGCGCGGTCGCGGGGATCTTTACCGCGCTCGAAGGTGCGGGCGCAAAGATCGCGCGCCACCGCGACCCGGCGGTGCTGCCCAAGGCGATCAAGAACAGCGCCGAGCTTGCCGGCACCCGCGCCGCGCACGTCCGCGACGGCGTCGCGGTCGCGCGCTTCCTCAAATGGATGGAAGAGGTCGCGCCGCAGGGCGGGCTCGACGAACTCGGCGCGGCGGCGAAATTGCGGGCCTTTCGCGACGAAAGCGGCGTTTTGAAGGATCTGTCCTTCGATACCATCTCGGCCGCCGGTCCCAACGGCGCGCTGCCGCATTACAAGGTCGATGAAACGACCAATCGCGCGATCGAGACGGGCACGCTCTATCTCGTCGATTCGGGCGGGCAATATGCCGACGGCACGACCGACATCACGCGCACCATCGCGATCGGCGAACCCAGCGCCGAAATGCGCCGCCGCTTCACGCAGGTGCTGAAAGGGCATATCGCGCTCGCAACCGCGCGCTTTCCCAAGGGAACGCGCGGCAGCCAGCTCGACATTCTCGCGCGGCAATATCTGTGGGCCGACGGGGTCGATTACGCGCATGGCACCGGCCACGGCGTCGGCGCCTATCTGGCGGTTCACGAAGGGCCGCAGCGCATCGCCAAGCCCGCCGGCGGCCAGGCGGGAACCGAGGAGCCGCTACACGCGGGCATGATCCTGTCGAACGAGCCCGGCTATTACAAGGCCGGCCATTTCGGCATCCGCATCGAGAATCTGGTGGTGGTCGAACCCGTCCGCATCGAGGGGGCCGAGGAGGATATGCTGGGCTTTGAAACGATCACCTTCGCGCCGATCGCGCGCAACCTGATCGTCGGGGCGATGCTGTCGCCCGCCGAAGCCGGCTGGCTCGACACTTATCATGCCGAGGTGGTGGAGAAGCTGTCGCCCGGGATGGTCGCGGCCGACCGCGAATGGCTGGCCGCCGCCTGCGCGCCGATCGATCGCGGCGTCGCCGCGCTCGCGGCCTGAGGGACGCGGCATGGATCAGGCCAACTGGGCTGTCCCGCGCGACGATTTTCGCGTCCAGCAGGATGTGCGCGTCCGCTTCAACGAGATCGACGGCCAGAATATCGTCTTCAGCGGCAATTATCTGATCTACGCCGACATCGGCGTGACCGAATATTTTCGCGCGCTGGGCGAGGGACAACCGGGCCCCTATTTTCACCAATATGGTACAGATATCCGCGAAGTGCATAGCGAAATCGACTATCACGCGCCGGCCCGGCTCGACGAGTTGATCACCATCGCGGCGCGCGTCAGCCACTTCGGGCGGACGAGTTTCACGCTGCACTGTGCGATATTTCGCGGCGCCGAACGGCTGACCGATATCGAGATCAGCTACGCCCATCTCGACCTCGACACGGGCAAGCCGACCGCGCTTCCGGGCAGCTTTATCGCCGAAGTCCGGCGATTCGAAACGCGTCTGCCGGTGCAGGATTAGGCCGGGCGATTCGCGGCGAACGCCGCCGATTCGCGTTTCTCCACCAAAAAGGTCGAAAAAAAGGGCCGCCCGAGGGCGACCCTTGAAAGTTTTTGGGAGAGGATGCCTAAAAGGCAAGTGTGATATTGCACTGCACAATTGATTGTGCAACTGCGAAATAAGCATCCGGCATTGCAAAAATTGCAATCATTGGCATCGATAGCATGCAAAGCATGCAATCCCACTCCCGCACGCACCCCCCTCGCAAATGGGCGCGACATCGCCTAGATTGGCGCCATGTCTATGCTCAAAAATTGGGATGTCGGCGGCGGCCTGTCGGATTTCTGGGCCTATATCCGCGAACCGCGCCCGCACCGCTGGACGGTGTGGGGCCTCGCGATCGTGCTGCCGCTGCTGATCTTCTACGGCTTTTCCAAATATCTTGTGCCCTATGAAAGGCCCAAGCCGCAGATCATCTATTTCGAAAACTGGAAGGCCGACCGCAGCGAAGCGGAGATACGCGCCGACTGGGTGGCGCGCGCCAAGGAAACGACGCGCGCCAACGCCAAGCGCCGCGCCGAATTCCAGCGGCTCGCCGACATGATGGGGGTCGAGTATGACGCCAGCGAAGCCGAGAAGGTGACGCGCGAGACGCTGGGCAAGGAAGCCGACGCCATCGAAAAGAAGCCCGAGCCGCCGAAGCGCTCGACGCTCGCCGAGCGGGCAGCGCGCGGCGCGGCGGCACCCGCGACCAAGCCCTGACCCCGGTGCGCGCCGACGCCGACTGGATGGCCGCGGCGATCGCGCTGTCGCAGCGCGGGCGCCCCGAGGCCGCCCCCAACCCCAATGTCGGCTGCCTGATCGTCAAGGACGGCCGCGTCGTCGCGCGCGGCTGGACGCAGGCGGGGGGCCGGCCGCACGCCGAAGCGATGGCACTGGCGGCGGCGGGCGACGCCGCGCACGGCGCAACCGCCTATGTCAGTCTGGAACCCTGCGCCCATGCGAGCACCCGCGGCCCGTGCTGCGCCGATCTGCTGATCGCCGCGGGCGTCGCACGCGTCGTTGTCGCCGCGCAGGATCCCGATCCGCGCACCGACGGACAGGGCATCGCCCGGCTGCGTGCGGCCGGAATAGCGGTCGAGACCGGCCTGCTTTCCGGCGAAGCGCAGGCGGCGATGGCCCCCTGGTGGTCACGCGCGACGCGCGGCCAGCCGTTCGTCACGCTGAAACTCGCGACCTCGCTCGACGGCTGCATCGCGATGGCCGACGGGTCGAGCCGCTGGATCACCGGCGCCCCTGCCCGCGCGCACGCGCATCTCGAACGCGCGCGGCATGGCGCGATCCTGGTCGGGCGCGGTACCTTCGCGGCCGACGCGCCGACACTCGACGTCCGCCTGCCCGGACTTGCGTCGCGGAGCCCGCAGCGCCTGCTCCTGACGCACGGCGATGCCCCCGACGGCTGGACCGCGCTCGCGGCGCCGGACGCTGTGGATGCGCTGCCGATCGATTCGCTGCTCGTCGAGGGCGGCGCCGGGGCCGCGGCCGCCTTTCTTGCCGCCGACCGCGTCGACCGGCTGCTTCTCTATCGCGCGCCGATCCTGATCGGCGCCGGCCGCCGCGCGCTTGGCGACATCGGCCTCGGCGATCTGGCGGGCGCGCACGGGCGCTGGCGCCCGGCCGACAGCCGGATGCTTGGCAGCGACCGGATCGACGTCTACGAGCGCATCAGGAAGGAATGACCGCTCCCATGTTTACCGGCATCATCACCGACATCGGCACCATCCGCAGCCGCGAGGATCGCGGCGACACGCGCCTCGTCATCGGCACCGGCTATGACGTCGACACGATCGACCTGGGCGCCTCGATTGCCTGTTCGGGCGCGTGCCTGACCGTCGTCGACAAGGGCGTCGATGACGGCAGCAACGGTCCCGGCGGCTGGTTCGCGATCGACGCGAGCGGCGAAACGCTGGCGCGCACCGCACCGGGCATGTGGGACGCAGGGCGCCGCCTGAACCTGGAGCGCGCGCTGCGCGTTGGCGATGAACTGGGCGGACATATCGTGACGGGCCATGTCGATGCGGTCGGCCGCATTGTCGCGGTCGATCCCGTCGGCGACAGCGTCAAATTGACCGTCGAGGCACCGGCATCGCTCGCGCCGCATATTGCGCCCAAGGGATCGATCACGCTCGACGGCATATCGCTGACCGTGAACGACGTCAGCGATCAGCCGGACGGTACCGCGCATTTCACGCTGAACATCATCCCGCACACGCAGGAGATGACGACGCTGAACGAAGTCGCGGTGGGGCGTCCGGTCAATCTGGAGATCGACGTCCTCGCGCGTTATCTGGCGCGGATGCAGACGCGCGGATGAGCGACCCGCGCCGCAAGGCGATCGTCCGGCTGCGCATCGCGATCTGGACCTGCGCCATCCTGTTGTTCGCGATCCAGTTCGTCCATCACGCAATCGGCCTGTTCCTGCCCGCGATGGCGCTCGCGCTCGTGTTGCTCGCCGCGGCGATCCAGCATGTCGAAACGCGTCTGCAGCGGCCGGCCAAAAGCTATGCGCGGGTGGGCATCGCATCGGCCGCGGCGGCGCTGCTGTTCATCGCGCTGCCCGCCTATTGGCACGGCATCATGTGGATCGGTGCGCTGCTTTGGGTCGGCTTTACCGCCGCCGGGTTTGCCTGGTGCATCCAATATGAGCGCACCGAGCCGCTCGACCGCCCCTGAAACAGGCCGTCAGCGCTCGGCCCAGCCGGCCGCGATTTCGGGATCGGCGGCGATCATCGAACGGCGCATCGCGAGCCGGCCGATCCGCAGCAGTTCGGCCTTGCGCCGCGCGGGCGCGAGGTTGCAGCTCGCGGCCTCGCGCACCACGGCGGCGCCATAGCGGTCGGCGACGATCAGGCCCGAGGTTTCGGGGCGATAGCCCTCGGTCTCGAGGATCGCAGGATCGAGGCCCGACGCGAGCGCCCAATAGAAGCGGTCGCACCAGTCGCAATAGTCGGGCCATTTGCCGTCACCGTGCAGATCGGCGCGGCTGACCTTGATCTCGACGATTGTGATATGGCCCTTCGCGTCGATCGCGGTGAGGTCGGTACGGCGGCCGTTGGGGAGCGTCACCTCGGGGATCGCGACGAGCCCCTGCTGCGCGAACAGCCGGCACACGCCGCGCGCGACGTCCGCGGCGGTCAGCAGGTCACTCGCCATGGCTCAGAAATCCTCAGAAGGGGACGTCGTCGTCCAGATCGTCGTCGAACGGCGGACGGCCGCCGCCCGAGCCGCCACCGCCACCCTGGTTCCAGCCACCGCCCGAGCCGCCGCCGGGCGCGGCGCCACCCTGATCCCAGCCGCCGCCCGATCCGCCGCCCTGCGACCAGCTATCGCCGCCGCGCGAGCCGCCACCGCCGCCGCCAGGCGCACCGTCGAGCATGGTCAACGTGCCGCCCATGCCCGCAATCACGACTTCGGTCGTGTAGCGGTCGTTGCCGTCACGGTCCTGCCACTTGCGGGTGCGCAAAGACCCTTCGATATAAACCTTCGAGCCTTTTTTAAGGTAGCGCTCGACGACGCCGACGAGGCCGTCGCCGTTGATGACGACATTGTGCCATTCGGTGCGCTCCTTGCGCTCGCCGGTCATGCGGTCCTTCCACTGTTCGGAGGTCGCGATGCGGATATTGGCAATCTTGCCGCCGTTCTGGAACGACTTGATTTCGGGATCGGCGCCCAGATTGCCGATCAGAATAACTTTGTTGACGCTGCCAGCCATGCCGCTCCGCTCCGCTTGAATGTTGGAAGGATCAGCCTAGTCCAAAGGCAACGGCTGTCCAGTAGGTGATACCTGCCGCGGCATAGGCGAGCGCGAACAAATAGCCAACCATGAAGAGCGGCCATCTCCATCCATTGGTCTCGCGCCGGGTGATCGCGATCGTCGAGATACATTGCGGGGCAAAGACGAACCAGGCGAGAAAGGCGAGTGCGGTCGCGATGCTCCAGCGGCCCTGAAGCCGCTCGCTGAGCGATTGCGCGACGGCGTCCTCGTCATCGCCCGCGTCGATCGCATTAGCGGTTGCGAGCGCCGAGACGGCCACCTCACGCGCCGCCATCGCGGGAATCAGAGCGAGCGCGATGTCGTGGTTGAAACCGATCGGCTTCACCACGACTTCCAGCCCGCTCGCGATGCGGCCGGCGATGCTGTAATCGACCTGGCGGACGTCGCTGCCCGCTGGCGCCTGCGGATAGCTGAGCAGCAGCCACAATATCGCGGTGGTCGCAGCGATGATCGTGCCGGCGCGGCGCAGGAAGATCCACGCGCGCTGCCACAGCGCGATGCCGACATCGCGCAGCCGCGGCCATTGATAGCGCGGCATTTCCATCATGAAGCCCGCCGCATTGCCCTTGGTCACCGACCGCCGCAGCACGAAGGCGACGACCAGCGCGCCGACGATGCCCGACACATAGAGGCCGAACAGCACGAGTCCCTGCAGGCCAACGGGCGATCCGCCGACGCTGCGGTTCGGGATGAAGGCGCCGATGATCAGCGTGTACACGGGCAGCCGCGCCGAACAGGTCATCAGCGGCGCGATCAGGATCGTCGTCAGCCGGTCCTTCGCATCGGGAATCGCACGCGTCGCCATGATGCCGGGAACCGCGCAGGCGAAGCTGGAAAGCAGCGGGATGAACCCGCGTCCCGACAAGCCGACCTTTGCCATGATCCCGTCCATCAGGAAGGCGGCGCGGGTCATATAGCCCGAGGCTTCGAGCAACAGGATGAAGAGGAAGAGAATCAGGATCTGCGGCAGGAAGACGACGACCGCGCCGACGCCGGCGAGCAGTCCTTCGACCACCAGTCCGCGCAGGAAGCCTGCGGCCATATGATCGCTCGCCAGCGCCTGCAGTGCGGCGATGCCGTCCTCGATCCAGGCGATCGGTGCTTCGGACCAGGCATAGACCGCCTGGAACATGACGAACATCAGCGCGAGCAGGATCAGCAGCCCGAAGACCGGATGGAGCGCCACCGCATCGACGCGCTGCGTCCAGCGGCGCACCGGCGTTTCGGCGAGCGTCGCGGCGCGCGCGATGGCGCGGGCGCGCTGGTGCAGCGCGGTGTCGCCGGGCGGCGGCGCCGGCTGGCCGGTCGCCGACAGGCCGTGCGAGAGGATCGCGCCATCGACCGCCGCAAGCAATTCGGTCAGGCCGCGCTTGCGCACCGCCACCGTCGGCACCACCGGCACGCCGAGTTCGGCGGCGAGCCGGTCGGGATCGAGCGTCAGCCCGTCGCGCTCCGCAAGGTCGAGCATGTTGAGCGCGACGACGGTCGGCAGGCCGAGCGCGATCAGTTCGAGCGCGAAGCAGAGATGATTGTCGAGGTTCGCCGCGTCGACGACGACGATCAGTGCGTCGGGGCGCTTCTCGCCCGTCTGGCGGCCGAGCACGACGTCGCGCGTCACCGCCTCGTCGGGGCTGGCGGGCGACAGGCTGTAGCTGCCCGGCAGATCGACCAGCGCGAGCGGGCGGCCGTCGGCAAAGCTCGCATGGCCCGATTTGCGTTCGACCGTGACGCCCGGATAATTGGCGATCTTCTGCCGCGCGCCGGTCAGCGCGTTGAACAGGCTCGATTTGCCGGCGTTCGGATTGCCGACCAGTGCGATCGTGGGTGCGGGGCCGGTCATGTCGTCGCCGGTTCGACCTCTATGGCGGCGGCCTGCTTGCTGCGGATGATGACTTTCATCCGCCCGATCGTCAGCGCGAGCGGATCGCGCGAGAACAGGCTGCCGCGATGCAGCGGGGTGACTTCGCTCCCCTCCAGCAAGCCGAATTCGCGCAGCCGGCGCCCTTCGTCGTGCGACATCGACGTCCAGTCGATGCGCGCGATGCGCACCGCGATGCCAAGCGGGGAGGAATCGAGCTTCGCGATCATTTGCGAGCGATTATCAATAACAGCAGCGAAGCGCCAGCCCCAATTTTGCCGGCGCCGCCGCCTCAGCGTCCCGGGTAGCGCAGCCGCCCCACGAAGCGCGCGAGGCTGGGCCGTTCGATGCGGTGCGCAGCGCGGCGGTGCTTCCACGCTTCGAAGCGCATCACATTGTCGATGCGCCGCGCAAGGAAGGCACGCGTTCCGGCGAAACCCTCGCTCTCGTCGTTGAGGAATACCGCCATCGTCGATCCGTAAACCCCGGTCAGGATCGCGCGCTTGCTGTAGTGATTATAGTCGGTCGCGGTGTCGCCGGCGAGGCGCCACATCAGGTCGGCGGCGCGCCAGCCGAGCTTGGCCGCGTGCGGCGCATTGCCCGGCAGCGCGAGCAAGGCCAGCGCGCGGCGCAGCGATTCGCGGTTGGCGGCAAGCAGGTCGATCCGCGTTTCGACGAGCCGGGTGATGCGTTCGCGAATCTTCATCGTCGCGAGCGCCTCCGCCGGACAGCGCTCCGCCATCGCGGTATCGATCGTCGCAAACCAGGCATCGACCATGTCGCGCGCGCCGCCGGGAAAGGCGAGCCGCGCAACGTCGTGGTCGACCCCGAGCGCGTCGGCAGCTTCGTCGAGCGTGGCGGTCGTGAAGCCGTCGAAGGCCGCTGATGCGGCGACGAACGGCGCCAGCGCGGCGCGAATCTCGTCGAGCGTCGGATCGGCGGGCAGGGTTGCGGCGGACGGATGCTGGGCCATGACCATCAGATAGGCGCCGCGCGGCGGCTCGGCAACCGAATCAGCACCAGCGCCGCAGCGACCATCGCGCCGCCGAACAATTCCATAACGCTGAGCGTCTCGCCGAAGATCAGCCACCCCGCGGTCGCCGCAACCACCGGCTGGACGAGCAAGGTCAGGCCGACGACGAGCGGCGAGAAACGCGGCAGTGCCCAGATGAGCAGCCCCTGCCCGACCAGCTGGCTCATCAGCGCCAGCACGATCAGCGGCGTCCAGTTGTGCGGCAGAATCGCTTCGCCGAACAGCAGCGCGGTGCCGAGCAGCACCGGAATGCCCGCCGCGGAGGATATGGCGAGCGCCGACCAAGGGCCGATGTCGCCGCGCACCCGCTGCATCATCAGCACATAGCCCGTATAGAGCGCCCCCGCGAGCAGGCTGAGCAGATCGCCGACCAGATAGGCCGCCGACGCCTCGTAGCTTTGCCCCATCAGCAGCGCCGACCCCGCGAAGGCGAGCAGCACCGCCACCGCCTGCCACCCGCGCGGCAGCGTGCGCGCGACCGCAATCCCCCACAGCACGAGGAGCAGGCTGGCGCTGTTGCCGAACAGCGTCGCATTGGCGACCTTGGTCTGAAGGATGCCGAGATGCCAGGCGGCAAGATCGAGCGCGAAGAAGAGCCCCGCCCCCGCCGCCACCGTCAGGGCGCCGCGCGGCGGCAGGCGCCCGCCCGTTTCGCGCCGCATCAGCAGCGCGAGCAGCGGCAGCGCGAGCGCGAGCCGCCAGAAGGCCGCGGCCACGGGGCCGGTATCGGCGAAGCGCACCACCATCGCGGTCAGCGACAGCGCCAGATTGCCGCCGACAAGCGCGGCAAAGGCCCAGCGGTTCACCGTGGCGGCGACCGGCTTGGCCACCGGATCGACCGGCGAAATGGTGGGCGGGCTGATTGGCTTGTTGCTCATTTAGATTTTCTTTTGCTACCCACCATTGTGCAGCGGCCGCCGCATCCATAGCTTCGGTGGCCATAGCGGCGACAGCACGGGCCGTCGCCGGTAAAGTGAAAGGTGGAATCTATGCCCGCATCGCTTCTCGACCCGATCAAGCTTGGCGCGATCGACGCGCCCAACCGCATCCTCATGGCGCCGCTGACGCGCGGCCGTGCCGGCCCCGGCTTCGTCCCCAACGAACTTGCGGTTGAATATTATCGCCAGCGCGCCTCGGCCGGGCTGATCATCTCCGAAGCGACGGGAATTTCGCAGGAAGGGCTCGGCTGGCCGTCGGCGCCGGGGCTGTGGACCGACGCACAGGTCGAAGGCTGGAAGCCCGTCACCGAGGCAGTCCATGCCGCGGGCGGCCGCATCGTCGCGCAGCTATGGCACATGGGCCGGCTGGTCCATTCGGTGTTCAACGACGGCAAGCAGCCGGTGTCGGCTTCGGCAACGAAGGGCGAAGGTCGCGCGCACACACCGGTCGGGCGGCTCGAGCTCGAAGAAGCGCGCCCGCTGCGCCTCGACGAGATTCCGCGCGTGATTGCCGACTATGTCGCGGCTGCCGAAAATGCGAAGCGCGCCGGGTTCGACGGGGTGCAACTGCACGGCGCCAACGGCTATCTGATCGACCAGTTCCTGCGGGACGGCACCAATTTGCGCGACGATGATTATGGCGGTCCGGTCGAAAACCGCATCCGTCTGCTCCGCGAAGTGACCGAAGCGCTAATCGGCGTGTGGGGCAAGGATCGCGTCGCGGTGCGCCTGTCGCCCAATGGCGAGACGCAGGGTGTCGACGACAGCGCGCCCGAAATACTGTTCCCCGCCGCCGCCGCGGCGCTCGACGCGCTGGGCATCGCTTTCCTCGAACTGCGCGAGCCCGGCCCCGACGGTACCTTCGGCAAGACCGACGTGCCAAAGCAGTCGCCGGCGATCCGTCAGGTGTTCAAGGGGCCGCTGGTGCTCAACAGCGATTATGACGTGGCGAAAGCCGAAGCCGATCTGGCGAGCGGCCTTGCCGATGCGATCAGCTTCGGGCGGCCGTTCATCGGCAACCCGGATCTGGTCGAACGCATCCGCACCGGCGCGGCCTGGGCCGCCGACAATCCGCAGAGCTGGTATTCGCCGGGGCCCGAGGGCTATATCGATTATCCGGCGCTGGTTGACGCCTGAGCTGATGATCCTCGCTGTCGCGTTGCGATGGGGAGGTGGCAGCCCGCAGGGCTGACGGAGGGGCTGAGACCTATCGCCCCTCCACCACCTTCGGTGGTCCCCCTCCCCACGGCTACGCCGCAGGGAGGATTTTTTAATTTCGCTCCGCGATCGCCTTGTCGACGATCCCCGCGCCGATCGGCGCCAATATCTTGCCGCCGAACTGGAACAGCAGAAAAGCCGCGATAAAAGCCGCGACCGGCATGATGAGCAGCAGGAAGACGAAGATCGCGAGCCCGATCGCGAAGATCGTCACGAAGCCGCCGCTCAGGGTCGATTGCCCGCTGGCGCCGAGTTCGATCGTCCGCGGCCCCTTTGCATCCCACCATTTCGACGTGACCACCGTCTTGCGCGAACCACGATCTGGTTGCGGCGCCGGACGGGACCGCGATGCCGGGGTCGGAGCGGCTTCGGGGACATGCGCCGGGATTCGCGCCGGCACGGACTCGCGCGCCGCCGGCGCGGCGGGCGTGTCGCCCCAGGGCTGGCGCGCCCTGGCCTGGGCGCCGCGCGCAGCAATCGCCTCACGCAGCCGATCAGCGGGAGCTGTGCCGGCAATCGTCGCTGGCGCTTTGATGGGTTCCGGCGTCTCTTCGCGCGGTGCCGGCGGGACGGGTTCGACGCCCCTGCGCCGGTCATGTTCGGCCATGCGCTGTGCC
This sequence comes from Sphingopyxis sp. MC1, assembly GCF_000371385.1. Taxonomy (NCBI): domain Bacteria; kingdom Pseudomonadati; phylum Pseudomonadota; class Alphaproteobacteria; order Sphingomonadales; family Sphingopyxidaceae; genus Sphingopyxis; species Sphingopyxis sp. MC1. Next base: position 177,002 of record NZ_AOUN01000008.1, read on the forward strand.
GCGGTCGGCGGGGTTCCGCCGGTCGCGCGGTCGATCACCACCAGCCGGCCGCCGCGTTCGACGACGGAATATCGGCCGGGAGGAGTGCGATCAAGCAACGCCGAACTGATCCTTCAATGCCAGCATCGCGAGCGCGGCCTTCGCCGCCTCGCCGCCCTTATCCTTGCGCGTCTTGTCGGCGCGCGCAAGCGCCTGTTCTTCGTCCTCAACGGTCAGGATGCCGTTACCGATAGCAAGGCCGTCGAGCGTGAGTGCCATGATCCCGCGCGCGCTTTCGTTCGACACCACTTCGAAATGATAGGTTTCGCCGCGGATGACGACGCCAAGCGCGACATAGCCGTCAAAGCGGCCGCTCTGATCGGCAAGCGCGATCGCCGCCGGAACTTCCAGCGCGCCGGGGACGGTCACGACCTCGTGGCTATGCCCCTCGGCTTCGAGCGCGCTGCGCACGCCATCGATCAGCATGTCGTTGAGATGAGCATAGAAACGCGCTTCGACGATTAAGAGATGTGCCATCATTATTCCTTTGGTTGCCCGTGGGCCGCAAGCGCGCCACCCTGATAGGCGGGATCGTGACTTACCTCGCGCCGCGTCCATTCGGGAGCGGCGATAGCATGGAGACCGGCACTGTCGAGCCATTCGATTTCGAGTAGTTCGAGCGGAGCAAGGGCCGCGCCGAAGCGATCAAGGCTGAAGCGCCGGCCATCACATTCGATTGCGTACCGTCGCTTGCTAATCCGCCGACCCGGCAGGCCGGCGAAAATCGAATATTCACCCTCGGTCAAATAGGCGGTCACGATCGCGCGAGCGGTCGGGTCAGCGGCTTCATATTTCTTGGTAAGCTTGCACGTGATGGTGCCATTATCATCGGTCATCCGCCGCAACCGCAACCGGGTTTCGTCGATATAGAGATCTTCTATCAGAATATGCGGCAAGCCATCGAGCGAGGGACGACGATCCGGATCAACGAGCCAGCGCCGCTCGCGCTCGATATGCGCATATTTGGGCGCAGCGGCCTCATCGTCTCCGGTCCGGATCATCGATTTCGGTTCTATTCCGCCTCTCCGGGAATGGGGCGTTCGCCGACGACCGACAGGCCATAGCCTTCGAGCCCGACGAGATTATTGTGCGAAGGCGTCAGAAGCTCCATCGCATGAACGCCGAGGTCGACGAGGATTTGCGCGCCGATGCCGTAGGTGCGCAGATCCATGCCGCCGGTCGGCGGCGGGGCCGCGTCGGCGGCGGCCGAGCCGGGGAGCGGGCGCATGAGCATGACGATGACCCCCGATCCTTCGGCGCCGATCGCCTCCATCGAGCGTTGCAGGCGGCGCTTGCGGGGGCCCGGGCGGCCCATGATATCGTCGAAGATCGACACGGCGTGCATCCGCACCAGCGTCACGCCATCGGGATCGACCGCGCCCTTCTGCAGCACCAGATTGACGCTGCCGTCGACCTTGTTGCGATAGGATTTGAGCCGCCAGTCGCCGCCATAATCCGATTCGAAGGGTTCGTCGGCGACACATTCCACCAGCCGGTCGGTGCGGCTGCGATAGGCGATCAGGTCGGCGATCGTGCCGATCTTCAGCCCGTGGCGCCGCGCGAACGGGATCAGGTCGTCGAGCCGGGCCATCGTCCCGTCGTCGTTCATGATCTCGCAGATCACGCCCGAGGGATTGAGGCCGGCGAGGCGAGCGATGTCGACCGACGCCTCGGTATGGCCGGCGCGCACCAGCACGCCGCCGTCGCGCGCGATCAGCGGAAAGACATGCCCGGGCGTGACGATATCGTCGCGCCCCTTGGCGGCGTCGATCGCGACCGACACCGTGCGCGCACGGTCGGCGGCGGAAATGCCGGTGGTCACGCCCTCGCGCGCTTCGATCGAGGTGGTGAAGGCGGTTTCGTGGCGGGTGCCGTTGTTGCGGCTCATCAGTTCGAGGCCCAGCGTTTCGACCCGCGACCGCGTCAGCGTCAGGCAGATCAGGCCGCGGCCGTGCGTCGCCATGAAATTGACCGCATCGGGGGTCGCCATCTGCGCCGGGATGACCAGATCGCCCTCATTTTCGCGATCCTCGTCGTCGACAAGGATGAACATGCGGCCGTTGCGCGCCTCGGCGATGATTTCCTCCGGCGTCGCCATCGGCGACAGGTCGCTGCCGTGCGCGAGCCAATTCTCGAGCTTGCGCAGCGTTTCGGCGGTGGGGTTCCAGCCCGGCGATTCCATGTCGCGCAGGCTGTTGGCGTGGAGGCCGGCCGCGCGTGCAAGCCCCGAGCGGGACATGCTGCCGTCGTCGACGATGGCGCGGATGCGATCGATAAGTTGCGTAGACATGCCCCGCAATTATCACATCATAATGTGATTCCCAATAGAGAAATCACATTGCGCTATTATTTGGGTCCGAAGATCGGTCCAAGATCGCGCAGCGGGGCATCGGGCTTGGCGTCGAGCAATTGCAGCATCTGGCCGGTCCGGTCGTCGCGCTTGGCATAGTCGCGCGCCGACATGCCCGCGATATGATCCGATTTGTCGGGATTGGCGCCGTGGCGCATCAGCAGCCGGACCATCGCCGCATTCTTGGCCTGCACCGCCAGTATCAACGCCGTCTCGCCGCGGCGATTGGTCATGTCGACGATCGACTTGTCGGCTTCGATCAGTTCCTCGGCGCCGTCGGGATAGTTGAGCAGCGCCGCGTGCATCAGCGGCGTCACCCCCTGGCGGTCGCCGATTTCGGGGTCGGCGCCCTTGCCGATCAGGAAGCGCAGCCACGTCGTGTCGCGGCGCTTGGTGACGATGATCAGCGCGGTTTCGCCGGTGTCTGGATGGCGCGTGTTGACCAGCGTCGAATCGTCCTTCAGCGCCTCGGTCGCCTTCGTCCCGTCGCGGTTCTCCACGGCCTGCAGAAAGGCGTAGCCGCCGCGGAATTGCGCATGCGCCGCGGTGCCGGCGCCGAGCGCGGCGGCGATCAGCAGGAGGAAGGAGGCGAGGCGAAGCTCCGCGCGTCGAAACATGATTGGGCGACCCCTGGCGATGATCGTCGCACGGCGCGACGAGAAAGGTTGATTTTCGTGGCCTAGCCCATCAAGGCTGGCCGCATGATGAACATCCCGAATATGGTCCGAAACGCCGGTCGCGCAAGCCTGCTTCTGATTTTTGGCGCGGCGCTCGCTGGGTGCAACGCTCCGTCGGCGACGCAGGACGCGACCCCGCCGCTCGCCGGCGCGAAGATCGGCGGGCCGTTCAGCCTGATCGATCAGGATGGCAAGCCGGTACGCGACAGTGATTTCGCGGGTCGTTACCGCATCGTCTATTTCGGCTACAGCTATTGCCCCGATATCTGCCCGGTCGATGTGCAAAAGCTGATGCGCGGGCTGGCGGCGTTCGAGAAGGCCGATCCGGCGCGCGGCGCCAAGGTGCAGCCGATGTTCATCACCGTCGACCCGGCGCGCGACACGCCCGCCGTGCTCAAGGCCTTCGTCAGCCGGTACCACCCGCGCCTGATCGGGCTGACCGGCACCCCCGAACAGATCGCGGCGGTCGCGAAGGAATATGTCGTGTCCTTCCACAAGGTGGAGGGATCGGCGCCCGACCGCTATCTGATGGCGCATACGCAGCTCGCCTTCCTGATGGACCCGGCCGGCAAGCCGCTCGCGCTCCTGCCGCTCGATGACCCGTCGACCGACGTCGATGAAGGCGCGCCCGACAAGGTCGCCGCCGACCTTGGCAAGTGGGTGAAGTGACCGGGGCGGGGCGCCGCTTCTGGGAAGCGCCGCTCGCCTCGCTCGACGCGGGCGAGTGGGAGGCGCTGTGCGACGGTTGCGGCAAATGCTGCCTCCACAAGCTGGAGGATGAAGACAGCGGGCGCATCTATCCGACCAATGTCGCGTGCCGCCTGCTCGACTTGAAAACAGCGCGCTGCGGCGATTACAAGCATCGCCGCCGCCATGTCCCCGATTGCCTGACGCTGACCAAGCGCAGCGTCGCCGACATCGAATGGCTGCCGCAAACCTGTGCCTACCGCCTGCGCGCCGAGGGCGAGCCGCTGCCCGCATGGCATTATCTGGTCTGCGGCGATCCGGACGCGGTGCACCGGGCGGGCGAGTCGATCGTCGGCTGGACGGTGAGCGAGGATCGCGCCGGGCCGCTCGAAAACCATCTCGTCGAGCGCGTCGTCTGATGCGCCGCGAACGGGCCAGCGACGAGCGGCCGCATATCTGGGTCGGCGATACGCCGTGGCCGGTGCGGCTGGTCCCGCATGCGCAATCGCGGCGCTATCGCCTGGTCTTCGATGGCGCGCGCGGCGAGTTGCGGCTCACCCTGCCGCGCCGGGCAAGCGCCGCGCGCGCGATCAAATGGGCGAGCGAGCAACAGGACTGGCTCGCCGAACAGGTCGGCAAGACCGCTGCGCCGGTCCAGGTCGGCCCCGGCACGGCGCTCCCACTGTTCGGCATGGAGCGCCGGATCGAATGGACGGCGACCGCTCCGCGCGCGGTTCGCGCCGAGGGCGACCGGCTGAGCGTTGGCGGCCCCGCCGAAACCGTCGGGCGCCGCATCGAGCGCTGGCTGAAGGCCGCGGCGCTCGACATCATGACCCGCGAGAGCCGGGAAATTGCCGCGCGCGCAGGACTGACCGTCGGCCGCGTCGGGGTCGGCGATCCGCGCAGCCGCTGGGGCAGCTGCACCCACGACGGCGACCTGCGCTACAGCTGGCGGCTCGTCATGGCGCCCGACCATGTCCGCCGCGCCACCGTCGCGCACGAGGTCGCGCATCTGCGGCATATGGACCATAGCGCCGCCTTTCACGCGCTGGTCGACGATCTGCACGATGGCGACGTCGGCGCGGCGCGCGCGTGGCTGCGCCGCGAAGGCCGCGGGCTGCACCGCTACCGTTTCACCTGATCCTTAATTGCCCTCGCCATTGGCCGGCGTACGCGCGGGCGGCGCCTTCAGCACCGGTGGCGGCGCCTTGGGCGGTGCTGGTGCGGGGGGACGCAGCTGCTGCGGGACCGCCTTTGGCGCGGCGGCGCCATTGTCGGCGGGCGGCCGGCGCCCCGTCTGCTCCTCGATCCATTGCTGGTTGAGCACAGGGCCATCGACGGGCGGCGGCGGGACGTCGCCCTGGGCGGTGTCGGGCGCAGCGGGCAGTTCGATCGGCATGCCATTTTCATCGACCATGCCGCCATTTTCTTCAGGTGCGCCGAAATAGGCCTCGTCATCGCCCTCAAGCTGCCATTCGGGCAGCTTGACCTCGGTATCGAAGGGCTCGACGGGGCGCCGTGCGACAGCGATGCGCATATAGTCGGCGAAGGCATTGGCCGGCGCGCGGCCGCCCTGCAGCCCCCCGACCGCCTTGGCATCGTCGCGGCCCATCCAGACGCCGGTGGTCAGGCCGCTCGAAAAGCCGAGAAACCAGCCGTCCTTGTTGCTCGACGTCGTGCCGGTCTTGCCTGCCACCGGTCGGCCGATCTGCGCGGCGCGCCCTGTCCCCGTCGCGACTGCGGTCTGCAATAGGTCGGTAATGCCCGCGGCAACCCAATTGTCGACGAGCACCTGCCCGCGCTCGGCCGGCTTCTGATAAAGGAGGCGCCCGTCGGCGGTCGTTACCTTGGTGATGCCATAGGGCTGCACCGACACCCCCTTGCGCGACACCGCGGCGAAGGCGGCGGTCATGTCGATCACCCGCACTTCGGCGCTGCCTAGCACCATCGACGGGTGGGTGTTGATCGGGGTCGTGATGCCGAAGCGGCGCGCCATGTTGGCGACCGAGGAAAAGCCGATTTCATTGCCCAGCTTTGCCGCGATCGTGTTGACCGAATAGGCGAAGGCGGTGCGCAGGCTCATCGGCCCGGCGAAGCGGCCCGACGAGTTTTTCGGGCTCCAGCCGTTGATCGTCACCGGTTCGTCGACCACCTGATCGTCGACCTTATAGCCGGCTTCGAGCGCCGCCATATAGACGAACAATTTCCATGCCGACCCCGGCTGGCGCATCGCCTGCGTCGCGCGGTTGTAGTTGGAGGCGACATAATCGGTGCCGCCGACCATCGCGCGCACGGCGCCGTCGCGATCGAGCGAGACGAGCGCGCCCTGCACCCCCTTCGGCGTGTCGGCCTGGATCGCCGCGGTCGCGGCGCGCTGCATGCCGAGGTCGAGCGTCGTGTAGACGTCGAGCGCCTCGGTGCCTTCGTCGATCAGCATGTCGAGCTGGGGCAGCGCCCAGTCGGTGAAATAGCGCGCGCTGTTCTGGCCGGTTTCCTGTGCCAACTGGACATCGGCGGGCTTGGCGCCGTCGGCCTGCGCCTGGGTGATGAAGCCCGCATCGACCATGGTTTCGAGGACGACCCCCGACCGGCCGAGCGCGGCCTGGGCATCGGCGGTCGGCGAATAGCGCGACGGCGCCTTGACCAGCCCCGCGACCACCGCCGCTTCGGACAGCGACATCTGGGTCGCGCTATGCCCGAAAAAGCGCCGCGACGCGGCGTCGATGCCGTAGCTGCCGCCGCCGAAATAGACTTTGTTCAGATAGAGTTCGAGGATCTCGTCCTTCGAGAATTTCCATTCGAGCGCGAGCGACAGGATCATTTCGCGCAGCTTGCGCGACCAAGTGTAGCTGTTCGACAGGAAGATATTGCGCGCCAGCTGCTGGGTGATCGTCGATGCGCCCTGCATCCGGCGCCCGGTGCCATAATGTTCGACCGCGAAGACCGCGGCGCGCGTCATCCCGACCGGATCGACGCCGGGATGATAGCGAAAGCGCCGGTCTTCGACCGCGACCATCGCATCCTGCATCACTTGCGGTGTTTCGCGCAGCGTCAGCCAGCGCCCGTAATTGGGGCCGAGCGACAGGAAGACGGTGCCGTCGGCGGCGTGGACGCGGATCGTCTGGCCGGCCGGCGACTTCTTCAGTTCCTCGAAGCTCGGGATGCGCTGCGCCGCAATGCCGACCGCGACCGCGACCGCGACGACCCCGACCAGCGCAAGCGCGAGGCCCCAGCGGAACAGACGGCGGAGCCAGAGGCGCAGGCCCGACGGCCCCCCGGAGCCGGGGCCCTTGCCCGAGCCTTTGCCTGACGATGATGATTTGGGGGCGGATGACGATTGTCGCTCGCGGCGCAAAATCCAGATTCCTTCTTTCGCTGCGCGGCGATGCGGCAGCCGGCCCGGCGGGGATCAGCCTTCGCCGGTCCCCGCCTCATCCTGCCCGCGGTCGGCGAAGTCAAGCGCCGCGCTGTTGATGCAATAGCGCAGCCCCGTCGGCCCGGGGCCGTCGGGAAAGACATGGCCCAGATGCCCCTCGCACTTGGCGCAGCGCACTTCGGTACGGATCATGCCATGGCTCATGTCGCGATGTTCGCTGACCGATGCGTCGCTGGCGGGCGCGGTGTAGCTCGGCCACCCCGAACCGCTGTCATATTTGGTGCGGCTGTCGAATAGCGGCGTGCCGCAGCCGGCGCAGCGATAGAGGCCGTCGCCCTTGAAATCGGTGTATTTGCCCGTGAAGGCGCGCTCGGTGCCGCCTTCGCGCAGCACATGATGGGCCATCGGGTCGAGTTGCTTGTCGGTCATGATGGGCTACTCCTCGGCGGCGCACGGGGTGGGGAAAGGCGCCGCATGATGGCCTGAATATCGGCGCGATGCCGCGCCCCCGCAAGGGGTAGCGTGGGCGGCTTTACCGCCGATTAACCACGATCGCGCTATGGCGAAGGGGTGATAATGCGTCTCCTCCTTATCCTCCTGCTGGTCGGCGCGCCGCCGGCCCCCTTGGCCGCCCAGTGCCAATTGTGCCGTCAGGACGGCAAAGACGCCGCGATTGCGGCGCGCAAGGCGAGCATGCCGCTGCGCGTCGAGGTCGACACCCAGCTCGACATGGGCCGCCTCGCGGTCGGCGCGAGCGGCGGCGAGGTCGAGATCGATCCGCTCACCGGCGCGCGCCGCCTGCGCGGCGACGTGCGCGACCTCGGCGGCTTTGCGGTTACCGGCGTCGTCACCGTCAGCGGCGAGCCCGGCGCCGAAGTGCGCGTCACCCTGCCCCCGTCGGTCGATCTGGAGAGCGGCAGCGGCGCAAGCGCGCGGGTGACCGGGCTGGCCACCGACCTGGGCGCCGCGCCGCGCCTCGGCCCCGACGGCCGCCTCGTCTTCCGCTTCGGCGGACGGCTGCAGGTCGCCGGCGCCACCGACGGCGACTATCGCGGCCGCATTCCGGTGACGGTCGAATATCCGTAAACTGGCGCGCGTTCAGGCGAGAAAAGCCGCAACGCCAACGCCGCAAAACGGCTGCTCGGCGCGGACGTTCTTTCAACGCCGGGCGTGGCGGCGCTGCTTCTCCAGCCTCGTCCACTGGTCCGAGGGCCGAGATTCGGGATGGGCCATCGACGCCCAGATCATCAATTCCCGCCTCGCGAGCGACCGCGAATTGGCGCCACGAACGCGATTCCAAGCCTTGCACCTGTGTTAATCAAGCAATACAGCATGGCCATTCGGACGGCCTGCGAGTCGAAAACCGCGATGTTCAAATATATTCTTTCAACGCTGACCTTTCTCGGACTCTACGTTGCAGCGCCGGCGCACGCGCTCGACGGTGGAGTGACCTTTCTCGTCCCGGCACGGGATGCGGCGGGCCAGGCCATCACCGAGCGGCTGTCCGATGGCCGGGAGCTGCCGGTTGGTGTGCCCATCGCCGAAGGCCCGTTTAAACGCAGGCTACTCGCAGCGACGGCGAGCGGGGTCGCTGCCCTGCTTCCCGATCTCGATCGGATGGCGCGGGCCAGAAGCCGGCAGACGTTCGACTGCCCCTCGATCGGCGGCGGCATCATCGTCTATCTTTCCGACGAAGACGGCGGCTTCGCCCGCAAAGATCTGTTCATCGAGGACGGCAAGGGGCGCCGCGCACTTTGCCGCGACTATTTCATCGATCTCACGGTCGATGAAGCCAGTATCGCCGACGGCCAGTTCGAAGAGGTGCTCGCGCATGAATTCGGCCATGTGCTTTTGCGCCGGCTCCTTGGCCCGATCCCGCCGACGCTGTCGCGAAATGGCCATTCGGTGCTTGTCGTCACTGATCCGACGACCGCTTTCGACGAGGGTTTCGGTGAACATTTCCAGCCCCTGGCGCTGGCATTGACGGCATCGGAGGGGTTTCGCTCCCGCACGCGGTTCATGGCACCATCGCCCGCCGACTATTGGCTCAGCCGCCGCGAGACCTGGCTGCGCGAGACGGCGATCCCGCAAGGCGGCTTTCTCTTCGGATCGGCCCGATCGGACCCGCAAGCTTCGGGGATCGAGGGATGGCGCCTCGCGCAAACCGATTATTCTTTAGACCCCTGCAGCGTCAGAACGGGCGAGGCGCAGATGGCGTCCGAAGGCGTCGCCGCGACCATCTTCTACCGGCTCCTCGCGGAAAGCATGACGCGCGAGGCTTTGCTCGCTCGCTACGAAAAGCTGTTCACGATTCTCGCTCGGCGAGCGGACTGGCGTGGCCGCGCGCCGCTGATCGATCTGGTTCGTGACTGGGCCCGGCTCTATCCCGAGGATGAAAAGCAGGTCACGCGCATCTTTCTCGAGGCCACCGGCGGCGCGACGGCGAGCGCGGACTTGCGCGACGCCACCGCCCGGCTTTCCTGTTCGGGTGCGCATGGAAGGCTTGCCGACTTTCTTCGCAATTTACCGCTCTATCGCCAGGCCTTCGCCGCAGCCACCGATCAAGTCGCGGCGGGCAAGCTCGCGCTTGATGCGCACCTCGCTCCGGAACTCTGGATGACGAACCCCGACGTCCATATTCCCGCGGCGCCGTGGGACGAGAAAATGGCCGAACCCTTGGTGGTCGACCTCAATACGGCCGACGCTACCAGCCTGGCCTATCTCCTCGCAGGCAATCGCGATCTCGCATCGCGGCTGATCCAGGCGCGCGACAGCGCGCGTTTTTCGAGCATCGACGATGCCGTGACGAGGGCGAAGCTTACGCCCGGTGAGGCCAGCGAAATCGCCCGATTCCATCGGCAGATCGGCGATCTTCCGGCATTTACGCGGCGTTGAGCAGATGTCGGTTTGGCAGCAAAGTGGTGGGAGTATCGGAACTATGGCTCGGGTGAAGTTCGCCTTGTCGCTGCTATGCTGCACCATAGCGCTTTCCTTGTTGGGCGGTGAGATTGCCGCCGCCCGTCAAGAGCGGGCGCCCTCGGTGGTCCCCCTTGATGTTGAGTTCGGCAAACCGCCCGCGCCGGTCGAGGCGTCCGGCCGCGACCATCTTCTCTACGAGATGCGATTGACCAACTATTCGGGGCGCACGATCGTCCTGACGGAAATCGACGTCCTCGACAGCAACGGCGGCCGTCCACTCGGCGCATTTGCGGCGAAGGATTTGGCGACAATGATTGCGACGCCCGGACAGCAGAAGGAGGGCGCCGATCGTCTTCAGATCGGGCCTGGCGGCTTTGTCGTTGTCTATTTCGACACGGCGGTTCCCAAGGGGACAGGGGCCGGGTTGCGTCTCGGTCACCATATCCATGTGGCATCGGCATCAAGCGGGCCGCCCGACCCATCGCGCACTATTCTGGAAGCCCCGCCACTGACGGTGAGCAGCGAGGCTCCGCTCGTGGTGAACGCGCCCCTTGGGCCGGGCCACTGGCTCGCGGCCAATGCGCTGTCGAACGATTCCGACCACCGCCGAACGATCGCGGTCGTGGATGGCCAAGCCCGGATCGCGCAGCGCTATGCAATCGACTTCGTGAAGATCGATGCGCATGGCCGTGCCTTTACGGGCGATCCGTCGAAGAACGAAAGTTGGGCCGGATATGGCGAACCGGTTCTCGCCGTCGCCGATGCGGTCGTCGAGCGCATCCTTGATGGCTTGCCCGACAACCCACGCCTGGCCCCGCCTTCCATCAAGATAGGCCTCGATACGATTGCCGGTAATCATATCGTCCTTCGGCTGCCGGGCGGAAAGCGCGTCCTTTACGGACATCTCAAGCCCGGCAGCATAAGAGTGAAGGAAGGCGAGCGGGTGCGCATGGGCGAGGTGCTCGCGGCGCTCGGCAACTCGGGGCAATCCGATGCTCCGCACCTTCATATCCATGTCGCCGATGCAGCCTCGCCCTTGGGTGCAGACGGTTTGCCCTTCGCGTTTCGCAGCTTCCGACTGGAAGGCTATGCGCCGTCGCTCGATATTCTCGACAACCCCGGCGGATGGACCGGACCCGCAACATCCGGCGTCGCTACGCGGCATAGGGAACTGCCCACGGATCTGGCCGTCATCGCTTTTTAATCGCTCGCTGCCCCCTCGGGATCGAGTAGCGCGCGCCCGGCAAGGACAATGTCCACAAGATGATCGAGGACCGCACGGATACGCGGAGACCGACGAAGATCGGAATGAACAAGCAGCCAAAGCTCGCGGCTCGGTGGCGGTGAGGGTTTGGCCACCAGCGCGAGCCGCTCGTCGGGATCGCCGAGAAAACGCGGCAGAACCGCCAAGCCTATCCCGGCAGCCGCCGCTTCGTGCAGCGTGGCCAAGTCGTTGCTGCGAAATGCCAGGCGCAAGTCCGGCTCCAGCCGTCGCAGCCATTGCTGTTGGAGCACATGATCGAGGCTATCGTCATAGCCGAGAAAATCGCGGTCGCAGGCTGCGGTTTTCGCAAGATAGTCCCGCTGGCCATAAAGACCGAAAGCCATCGTTCCGACACGCCGCGTCACGATCGAACCCGCCGTCGGCCGACTGAGGCGGATGGCGATATCGGCATCCCGGCGCGACAAGCTGATGGCGCGGCTATCGCCGGCAAGTTCGAGCTCGATCCCGGGATATCGGCGCCGAAGCGCCGTCAGGCGGGGCGCGATAAATCGGCTGGCGAATGTGGGCGGCGCGCTGATCCGCACCACGCCTGCCAGATCGGACTGCCGGCCTTGCGCCACGCGCGCGATGTTGAGCGTTTCCTCTTCGACGCGCGCCGCAATATCCGCGATCGCCTCGCCTTCGGGCGTGAGGCTGAATCCGCGACCGGACCGTTCGAACAGACGCATGCCAAGCCTTTCTTCGAGCGACGCAATACGGCGCGCGACCGTGCTGTGTTCGGCTCCCAGAGTGCGGGCCGCGGCCGAGAGCGTCCCCGACCGGAAAAGCGCCAGAAAATATTTCAGATCATCCCACTGCATCTGTGCATTTTTGCACAATAACTGGGCATACTAAAGGAATTACTGTGCGCGTACTCATGTCCTAAGCAGCCCGCTTCCAGAGCGAAGGAGCGAGAAGATGGCACGAGTGGTGAAAATGCACACCGTGGGGGATGCGGCTGTTCTGCGCGTCGATGACCAGCATGTCGGCGATCCTGGTCCCGGCGAGATCCGCCTCCGTCAAGCCGCGGCGGGGGTAAATTATGTCGATATCTATCACCGGACCGGTCTCTACCCCGTAGCCCACCTGCCCGCCGTCCTTGGTGTCGAAGGGGCCGGAGTGGTCGAAGCGCTGGGCGATGGCGTCACCCATCTTCGTCCGGGCGACCGGGTCGCTTGGGCGGGTCTGCCGATGGGCGGCTATGCCGAAACGCGCCTGCTGGCGGCAAACCGGGCGGTGCCGCTCCCGTCACATATCTCGGATACGGTCGCCGCGGCTTCCATGTTGCGCGGTATCACGGCGCACATGCTGCTGACGCGCGTCGCACGCATCTCGCCCGGAGATATCATCCTCATTCATGCCGCCGCGGGCGGCCTTGGTCTGATATTGAGCCAGTGGGCGCGCAAACTCGGAGCAAGCGTCATCGGGACCGTCGGCTCGCCCGAAAAGGCGGCGCTGGCGAAGAGCTTCGGCATCGACCATGCGGTGCTTTACAAAGAGGGCGATTTTGTCCGCGAGGTTCGGGATATCACCGGCGGCCGGGGCGTCGATGTCGCCTTCGACGGTATCGGGGGCGACGTCTTGCTGCGAACCCTCGATTGCGTCCGACCTTTTGGCCTGGTGGTCAGTGCGGGCCAAGCCTCGGGGTCGCTCCCGGCAATCGATATATCCGAACTGGGCCCGCGGCGGTCGCTCGCCTTGGCTCGGCCTAGCGTCCTTGCTTATATGGCCGACCTTGATTCCTATCGGAAAGCCGCGGCCGAATTGTTCGAAGAACTGGAAACCGGACTGCACGTGGAGATCGGAGCGCAATTTGACCTGGCCGACGTGGCCAAGGCGCATTCTGCCCTCGAGGCCGGACGAACCACCGGTTCCGTCTTGCTGACGTTCTGACCCTGAGCAGAAAGATTTGAGCAATGAAAGACTGGATTTCGTCCGCCATCGCCGAAAGAAAAGGAACCTGATGATGAAGTACCTCGTCCTTTCACGGCGAACGCCGGAATTTCGTGGAGAAGTGCTTGGGGAGCACTATGCCTATCTCGACCGCCTGCGCGATGCAGGGCGGCTCGAATGCGCCGGCCCCTTCACCGACCAATCCGGCGGCGCCTATATATTGATTGCCGCCAGCCTCGACGAGGCGAAGCAGTTTGCCTTCAAAGATCCGTTGCACACGCAAGGCTGTTCCCAGCTTGATGTCCTCGAATGGAACGCGGATTGAGTCATTGCAGCCGTCTTCCGATCGTGCCTGGAGGATGGTCTCTTTTCGGTGAAAGTCAGCAAGAGCGATCCGTTCGGCATGGGGGCCGCGGCCGCCAACCCGGATCTCCGCTCTTCCCATTTCGATTGCGCGACCGTCATCGTGAAAGCCAGGCTGCGCGCGCGGGATAAACTCCCGACCCGGGTTCTCCTAGGCCCCTTAGATACGCATCCGGACGCCGCCGTCTGCCCTTCTGCCAGCCACGCGACACTCGCATTCCAACCTTGGTCGAAAAGTCAGGGGCGCTCGTGACCTAAATCTTTCGGGTCCGGCCAACCCGGCTAGAGGTTGCATCACGACGTGATCGGCACGGGTCGGGAGGGGAACAAGCGATGGACCGGCGGCAATTCATGGCGGGCGCGGCTGCGATCGGGATGAGCGGCATATGGGCGTCGCGACTGGCTGCGGCGCCTTCGCGAATGGCCTGGCGGGAGGATCGCCGCCTCTATCCGCAGGGTGTGGCGTCGGGCGACCCGGACGATCATAGCGTCGTCTTGTGGACCCGGCGGCCGTTCGACGCGGGCGACCGTCATGAACTGACCGTCGAGGTGGCGCTGGATCCGGACTTCCGCCGCGTCGTCGCGGCGGCGCGCACGCCGGTGCTGGCGGCCGCCGACTGGACGTGCCGGGCGCTGGTCGGGGGACTCGCGCCGGCGACGGTCTATTGGTACCGTTTCGCCGATGACAGCGGCGCGGGCAGCCGGATCGGGCGGACGATCACGGCCCCCCGCGCCAGCGACGAGCGACCCGTTCGCTTTGCGTTCGTGTCCTGCAACAGCGTCAATGAAGGCGCACAGAATGCCTACGCCCGCATGATCTGGGAGGATGAGCGCGCGGCAGCCGACCGCAAGCTCGGCTTCGTGCTCCATCTGGGCGATTTCATCTACGAAGTGGTCGAATATCCCGAAGAAACGCCGCACCGCTATGCACGCACCGTCTACGACCTCGGCCACATTCCCGACGCGCGCAAGGTCGGCAATTTCTATGTGCCGACCAATCTCGCCGGCTACCGCCACGTCTATCGCGCGCATATCGACGATCCCGATATCCAGGATGCGCGGGCCTATCTTCCGTTCGTGTGCATGGGCGACAATCACGAATTCTCCTGGCAGGGCTGGCAGAGCTTCATCAAATATGGCGCCACGGTCGAGCCCGCGCAGCCGCTGCGCGTCGCGGCCAACCAGGCGTGGTGGGAATATATCCCCTCGCGCGTCCGCAAGGCATCGGGCACCGCGCTGGAGCAGTTCAGCCCGCCGGTCGTCGAAAAGGCGGCGATCGACACCTTCGACGACGATGGCTTCGGCACCGAAACCAACAACCGCATCGCGGTCGGCAGCATGACAGCCTACCGCGCGCTGCGGTACGGCAAGCATGTCGATCTGATCCTGACCGACCTGCACAGTTACAAGGCGGCGGACCCCACCGATCGGCCCGAGGCGGCGGCGCTCGACTCCGGCGACTATCCGGTGATCCCGCAAGAGTGGCTGGAAATCGTCGACGGCGGGCGGGATTATGCGGGCGGCAAGCCGCCTGCGATCATTGCGATCGGCGACAAGAGCATTCCCAATTATCGCAAGGACGAACCCGCCCATACTGTGCTCGGCCGGGAACAAAAGGCGTGGCTCAAGGCGCGGCTGACCCAGTCGACTGCGACCTGGAAGATCTGGGGCGCGACCAACGGCACGCTCGACATGCGCACCGATCCACAGAATCTTCCGGCGGGGCTGGTGAAAGACCGATGGCCGGGCAGGGATTATGGCACCTTTGGCGGCGGCGATATGAGCGGAGCCTTCGCCGAACGTGCCGAAATCTACGATCTCGTTCGCGACGAGAAGATCCCGGGCTTCGTTACCGTTTCCGGCGACCGCCACAGCTTCTGGGCGGGTTATGCAGCGCCTGCCCTGCCGCCTGCGGAATTCGCGCCGGTCGGGCTCAGCTTCATCACCGGTTCGATATCCGCTCCCGGTCTTGGCGAAGCTGCCGAGTTCTTCAAGGAATCGGCCTTGCGCCCGCTCTATGTTCGAAAGGTCGAAGGCGCTCCGCCCGAACACACGATCAACCTCACAATAAAGCGCGGGGTGCGCTCGGCGCTCGAATATGCCGCGAGCGGCGACATCGAAGCCGCCCGGGCGCTGACCAATCCCGACGTTGCGCCCCATCTCGAATTCGTCGACATGGCCGGTCACGGCTATGCTGTTGTCAGCGCAGGGCCCGACACCATCGAAACCGAGTTCGTTTGCATCGTCCGCCCGATCGCGCGGGCGACAACCCCCGATGGCGGTCCGCTTCGCTACCGCGTCTCGCACCACGCCCAAATGTGGCAGCCAAGGGCCCGGCCCAGGCTCGAACAGCGCATTGTCGAGGGGGACGCGAAGCTCTCGATCTGAAGCTCTCTTCGGATAATCGGCTGCAACGAGCCCGGACGAATTGCGCGCATCCACCAAAAGCGGTCATCGGAGGACACCGAGACCATTTGGATCGCAACAATGCTCATCTGAGCGCTGAATGCCTGTCGGCAGAAGGAGCTCGGCGCAGATCAAGTTTCCGGCGGCCGCTGAAATCCGCGCAGCTATTCTATGATGGACTTTTGCTGCAGCGATCGGATTTCATTTTCGCTGACAGCCCAGTCGATCAGGCTGTCGGGCAAATCGGGCCTCGAAACCACGGGGCCCGGTGACCGGAGGATGGACCGCGAAAATCGCGGCGCGGGTGCCGGTTGCAATGAGCGGCCCGAATGAACATGCGCTTCACGCGCGCGATTCGCGGGATGATCGGCTGCCTCGTCAAAGGTCAGCACTGGCGAGACGCAGGCATCGAGCCGATCGAAAATTGCGCACCATTCGCGCTGCGAACGCGAGCGGAATATCGGCTCGATCCGGCGCGCGCGGTCGGGCCAGATGTCGGGGTTGAGATAGTCGGGAAAATCCCCGGGGTCGAGACCAAGCCCCGCCAGAAACGCATCATGGAACTCGCGCTCGAGCGCGCCTACAGCCATGTGCCGGCCATCGGCGGCTTCATAGCAGCGATAGAAATAGGCGCTTCCGTCGAGAAGATTGCCGGTGCGCTCCCGCTTCCAAAGGCCCATCTGCATCCAGCCCGCCATCTGGGTCAGCAGGACCGAAATACCGTCGACCATCGCCACGTCGAGAATCTGGCCCTTGCCCGAGCGCTGCCGCTCGACCAGCGCAGCGAGCACCCCCATGGCGAGGAATGTGCCGCCGCCGCCAAAGTTACCGACCAGATTGAGCGGCGGCGTCGGCGGCGCGTCACTCGGCCCGATAGGATAGAGGGCGCCGGCGAGCGCGAGATAGTTGATGTCATGTCCTGCGCGCGACGCCAAAGGGCCGGCCTGCCCCCACCCGCTCATGCGCGCATAAATCAGACGCGGATTGGCTTCGCAGAGTATTTCGGGACCGAGTCCGAGCCGTTCCATCGCGCCCGGTCGATACCCTTCGATAAGAACGTCTGCCTTCATCGCCAGATCGCGAACGAGATTGTGTCCGTCGGGCGATTTCAGGTCGACCGCCACCGAGGGGCGGTTGCGATAAAGAAAGTCGAACTGCGGATCGCCGCCAAGCGGGCGCCCGGCGCCGAAGCGTTCAATGCGCAGGATGTCGGCGCCCAGATCGGCGAGCAGCATGGCGCCAAAAGGCGTCGGGCCAAGCCCGGAAAATTCCAGAATCCGAATACCGGAAGCCGGCGGCGCAGAGCCATTTTCTTTTTCTATCATAGGCTTGTCATCCGTCTCCCCTGGCGGGCTCGCCGCCCATATTCCCATCAGTTGAAAAATATACTAGCCAGTATACGCTTCTCCTGTCACTATCTGATTCACCAGACCGGCGCAGACCGGACGATCAGAGGAGAGCGAGATCATGTCTAAGATCACCCCGAGCGAATTGCGCTTCACCCGGACCGAGCGGGTTACCATGGGCGTCCCCACGGCTGAGGCGATTGCCGACCAGGCCGCCAAGATGGGGTGCAACAAGGTTTTTCTGCTGGCATCGGCGACGCTGCGCGAACAAACCGGCGAAATCGGCTTGATCGAGGCGGCGCTTGGCGACCGTCATGCCGCAACCTTCAGCGGGGTCGCTCCGCACGCGCCGCGCAGCGATGTCCTCAAGGCCGCCGATGCCGCACGCGCCGCGGGTGCCGACCTGATCGTCTCGGTCGGCGGGGGTTCGGTCACCGACAGTGCAAAGATTGTCGCCCTGCTGATCAAGCATGACGTGCGAAGCGTCGAGGCGTTCGAACCGCTGCGCACCTTTGTCACCGATGCAGGCGAGGTGATCAACCCGATCACGATCGGTCCCGATATTCCGGTCATCTGCGTGCCGACCACGCTTTCCGGCGGAGAGTTCAACGCGCTGTCGGGCGCCACCGACGAGGTCACCCAGCACAAGCAGGGCTATGAGCACCGCAACATGGCGCCCATCATGGTCGTTCTCGATCCCGCCATCACGCGCCACACGCCCGAATGGCTCTGGCTCTCGACCGGCGTCCGTTCGGTAGACCATGCGGTCGAGACCTTGTCCTCCTACCAGTCGAACGACTTTGCCGACGGTCTTGCCGAAAGCGCCCTGCGACTGCTTGTCGAGGGACTGCCGCGCGTGAAGGCGGATCCGGGCGATCTCGAAGGCCGCCTGAAATGCCAGATCGGCGCATGGCAGTCGATGATCAGCATCATCGGCGGCGTTCCAATGGGCGCAAGCCACGCAATTGGCCATATTCTGGGCGGCACCTGCGATGTCCCGCACGGATATACCTCCTGCGTGATGTCGCCTTATGTCCTGGCGTGGAACGCCGAGCATGATGCAAGCCGTCAGGGGCGCACGCTCGCGGTGCTCGGGGGCGAGCATGCGAGCGCTTCGGCAGCGCTCGATGCCTTCATCGCGGGGCTGGGAATGCCGCGGAGGCTGAGCGAGGTGGGAGTAGACGAAAGCCGCTTCCAGCAGGTCGCCGAATATACGCTTCTCGACATCTGGGGCCGCACCAATCCCCGGCCGGTCACCTCGGCCGCCGACATCCTCGAAATTCTTCGGCGCGCCGCCTGACGATGGCCGGAGCCGGGACGATAGCCAAGGAAGACAGGGGGATGACTATGCCGGACGCCGCGCGAGCGAGAGACTTTCAGGATCCGCGCATTCCCAATCGCGACGAATGCGTGCTGCGCTACCTGCTCGACCGCTGGGCGGCCGAGCGGCCCGACAAGGCGCATATCGTCTTTCCGGACGGGTCCGAATGGAGCTTTGCTGACATCCACGCCCGCGTTCGCGCCAAGGCCGCCGGCCTGCGCGCGCTCGGCGTCAAGCAGGGCGATCATGTGGCGGTGTGGCTGCCAAATGGACCCGACGCGCTTTTGGCCTTTTATGCGATCAACTACCTCGGCGCCGTCTTCGTGCCTTTCAACACCGCTTATCGGGGCGGCTTGCTCGAGCATGTGCTTGCCAACGCGTCGGCGCGGCTTCTGCTGGTTCACCCCGATCTTGTTCCGCGCCTCGCCGAAGTCGATCTTGGCGGTCTCGAACGCCTTGTCGTCACGACAGCCGGCACCGCGGCGCAAGCGCCTCTTCCGGTGGTGCGTTACGACGATGTGGGGGGCGACCCCTCGGACGGGTTGCCGCTCGAACGACCGATCGAACCCTGGGACATCCAGTCGATCATCTACACGTCGGGCACGACGGGTCCCTCGAAGGGCGTACTGTCGTCCTATCTTCACATGTTCTCGAATGCCGGACCCGAAAGCTGGCCGATGGTGGGCGAGGACGACCGCTATATGTGTGTCGCGCCGATCTTTCACATCGGCGGGATGGGGCCGCCGTTCGTCATGCTCGCGCGCGGCGCTTCGGTCGCGCTGATCGACAATTTTTCGACCGACGAATTCTGGGCAGTCGCAAAGCGAACCGGCGCCACCGTCGTCTTTCTGCTCGGCGTCATGGCCACATTCCTGCTCAAGGCGCCTCCGGCCGCGCAGGACCGCGACCACGGGGTCAAGAAGGCCTTCATGGTGCCGTTGACCGGCGATGCGCCCGCCTTCACCCAGAGGTTCGGCATCGATATCTACACGATCTTCAACATGACCGAGATTTCCTCGCCGATCGTGTCGGAAGCCAATCCGGTGAAGGTCGGCACCTGCGGGCGGGTGCGCCCGGGGGTCGAGGTCCGCCTCGTCGACGGCGATGATTGCGAGGTCGCCATCGGGGAAATCGGCGAGATGCTCGTCCGCACCGACCGGCCCTGGGCGATGAACAGCGGCTATAATGCGAACCCCGAGGCGACCGCGGCGGCGTGGCGCAACGGCTGGTTTCACACCGGCGACGCCTTTCGCCGTGACGAGGATGGCTATTATTATTTTGTCGACCGGGTCAAAGACGCGATCCGGCGCCGAGGCGAGAATATCTCGTCCTTCGAAGTCGAGGCCGAAGTCTGCCGCCACCCCGACGTTCGCGAGGCGGCTGCTATCGCCGTGCCGAGCGAATATTCCGAGGATGAGGTGATGGTCATTGTCGCACCGGTGCCCGGCCGGTCGATTGACTGCCGCGCGCTCGCGCAATTCCTGATCGAAGCCATGCCCTATTTCATGGTCCCGCGCTATTTTCGCGTGTTGGACGAACTGCCCAAGACGCCGTCGGCAAAGGTGTTGAAGACCGATCTGCGGCGCGAGGGGGTCACGCACGACACTTGGGATCGCGAGGCGGCTGGCCTGCGGGTTCGCCGCGAATCCTTCTCGCCATGATCCTTCCGGCCTCCGCATCGCGAGCGGAGCACCGCCCTCACTTCACCGGCCTCGCGACCGACCCACGCGCCCTTTTTCCGCCTCTTTCAGGATATTTGTCAGATGACCCAACCGATAACCGACCGCCCGATCGCTGCGGACCGGATCGACTGGCCGCTTTTGGAATCGGGGGTGGAGCAGGCGAACATCCCTGCCCTGCTGATGCTGCTTCACCAGATGACCGGCGAGGAAAAGTGGCTCGAAGATCCCTATCGGCCGGCGCGCGCACCGGGCCTCGATGACAACGACAGCGGCCAGCTGCCCGAGGACATCCAGCGCGAGGTGCGCCAAGCCGCACGGCTGGCAATCAAGGCCTGGCTGACGGGCACGCCGCTCGCCCTGCCGCGGCCCGACAATGCGCATCTCGCTAGGATGCTGAGCGTGGCAATGACCGAGGATGTCCCCGAGGAATATGGCGATATCGTCGCCGCCGGGATGCTGTACGCGCGGATGCCGCGTGCGATACCGCCCCTGCTCAAGACCAAGTCGGCGATCGTGATCGGAGGCGGAATCTCTGGCATTTGCGCCGGGATCGAGCTTCAGCGACTGGGCATCGATTATGTGCTGTTCGAGAAGAACGAGGATTTCGGCGGCACCTGGTTCGAGAATCGCTACCCGGGATGCGGGGTCGATACGCCTTCGCTGACCTATACATTCTCATGTCGGCCGAACGACTGGTCAAAATATTTCCCGCTGCGCGACGAGATCGAGAATTATCTTCTCGAAACCGCGCGCGAATATGGGCTGGCGGCGCACGCACAGTTCAATTCGAAGGTCGAGTCGGCGCGGTGGATCGACGACGCGCAGCAGTGGGAGGTCGTGGTCTCGAAGCCCGATGGCAGCACGGCCGCGCATCGCGCGGACTACCTCTTCAGCGCGGTGGGCATTCTCAACATCCCCCAATATCCGAGCATCGAAGGTCTCGACGGCTTTGAGGGCGAAGTGATCCACACCAGCCGCTGGCCGCAAGGCGCCGATCTTTCGGGCAAGCGGGTAGCGGTGATCGGCAATGGCGCATCGGGCATGCAGGTTGCTCCGGCGATTGCCGACGAGGTGCGTTCGCTCACCCTTTTTGCGCGGTCGAAACAATGGGCGGCGCCGTTTCCGCAGTTCCGCAAATCGGTTCCCGACGGCGTGCGCTATCTGATGCAGGCCGTGCCGCTCTATCGGGCCTGGCTCGAACAGCGCCTGTCGTGGACGTTCAATGACCGCGTCCATGGCACGCTTCGACGCGATCCCGACTGGCCGCACCCCGAACGCGCGGTCAATGCGATCAACGATGGTCACCGCCGCCACTTCACCCGCTACGTCGAAGAGCAGCTGGCCGAACGGCCCGACCTGATAGCGGATGTGCTTCCCGACTATCCGCCCTTCGCGAAGCGGATGCTGCTCGACAACGGCTGGTATCGCACGCTCCTCAAACCCAATGTCCGGCTGATCCCCGAACATCTGGCGCGGGTGGAAGGCAATCGATTGATCTCGTCATCGGGGATCGAGGTCGAAGCCGACGTCATCATTCTTGCGACCGGATTCCAGACCACCCGCGTTCTCGGCTCCTATGAGGTGATCGGACGGAACGGCGCGTTGCTGCGCGACATCTGGGGCGAAGATGACGCCGCTGCCTATCTCGGGACACTGGTGCCGGGCTTTCCCAATCTGTTCATTCTGCTCGGTCCCAATGTCGGTTCGGGCCATGGCGGCAGCATGATCCGCAACATCGAAAACCAGATGCATTTTGCGGGCGAAGTCGTTCTTGCAAGCGCCGCCCGCGGGGCCGACACGGTCGAGGTGAAGGATGAGGTTTACCAGGACTATCGGCGGCAGATCGACGAAGCGCATGAGAAGCTTGTGTGGACGCATCCTGGGACCGAGAATTGGTACCGAAACGCGAAGGGCCGCGTGATTGCAATCACGCCGTGGCGTAACGATGCCTTCTGGCGCATGACACGCTCGCCCAATGCGGACGACCTGGCTTTCGGGCGGCAGGACAGCGAGGGACTCAATGCCCGCGCCGAAGCCGGTTAGGCGGCGACGAGGCCGAAACCGATGAAAGTCTTTCAAGGCCGCCGCCTCGGCGCGATCGAGGATTTCACGATCGAGGAGCGGGCCAGCGTCCCGCCGGGTCCCGGTCAAATGCGCGTCCATGTCGAAGCGACCGCGCTCGGTTTCGTCGATGCACTCGTGATGCGCGGCCTTTACCAGGTGCAGCCGCCTTTGCCCTTCATTCCGGGAGGCGAGATTGTCGGGCGCATCGAGGCGGTGGGGGATGGTGTCGAGGGCTTTACGGAAGGCCAGCGCATCGCGAGCTGGCAATTCGGCGGCGGGCTCGCCGAACAGGCGATCGTCAGCGCCGAAAGCAGCGTGGCAGTGCCCGATGCCCTTGATGCTGCAGGCGCTTCGGCGTTGATCCTCGACTTCCTGACGGCCTATTACGGGCTGTTCGATCGCGGCCATTATGAAGCAGGCCAGTCGCTGCTCGTTACCGGAGCATCGGGCGGGGTGGGATCGGCGGCGGTCCAGCTCGCCTATGCCAGCGGCGGCCGCGTCGCCGCCCTGGCCTCGGGAGACGCCAAGATACGCCATGTGGCGGGCCTCGGCGCCGAGTTGGTGCTCGACTATCGCAATCCCGAATGGCGCGCCGACCTCAAGACCCGCTATTCTGGCGGGATCGACCGCGTGTTCGATCCGGTCGGCGGCGCGCTGTTCGAGCCCTGTTTCCGCTCGCTCGCCAAACATGGTCGGCACCTGGTCGTCGGCTTCGCGTCGGGTGACGAAATCCCGCGGCTTCCTGCCAATCTGCCTTTGCTCAAGTCGGGGGAGTTGGCGGGCGTGGATGCGCGTTATCTTGGCGAAAGCGATCCGGCGCGGGTGCGGACGATTCTTGCCATCATCTTCCGCCTTGCCGAGCGCGGCCGGATCCGGCCTGTCATCGATCAGAGCTTCGCGCTGTCCTACGCCCCTGCGGCGCTACGCGCTCTCGCCTCGGATACACGGATCGGAAAGATCATCGTCACGCCCTGACGCGTCACCACTGCGCGCGAAGCGCGCTCATGCCGCGGAACAGAAATCCCTCGCGCCATGCCGGTGCGTCGACATCGACGGTCAGCCCCGGCAAGCGCGTCGCCAGCCTTTCGAAGGCGATCCGGCCTTCGAGCCGGGCCAATTCGGCGCCGACGCAAAAATGAATGCCGCCGCCAAAGCTGAGGTGCCGAGCCGCATTGCCGCGACCGATATCGAAGCGGTCGGGATCGTCGAACAGCCGCGGATCACGGTTTCCGGCACCAATGAGGGTGAGAACCTTCTCGCCCTGCGCGATCGGTTGTCCGCGGACTTCGGTTGCTCGCAGCGCGGTGCGATAGGTTGCAATGAGCGAGCTTTCGTAGCGCAGCGCTTCATCGACCACGCCTGCAGCAAGGGTTTCCGGTTCGCCGACAAGACGCCGCCACTGATCGGGAAAGCGGCTGAAGCAGAGCAGGCCGTTGCCGATCATGTGGGCGGTCGTCTCAAAGCCAGCCCCGAATAAGCCGATGGCGACGGTGACCAGTTCATCGTGCGAAAGCGCATCCTCGGCGCCTCCGGCCTGGACCAGCGCGGTGGCGAGATCGTCCCGGGGCGCCGCCTTTCGTTCGTCGAACAGCGTCTCGAAAAATTGCTGCAACACGGCGATCTGGCTATTCGCGGTTGCCAGTTCCGCGTCGGTCAGCGCGCGCGCTTCAAAGACGATGAAGCTTTGCGCAATGGCATCGATTACCGTTTTGAGACGGGCATCTTCGGGATCGATGCCGAGCATGTCGCACATGACGCGGACCGGAAGTTCATAAGCGAAGCGCGCGATCAGATCGCCTTCACGGTCGGCGGCGAAATCGTTGATCAAGCGATCGGTGATCTCACGAATACGCGGCTCCATGGCGCGAACGCGCCGTGCGGTCAGGGCCCCCGTCACCAGTCCGCGCACGCGAGTATGATGCGGCGGGTCTTGCATCAGAAACACCTCGGACAGCCATTTATAGCCTCGCTGTCCCATCACATCGAAATCCGGGCCATAGAAAAGGCGAATATTCTCGACAAAATCGCCCTGCCCGAACGCCTCGCGGTTCATCAGGACCGAGCGTATATCGTCGTAGCGGCTGACCACCCAATAGCCATGCGCGGACCGGTGGATCGGATCCTGCTCGCGAAGCCGGGCAAAGGTTTCGTAAGGATCGGCCTTGAGCGACGCATCGCCGGGCGAAAAGGGCGGCAGGGGAAGCTCGGTCATCGCAGTGCCTCGATCAATGCTATGCAAAACGCGGCCGGTATGTCCCGTCATCGGCGCGCTCCACGAACAACGAATGAGGGGCCCCGAAATGCGCGGGGACGATGCGCGCTCCCCTGGCGCTCGCGCGCTCGAGCAGATGCCGCCGGCTCGCAGCCGCCTGCGCCCTGTCCTCGCAATAGACACTGTTCCAATCGGGGCGCAGCACCTGCATCGGGTGATGCAATATGTCGCCGGTGAAGAGTGCAACCTGACCCTGATCCTCGACTTCGAGGACCATGTGACCGGGCGTGTGCCCCGGAAAGGTCCAGGCGCGCATCCCGGGGGCGATCTCGGCGCCATCGTCGATCAGTTCAGCGAGGCCTGCATTGATGATCGGCAGGACGCTGTCCTCGAAGACATTGGCGTTGACTCCGGCACCGGCGAGGGTCGCATAAAGTGGCTTTTCGGGATTCCAGGCCGCTTCGTCCGCACGCGGGAAATGGTAGCGTGCGTTCGGGAAGGTCGGCAGCCAGCTGTCCTCGCGCCATTCGGTGTTCCACCCGACATGGTCGATGTGAAGATGCGTGCAGAAGACCGTGTCGATATCGCCTGCTGCGAACCCTGCCGCCTCCAGCTCCGCGAGAAATGGCGTCGCGAGATTGCCGAAGATCGGAATGCCGGGACGATCCTTGGCGTTGCCCGCACCGGTATCGACGACGATCCGCTCGGTTCCGGTATCGATGAGCCAGCTTTGCAGATAGCCATAGATCATCCCGTTACGAAAGAAGGCGGGCTCGAAACCCGCCGCCTGGGCGGCGAAGGCAGCGTCCTCATATTCCGCGAAGAGTGCCTCGGGCGGACTGAAGCCGCCCTGCCACTCCTCGAGACGGAAGACACGGTAGCGGCCGATACTGAACGCTGCCTCCATGCCGCAATACTCCAATCAGAAATCGACCCCGAGTGTCACGCCGTAGGTCCGCGGCGGCCGCAGCGACCCCACCGACACAAAGCTGTACAGCGGCGCGGAGATGATCGTGTTGGCTAGCGCATATTTGTCGGTCAGATTCTTGCCCCACAGCGCGAGCGACCAGCGTTCGTCGGGAGACCGGTAGGTAATGCTCGCATTGACCAGCGCGAACGCCTGCTGCCGCGCGTCGCGGTTGTTGAATTCGGTGAAGAAGACCTCGTCCTGCAGATTGACGTCGGCGGAGAGGTCGAGGAAGCCGGCGCTACCGAGCCGGAAACGCTGGTCGGCAAAGGCCGCGACCGTAAATTTGGGCGCGTTGGACAAGCGGTTGCCCGACAGATCGACGAGGGCCGGGTCGGTCGGACAAGCCGGATACTGCGGCCTGCCGGGACTGCCCGCCCCATAATAGCCGTTGCAGAATTCCTTGTATTTCGCGTTGAGATAGGTGCCGTAGACCCGGATCGTGGTGTTCTCTCCGGGACGGAAGTTGGCTTCGAGCTCGACCCCGTAGTTGCGCGCCGACGCCGCGTTGATCGTCTCGACGATGCTGTTGGCGTTGACG
This sequence comes from Sphingopyxis sp. MC1, assembly GCF_000371385.1. Classification (NCBI taxonomy): domain Bacteria; kingdom Pseudomonadati; phylum Pseudomonadota; class Alphaproteobacteria; order Sphingomonadales; family Sphingopyxidaceae; genus Sphingopyxis; species Sphingopyxis sp. MC1. The sequence goes on from NZ_AOUN01000008.1 coordinate 203,109, forward strand.
AAACCGACCTGCAGATTGCTGTAATCATAATAGAAGACGGCACCGGCGAACCCGAATTTGCGGTCGGCGGTTTCCCCGCGGAAGCCCGCCTCGTAGCTCCAGACATATTCGGGGTCGATGACCGAGTTGATGCTGCCGATGTTGACGACCCCCGATTTGAAGCCGCGCGTGACCTTACCGTAAAACAGCGTGCCGCCCGGGGTGCGATATTCGATCGCGAACTTGGGCGTGATCGCATCCCAGCTGCCGCTCTTGTCGGTCGGGATATCGAGGCCCTGCGCCTCGAAGGTGAAACGCCCCACCCCGCTGCGCTTTTCCCAATTATAGCGTGCGCCGGCCGTCAGCGTCAGGTCGGGCAGCAGCTCGTATGACGCTTCGAGATAGGCGCCCGCCGCCTTGGTCTTGACGGTGCCGCGCTGGAGATAATTGCCATTGTCGAACTGGTCGGCGGGGAAACTGGTGCCTAGAACGATGTTGAAATAGGATGCCAGGTTGACGGTCGGCACGCGCACCTCGCCGAACAGACGTTCGTCGAAATAGGTCGCACCGCCCAAAAGCGACAAGCTGCCGGTCTTGTAGGTGAAATTGACCTCCTGGCTGAACGACTTGCTATCCTCGGTATAGTTGTTCTGACCGAAGGCATTGATATCGCTGACGTCGAGATCGTCGCGATTGAAGCGCTTGAACTTGCGGTAGGCGGTGGTGGAAACCACCGAGAAATCGCCCGAATCCCACGTCAAAATGCCCTGAACGCTCGATCCGTCACGCTTGTTGACCGCGTCTTCGTCGGAGTAGATGTTGCGCAGGTTGGGCTTTTCGCCGCGCGCCGCATAATAGTCGAAGATCGTTTTGCCGCCGAGGAGCGACGACGCCAGCCCCGCTTCGGGAACCACGGTCGGACCGAAATAGTGGAAGGCATAATTATTGTCGTCCTCCTTGAAGTGATCGGCGACGATCAGCAGGTCAAGGTTCGAGGAGAATTTCGCGAGCAGCGATCCGCGAATGGCATAGGCATCGCGGTCATCGACAGGGTTTCCGGTGAACAAGTTGGTGCCGTAGCCGTCGCGCTTTTCATATTTGCCCGCGACGCGAAACATCAAATTTTCGCCGGTGATCGGTCCCCCCAGCGCGCCTTCGAGCGTCCGCGCGTCATAATTGCCGTAAGTGGCACGGGCATAGCCGCCGAATTGGGAGGTCGGCCGCGCGGTGACGATATTGATGACGCCGCCGGTCGCGCCGCGGCCATATGTCGTGCCCTGCGGTCCGCGCAGCACTTCGATCTGCTGGACGTCGTAAAAGCCGCTGAGCTGCGCCGCCGGGCGGCTGATCATCGCGCCATTCTGCAGGAAGGCCACGGCGCTGTCGGCGCCAAGGTCGATGCTGGTGAGGCCGATGCCGCGAATGAAAGTGCGGTTGACGCCGAATTGATCGCCGACCGAGACATTGGGCACCGCCGAGGCGAGATCGCCAGCGTCTTCGATACCGCCCGCGCCGACGTCGCCGGCACCGAGAACCGAAATCGAGCCCCCTGTATCTTCCAGCGCCTTGCCGGACTTGGTTGCCGTTACGATGATGGCACCATCCTCGCCGGCCTCGGTGCCGCTATCGCGCGCAGTTTCCTGGGCGAACACTGGCGCTGCGACGGCAATCGAAGCCGTGGCAGCCGCCGACAGCAGTAGCTTGACCTTGAAATTCATATTGCCTCTCCCTGATATACCGGGCTTATAATTATCTACCCGCCAGTATTTGATTATCTGTTTGGGCCAATCGGGTATCGAAACCCGCTCCGTTTTCCGCCTGTGTCAGATTCCTTTTGCTATTCCGCGCCTGCCAGCCGCAGCGCGGCCTCGACGAGATATTCGATCACCTCGTCGGCGGTGCGTTTGCCGGTCGGCGAGTACCATGTCGGGATCCAGCTGATGAGGCCGCCGATCCAGACCGCGATGAACGGATCGATGTCGGCGCGGAATTCGCCGCTTGCGACGCCTTCGCGGATCATCGTGCCGATCTGGTGATCGAAGCTGTGCCGCAACCGCAGGATGCGCTTGTAATCATCGGCGGAGAGATGCTTCATCTCACGCTGATAGACGACGACATATTCCTGCCGGTCGATGACAATCCGCCCGACCTTGCGCACCACTTCGGCAAGCCTTGCACGGTGGCTCTCATGCCGATGCGCCAGCACATCCTCAAGCACCGCGAGGGCCTCGCTGATGCCGACCTCGCAGATCGCCGCAAGGATCGCTTCCTTGTTCCTGAAATAGGAATAGAGAAAGGGCTTCGTGACGCTGAGCTGGCTGGCGACATTGTCGAGGGTGCAGCTGCTGTAGCCGCGCTCGTAAAAAAGATGGCTCGCAGCCTCGACGATGCGGTTGACCTTGAAGGCAACGAACTCGGATTTGAGCGAGGCACCGGGGGCGCGCGGATTTATCATGGAATCACTGGACACGGCCACCGTCATAGCATCGACCCAAGGCAGTCGGATAGTGACACCAAAATCTCCCTCCGCGGTGCCATTCTGTCGATGGCGAGCCGTTGGAATAACTATGCCGCAAAAATTATCTACCTGCTAGTAGTTTTTACAGGATGCTGGTATTTTTGCGGAACTGCGACGAAAACGCCACCGGGGTCACCATGGCGGCAGTCGCGAACAGCGCTGCCGCCGCGACCAGCCGGGCTGCGAATGATGCGGTCAGCCGATTAAGCGCGCACCTGTTGTCTTGAACTTTTGCCGATCTGGCGGCGGTGCGCCTGGCCCGATGGGTCAAGCGCACCGCCCGCTGACGACTGTGGGTCGCAGATCGCCGTCAGCGATTGCGAATAGAGCCCAAGCCTGCGTGCGGTTCATCCTCCAGATGGAGGATGGGACGGAGTTTTTTCGATCAGTTCGGAGCGGTTGCACCGAGCCGGGCCAGCAGCCCGGCAAGGTCGGACTGTCGTGACGTGCCCGTTTTCTCGAGCACACTGCGAATTTGGCTGCGCACCGTAGTGATGGCGACACCGCCCGACGCCGCGATTGTTTCAGGCGTTTCGCCTCGGGCGATACCACTGGCAACGCGCGCTTCCGACGGCGTCAGGTCAAAAAGCGACTTCATCAGCGTTGCCGAAGGCACGCGATCCGAAGCGACCGGCACCATCATCAGCAAGGCATAGGAATCCCCAAAAACATCGTGCGCGCCGCGCGGAACCGGGATCAGATGCGCAACCTGCCGGGGCGTTCCCGCCGCGTCGCGCACCGGAAACGATCGCGCGCTGATGGCGGGTGCCGAGGTCAGCGATGCCAAGGCGTCGTCGAGGAGCGCGTCTGCCTGCCTGTCTGCCAGTCGCAGGCGGCCGTGGGCACCCAATATCACAAGCGATGACACATCGGTGCCAAGGGGGCTCATCTCGACAACTTCACCGCCGACGCGCAGGAGAAAAGCCGGCAGTTGCATCGCGGTCAGCGCCTCGGCAGCGCCCTGCGCGCGCTTGTGCTGCATGCGCGCGCTCACGAGCGCGCTGCGCGCCAGATGCGGGCGCAGCAGGTTGAGCCGTGCCACGCTTTCGGCCGCGACGGGGCCTTCAGAAAAGGCCCGCTCGACGCTGAACACGATATTGTCACCGGTCGACACCTGGACCCCGGTTCCCGCCGACCATCCCAGCCCGCGCGGACGGAAGAAATCGCGATACACCGGATCGGCATCGATTTCCTCGTCGCTCCAGAAATCATGCTCGACGAAAAAGGAGGGCTCCTCGCGGCCCATCAGGCAAACGCGCCGACTGCATTTGCCGAACCATCCTTCCTCCACATAGGCCGCAAAGACGTCGGCTACGCGCTCGGAAGCGGTCCAGTTCAGCGCCTTGCGCGCCGAGAAGAGAAGCCCACCCGCCGATCCCGCGAGCGCTGCGACCTCGTCGAGAACCGCCGGCCATGCCTCCGGGACCACCGAGCATTCGTAAATCCGATCGACAAGTCCGTCTTGCATTCTTGATCCCCGCGGGCAGATGGGGGCATTGTCGTCACCTTGGTTCAAATGGCAAGAGTAAGAAACGCAGCCCGTAAAGGGCATCTTCCCAACCCGGTTGGGGCTTTCGACCAGGGCCTGCTCCCCCATTCAACGACTGGCGGCAATGCGCCCGAAACCAGGCGTAGCGCCGGATAAATGACGGCCTGAGAGTTGCCATCGGCGCGTTGGGTGAAATTACTGGGTTGGCCAATCTCAAGCGTGAATATGAGATCGTCGAAATCGTCGTCGAATTCTCCATCGTTGCAAAGATCGCGCCGGCTTTCGGCGTCTCCCTCCACCATCATCGCGCCCCCGCCACGCCAGGACTGCATGACGCCGTCGCCCATGTCCCAGACATTTTTCACTGACAACAGGCCGTCGCTCGAATTGACACGGAATTCGGAGGTGACCGGGGCGGTATCCTGCCACAACACGATAGATTTATCGAACCTATCGCCATTCACCACGAAATGACCCTTGGTCGTGAGGTTGATTCCCTGCTTCCACTTGGGCGAAATGTGTTCAAATCGAATTCTGACGTCAGCGGCGTCCCCTATGCTGACCTTGTCCACCATCTGCACGGTCCGCCCGTTATATTCGATCGGCTTTCCACGTGATTCCATAAACATATCTTGAAATATGATCATCTCATTGCCTCACACGCCGAAAGGGGGTCTTTAGTCGGACGTTCATCAGGCCAAACGTGCTGGACGTCAAATCGCCCACCACCTCGCTGTGGCCGGAGCAATTGAGATTGCCAAAGCGTGAGCGCTGAATTCCTTGCCCTTCGAGAGGGTGGCCTTCCAAGCTATTGACGATGATATTCAAATTGGTCGATCAATCGCCACGGGTCTGTCTCAGCTTTTCCAGCTCGGCTTCAACCCCATCGACAATCTGGGCGCGTAGCTTGTCGGACTGCGATTTTCGGGAATAGAGCCAATATGCCACTGCCCCAACGCCGACGATCCCGCCAAAGCTGCTGAAACTGGAGCCGCCGGTCAGCACCACGAAAGCTGCGGCGAACAGCATCGGTGCAAAAACGACGCTCAGGCAGCCGACGGCAGGGTTGGTACGCTGAACGAAGGATTCGGCGGTAGTCGTGCAGACAGCGCTTCGACCTGTGTCATGCACGAGCATGCCAGTAGAATAGCCGACGCTTTCATTTTTCGCGCCGACATAGACGACCGAAACGCGATGCCCCGGCCGCACCGCGACACCGAGGTTATCAAAGGTCGTGTCGAACTCTTTGCCGTTATCCTGGCGGACGAAGATGTGCAGGTGCTTCGTCGTCGTTGATGAGATGGATACCGGGGTATTGTTCTGGCCGCCGCCGCCATGAACATGGGTCGTCGCAGAATTTTGGGCGTCGAGCACCACGCCCGTTTTGGAGAAATATTTCACTTCATCAATTGATGTGAACTTTCCTTTTTTGGCCATGCTAAATCCCCCAGTCGTCTTCGCCCGCGCCCGCTGCGCTGGCAACCATCCTCCGATATCATTTTGGCAGTCCGCCAAAGCATCAAAGGATTGTCAAGAATTTATAAAGATTGCGATTTCGAAACCTTATCGGCTGAAATTGGGTGCGCTTGTTCGCCGATTGATCGAATGAGGTGAGGATGGTGGGACGGACGCGAAAGACAGCGTGACCTATTCTTCTTAGGCAACCGCCCTCTCGAACAAGCTTTATGGATTGTCGGCCCGCGATCTTGCGCTTTCGACTCCATATTTCATCGCCGCTCACCACACATATTTGCTCGCGGGCGCATAACGTTTACCTGTTATTTGAGATATTTATATCATGCGGAGCGCCTCCCTTCGACGTGGCGCAGGACTAGTTGGGGCATTTCGAGGACGCGCATAGCGGCCCCGTCGAGCACGAGCGCCTGAGACCCAGGCACGTATGCAACATTGCGGATCCAATCGAGCTAGGAGCCGCTACCACCATGCTTGGCGTCAACGCCTTCCCGCCATCGTCCAAGGCGGGACGTTCCATTTTGGAACCGTGATAGCGCTCTATCGCCCGTCGAATGGGGATCGGCCAATATTTACAAAGACATTGTGGCTGTGCATTCTAGTCGGAAATCTAAGGGAGACGCGCGATGGTATCGTTCCACAAAGCTTGCTTTTGCCTTCTGTCCGTATCGGCTGCGGCCCTGTCTGCAACGCAGAGCGAGGCTAATGGCGGGATCGCTACTCGGCCGGCGAGCAGCGCGGTGATGAGCTCCTTTGCGGCCGCTGCGCCGGCGGTCGCCTCTCGAACGGCTTTGCCGATTGAAAAAGGCATTTATTATGCCGACTATTCAGGCAGTTGCGCCGAGGCGACCGAAGTATTTTTCTACGATGGCACCTCCTACGGCTATATTATTCAGTCGCTTCCCGGCAACAGGATGAACAGTCCGCGCGATGCGGCTCTTGATGCGCATAATATCAGCCGAACCGGAGCGTCTACGCGTGGCAGCAAGGACTATGAGCCGGATCTCGTTGGCTTTACCCGTATCTGGTCAACCGACGATTTCATTTCGGAGGCAGGATTTCCCATGGATGCGCGCGGCATCAAGGCGGGCGCTGCGGGAGGCTTCATTTTCCGCGAAGGTAGCATGAGCGCCCGCCGAATGGAGTATAGCGATACAGCTTACGGGAAGTGCGCTGTCTCCCAATTATCACCTGCAATGCAGGCCACGGTTCGAAAATATCGGCCCGCTCTTGCTAATGGCGCGCCGCCTTCAGGTAATGCCACCACGAACGCTCAGCCTAAGCCAACGGCCGGCGCGACCTCCTCGACCATTCCCCTGCAGGCCGGTTACTATGCCTATGTCGAAGGCACATTTTCGACCTGCTCCAAGCCTGTCACGACGCCCATGTATTTCGACGGTTCGCGCTTTTGGGAAGAGAGCGATGTCAGCGACCCGAAACATGAATATTCAAGCCAAGCCGTGACGTGGCAAATGGCGGGTCCCGGTCGCTTCCGCATCGCGTATCGTACGCGCGATGAAGACGGACGCTGGGAACCGAGCTTGGCTGTCAACGAATATGTCCTGAATGGCCCGCAATCCTTCACATTTGTTGGCGCGGTCGGGGGACCCTTAAATTCAAACGAGAAATATCAGCTGTGTTCCGCGACGCAGTTGCCCGCCAAGGCGCGCTGGTACAAGGCCGCGCAATAGTGGCGCCGATGGCCGAGTTCGAAAGGGTTTAAAAGATAATGCTGTGGGCGCAGTCGATTTTTTTCCGATCCTGTGAGCCGTGCGATGCACTGACGCAGGAGATCGGATTGCATCTATGACGGGTGAAGCGGTCGCTGTCCCCCGCGTCAGAGTGTCTATCCCGGGCGCCCCTTCGAGCCAAACTCTAATACCTCTGCCCCCCGCATACGGATGCAGGCCCGCAAACCTGTTCCAACTTGGCGGCCTGCCTTCCATGGGATGTCATAAGATTAAATCGGCAGCTTTGGTCCACAAACTTATCGTAGCGGTTAGTAGCTTATCGTTGCGGCTAGTTGCCCGAGATTTGTGTCGAGATGGCTGCGGCCGACCTTTTTCATCAAGACCACGTGCGACCGTGAGCTTTTGCAGGTAGCGGCTCGCAGACTAAATGACCGGGTTTCCGCGCTCGACCGACATGACCTTCAACCGGCGCTCTCGCCCGTCCCGGTCTGGCCACAGGATCGTCTGGCCCGGCTTGAGCCCGACCAATCCGGCGCCGACAAGTGTGAGGACCGAAATCCTGTTCTCTGCAACATCCGCGTCCTTCGGGAACACGAGCTGGTAGCGATACTCCCGGTCGCTGGCCTCGTCAGTGAAGGTGACATGGGAATGCATCGTTACCGTGCCCGGCGGCATCCGCGCTGCCTTGTGAAGAACCGCGCGGGATATCTCGCCGAGCAGCAACTCGGCGACATCGGGCAGGCGGTCTTCGACCGCGAGTGCGAGATTGGAGAGGCATTCGGCCTCGCTATCGATCATATGGACGGACGGCCGCCGGGCAGCCTTCGAACTAGCCATTGTTTCGCTTCCTGAATGGAAAAAGGGCGCCGGCGCGGCGCGATCATGTATGGATTTTTTCGGCCCCGAACCCGGAGCCGCATCGCGCCGTGGTCGGGGCTAAAAGCCGACGAGCAGGGTCCCCGCGTGAAGACGGAAACGGAGAAGGCGAACACGCTTTGGCATGAGCCGAAGATGGTGGCTGCCCGCCGGGAAGTCAAATACTATGCGGCATGCCTGCTATAGATGTGCATGCGGCGGACCCGATTTGGTGAGAGAATCGTGCGATCGGGACGGCGCGCCGGGCTTTTGCAGGCGCAAGGGCGGCGATTTGGCTCTCATGCCGCTTCATGATACAAGCCGCGCATGTTGTGCTCTACGGCATCCCGATTTCTGGCGCACGCTGGCAGCCTGCTGACACGCTGGCCGGCCTCGGCCCGGCCCCGATCCGCCTGACGCGGAGCGGCGCGGCGCCCGAGGCTCATGCCGGTCACTCCACACCGGCACCCCCGCATCTTTCCTGATCAAGGACCTGCGCAAGCCGGTCGATAACGGCGGTCAATTCGCCGGGAGTCTTATATGAGCACCTCCTTGTCCGAAGCGGAAGCTTTCGGCATCCTCCGTACGCGGCGCAATCAGTTCGAGGCTGCCGCGGCCCAATCCTTGCAAATGTCCGGCGCAGACTCGGAAGCGGCTGTGCGGAACGCGTCCCTCCTGGCCGACCTGGTGCTGGCGGGCTGCGACAAGGATGCCGCACCACCAAGCGATGCCGCCGCCGTGCCGCGCGGGCAAATCATTGCCTTCGGGGACAGCCTCGTGCCTTTGCTGAGAGACGTGATCGGCGAGCCGCCGCCGCACTTCCTCGCTCGGTGCGTGAATGCCTATTGGCGGTGTGCCACCGCGGCGCTCGAAGCGGCATGAACCGCGCGCGGGTCTGGGTCACCCGGACCGACCCCTTCAATCGATTGACCGTAAAGCGTCTTGCCGCAGCGGGATATGACGCGCTCGGCGCGCCGGTTCTCGCCGTCGTGCCGCTCGCGGTCCCCCCCGTCGTGAAAGTGCCCGATGCTCTGATCCTCACGAGCCTCAACGCCGTACGCCTCCATCGGTTCGTGCCTGCATTCGCCGGCCTTCCGCTATTTGCGGTCGGGGATCGGACCGCGCGATACGCGCGCGCGCGGGGATATCGGTGCGTCGCCTCGGCGCGGGGAGACGTGCAGGCGCTCTGCCGCCTGATCAGGGCCGAACTGGATGAAGGGGCCGACATGCTTCACCCGGGTGCTGTCGACACCGCCGGCGATCTCGAAGCCCTCCTCGAACACCGCTTCCGGGTGCGCAAGCTTCCCGTCTACGACGTCAGGGAAAGCGATCCGCGAGACCTCGAATGGATATGCGGCGCTCTGCAGGACATCGATCATGTCCTGATCCATTCGCCACGCGCAGGACGATACGCAGCGTCGCTGATCCAGGACACGGCACCGCGCTGGACCGGCAGCATCCACTGTATATCCGAAGCGGCAGCGGCGCCTTTTCGAAGCAACCCGGACTTGCGGGTCGTCGTCGCCGACCACCCCGACGAACGGTCGCTGCTGGGCTCGCTTGGCGCCGGTGGCGCGGCGATCGATCCGGTGTCCGATCGCGGCGACCCGCATACGGATCTCTGCCTTCACGGCCGATCGGCCGCGCGCACGAAGGGCTTCTTCTCGCGCTTCGGAGTACGGCTGCTTCGAGGAGACTAGCCCCGAACCCGCATGCCGCGGGTTCGGGGCGTCAGCTTGACGAACCGCACGCAGCTTCGCCGGCAAAGCTTGAGGTCCCCGGTAAATCCGCGCGCGCGGCGGGCTCTCCTTGTCCGCCGGTCTCGAAATCTTTGTCCATCACGCACGAGCCGCCTGCCCACGCGCCGCCGGCTCATGGAGGTATATGTGAACAACATGAGGGGGCAGCAAATCCTGCTCGATCATCTTATCGTCGGTGCGGCCCGCCGGGCGAGCGCGCTGCTGAACGACCCGAACCAGGCTGCAGTTTTGCGCACGCCCTCGGACTGCGGGCTGACCCCGATCGACAGGCTCGAATATTCTGCGATGGCTGAAGACCAGTTGCTCGCGGTCGCGCTGCGAAGCTCAGCCGGTCCGGCCGACTCCGAGACAGTCGCGGCGGTGCTCGCCTGCCTGTTCGCAACGCCGCCGATGCGGGTCGCTGTCGAGGCCCAGCGGCATGCGGCATTCGGACCTTTCCCGGGCGCCGGACTGCCGATCAAGCGCGCCTCGCCGCCGCCGTCGCCGGTCTCTACAGCCTGATGTTTGCGGTTAGCGAGCGCAACAGGGGATGGCTGATCGCAGCCTGCCTGTTCTTTGTAACCTCGGCCGTGCTGGTCGTCGTCAGTCCGCAGGATGATTCGGCAACCATGCGGAGCGTCGCGGACGAACGGCAGGGATGCAAATGACGATCCCCCTGCCTGAGCCGCCGCCGTTCGGGCCGGACGCCTGTCCCGACTGGCACGAGCTGGCCGATCTGCTCGCGCGATACCCGCATCTTGGCGGCCGCGCCCGGCGGAGATTGCTGTCGCTTACGGAGGGTCTGTCGTCCGAAGCGCGCAGCGCGCTCCGCCGCGATCCTGTGCGAGCTGCGAAGCTGTCGCGTTTCGAGACCGAGCATGCGCTCCGGCCTATGTCAGCGCTGCCCGGGGCCGCACTCGCCATATTGGCCGCAGCCGTTTTGCTGCTCCTGGTCGCACCGCGCCTTTCGCCATGAGGCCCGCGGGATGCGCTCCTCCGCTCCGGTCGCCGGAAGATCAGCCGCGGGAAAGCGCTTCGGCGCCCTCGCCCGTGCCGCGTGACGACGCGACCGCACTCAGCAAGGCGACCGTGAACGCTGCCGGGCGGCTCATCGACCCGAAATGTCGATCAGCGGGCTGAAGGGACCATATCGGACACCCTATATCTTGGCACCGCTGTGATCCTCGGCAAATGCCGCGATCGCGGCGCGAAATGTTCGGACGGACTGGGCAGGCTCGCGATCAAAGGCCGGCCGCTGCGCGGTCCAGCGGCCCGTTCGCTACGCGTTCGAGCGACACGATTCGGGTCAATGCCGCCAGAAGCTCGCTTGTTGCTGCATCTTGTTCCCATGCGTAAACCGACAGCGTCATGGGCATGACGGGCTCAAACTGCCGGCAGATATGAACCCTGTAGGGCTCGATCGTGGCAAAAGGCAGGATGGTTATGCCAAGCCCGGCTTCGACGGCGCGGAGCACGCTGACGAGACTGTTGCCCGTGAAGGCCAGATACCAGCGAAGCCCTGCGCTCTCGATCTGTTCGACCATCTGATCACGGTAAAGCCCACCCGGTGGAAAGGCGACCAGTGGGATCGGATCGGACCAGGGCTGCGCGTGGTCGGCGCTCTCGATCCACGCCAGCGGCTCGGAAAAGCTCGCGCGCGCGTCAGCCTGCGCCCGGTATTCCTTGACGATGACAAGGTCGAATTCCCCGTCGCGATACCGCCGTGACAGGTCGCGGCTGAGGCCCGTCGTGACATCCAGCCGAATATCAGGGTGCCGCGCGGCAAAGCGCGCAAACCCGTCGCCCATCGCGGCCGTCATCAAATCGTCCGGTAGGCCGACCTGCAGGGTTCGGCTGCCTGAAGGATCGGCCAGCAACGCCGCGGCTTCCCTTTGAAGTGCAAGAACGCGCCGCGCGTAACCGATCAGGCGTTCGCCGGCAGGAGTGAGCTTCACCGGTCGGGCGGTGCGATCCAGCAAGGGCTTGCGGATTCTGCCCTCCAACCGGCCGATCTGCTGGCTAACCGTCGACTGAGTGGAGCCCAGGCGATGCGCCGCGGCTGTGAAGCTCCCGGCGTCGGCAACCGTTATGAAGGCCTCGAGCAATCTTGGGTCGAACACGGCTTCATCATAATTGTGAATGAAAAGCATTCAATCATTTCATTCGGAAATGGAATAGCAATGCGCTACGGAAAGAATATCCCCATTTCACGGCTTCAGCGCATATCAGGATCAGATCGATGAAGATGTCCCGCCTCCTTACCGCGATCGCGCTTGGTCTCGTCGCCGCTCCGGCCGCGGCAGCAGAGATTTCGACCCATGTGCTCGACCTTGCGGCGGGTGTCGGAGGGGCGAATGTCCCCGTCACGCTCTCGAAGCGTGATGCAGCCGGAACTTGGGTGGAGGTGAACACCGCTCGTACCGACAAGAATGGCCGGGTACGCAGCTTTGGACCCGACGCCGACTTGAAAACTGGAACCTACCGGCTGCAATTCGATATGACCGCTTACCCGAACGCGGCGGCGACGCCGTTTTTTCCCGAGATTGCGGTGATATTCAATGTGTCCGACAAGACTGGCCACTACCATGTCCCAGTGGTGGTCAGCCCCTACGGCTATTCGACTTATCGAGGCAATTGACGATGAATGGCCTGTTGCTGCCCCTGACGCTTGCTGTTGCGACCGCCCAGCCTGCGCCGGTCGCGCAGCGCACCGTTTCGCTCGACATGGCCAATGCGCTCGCCGAAGCGACGCTGGCATCGTGCCGGACGATGAACAGCGACGCGGTCGTCGCGATTGTCGATCGCGGTGGTAATCTCATTGCGCTCCAGCGGGCTGACAAGGTCGGGCCGCACAACATTCGCGCAGCCGAGCGCAAAGCCTTCACCGCCCTTTCGACCAAAGCAAGCACATCCGCACTGGCCGAGCGAGCGTTAACCGATCCGGGCGCGCGGAATCTCGCGCAGCTTCCTGAACTCCTGCTTCTGGGCGGCGGCCTCCCCATCCTGCATGACGGAGACGTGATCGGCGGCATCGGGGTCGCAGGCTCGGGTGGATCGGCAAGCAACGAGCAATGCGCCAGCGCGGCGCTCGCAACTTTCGCCCCATAAGCCGGAGCTTGGCATGCCCGCACTTCTGGAGCGAATGACCGGCTGGGTCTGGTCGCGCCCCTATCTCCTGCTGACATTTACCGCACTGTTCTGGGCTGGCAATTCGATTGTCGGTCGCGCGGCGCGCGATGTGATGCCGCCGGTCGCGCTAGCCTGGTGGCGATGGGCCTTGGCCTTTCTGTTGTTGTTGCCGTTTGCATGGCCCCATCTGCGACGAGACTTCGCTACCCTCAAAACGCACTGGCGCTGGCTGCTGTTGCTGGGGGCTCTGGGGATCGGAACCTTCAACACCCTCCTCTACACCGGCCTTCAAACGACCACGGCAGTCAACGGCCTGCTGCTCCAGTCGATGCAGCCTGCGCTGATTCTCATGCTCGGTGCTCTCGTTTTCGGGGAGTATGTCCGGATGCCGCAGGTCATCGGCATATGTCTCTCGATCACCGGGGCGCTGATGATCATTCTGGGCGGTGATCTGTCCTCGCTTCTCGAACTGGAATTCAATTCGGGAGATCTCGTGATCTGCGTCGCGGTTGTCGTCTGGTCCTTCTATTCCGTTCTGTTGCGCAAACGTCCGGCCGTTCATCCACTGAGCTTTCTGGCGGCAACCTTCGTGATCGGCATTGTCGTGATCGCGCCCTTCTATCTGGCCGAGATCATTGACGGCCGATTGATAGAAAGCAGTTCTGAAAGCTGGATGGCGATTGGCTATATCTGCCTGTTTCCCTCGCTTATCGCCTATCTCTTTTTCAATCGCGGGGTAGAGTTGCTCGGGTCGGCAGCAACCGGGCTTTATCTCAACATCATGCCAGTTATCGGCGCCATGCTCGCCGTATTTATCCTCTCCGAACCGTTCAGATGGTTCCATCTTGTCGGCATGAGCCTGATCGGCGCAGGGATTTTCAGCGCCTCCCGCATCGCTCGCCAATCAGTCGAACAGTCCATTCCTGCCGCCCGCTGAGCATGGTTTGTCATTTTGGCGGCGCCCACCAGCGGGCGTTCATGCCGAATATTCGCGTCCGAGCGCCGCATCAGCACGAAAGACCGGGGTGGCGGTCGATCGAAACCGTTGCAATCGAGTGACGCTTGCGCTTCCGGACATGGAAAGGCGGCAACTTTAGTGCTCGCCATGGAACCTGACACATCACGCCCCCAGGCGGCGCATCGCGGAAGCGCCTTCGCTCGAAGGCCCGAGCAATCCCAAGGCGCCGCGCGCGATCAGCAGCGCTTGCCGGAGCCGGCGGGTCCGGTTTGGGCCGATCCCATGAATTTCGTGAAATATCCGGACCGCCACAGTACGGATTTCTGCTTTCCCTGGCCGGCGCCGGCCGTTGATCGAGGAAACGATGGCGGGGTAGCGCGGCAGGAACGGCTTTGGCTGCATGATCATGTCCTTCCATTGAACGGCCCACTCCGCGTGCCGGGGTCCGCTGGCGCTTTCGATCCGTGATTGCGCCTTCGTCCTTCCATCCACAGAAATGGGGCGGCGATCGTCAGCAATATCGCGGCCATCGACAATAGCTCGCCGCGGACCAGACGCATGGCGATCGCGAGAGACAGAGCAATCAGGAGCGCGGGAGCGCTCCATTCGGGGTGATGCGATCGTCCGAAGGCGCTCCACACCGTGATGACCGATGCGGCCGCCACCGCGAAGCTCCCCAGAACCAGCCCGAGGGCTTCCATCAGGTCGCTGAGCATCTACACTATCGTTCGCCTGCTGGCGCCGATCGACCAATTGTCGCGAAGATCGGCGACGCGCATAATTATATCGCATTACGATATAAAAATCAATCGGGTGTCGAACCGTCCAGATCCCGCCGGACAAAACGTCTTCGCTTCGTCTCGGCGCTCTGCTGCGCTCGTCGCGCCTTGAGCAAATCCTGGCGTGAGAGGATCCCCACCACTTTGCCTGTCTCGCGTTCGACGATCGGTACGCGGGCAACGCCTGTCTCGACCATGAGGTCTGCGACAACGCCGCACGGCGTTTCGGGATGAGCCACTGTTTGCGATGCGTCCGAAAGCGTTTCGCCGAGCGTCGCGGCCTCATCGAAAGCACCTATCTTCCATCGCAGCGCGTCCGATCTGGATGCTAGCCCGACGAGGCATCCCTCGGCATCGACGACAGGATAACTACGGTGAATTGCCTCGTCGGTGAAAAATCGCAGAGCCGGGCCGATCGTCATTCCGGCCGGCAGCGTGGCAGGCGCGGGTGTCATGAGCTGGCCGGCCTGCTGCATGTCGAGCGGATCGACGATATATTCCTGCAGGATGTGCCGTCCGCGGCGAGCGATTTTCTCGGTGAGAATCGAACGCCGCATACAAAGAACGCTGATTGCATAGGCGAAGCCGGATCCCGCGATAAGGGCCGGAAGCGCATCGAAACGGCCCGTCAATTCTGCGGCAAATATGATGCCGGTAAGCGGCGCCCGCATCGCGCCACTCAGGATGCCCGCCATGCCGATCATCGCCCAGAAGCTCGGCGAACCGGGTAGCCAAAGGCTGAGGATGTAGCCCGTTGCCCCCCCCAGAATGAGAAGGGGTGCGAGCACCCCGCCGGACGTCCCCGACCCGAGAGCCACGAGCCAGACAATGGCTTTTGCAATCAGCAGGACGATGGCTGCGCGCAACGCCATCGAGCCATCGAGCAGCGACTGGATATTCGAATAGCCGGCGCCAAGAACGCGCGCATCGATCAAACCGCCAACGCCTACGACTGTGGCCCCGATCGCCGGCCACCACATCCAGTGGACCGGCAGACGATGGAACAGGTCTTCGATCCGGTAGAGGAAGGTGGAAAGCAGCGCGGCCTGCAGTCCTGCAATTATGCCAATGCCGGCCGAGGCGGCGACGAGCCAGCCGACCTCCGGCGAGGACCAAGTACCGGGGAACATCGCGCCATCTCCGATCAGTCCGGGGCGCCATGCAGCGGCGACCAGAACACTGATGACGACCGGAACAAAGCTTCTCGGCTTCCATTCGAACAGGAGAATTTCGACCGCGAGCAGGATCGCGGCCATCGGCGTTCCGAAAATGGCGGTCATGCCCGCGGCAGCGCCGGCCACGAGCAAGGTCTTTCGTTCCGCCGCGCTAAGGTGAAAACACTGGGCAAAGAGCGAGCCGACGGCGCCACCTGTCATGATGATCGGTCCTTCGGCTCCGAATGGCCCCCCACTTCCGATCGAAATGGCGGCAGATATCGGCTTGAGAATTGCGACTTTCAGCGACAAGCGGCTTTCACCGAACAGGATCGTCTCGATCGCTTCGGGAATACCGTGGCCGCGGATCTTCTCCGAACCGAACCGCGCCATCAGACCGATGATCAGGCTGCCGATCACGGGGACGGCAACCACGGCCAAACCCACGGCGGCATCCGAGATTTCCGCCGCTTCGGCCGAAATCCGTCCAAACCAGAAGGCGTTGGTGGCGAGGGCGATCGATTTGATCAGGACCCACGCGCCGAACGCCCCGCCTGTGCCGACCACCGGCGCCAGAAGCGAAAGAAATATCATTCTGGCGTCGGCGCTATGGTCGGCAAGTTGATGGCCGGAAATCGTTCGTGCAGAAGGAAAGCTCACCATATGCCTCTTTCGAATGACGGAGGCGGCGCAATTATATCGTAATGCGATATAATTCAATCAGGGGCGTTCATGGCTGCGAATTCGACGGACATCGATTATGCCGCACTGGCCGAATTCCGGTACGCGCTGCGGCGCTTCCAGGTTTTCAGCGAGACCAAGGCAGCGGAAGCGGGGTTGAAGCCGCAACAGCACCAGGCGCTGTTGGCGATCCGCGGGGCGCCGCCCGACGAAGCGACGGTCGGATATGTTGCACGGCGCCTGATCGTGAAACCTCACTCCGCGTCCGAGTTGATAGACCGGCTCGAGACATTGGGTCTTGTTCGCCGCGAGCTGACGCAATCCGATCGCCGGCGGGCTTTGCTCAGACTGACACCACAGGCACTTGATATCCTGTCAATTCTGTCTGCGGCACATCGCGAAGAGCTGCGACAACTCCAGCCCCTGCTCGTCAAGCATCTGTCGAAGCTCGGCTAGCCGAAGGCGCCGGGAACGGCCGCGTCCCTGAGATACTCCCCCGGAATCGGCGAGCCGCCGCGCGCGGGCTGCGCGCTCGAGGTTCAGCGCAGGAATTCAACGAAGAACCGCACTCGCCCAACCGCTTCGACTCTGTGCGCGATCGTAGGTTCGACAATGCCCGGTTCGCTCTCCGGCGTGATGATTATTTCGGAAGCGAGCCGTCGTTCGTCGGTCACAAGGTAGCGCAATCTGCCCTCTTCGACGTGAATCAGACCCCAGACGCCCTCTTTCGTCGCATGGTCGCTCATCAAGGCAGCGGGCGTCGTCGCTTCAGTAAATGTGGCGGTTCGTTTGTAGGATCGAACACCGGCGGGCAGGGTGGTCGTCATGATCTCGCCAATCGTTCACGCTGGAACTGGACGCTAAGCTGCAGGCTTTCGGCGATCCGCGCTGCCTTCGCCTGAAGTGCGGCCGCAATACCCGGATCGAGAAGATCTCCGGTGGTTCTTCGCCACAACGCCAGCCAGCGGTCGAAATTCGCCTTGGTCATGGCACCTTCGTGACGCAGATGGGCGACCATCGGCTGGCCCTTGTAACGCCCGCTCGTCAGCATGATCGACGACCAGAATGCTTGCAGCTTTTCAAGATGCTCGTCCCAGTCCGCGATTGCGCGGTTGAAGACCGGACCAAGAACCGGATCGGCCCTGACCCGCGCGTAAAATTCGGGAATGAGCTTCGCGAGGTCCTGCTCGGATAATTGCGGTTGCATTCGGTCTACCCGGTCAGGCTGCTAAGGCGTCTTCATAGGCTTGCGCCTCGGCTGCGATGAGAATGTCGGCGAGCATCCAATAAGCCTCTCCCCAAGCCGCCAGCACCTCGTCGGTAGCGACGTCGGCCCCGAGCACGTCGCGGATCGCAGGAAGCCGGGCTTCGGCGACATAGGGATAGTGTTCGGCCTTGACGCCGGTCTCGACATGGCGCGCGACCATGCGCGAGACCGCCGTGCCGAGGTTCGCAAGCTTGTCGATATTGCGCGCGTAGGCAAGGATGGCGCCCGCAAGGCGTCGCGGCTGCTCGCCGCTGCGCTGGGCCGCCTTGTCGAACAGCGCCTCAATGGCAGGGTCGCAAAAGAGCCGCGTGTACATGGCGGTGGTGATCTCGACGCCGTGCTTCTCGAGCGCCGGAGCGGTCGATTTGACGATGGCCATGGCTTGGGGAGAGGCGGTGCGCATAGTATATTCCTTTGTTTCGATAGGTGTCGCGGCGGTCAATCGGCGGGGCGATGGGTCAGGATTTCGGTCAGGGCATCGGTCAATTCGTCGCCCGTCAGCGGCTTTTCTATCAGCCGCGCGCCGAGCGCCACGGCCGAGGCGCGAACGACGCGGTCAGGATGCGTCGTGAGCACGATGGCTGGCGACGAGTTCCCGGCGGCGCGAAGGCCGGCAAGCCATGCCAGTCCGTCGCCGCGAAAGCCCTGGTCGACGACCAAGCACACGGAACCGGTGGCGCGGTCGGCGTCGCCGCGAATGTCAAACCCCTCGAGCGTCAGCAAAAAACCGAGCGCGGAGCGAAGGGCGAGATCGCTCGCCAGAAGTGTAACCGGCCGATCCATGCCCTTCTCTCCTTGCCTTGGGCCTGCGCTCAAGCCGCCTTCTTCCAATTGGGTTCCAGCGTCACATGCGGCGGACACTCGGCCACCGCGCCGACGGGCAGACCGGCGAGCTCGTTGGCGAAGCCGTGGTTGACATCGCGGTGGTGCGCCTCGTCGGCGCGAACGACCAGAACGACGTCACGCAACGTCGCATCGGCGGGCAGGCCCCAATAATGTCTGGCGATTTGGGGCGCCGGGACGTTCACGCTGCGGCCCTCGTCGATCTCGGCAAGATAATGTGTGTAGCTGATCACCGCCTCTTCCTCGAAATAACCCACGACGCGGTGCGCTGTCTTTGAACTGATGAGATAGAGCGCGAAGAAGCAGACATAGAACACCCATTGCACGCCCATGATCACCGCCCGTTCGAAGAGCGTCGGCTTGGAAATCTCGATGAAGGTCATGAGGTGCATGCGCTCATTCTCGGCCTCGTCCATGAGCGTCTTGATCCAGCCCCTGTCGTCGCACATGCGGCGCAGGCACGCGAGATGGTTGATCGTGGCACCGACCATGCCGGGCACAGCGGCGACCGTTTCCAGAACCACGGCGCGATGACCGTAGCGCTCGGCGAAAAAAGTGTCGGCGCACCAGCGCAAGGCCTTGGTGAAGCCATAAGCGACACGATCGGACAGACCCTTGGGGTTGTGATGGACGCTGAGATCGATGAAAGGTGCAGTCATGGGAACATCTCCGTTCCGGCGGCAGGGGTAGAGATGCCGTCGATGGGGACGAAATAGGCCGGAGAGAGGAGCGCGGAAATTTGGATGATGTCCCTACCGTACCTCCCCTAAGGGATTTACCGGAGGTCCAGCGTGCCAGCTTTGCGAGCCGCTTTCTGCCCCGGCTTCCGGTGGCGCAGGCGCTTGCGCTCGCATTGGTTGCCATCGCCTCGGGCGCCGGCGTCCGACTCGCTTTCGCGGAGGAGCTGGGCCAGCGCGCAACCTTCATCTTCTTCGTGCCCGGCGTGGTCCTGGCGGGCGCTCTTTCTGGATGGCGCGCCGGCCTCCTGGCGGCTCTGGCGGGCGCGGCGGCGGGCTTGAGGTGCGACAGCCTGTCGGGCCCTCTTGCCGGCGGGAGCTGGATAGCGGCTGCGTCATTCCTGCTTATTTCGCTGGCGATTGCCATCGGCGGCGAATGGTTCCAGCACGCTCGGGTCGAAACCGAGAGGGCTGCCGCCAGCCTCGCCGCGCGCGAAGCGCATCTCCGTTCGGTTCTGGAGACGGTGCCCGACGCGATGGTGGTCATTGACGAAGCTGGCGATATCCGTGACTTCAGTCCGGCAGCGACACGCATGTTTGGCTGGCCGGCAAAGGAGATAGTGGGCCGCAACGTGCGCCTGCTGATGCCTGAGCCCTACCGCGGCGCGCATGACGATTATCTCGACCGCTACTACCGCACCGGCGAACGGCGGATCATCGGGAAGGGGCGCGTGGTCGTAGGAGAGCGGCGCGACGGCTCGACCTTTCCGATCGAATTGTCGGTCGGCGAGATGCGGGCCGGCGGCGAACGCTTCTTCACCGGTTTCATTCGTGACCTCACCGAGAATCAGAAGGCCGAGGCGCGATTGCAGGAACTGCAGAACGAACTCGTCCACGTTTCCCGCCTCACCAGTCTGGGCGAGATGGCATCGGCACTGGCGCACGAGATCAACCAGCCGCTGTCGGCGATCGCCAATTATCTCAAGGGCAGCCGGATCCTTCTGGCGCGCGAGCAGGTTCCGATGGATCGGCTGACCGACGCCGTTGAACGGGCGGCGGCAGAAGCTCTGCGCGCGGGCGACATCATTCGGCGGCTGCGCGATTTCGTGTCACGCGGCGAAACCGAGCGAACGGTCGAAAGCCTGCCCAAGCTGGTGGAGGAGGCGAGCGCGCTTGCGCTGGTAGGTGCGCGCGAACATGATATCCGCATTCGCTTCGCCTTCGATCCAGCCGTGGATCTGGTGCTCGTCGACAGGGTGCAGATTCAGCAGGTGGTGCTCAATCTCGTCCGCAATGCGGTCGACGCTTTTGCCGATACGGCCGTGGGAAACCGCGAAATGACGATCGGGATCGAGTCCGATGGCGACATGGCCCGGGTCGCCGTGACCGACAATGGCCCCGGAATCGATCCCGCCGTGGCGGCGCAATTGTTTCAGCCCTTCATAACCACGAAGCGCACCGGTATGGGCGTGGGCTTGTCGATCTCGCGCACTATCGTTGAGGCACATGGCGGGAAGATCCGGGTCGATCCGGTGCCCGGCGGCGGCGCGCGGTTCAGCTTCACCTTGCCGAGAATGGGCCAAGAGGAGTTAATTGATGGCGAATGATCCGATCGTCTATGTGGTCGACGACGATGACGGCGCGCGCGGTTCGCTCGAATTTCTTCTTGATTGCGCCAGCATCCGCGTCCGGGGCTTTGCGTCTGCCGACGCCTTTCTGAAGGCGTCACCGCCACTCGATGGCGCTTGCGTCGTGACCGACGTACGGATGCCAGGGATCAGCGGGATGGAGTTGGTGGAGACATTGAAGGCTCGGGGCGCGTCCATCCCGGTCATTATGATTACCGGTCATGCCGATGTCCCGCTCGCCATTCAGGCCATGAAGGCCGGTGTCGCCGATTTCATCGAGAAGCCTTTCGACGATGACATCATGCTGGGTGCAATCCAGCGGGCGCTGACACAGCAGACCAGTAGCGAAACCGCGCGGGCGGAACGACGGGCGATCATGGACCGCATGGCCGCGCTTTCGGCGCGCGAGCGCGAGGTCGTCGATGGCCTTGTCGCCGGCAAGGCGAACAAGGCCATAGCCTTTGATCTCTCGATCAGCGCACGGACGGTGGAGGTCTATCGGGCGAATGCCATGATGAAGATGCAAGCGAAAACGCTGTCGGACATCGTTCGAATGGCGACGATTATTCAGCTAGACGGGCAGCGGACGCAGGATTGATATTTCGCCAGTCCGCTGAATCGTCCGCTCGGCGCAACGTCTGCCCGAACGCCAGATCCGCAGGGAAAGCGCCCGCAACCGCCGCCGACCACCGGCGTTCCTGGTTGAAGCCACGCAGATGCAGTTGCAGGTTTCAACATGAATTCTATTGAAAGTCTGATCGAGGAGGTGCGGCAATGTCAGACATGCGCTCTGCATCTCCCGCATGGAACCCGCCCCGTTCTGCAGGCCTCGCGCGAAGCGCGACTGCTAATCGCGAGCCAGGCTCCAGGATCTAAAGTCCACGCGTCGGGCGTTCCGTTCGCCGATCCATCGGGCGATCGGCTGCGCGCGTGGACCGGCCTGTCGGACGACATCTTTTACGATGCGCAGTCAATTGCGATTCTTCCTATGGGGTTTTGCTATCCCGGGCGCAGCGCGGGCGGCGACGCCCCTCCTCGCCGGGAGTGCGCGCCGCTTTGGCGATCACGCCTTCTCGCCCACATGCCCCACATTCGTCTTACCTTGCTCGTGGGATCCTACGCGCAGGCGGCCGCCTTGGGGCCCGGCAAGGTGGAAGAGCGTGTCCGCCATTACCGAGACTATCTACCGGATTATTTTCCGTTACCTCATCCATCCTGGCGATCACAAATTTGGATCGAGCGAAATCGCTGGTTCGAATCCGATGTTCTTCCCGCTCTCAAATCCGCCGTCAGACAGGCGTTGGGAAAAGGGGCAGACGATGACTGAAGCCGCCGCCCTGTCGATTTACACGATCGGCCATTCAACACGGACGATCGAAGTCTTCGTCGATATCCTGCGCGCCGTCGGGGTAACGCAAATCGTCGATATACGGTCTCATCCGCGCTCGCGAACCAACCCTCAATATAATCTCGACACACTTCCGCGCACGCTTGAGCAATATCAAATTGGGCATGTGTATCTGAAGGACCTTGGCGGGCGGAGGCCGCGGCAGCTGTCGGTCGATCCGGCCACGAACGGTTTCTGGAAGAACCAGAGTTTTCACAACTATGCGGACTATGCCACGACCAAGCCGTTCCAGGTCGCACTCGCCGAACTACTTGAACGGGGCGGCCAGAAGTCCAGTGCCATCATGTGCTCCGAGGCCGTCTGGTGGCGCTGCCACCGGCGGATTGTGGCCGACTATCTGTTGAATAAGGGATGCGCCGTGTACCACCTTATGGGGGCAGGCCGGGTAACCCTGGACACCGTGCCGGCCTATGTCGCCTTCTTGACCGGAATGCTTGAAGGCAGCGAGGGCCGGATGCGGATCATAGAGCAAGACCCGCCGGTCGCTGACACTCGCGCTTGGGACGTCAGGTTAGCGCTCGCATATGGCGGCGCGCGCATCGACTGCAAGGCCAGGATTGACCAATCGGGCAAGCTTTCCTTTTCCGAGCAGTCCGTCAGCCAAATGACCGAACAGTCGAGCGCGGGAGAGTTCAAAGGCCCGCTCGGCCATCGATTTGCGGACCGGGCAGACGCTCTTGCTCCGCTTTTCGACGCCGATTGGACTTCGCTCGATGCCGTTCGCCGCGATCTGCTGGTGCGACAATGCATGTCCGCTGCATTTCCAGTCAGTGATCTGAGCGGTCTCGAATGCGCTGCTCTGAACGATCAGGACGGCGCGCTCTGGGGTGAGGATGCGAGACTGTTGCTCGAAGGCATTTCGGTTCGGCGATTTGTCGAGATGCGTGGGCGCGCGCTAGGCAATTCTACGTCGCGCCGCTTGTCCGGGATGCGGGACAGCCAGTCGGGCGCCACTGCCAGGGTGGCGTGGCTCGGCCGCCAGGTCCAGAGCCGCATCCAGGACTGGTCGCCCCAACCCTATGAGGCATTTGCGCGGGTCTATCGCTTGCATGGTTTTGCCGATGAGGCGAATATTGTGCTAGCCGAAAAGGCCCGCCGCGACATCAAGAAGCAGCGAAGTCGCATGTGGCCAGGGCTTCGCCAATTGTTCGGCCCGATCTATGAAGCCGCGCTGGTCACTTTCTGGGGTGGATTGTTCCGCTACGGGCTGTCGCCGACAAGAGCGCTTGCGACTTGCGCCGCCTTCCTCCTTGTCGGTTGGATCGGCGTCGAAGCAGCCAATCACGGGCAGCCACTTCCGATGCTCGGATTGGACTTCAGCGGCTCGGGTCCCCCTGCCCTCGAACTGTCTCTCACGCCTGTACAGGGCGTTGCGGTCGCAGGCGAGAATTCTCTGGGCATCGAGGTGGTGCCGGGCTCAGCGGTGCGAACGAGCATCCCTTGCGGTCAAGCCATCGACACCTGGATTTATGCCACCGATGTCTTCATCCCCCTTCTGGACCTGCGCGAAGAAGGCATCTGTTCAATTCGCTCCGATGCATGGGCAAGGCCCTGGCGGATCGCCAAAGCGGTGTACGCAGCGCTCGGCTGGCTGGTTCTCTCGCTCACCGTGATAACGCTTTCTGCGCCTCTCCGACGCAACACGGGCGAATAATCGTCGACAGCAATCCAGGGGGAGAAAGCAGGGCACGGCTCTTGTCGTCAGGGCCCATGTGATCAGCCCACGCGGGCCGATATGTATGGAGCTTAATTCCGGAAATGGACGCACGGTACTGGTTGCAAAGCGTAATGCGGCCATGTTCGGCTTGCAGGCGGATGCAGAAGGGCCGCAGTCGGCGCATTTCCAAGTGACCCCAAGGCGTTGACCTCCAGTCGACCTTCTGTTCACCGCGGACATGATTATGGACGGCGATCTCGGAATGCTTTTTTTGCACCGCTGGCTCATCCCGCTCGACTTGCGCAACGGTCACGGCTGGATCGTGCGAAATCCAGATGCCGGTCCCGCGCCGAGAGCGGCTCTGTCGACCACGGGTTCACCGTAAATCAGCATGCCAAGCTTTGCGGGAGAATCTCGATGCTGGCCAGCCGCTGAATGGTCGCTTCCGTCTCGCGCATGAAGCGAACGTACAAGTGAGACTGGCAAATCCGAGCGAGCGGTTCGACCGCGTCCGACGACGATCACTAGCGCCTTGCTTTCTACTAGGCGGACCGGTTGGCGAGGATTGCGTTCAAAAGTCCGGGAAAGCGTTGCTCGAATTCTTTGCGGCGCAGCCTGTTGATCATCTCGCGACCGGCCTGGGTCGTCTCGATCAGGCCTGCGGCGCGCAGCAGCTTGAGATGGTTCGACAGCGTGCTCTTGGGAATCGAGTCGCACGGGGCAGCGTTGGTGCAGCTCAGCTGCTCGGTGCCGGCCAGGCGCGCGACCATGGCCAGACGGTTGGGATCGGCGAGGGCATGGAGCGCCAGTTCGAGCGGCACGTCTTCCAGCCTGGGATGGGTGAAGCGGGGCATAGACACAATATAGGCCGACAACGTAATTTTAATAGTTCGGGAATATTGAACTATTGGATTGACGACCCATCTTGTGCCTTGCCGACTGCGCACGACGCCGTGATCGCGGGCATGATTGGAGAATTTACATGTCACTTCTGGGCAAAAAAGCGCTCGTCACCGGCGGATCGCGCGGTATCGGTTCGGCAATCGCCAAGCGCCTCGCGGCCGATGGCGCGGCGATCGCGATCACCTATTCGGGCAACAAGGCGGCGGCCGACGCGACCGTGGCGGCGATCGAGCGCGCGGGCGGCACCGCCTTTGCCTTTCAGGCCGATGCCTCCCAGCCCGGGTCACAGCGGGCGGGCGTCGAACAGGCAGCGGCCGCGCTAGGCGGGATCGATATCCTTGTCCACAATGCCGGCGTCGCCGAATTCTCTACCGTCGGCGACGACACTGACGAGAGCTATGACCGTCAATTCGGGGTCAATGTGAAGGGCCTGCACGTCGGCACGCGCGCGGCGCTGCCGCACCTGCGCGATGGGGGGCGTATTATCCTGATCGGCAGCATCTCGGGCGAGATGGCGTTCCCCGCGACCGCGATCTACAGCGCGACCAAAGCGGCAGTGGCGGCGCTGGCGCGCGGCTGGGCAAAGGACCTCGCGTCGCGCAATATCCTCGTCAACACCGTGCAGCCGGGCCCCATCGACACCGATATGAATCCCGCTGAGGGCGAGTTCGCGAAGCAGATGATCGGTGCCATTCCGCTCGGTCGCTACGGCCGGGTCGAGGAGATCGCAGGAGCAGTGTCGTTTCTGGCCGGCCCAGATGCGACCTACATCACCGGAACCACGCTGAACATCGACGGCGGCGCGTCGGCCTAGTCGCGGGAGCGGCCCCTTCGCCCGGCGGAGGGGTTGTCGCCGCGCTTTACAGCACGCGGTTCCAAATCATTGCCGGCCTGCTTCCATCCGGTCCGGCAACAGGCGGGCACCAGCAACCCGTCGCTCACATGCTCAGGTGGCCGGTCGGGGCTGCCCGCCCGGTTTGAGAGTTAGAAATCCGGAAGCGTTCAGACTCTGCTAGACCGAACCTGACCAGTTGGAGACCGTCCGCTCTTGGGGACCAAATAAAGTGAGCGGAGGTTCGAAAGCACGCCAGAGCGTTCGCTCTCAATGATATCGACATTGGATTGCTAGGCTTCGATGCCTTCTGCCAGAGTCAGAGCATGTTCAACGTCGACGCCCCGCTATCCGCACCGTGTCTTCAATCTTCGTGTGCCCAAGCAGAATTTGCACGGCACGCAAATTGGCGGTCGTTTGTAGATGATTGACGCATGGTTCGGCGTAACGAATTCGTCCCCTAACCTTGGCTTCGGAGGCCAACCGCCTTAGCCCATTCGTCGAATAGACGTGCATATTGACGCACGCTCCTATGAACATCTGTGACCGATAAAGCGCCATCAAACTTCCCGAACGGAATATCTGACGCCGGATGAAGGCGGGAAACCATCGGAACTCAGCTACCGCGTTCAAGGGCGGCGACAACATGTTGAGCAAGGCGGTGCGCCGTGTCGGAGAGTCCCGCCGCCTCGATCAGCGCGATTTCGGTGTCGTAAAGCGATGGCAGATCGGCTTCACCGGCAATCGAGGTCAGGTGCGGCGGCACCATCTCGCGAGGGAGAACTGCAATGCCGAGGCCTTCGCTCACCGCCGAAAGACTGCCCGCGAGGCTCGTCGACGTATAGGCCACACGCCAGTCGCGACCGATCGCCTCGAGCGCATCAACCGCGCGCTTGCGATAGACGCACGGCTCGGGCGAGACGACGAGCGGAATGCTCGCAAGGCCCGTAGCCGCTAATTGATCGCGCGCGACCCAGACCAACGGCTCGCGCCACACCCGAACGCCTTCGAGCGGCGCCGACGGCTCGCGCTTGACGAGCACGAAATCGAATGCGCCGGCATGAAATTTGTCCAGAAGGTTGAGCGTGAGATCGCAGGTCACCTCGAGCTCGACGAGAGGATGCGCCTTCGTAAAAGCTGACAATACAGCGGGCAGATGGGCGGTGGCGAAATCTTCAGGCACCCCGAGCCTGACGCGTCCCGCCATATCGGGTTCGAACAGTTCGGCAATTGCCGCATCGTTGAGGCGCAGCAGCTGCCGGGCCGGACCTAGCAATCGCTTGCCGTCATCGGTGAGGCTGAGCGATCGGGGCGTACGCGCGAAGAGCGTCCGGCCCAGCTGCTCCTCGAGCCGCTTCACTTGCAGACTGATCGTCGATTGTGTCCGGCCGAGCCGGTCGCCAGCCCGGGTAAAGCTCCCCACTTCGGAAATCGTCACGAAGCAGCGGAGGAGATCGAGGTCGAGGTTGGGAGCGCTGGCCATGGCCGCACGGTGCGACAACCATTTAATTTGTCAATGCAAGATATTTCAAAAACTCGTTTTGTCAATTTTGAACGATGGCGCATCGGCGACGCGAAAGGAATTCGCATGACCGCTGCCATCGCACGAAACGCCGCCGCTTCGACGCTGACGAGCATGCACCCGTCCATCTGGATCGCACCTGTCGGAATTGCCGGTCTCGCTTTTCTGGCCGGCGAAGGACCAAGGCCGCTCTCCGTTCTTCAACTCGTCATTGCCGGGATGATCCTCTTCGTGGGCGCGATCGTCGCGGCCTTCTCACGCAGATTCATGCGAAGCGATCCGCTGCGCACGTCCTATTTCGCGCGGATTGCCCTGCTGATCGGATCGGTGCTGCTTTTCGTCCTGACGAACGATTTGCTGGCTTTCGCCGCCGCCTGGGTGGTGAGCGGCATTTTGCTAGCCAGCCTCATCGGGCACGCCAATGCGCTTCCCGAGGCTCGCGAAGCCGCCACGCGCGCGCGGCGGACTTTCCTGATCGGCGATCTCGCGCTTCTCGCCGCGCTCGCGATTGTCGGGGGACATGGCGGAACAACCGATATAGGCGCTGCGCTTTCGCGAAGCGGCAGCCTATCGCCTCTCTCCGGCCACCTCGCGGCGACGCTTCTCGTGATCGCAGCGGCCGCGCGATGCGCTCTGCCGCCTTTCTCGGCCTGGCTGCTTTCGTCGATGACCGCACCAACGCCGGTGTCGGCGCTAATGCACGCGGGGCTTGTCAATGCCGGCGGCTTTTTGCTGCTGCGGCTTGCGCCGGTGCTCGAGGCGGCGCCTGCGGCGCGCTATGCCGCGGTCTGTCTGGGTCTTTTCGCAGCCCTCTGGGGCCTCGGCATCATGGCCGTCCGCCCCGACGCCAAGCGAGCGCTGGCCGGATCGACCGTATCGCAAATGGGGTTCATGATCATGAGCTGCGGCCTTGGCGCCTATGCCGCCGCGCTCTGGCACATCGTAGCCCACGGATTGTTCAAAGCCTGGCTCTTTCTCGGGTCGGGTTCGCTCATCGGAATGCGCCAACGCGAGGGGGTTCCGATTTCGCGCGCCGCCGTCCGCATGGCTGCCCTCGTCGCGCTGCTTGCAGGCGTCTATCTCGCCTTTACCGCCGAAGTGGGCGGAGAGCTGGTGGCGCTGACCCTCGCCGTCGCCGCAGCCGCCGCTACGCTGATTGCGGGATATGGCGCTCCCGCCCCGCGCCGCGCGCGCGCCCGGCTGGTCGGTCTGGTCACGGCCCTGATCGCGGCGAACGCCGCGGGTCTTTTGCTGATCGCCAGCCTTTATGAAGCGCACGCCGAACCCTTGCTTCCATCACCCTTGCTGATTGCGCTCGCCGCCCTCTTCCTTGTCGCATGGCTCTTACAAGCCGCGCGGATGGCGCGCGGCGCAGCGCTCCCGCCGGCGCTCTACGTCCGCCTTCTCAACGCCGGCGCCCTTCGCGCCACCCGTATCGGAGACCTCGCATGACCATGATTGCTCCCATCGAACGCACCGATGACCGGCTCGCCCGGACCCAAGTCGCCGGGCTCGTTGCGCTCGCCGGGCGTATGGTCGCGCCGCTATGGCCGCTCGAAAGCGCGATTGCCGTCAACCCGCTGGCGGGTTTCGAGGAGCTGCCCTTCGCGCAGGCCGTAGAGGAGGCGTCAAAGCTTTTCGGCGCGCACCGCACCCTGCCGCTCGCGCTGTGGCGGCGGCTCCTCGATAATGGCCGCATCGACGAAGCCGCCTTGCGCGATGCGGCCATCGGACATCTGGGCGGCATCTATCGCGCCGCGGCTCCCATAGCGCCGGGCGTAACGATGCTCGACGCGCTGATGGCGCGCCTGCTGGTGATCGGACGCGGCGATCGGCCCGAGCGGAGAGCAGGACTCGGCTCCGATGCTGCATTTATCGCAAAATGGTGCGGCGCCTTTTTCGACCATGGCATGACGGCGATGCCATTACCGAACCGCGACCTCGGACTTTATCGCGCCGTGCTGGCTATGGCAGCCTATGACCCGGATTACCGGACGCTCACCGGCGCTCGGGGCGCTGCGTTGCTGCTAAGCGTTCCGCGCGACCCGCTCGAGGCAATTTCCGAAGGCTTGGCGAGCCTGGAAGCGGAGGTTGACCCGCTCGCTTATCTGTCCGGCCTGGTTGCACGTCTCCCCGGATGGGCAGGCCATATCCGCTGGCGCAGCGAACATGCCGACCCTGACCGCGTGGCGGATGCCCCGGCAACGATGGCAGATCTCGTCGCGCTCTGGATCTTGCTGGCGCGCGCCGACGCATTGTCTGCGCCGCTCGGCGCGCCGTCCGCCGGCAAAGATAGGCGCGCCGCGCTGTTGGCGCACTTCGGTTTGACCGCCAAGGCGCTCGGCCCGCGCAATGCCCAAAGGCTCGATATCGTGGCGCGAGTCGATGACGACAGGCTTGGCGCCTTGTTCATGACGGCGGCCGAGCGGAGCTATGCAAACGGCCTCATACCGGCGCTGCAAAAGGCCGCTCGAACCAGCAATCCGCGAGCACGGCCCGATGCCCAGCTGGTCTTCTGCATCGACGTGCGCTCGGACCCCTTCCGGCGAGCTCTGGAAGCAGAAGGCAATTATGAAACCTTCGGCTATGCCGGATTTTTCGGTCTACCCATCGCGCTGCATCCCTTCGCTGGTGCCCATCGCGCCCGCCTGCTGCCGGTGCTTCTCTCGCCCCGTCACGACATTTCGGAGCGTCCGGTTCCCGGCCGGGAAAGCGAGGCTGAGGCAATCGCTGACAGGGCGCGTGGCGATGCCTGCACTACCGATCTGTTCGCGGCTGCGAAAGCTGGGCCTGCGACGGCCTTTGCCGCGGCAGAGGCGACCGGACCGCTTGCCGCTGCCTTGATGCTGGCACGGACCTTTGCGCCGCACGCTACGGGCCGCGCAGCCGCTGCGCTTCGGACGCGCCGACAGCGCGCTCTCGCCCCCACGGGCGATGCCCGTGAGGATCATGCCGGCTTCTCGCTCGCCGACAAGATTGGCTATGCCTCGGCCTTGTTCCGACTGACCGGGTTGCAGCCCGATACCGCAAGGCTTGTGGTGCTCACAGGCCATGGCGCAAGTGCGGTCAACAATCCCTATGCGGCCGCGCTCGATTGCGGCGCCTGCGGCGGCCATGCCGGCGGCGCGAACGCGCGACTGCTTGCAGCGATGCTGAACGATGAAGATGTCCGTTCGGGCCTGGCCAAGGAGGGTATTGCGATGCCCGGATCAACCTATTTCGTGGCTGCCGAGCATAATACGACCACGGATGAGGTCGTGATCTTCGATGTTGATCGGATACCCCCCACCCACGCTGCCGACCTCGCGGCGCTTTCGGCCAGTCTCGCCCGCGCCGCCGAGGCCAATCGTGCCCGCCGCGCCCTATTGCTGGGCAGAGCGCCGGATGACCTGCTGACAGGTGCCGTGCATTGGGGCGAAGTCAGGCCCGAGTGGGGCCTGGCCGGAAACGCCGCCTTCATTGTTGGCCCGCGCGACCTCACCCGCATGATCGACCTTCAAGGACGCGCGTTCCTCCATAGCTATGATTGGCGGACCGACACGGATGGTAGTGCGCTGGCAACCATATTGACGGCGCCCATGGTCGTGGCGCAGTGGATCAACTGCCAATATCTCTTTTCGACGATCGACAATCAGAATTACGGTTCGGGCGACAAGGTCACCCAGAATGTCATCGGCGGCATCGGCGTCGTCCAAGGCAATGGCGGCGATCTCAAGATCGGCCTGCCTCGCCAGTCGCTCTTTTGCGACGACGGTCTTCCTCACCATATCCCCCAGCGTCTGCTGACCGTCGTTCACGCACCATTCGATCGCGTGGCCGCGCTGGTCGAGTCCAGCGACATCCTCCGGCGACTGTTTGGCAAGGGCTGGGTGCAACTCATCGTGATCGATCCCGAGACTGCCCGCGCGCGGCGTTGGCGCGAAGATGGCGCCGACTGCAGCGAAGGCCGGAGCCTTCTCGCTATCGATTGTTAAAGCAGGAGATTTGATCATGACCATCAAGGACGACACACTTCCGTTGCACCGGCGCCGCAAGATCGAGATCGTGATGCGGGCCGAAGATCGAACATTGGTCGAAGATTTGCTACGCGCGGCCGGCGTCAGCGGCTGGACCATGATCCGCGACGTTGCCGGCATGGGTCATCATGGCTTTCATCAGGGCAGGACCATCTTCAACGATGAAAGCGGCCTCGTGATCTTCGTGGGCGTCGGCGACGAGGCGATCATCGCCGATGTCGCCAGCGGCCTGTCGCGCCTCTTCGAACGGCGCCCGGGCGTAACATTCCTGTCCGATGTCGAGGTTATGCGCTCGGACTATTTCGCTCCGTCGATCGGAACAGCCGGTGATCCATCCTTTTGACACGCAGGGCAAGACTGCCGTCGTTGCGACGATGCACGGCAAGGAGCGCGTCATCATTCCCGCCCTGGCGCCGCTCGGCCTCGCGTTTCTGCCGCGTCCGCCGATCGACACCGATCGCTTCGGAACCTTCACGCGCGATATCCGCCGGGCGGGGAGCCAGCAAGAGGCCCTGGCTGCAAAAGCCCGCGCCGGGCTCGCCGCCGCGCCGGAAGCCGATTATGCGGTCGCGAGCGAGGGCGCATTCGGACCGCATCCGGCCTTCCCCTTCATCCCGGCAGGCTTCGAACTGGTCGGCCTCATCGAGAGGCGGTCGGGCGCGATGATCGTGGGCCGCTATCTCAGCCTCGACACCAATTTCCGCCAGATGCAGGCTCAATCGATCGACGAGGTCGAAGCCTTTGCCCAAGCGATCGGCTTTCCCGGCCACGCCATTATATTGATGGCGGGAAAAGACGGCCCGATTATCGCGAAAGGTGTATCGGACAGGAAACGTCTGCTGTCGCAGGCCAGCGCCGCTATCGCGCACGAAGGCTCGATATGGCTCGAAGCCGATATGCGCGCGCATCATAATCCGCAGCGGATGGCGTCGATATCGCTTGCCGCGCAGGACCTGCTACGCGCCCTCGCCGCCCGCTGCCCCAGCTGCGATTATCCGGGCTGGACGCCGCAGACGAAGGACGGTCGGCCCTGTCGCTGGTGCGCAAATCCGACGTGCGAGGCCTGGATCGAGGTTCGCCAATGCGGCAATTGCGGCCATGTGGCGGAACGATGCCTCGATCCTGACCGGAGGGCCGAACCGGGGCATTGCTCCATCTGCAACCCCTGAGCCGCCGCCATCGACATACCGGCCCGCGGCAAACCGCCTCCGCCGCGCGTCCGCATTCGCGGCGCATACGCTTTCGCGATCAATGCCGTGTCATGCGAACAAGCGTCCAGTCGTAGCCGAGTTGCTTCACCCGCTCCTCGAGCCCGCGCAAAAGCTCAGATGAGGGCTTTTCGGCGCGAGTGAGCGCCCACAGATAGCGCCCCGAGGGCTCACCCACGATCGACCATTCATAGTCGTCGCCATGATCGAGCACCCAGTAATCCCCATAAAAGGGTCCGAAGAAGGAAACTTTGAGCTTGGCGTTGGTCGCCCGATCCGCAATCTTCGCTCTTCCGGTGGACTGCTTGAGCTTTCCGTCAAGTCCGCCCTTACGGCCGCGATTGACGACCTTTACTGTGCCATCGGCATTGAGCGAATAATCCGCGGTAACCACCTCGAAGCCTTTCTGGAACGACGCTTCGTAGCGGAATTGCTCATACCAGCGCCCCATATAACGCTGCAGGTCGACAGATTTTACAGGCTCGGGAACCGCGCGATTGCCTACCGGCCCCGGCCGCGGAATTGCGCTGCATGCCGCGAGCGTCACGACGATTGCGACCGAAGCCAGGATCCCGATCTTTCGCATGCGAACTCCATTCAATAAGCGGGGGGAGCTACGCGCCAACCCGCCTTTGGTTGCAAATCTCCCCGGCGGTTTGGTAGGTGGCAAGCTGACGGTTCCTCTGCCCTAATCTATCAGCCGAAGAATATCGCCGGCGCGCCATTCGGCGGGGCCGATCTCGACGCGGTCGGATGGGACAGTTACCCGCTCGGATTTCTTGAGTCTTTCCGCTTTTCGGATGCTGGGAAGCTTGCTTACGCACGCCAAGGCCATCCCGACATCGCAGCTTTTCATCATGATCTGTATCGCGGATGTGCGGCGAATGGCCGGTGGTGGGTCTTGGAGCAGCAGCCAGGGCCGGTAAACTGGGCGCGGCATAATCCGGCGCCCATGGCCGGTATGGTTCGACTCTGGACGTTGGAAGCAATGGCCCATGGCGCTGAACTGGTTAGCTATTTTCGCTGGCGACAGGCGCCGTTTGGGCAGGAACAATTGCACGCCGGCCTGCTCCGACCCGACGATGAATCCGCTCCAGTACTGGGCGAAGTCGAGACGGTCGCGCGCGAGATTGGCGATCTGGGGCCTCTGGGCTCGGGCCCCCGCCAGGTTGCCCTGATATTTTCCTATGAGGCCGACTGGGTGACGAGCATTCAACCGCAAGGCGCCGGTTTGTCAGCGCTTTGGGCAGCTTTCGATTTTTACTCGGGGCTTCGCCAAATGGGACTGAACGTCGATATCGTCCATCCCTCCGCATCGCTCGACGGCTACGAGCTTTGCGTTATTCCCTGCCTGCCGATCGTGTCCGACGTGCTGCTGCGGAATCTGGAGAAGTTCTGTGGGCAAGTCGTGGTCGGACCCCGTTCGGGCAGTCGGGGTACTGATTTTGCAATTCCCGACGGGCTTCCGCCCGGCGCGTTGTTTCCCGGCAAAGTCTCGCGGATCGAGAGTCTGCGGCCCGGATTAGCCCATGAAGGTGATGGGTGGCGGATTGAACAGTGGTTGGAACATCTAGAAACCGACGCTGAGCCTGAGCTGGTGGCTGCGGACGGGACTACCGCCAGCTGGAGAGCAGGTAGCATCCGCTATCTTGGTGCCTGGCCGACGCCGGACATCGTTCGCGCGCTCCTCGGTCTCGCCGTCCTTGACACCAATCTAAGCACGCACAACTTGCCAGAAGGTCTGCGACTTCGGCAGGCGGGCGACCATATTTTTGCGTTTAATTACGGGAATGAATCTTGCGACGTTCCGCCAAGCATCCCGGAATGTGTCGTGCTGGGCGATCGCAAGATTATTCCGGCCGGGGTTGCAGTCTACAAGAATGTCCTAAACTAGTCTTCTGGTTATCGTCCTGATCTTAGGCTACGCGACAAGACCGTGCCACTCACCGAGCCGCACACAGCGCCCTTCGCTGCTCATCGCCCGGTCGAAACGGTCCACATCGCCGCACATCTCGGCGGCCTCAGTCAATGACGCAAAGCGTCCGATACCGATAGCGGCCAGCATCGCGGCACCGCGGGCGGTCGTCTCCACGTCGTGAGGGCGTTCGACGCGAAGGTCGAGGATGTCCGCAATATCCTGCGCCACCCAATCATTGGCACTCATGCCGCCGTCGATCCGCAGCCTGTTCCAATGGCATCCATCGCCCGCAAACGCCGATTTGAGGTCGTGCAGTTGGTGAGCAATCGATTCTAGTGCAGCGCGCGCAATCTCAGCGCGTCCCGTCGCATGAGTCAGCCCCGCGATGATGCCGCGCGCCTCGGGACGCCAATAGGGGGCGCCAAGCCCGGACAGCGCGGGAACTATGGTCACACCGCCGCTGTTCGCTACCGATCGCGCCAGCGCTTCGGTCTCGGAAGCGTCACGTATAATCCCGAGCTTGTCCCGGAGCCATTGGACAAGGCTGCCCGCGACGAAGATCGAACCCTCGAGCGCGTAACTACGTCGACCACCGACCTGCGCCAGTACGGTGCCAAGCAGGCGGTTGGCGCTTCGTACCGGCCGGTCGCCGGTATGGCAGAGCACAAATGCACCCGTACCAAGCGTCGCTTTTGCCGCACCCTCGGCGAGGCATGCCTGACCGAGCATCGCACCTTGCTGGTCGCCGACGAGCCCGCAGATCGGGATCGGCCGACCAAATATAGCAGCACGGGTCTTGCCAATCTCTCCCGCCGAATCGACGATTTCCGGAAGCATAGCGTGCGGAATATCGAAAAGCGTCAGCAAGTCGTCATCCCATTGGCCGCTTTCCAGATTCATCAGCATGGTGCGCGATGCGTTGCTCGCATCGCTGATGTGAAGGCCACCCGTCAGCGTCCATACCAGCCAGCTTTCGACGGTCCCCACCGCGAGCCGCGGACCGAGCGCGCGCGCTTCAGGATTGTTCGCGAGCAGCCAGCCGATCTTTGTGGCGGAAAAATAGGGATCGAGCACGAGGCCACTCCGCGCCGTTACCAAAGGCTGGTGGCCCGCCGCGCGAAGTTCCTCGCAGCGCGACGCGGTCCGGCGATCCTGCCAGACGATTGCGCGGCCGACAGGCTCGCCGCTGGACCGGTCCCAAGCAACGATCGTCTCGCGCTGGTTCGTAATCCCGATGGCCGCTATGCGATCGGCCCCGCCCGCGTGCTGCACCATTGCGCGGGCGCAGCCGATGCTGCGATCGCGAATTTCCGCTGCGTCATGCTCGACCCATCCGGGGGCGGGATAATATTGAGTGAGCTCGGCGCGCGACATGGCGCGGCAGCCCCCGCCATCGTCGTAGAGCATTGCGCGGGTCGATGTCGTACCCGCGTCGAGTACGAGAAAAAGCCGCTCGCCCACCTCGTCTGCACCTTTCATCGCCATACCCGCCCTGAACCGCTATGAGCCAAGACGGTCCAGCAGAGCGCCAATGTCGGCGACGGGGATCGCGTGCCGGGTAACCAGGGCGTCCAGATCTTCAATCCGCGCCATCTCGCCATCGTCCCGCATGATCGAACAGATGACCGCCATGTCGCCAGCACCGGCGAGCTTGCAAAGTTCGATCGACGCCTCGACTGCTGCCGCCCGCTCTCGCACGCCCCCCGGCGCGGCGATGAGCGGGAAGACATGGCCAGGCGAAACGAGATCGTCCCCGGTTGATTCGGATGCCATAGCAACACGGATGGTCTGTGTGCGATCGGCGGCGGAGATGCCGGTGCTCACGCCGGCGCGCGCTTCGATCGACCGACCGAAGGGACGCCCCGACTGTCGTTCGGCTCCAGGATTGATTAGGCTGATGCCCAATTTGACCGCCCGTTCGGGGCGCATCGCCAGACAGATGAGGCCGCGGCCGTAGCTGGCCATGAAATTGACGGCGTCGGCGGTCACGTAGCGCGCCGCAATCGCGAAATCGATATCCCCGCCGCGCAGGCGGTCGCCGGTAATGATGATCATGCGGCCCTGCGCAAGGGCTTCGACCGCTTGCTCGATTCCCGACATCAGGCGGCCCTTCGCGCGGCTGCAAAACTGCTTGCGCCCGACACCAGCTGGTCGGCGACGAGCTCAAGCTGGAGCCGCGCGCGATCCTCGAGGCATTCGCCGTCAGGCGAAAAGAGGCCGCGATAGGTCCGGATGGTCGCCCCCATCGGCGTCGGCCAGCCGCGCAACGCGTGAACGATGCTGCGCAGAGTCTGCATCGTGCTCATCGTTGCCTGATCGCCATAGGCCGTCGCGATCAGGCCAACCGCCCGTCCATCAAGATAGGGTCGCACGTCGCCAGCCAAATCCTCGAGATAATCGAGTGCATTTTTCACAAGTCCCGAAATCGTCCCGTGATAGCCGGGCGCCGCGATCAAAATCCCGTCAGCCTTGCGTACCGCCTCGACGAGTTTCGCTCCGTCGTCGGGACGGTGCAGCGGACCGCGATAATGGGGCAATGCGCCAAGGTAGCTGCCGCCGAACAGATCGACGTGCGCGCCCTGCGCCATTGCGCGTGCGGCAGCAACGCCGAGCGCCTGCTCCGTGCCGCTGATCGGCGATACGGTGCCGCCAATGGCGACAATGTTGATACTCACGCGCATCCCCTTTCGTCAAAAACGGACGCGATCAAGCCCTGCGCCGATGGGCCCAGATGCAATCCCAGCTTGCTGCGCCGCCACAAGAGATCGTCGGCTGTCCGGCACCATTCCTGTTCGACGAGATATGCGATTTCGCGGTCGGTGAGGCCGCAACCATAGTGCCGCCCGCATTGATCGAGGCGCGAAGCGCCGTCGAAAATATTGGCCGCCCGCGTACCATAGCTACGGATGAGACGTTCGGCCCATGGCTGCTCAAGGAAGGCGAAGCGGGCGCGTAATGCCTCGACCGCAGCATCGAAGCCATCGAGGGCAAAGTCGCCCCCCGGCAGTGGCACCTCCCCCGTCCAGCCCTCCGACGCCAGAAATGGCAGCCGGGGCGAAAGACGGTCGACAGCCTCTTCGGCAAGACGGCGATAGGTCGTGATCTTGCCGCCATAGACCGAGAGCAGTGCGGGTCCCTCTTGCTC
This sequence comes from Sphingopyxis sp. MC1, assembly GCF_000371385.1. Taxonomy (NCBI): domain Bacteria; kingdom Pseudomonadati; phylum Pseudomonadota; class Alphaproteobacteria; order Sphingomonadales; family Sphingopyxidaceae; genus Sphingopyxis; species Sphingopyxis sp. MC1. The sequence continues at coordinate 240,578 of NZ_AOUN01000008.1, forward strand.
GTCTGACAGCGCCAATTTATAACCGCGCGTGGCGGCTTCGGGCTGCCCGGATCCATCGTCGACAAGCGGCCGCACCCCTGCATAGCTCCAAACGACATCGTTTGGCGTAATCGGGCGGCGAAAGAATCGGTTGGCGCCTTCGCACAGATAGACAATCTCTTCGGCCGAGGGATGTATATCGGCAAGGCCGACCGCATGATCGCGATCGGTGGTGCCGATTAGTGTAAAATCACCTTCATAAGGAATGGCGAAGAATATCCGGCCGTCGGGGAGCTGGAAAAAATAGCTGTAATCATGGTCGAAAAGTTTGCGCACGACGATGTGCGAGCCGCGGACGAGCCGCACCCGCCGCTCAGCCGCCGCTCCACCGAGCCCGGCGACACCCATCACGGCTGGCCCCGCGGCGTTGACGATCGCGCGGGCGCAAAAGCGACCACTCGTCGTCTCGATCGTCCAATGATCACCGTTGCGGCGGAAACCTGTGACGCGGCAGCGGGTCCGCACCTCGGCGCCGCGGTCGGCCGCGTCGCGCGCGTTGAGGACGACGAGCCGGGCATCATCGACCCAGCAGTCGGAATAGGCAAAGCCTTGCGTTAGCCCGTCCTGAAGCGGCAGACCTGCTACATGGCCAGCAAGGCGGAGCGTTTCGGTCGCTGGCAGCCGCTTTCGCCCACCGATATGATCGTAAAGAAAAAGCCCTGTTCGAAGCAGCCAGCGCGGACGCAGACCTTCTACATGCGGCAGCACAAAGCGCATCGGGCGCACGATATGCGGGGCAATCGCCCAGAGGCGTTCGCGCTCCGAAAGCGATTCGCGGACCAAACCGAATTCATAATGCTCCAGATAGCGAAGCCCGCCGTGGATCAGCTTGGTCGAGGCGGAGGATGTTCCGCTAGCCAGATCATTGGCTTCGAGCAGCAGGACGCGCGCGCCGCGTCCCGCCGCATCGCGCGCGATGCCGCAGCCGTTCACGCCGCCGCCGATGATGGCGATATCGAACATGTCGACAGACATTCGCGCGCCTGTCGTTCCTAGAAGGTGAGCGGTGCGTGCGCGATGTGCGGGAGCACGTGGCGCGCGAACAGATCGGCTTCCTGCACGTGCGGATAACCCGACAGAATGAACGCCTCGATCCCCTCGGCCTGATAGGCGCGGAGCTTAGCGAGCACCTGGTCGGGGGTTCCGACGATCGCGGCACCGCAGCCCGAGCGCGCGCGACCAATTCCAGTCCACAGATTTTCTTCGACAAAACCGTCGCCGTCCGCGGCACTTCGCAGCTCGGCCTGCCGCTGGACCCCGTAATTTTTGGCGTCGAGCGACTTCTCGCGAATCGCGGTCCCGGTAACCTCGTCGAGTTTGGAAAGCAGGCGATCTGCGTAGCGACGCGCCTCTTCCTCAGTCTCGCGGACGATAACGTGCACGCGATAGCCGAACTTCAACGTGCGCCCGTATCGCGCTGCGCGTTCGCGCATATCGGCGATCGTTTCGCGCACCTTGTCCATCGTATCCGGCCACATCAGATAGACGTCGCAACCCTCAGCCGCGCATTCGCGCGCCTCATGACTCAGCCCACCAAAATAGAAGGGCGGACATTTGCCGGAAAGCGTCGTGATCCGTGGCGGTTCGAGCTTCAGTTGATAGAATTCGCCATGGTGATCAAGCGCCTCGCCATTTAGTAGCGTGCGCACGATCTTCATCACCTCGGTCGCGCGCGCATAACGCGGTCCACCGGCGAGCTGCTGGCCGGGCATGTCCGACGAGATTACATTGACATTAAGCCGTCCGCGGGTGCCGGTCGCATCGGGACCAAGAATGCGGTCGAGCGTTGCAATTCGCCGCGCAAGCTGCGGGGGCCAATCCTCACCGATGCGCGTCGCCCATAGCAGTTTCATTCGCTGCACTTGGGTCGCGACGGCTGCGGCAAAGACGGTCGTATCCAACCCAAGTTGGTATCCTGAAGGCAGCAGGATATTGTCGAACCCGCCCTCTTCAGCGCGCAGGACAATGTTGCGGCAATGCTCCCAGCTCGACCGCAAATAGGGGTCGGAAACACCCAGAAATTCATAATCATCGTCGCACAGCGCCGAAAACCAGGCGATTTCGCATTGCTGCTGGATCATAATCTTTCCTCTTTCCGCCCTGCGCACGCGTTTGCGTCGCAGGGTCTTGTCCGGTCCCGCGTGACCCGCCCTTCCATCTTCAGGGCAGCGGCGCGCCGCGGGCTGCCACCAACACTTCATACCATTCGGCCCGCGTCCAACGCACGTCGAGCGCCTTTGCAGTCTCGCCAATTCGTTCGGCACGCTGCGATCCTGCGATCGGTACGATCCCCGCGGGATGCGCCATCAACCAGCTGTATGCGGCAAGCTCGCGCGAAACATTCTGCGCCTCGGCAACGCTGTCCAGCGCAGCCGCAACCGCCTTTTCACGATCGGTGTTCGGCGCTAGCAGCCGTCCGCCGCCAAGCGGCGACCAAGCCAGAGCGATCAGGCCCAAGGTCATGGCGCGGTCGAGCTCGCCGTTTTCGAAACAATCGATGCGTAGCGGACTGATTTCGGGCTGCGTTGAAACAATCTTGTTACCCAGGAAGCCGTTCAGCGCGTCGGTCTGCGCGAGCGTAAAATTGGATACGCCGAGCGTCCGGATCTTGCCGGTAGCGACTGCATCGTCGAGCGCCCGCGCCACTTCTTGCGGGTGCGCCAGAATGTCGGGGCGATGGATCTGCCACAGATCGACATGGTCGGTCCGCAGCCGCCGCAGCGACGCGTCGATCGCCTCGGCAAGATAGGCAGGGCTTTGGTCGTAGGGTAGCGGCGGACGGATGCCTCCCTTGGTAGCCAATATCATGCGGTCGCGCAGCGATGGTTCGGTCACCAATACCTCGCCGAGCAACGCTTCCGCATCGCCGAAGCCGTCGACGCCATCGAAACCATAGATATCGGCGGTGTCGAGCAGGTTGATCCCCGCATCGAGTGCTGCATGAACCAGACGGGCCGCTTCGGCCGCCGTGCGTCCATTCTCGGCAAGCCGCCACATCCCCCACGCAATAGGAAAGACGGATAGGCCGCTGGCTCCAAGCGGACGCGAGGCAGGCGGGGCGGGCAATAGGCTCATATGTTGATCCTGGCTGGTGGAACGACCGAAGCACGCTCGACGAGGGTATGAGGAAGACGGTGATGGCTGATGTCGCCACCTTCGATCAGGATGCGCGTCGCGGTGCGCGCCAGTTCGGCCATCGGCTGGTGAATGGTCGTGAGTGGCGGCCATACGGTGCGCGACAAGGTTGTGTCGTCGAAGCCCGCGACCGAAAGCTCGGATGGCAAGTCGATACCGCGATCGTGCGCGACCGCGAGAACCCCGGCGGCCATATCGTCGTTCGCGGCAAAAATCGCGGTCGGCGGGTTATCGAGCCCGAGCAGGAAACGCCCCGCGGCGACCCCGCTGTCAAAGTCGAACTCGCCGTCGCAGACAAGGCCGGGTTCGAACGGGATGCCCGCACGGTCGAGCGCCCGCCGATAGCCGTAGAGCCGATCGTCCGAGGCGCGGTGGCTCGGATGCCCCTTGATGAAGCCGATCCGGCGATGCCCTACGTTGATAAGATGCGTCGTCATGTCATCGGCGGCCTGCGCATCGTCCATGAACACCGAGCTGGTGAGCGAATGGTTGGTTCCCGGCGAAATGCGAACGAACGGAATATCGAGTGTCTCGAGCGCGGCGAGAACCGGTTCGCAGTCGGTGACCGGCGAAGACAGAATGATGCCGTCGACATGCGTTTCGGTGACGAGGCCACGTACCTGATCGCCAACCCGCGGGTCGGCGACATCGACCGGCTGCGCAAGCAGCCGGATGCCGCGCTCCTTGCAAAGCTGCCAGCAGCCGGTCTGAATCTGGAACATATAATAGGGGCTGTGATTGTCGTAGATCAGCGCAATCTGGTTCGACTTGGCGCCCGACAGGATTCGCGCTGCGACGCTGGGCCGAAAATCGAGTTCGGCCATCGCGTTCTCGACGCGTCGACGCGTATCCTCGCTGACATAGGGGTGACCGTTGAGCACGCGGCTCACTGTCTTGACCGCAACGCCCGCCTTGGCCGCCACATCCCGGATATTCGCCCGCTCGCTCATTGTCCCAACACCTCCGTTAGCCGACCGAACAGCGGCGCGAAGGTGCTGCCGGGCCGGTAGAATACCGGTGGCATGCCGATAGGTGCAGAGATTCGATGGATACCGGGCGCAAAATCCTCACCCGTCCAGCAATGGCGCCACGGTCCTTCCCCCGGAAGGATGGCGCGACGCTCCTCGACTCCCTCCTCGACGACCGGCGCCACCAAGAGATCGGCACCGTAAAGAAATTGATCCTGCACCGTAAAGAGCGCGGGGTCGTCTGGGTAATGAAGGAAGAGCGGACGCTGGGCGGGGAGGCCATGTTTTTCGGCCTCGTCGCACAAATGCCGCACATAAGGCGCAAGATGCGCGTGAACGCGGCTCCAGCGTGCAAAACAGGCGAGCAGTTCCGGCGTCGAATCAAATTGAAGATTGTCGTCAGGGCGATTGCCTTCATGGCTGCGCATAACGGGCGCAAAAGCGCCAAGTTCACACCAACGCTGCATCAGCTCCGTGCTCCGGACATTGCCATGGAGCGAGGTATAGCCGCCACAATCCGAATGGCTGTAGGCATTGCCGACGAGCCCTGCGGACGGAGCGCCAGTAATCACCGTGCCGATGCCGTCGTGGCGGGTAAAGTCGACGCTCTGATCGCCAGCCCAGAGTAGCGGACAATGCGCCTGAACTCCCGAAAATCCTGCACGCATGAAAAAGAGCGCCTCGCCGGTCTTATCCCGCGACGCCACCGCTTGTGCGTTCACTGCAGCCCAGAGCAGCGGCCAGCGGTTATGCGCCTCCATCGGGTCCGACCCGTCGGCGAGCCGCACATCAGTCGGCAGATATTCGCCGAAATCTGCCATCCATCCGGCGATGCCGATATCGAGCATTTCGCGACCCAGAATATGCTCGGCAAACCAGTCGCGCGTTTCGGCGCGGGTGAAATCGAGAATAGCGCAATCAAACTCACCAAAATCGACGAGATAAACCTCCTCGCCATCTTGACGCATGCAAAAATGACCATCGGCCTTCGCCTGTTCGTACAGCGTCCCGTCAACTGCAAGATACGGGTTCGCATAGGCAAGAAAACGGATGCCGCGTTCGGCGAGCGCGCCAATACGGGCACGGAGGTCCGGATAGCGCTGCTCGCTGCGCACTCCGGCCGTCCAGTCCCAGAAAAGACGGCGACCAAAGCTCGTCTCGCGAACGCCCGCCCAATCCTCGCACCAGAGCGCCGTTATGACCGCGCCCGCGTCGATAAAGCGCTCCATCCGGTCGAAGCTCGATGCCCCCGATTTCAAGCCGAGGATCGCGCCGCGAATAGCCCAGTCGGGCAGCGGCGGCTGACGTCCGAACCGCGTCGATAACGCGGCGACCAGCGCCGCCGGACCGTCGGCGGTAAAAAGTTCAAAATGCGCCTCGGATCCCCAGCTTTCGATGCGGTGCGCCTGCTCATCGGTGAAATCGAGCACGCAATATCCGAAATTGTCCAGATGAACGGCGAGCCACCGCGACGTCAGAAATGTCGGTTGGGGATAATTGCTGGTCCAATAGTCGCCGCCGGCCATGCCTTCGGCGTCCATGATGCGCGTAAGCTCGGTCGTCTTGTCGCGCCCGACCCCCGGCTCGCTCGTCCATATTGGAAAGCGGCGGCCTGCGAGCATCAGATAGCTCATCTGCTCGCCGCCGCCCCACACCGCCTCCCCGGCTTCGGCATGGAAACGGGTCGTGATCCGATCATAACCGGCGAGAAGCGCTTCTACCCGCAACCATCCAGCCCCGCAGCGGAGCCGGACCGCCGGCTCGCCCGCATGGATCAGCAACAAATCCGCCCCCTCGGCGCGCCATTCCGCAGGAGCAAGATGGTCGCCGGGCTGATCATCGATCTGGAAATTGCCGCGATACATGGTGATCGACGGCGCGCCGCGCGCGATGACCACCGCAGGACAGTCGCGCGTGTGCCGCAATAGCAGATGCGCGCCAAAATGAAGCTCGAATCCGTCTCCATGCTCGGAAAATCGCAATTTCACGCTTCAATCCCTCTCGCCGTGGGATTTTTGAACCACAATTTCCAGCGCGCCGCAAGTCTTATATGACACCGCTTGACATACCGGCGTGACGAGCGCATCTGGAGCGATGAAACAAGAGGCTCATTACGCGCGTCCGGGCAACCGACCGCAGAAATGCGCCCAGAATCGATCACGGGAGGAGAATGCCATGAGTGCGTACAGCTTCAGAATCTTGCGCGCGACGGTCGGAACGGCCAGCGTCATCGCGATCATGTCCGCCACCGCTGCACGGGCGCAAGAGGTCGAGGAAATCATCGTCACGGCCCAAAAGGTCGAGGAGAATGTTCAAAAAGTCCCGATCGCGATCACCGCCGTTTCGGGTGACCGCCTCGAAGCCACTGGCACCACCAGCCTCGAAGGAATTGCGCGGATCGTTCCGTCGGTGACGTTTCGCAAAGGCACAACGAGCGCGAACAGCGCGATCGTGATGCGCGGTGTCGGCACAATCACCTTCTCGGTCGCCGCCGAGCCCAGCGTATCGACGGTCGTCGATGGAATCGTCCTCAGCCGTTCGGGCCAGGCGTTCATGGACCTGGTCGATGCCGAGCGGCTCGAGGTGCTGCGGGGCCCTCAGGGGACGTTGTTCGGAAAGAACGCATCGGCGGGCCTCGTTAACATCGTGTCGAAGGGCGGCACTGATCAGCTCGAAGCCGAAGCGAAGGCCGAATGGTTCGAAGGCGACGAATATCGCCTCCGCGGTTCGGTGTCCGGCCCGATCGGCGGCGACTGGAGCGGCCGTGTCACCGGCTTTTACGGTAGCTATGACGGTAACATCACGAACATCTTCGGCGGGCGCAATAACAAGGTCAATGGTTATGAACATTGGGGCACGCGAGGGATCGTCGACTATCGCGGCGACGTTGCGCGCCTGCGGTTCATCGCGGATTATTTCAAGGCCAACGACGATTGCTGCGCCGATGTGACTGGCGCGAGCCGCGGCGCGGTGCTCGACGCCGAGCTCGGCCTTCCGGGCGGTGTCGCGCTCGGAGAAAACCAACGCTTCATCAATCACAATCTGGTCACCCGCACGCGCGACAAGCAGTGGAGCCTCACCGCCAGCGGCGATTTCGACCTTAGCGACACGCATACGCTCAGCGTCGTCGCGGGCTATCGCAACTGGGAAAATGAGGAAATCCGCGAAGGTGACTTCCTGCCGCGCGCAATCGTCGGGACCGCAGAACTGCACGACAATGGCCTCGTCAAGACGCAGCAATTCTCGGTTGAGGCGCGTATCGCCTCCGATCAGTCGATGCCCTTCTTCTACCAGGTCGGCGCCTTTGCCTGGCATTCCGACAACAAGCAGGATTTCACGCGCCGCGACATCAGTTGTACGACTTCCACGCTCCCGGTCGATCCTGTCACGGGCGCGCAGCCGTGCAACATCAATGACACGGTCAACACCCTGTTTCCGACGGCAACCTCGAACAGCGACGTCAATTCGACCAACTTCGCGCTATTCGGACAGGCAACCTACCGTTTCAGCAATCTTGTCGCGCTGACCGGCGGGCTTCGCTACACCTGGGACGAACTCAGCTTCACCCACATCCGTGCGCCCGGCGTCAATGCGACGACCGGTCTGCCCGCAACCGGACCGGGCATCTCGGGGAGCCCGGCTGGCGGCACCGTCGCATCGGGGGGCACGGGCCTGAATACATCGAGCGGGTCGAGCAGCAACGGTAATCTGTCGGGCAAGGCGGTACTGCAATTCACCCCGTCGGACGACATCATGCTCTATGGCAGCTACACGCGGGGCTATAAGGGACCAGCCTTCAACGTCTTTTTCAACCATACGGCACCAACGAACGCGGTCCCGATCGACGAAGAAACGTCGAATGCGTTCGAAATCGGTCTGAAATCGCGTTTCCTGGACAACAAGGTGCAGCTGAACCTCGCGGGCTTCAGCGTCGAATATGACGGCTTCCAGGCGAATAACTTCGTTTTGCTGAACGGCGCCGTCGTCACCAACCTGACCAACGCCGGGACGGTCAAGAGCCAAGGGTTCGAAGCCGATCTGACGGCGGTGCCGATCGAGGGGCTGACGCTGCGCGGCAGCGCGGCCTATGCCGATGCAAAGGTGAAGAAGTTCAATCCGAATCCGCTCACCAACGCGCCCGATGCGCGCGACGGCACACGCCTCCCGCTGGCCCCCAAATTTACTTATACGCTGGGAGCCGATTATGAGGTGCCCCTCGGCGGCATGAAGCTCTATCTCGGGACCGACTATCGCCATGTATCGAAGCAATTCTCTGACCTTGGCGAGCAGGGTGTCATCGACCCCTATGGCCAGTGGAACGCGTCGATCGGCATTTCTGACGCCGAAGATCGCTATCGCCTGACGTTGCACGCGCGCAATATTAGCGATGAAAGCTATGTGCTGCTCAACGTTTCCAATGGTCAGCGCCTGCAGATCCCGCGCGATGCCGACCGCTACTTCGGGGTGAGCCTTCGCGCCCGCATATAATTGAAGCTTGCCCAGTCGCTCTACCGGGCAACCCTTCCCAACCGGCGTCATCGCCATCGCCCCCTGCATCGACTGCAGGGGGCTTTTTTTGCTTGCGGGAGCCGGCCGCATGCAAAGCCGATCGGTTGATCGGCTCGGGTCGAGCAATCGGCAGCTTAGCGCCAGACGAGCGCCACGATCCGTGTCCGTGCTCGTCTCGGTCGCTCCCTATGTTTGCGACCATATGTCATAAGGCCGTGCTTTTCGGCCGAACAAGCCGGTGCGGCGCCACACGCAAAGGCTATGAATGAAGCGGCGCAGATCGCGCCCCGAACGTGCGATCAGCGGGAAAAAGCCGCGCATTGGCGCGGCAGATTACCAAGACTGGGGGACGGCCTCGCTCGAGCCCGGTGCTCACGCCTTGTTATCGGCCAGTTCGAGCCGTGGCACGATCAGATGGACCACGCCGAGCGCGCACAGATAGGCGATGCTGCAAATCGCGAAGAGGGGTCCATAACCAAGTCCGTTGCCGAGCGACCAGCCGGCAAATTCGATGATCGCGGTACCCGACAAATTGCCCGCGACGGCGCCCAGGGCAATCACGGTCGCAACGCGCAGCGGCGGGATGATGTCGGCGGTCATGCCAAAGATGTTGGTCGAAAAGCCTTGGTGCGCGAACAAGCCGGTGCCGACGCACACCGCAGCGATCCATGGATTGGCGGTGTACAGGGCGAGCGGCATCGCCAAGACCGCGAGTGCAAAGATGAACATCGACATTTTGCGCGCGCGATTGACCGAATAGCCGCGCGCAAGCAAGATCGGATAGAGTGCGCCCGACGTCACCGCGCCCAGCGCGGCAAGCGTGAAAACAATAGCGATCGGCAGGCCGAGTTCCCCTTGGCTCATGCCAAACACGCGACTGAAGAAATCGGGCATCCAGAACAGGACGAACCACCACACGCAATCGGTGCAGAATTTGGCCCCGACCACGGCCCAGGTGCGGCGGTCGCGAAGCAGGGGGCGCCAAGCGACTTTCGCGCGTTCAGGAAGATCGCCGAGCGGCCGCACCTTGCGCATCGCGGGAAGCCAGAAGACGAGCCACACGAGACCGAGCGCGCCGGTCAGGATGAAGGCGGCTTTCCAGCCAAAAGCGAGCGCGAGCGGCGGGATGAGGAGCGGTGTGACGATCGCGCCGATATTGGGTGCGGTATTAATCAGGCCGATCGCCATATTGCGCTGGCGCACAGGCAGATAGGTCGCCGCTGTCTTGATACCTGCCGGCGTGCTGACCGACTCGCCTACCGCAAGAACGACGCGCGCCGCCACGAACTGCTGTACAGACTGCGCAAGCGCGTGCGCCATTCCCGCAAGGCTCCAGACCGAAATTGCGATCGCGTAGGCCCAGCGGACGCCAAGCCGGTCGACGAACCAGCCGACACCAAGCAGCGCCGCGGCCGCTGCAATCTGAAAGGTCGACCCCAGATGGGCATAGTCCGAGTCGCTCCATCCGAACTCGGCTTCCAATGTGGGTTTTAGCAGGGCGAGAACCTGTCGATCGACATAGTTGAGAGCGTTACCCAGAAAGAGAAGGGTCACCAACATGATGGCGATACGCGTTGACCGTTCCCCATGCGCAGCTTCGGTCGTCATATCCACTCTCCCTTCCCTCTTTTCGAGATGTTTCGCCTTGCAACCTAACGCTCACTGCCGATAAGGAAAGGAAAATATGACACCGTAGGACATACACGTGGATCGCGTCACGATGGGCGATGCCCCCTCTTCCTTTCCCGAACCATTTGGCGGCGACTTATTCGGCGAGCTTCAGCTTGCAGAAAGGTCGCATTCGGCGCCGGCGCGAACCATCCGCGACTATTTTCCCGGCCTCGTTATCAGCGCGGCCGCGTCGGGTGCCGCAGCTTGGCTGTCCGATCATTATGGCGCGCCCGTCATTCTCCTCGGACTTATGATCGGTCTGTCGCTCAACTTTGCGGCGCGCGACCCGCGCACACATAGGGGACTTGATCTAGCATCACAGCAATTCCTGCGGATCGGCATCATCCTGTTGGGATTTCAGGTCAGCACCGCCCAGATCGTAGCGCTCGGCATTGAACCCTTTGGCGCCCTTTTAGCGATCATGGCCATCGCGTTGACGGCCGGCCTGATCGGCGCGCGCCTCACCGGCCAATCGCGCTACGCCGGTCTTCTGGCGGGCGGCGCGACTGCGATTTGCGGCGCCAGCGCCGCGCTGGCGCTCTACGGTGTCATCGGCAAGAGCCGGCTGGGGCAAGCGCAATTCGCGCTAACTCTCGTTGGCGTGTCGATGGCGAGCGCGCTTGCGATGTCGCTCTACCCCGTCATCGCTGCGCAGCTTGGACTCACCGATGCCCAGGCAGGCTATCTGATTGGCGCCTCGATCCATGACGTCGGCCAGGCCATCGGCGGAGCATATGATTTTTCCAATGCAGCAGGTGCTTATGCCACCATCGTGAAACTTGCGCGCGTGACCATGTTGGCTCCGGCTGTGCTGCTCGCGTCGCTCTGGATCGGTCCCGCGGCTGGCGACACCACGCGACCGCTACGGCGGCGCTTGTCAGTGCCGTGGTTCATCACGCTTTTCCTTGGCGTCGTTGCTGCCAACAGCGCGCTGTCCTTTCCCACCGCGATGGCGACAACGTCCCTAGCCGCTTCAAAGGCGCTGCTGCTGCTCGCCGTGACGGCAACCGCGATGCGATCGCGCACCGACCTCCTACTTGACCTCGGCTGGAGGGCTGCTGCGCCGGTGGCGTTCGCGTCGCTCGCCAGTTTTGCCGCGGCTTTGCTCTTCGTGGTGCTTGGAGTTTCCGGTTAGAAACCGCATTTGCACTTAGGCAACAAGGATGAGGCTATGTTCGGCCGGGTACGAACCGATTCGCCCATCGCCCCTAGCCTCGATGGGATGCGGCTGTCATCCCGACCGACCGCCTCCTCGATAAACCGGTGGCGAAGCGGCCGCACGCCGCGGGCGTCGATGCGCCCCCAGCTTCTCAGCCCGCGACATGCGCGCGCCAGCCTTGCGTGTATCGCTTGGCGGAGCGATTGACGCGTCGGGCCTGCGGCGCGGGCTAACGATGCTTTCGTTGTATTTGACGTCTGCCGGGCCACTGCCGCCCGTTATTTGATCCGAATGCCGTGCGAAGCTGGCCAGCTTCGGCCTGGCGGCTTTCAGCCGGCCAGCCTGAAGAAGCGGACGCTCGAAACCGATGGGGCGACGATGACAGCTCGCGACCGGTTGTAGTCATTCGACGCCGATGCCAGATATGATTGATGGCAATGAACATCCCTATCAGATTTGCAGTGATGCCTGAGAATGAAGTGGAAGCGGTCGCCCACTTGGCAGCGACGGGGCATGCGCCGACAAAAATCGAACGAGATGACAAAGATTCTGTTTATTTGATGTTTCCTCCGACGTCAGAGGTCGATGCGTGGAAATTGATGGAGGCGCTACCGCGCCATCTGAGTGCAAAAATTGGTTTCGTGATGCGTGCCCCCCCCCCCCCGCCCTTCATCGTCGATGGAGGGAAGGTCAACTAACTGTCCGCCGTCAGCGCCAATGGCACAGTTTTGAGGTTGTGATTTAAGGAGGATTTGGGCTTCGTCGTAGTGACGAAGGAACGAAGATGAAGCCCAAATCCTCCTTGAAAAAAATCGGCGCCGAAGGCCCCAGCTGAGCGGGTGGTGAAGGACATAGCCGTCGAGGCGCGCCGCATCTGTCACGTGACATTACGACCGGCGGTCTACCATCCGGTAGAACACGCAACCGACCACCGGGTCGAAGATTCGCAAGCGTGGTGGTTCGGCTTCAGTTGCGATCATGCCTTCGATCTTATTCCGAACGCCAGGCCGAATTCCTCCGGATCGAAGTCCTCGGAGCTTGGACGGATATATCGCGACGACGCATATGTTGTCAGAGAAACGGTCGCCCTCGCAGCTCAGCTGCGAGCAATCGCTGAAGGAGACGCGGCGCCCGCGCGCGATGGCGCGCCGCCGCCGCTCGGCCTCGACCCTCGTCGCGGGGGTGGCCGTGGCTGACTTTGAGCGTCACGTCCGCGAACTCCCGTGGGGCTGGTGGCTTCGAGCCAATCCGCGCGGCTACGAGGATGCCTCTGGGCGAAATTGGGCGAGCGTCAGGGACGCCTTCTGGGAGGGAGAACTTGGATTCCCGCCGGTCCACTTCGCACCCGAACAGCATGAACTGATGCTGAGGGTCATGACCGCGATCAATGCGCGCTGGTTTGGCACGGAGAGCAACCACGATGTTTTCGGCGGGGACATGATGTTCTGGCGATTCTATCTGTGCTGGCTCGCCAGCATTGGCATGGTCGAGACATCGGCGGGGAGGGACCTCTTTGGTGGGGGGCTGAGCGCATTGGGCAGATCGGTCCTCATGATGCTGCAGGCCACGCGCGAGCCGGAATTCGAGCACTTGCCAATGGCGGCGGTTGTTGCCGCGGTAAGTGCGAGCGCGGGGCCCGACGCCGAGGCACGGGAGCGGGCGCTGATCAACTTTGAACAGCAGGTTGGATTTCGTCGCCATCTGTTCGCGCGCGAAAATCTGGGAAGGCGTTACCTGGTGACGTTGACCGGACTTAAGGTTGGCGCGCGGATGCCGACGCGCAATATCGCGTGGTCGCAGTCCTTCGCCGATGCAAAATCGCGTGACGACCTTTTCGCCTGGCTCGCCGAACGGGTGCACCGTTGGGATGATTGGGGTGAAATCGCCTATTGAAAGGGCGCGTCTGCGCTGACAAGCCATTTGTTGTCGATCATCGTCGGAGCGGACGGCCTAGCTCGGTGATCGCTGGTCGCTGGGAAGATGCAAGCTGGCCGTTGAGCGTGGTCTATCATGTCGTCGAGCCGACGGCCAATTGGGCGTGTTCGGGTGGTAACGGAGACTTCGTATTCGCGTAGGACATTGCAGCTTTTTGCGGACTGGAGGAATCTACCGGTAACGAGGCTGTCCAGAACAAGGCTGAACCGGCAAGCATATCACCAGGCAAAGCAGCGATCGTGGTGGGGTAGTGCTAAGCTGTATGCAGGAACCTTCGATCTAAATGTTCACCATGAACGACCAGACGCTTTGCAAAATAGCCGCTTCGGCTGGTCGAAATTTACCTTGATGGCTTGTCGCTCGCCAATTTTTGCCAAACTGGCTTCAGTGATGATCATGTCGCGGGACAATATGGGATGCTCGATCAAGCGGGTTATCGGCTGACCCGCCAATTGGCTGATCGCGATCTCGGGAAGGGTGCAATTCCACAACGTGAGCGAGCTACCATTCCAGTGAAAATTGGAAATTTGCGCGTCGTAACCTTCGCAGCCAATGTGTCCGTCTCGGACATACAAGTACAAATCAGGATGACGTGCTTCCACAGTCCGATTGGCGACCCACCTTATTCCGTCAGCGATATCACATCGCTGCGCGATAGCATTGATTGCGATTTGGTCAATCGACCCGTCCGCTCCTTGGCGCGCCAGTTCGGTTTTCCTGGCGAATCTTAAGTCCATAAGTTCTCTGTGCGTTTTGAGCTTCGCGTTCAGCAAACTTGGATGGTCTGCAACAATATTGAGTTCAGAAGGGCTGAGTTTATTATCAAGCACTCGAAATTCTAAATCTGATAGGTATTCTTGTCTTCCGCACCACTCGTCTCTCAACAGCCGCGGTTTTACCAGTTCGGCATGCGTTGCGCCTCCTGACCAAGTCGAAAGCGTCTTCAGTGCCTCATGGCGGGCGTCATAAAGCATCGCGGAGAGTGCACTTATCCCTCTGTTGCGAAAGTCCTCAAACACGGCGAATATAGCCTGACCGATCGCATCGCTGTCGGTGCATATCCCTCCTCGTTCTGTGTCGTCGCAATCGCCATATCGAACAACGACAAATGCGCCCGGGGAGAATTCAAGCTCGACCTCGAAGTCATAAATGTCACCGCAGTCTGCCCTTATACCGATCGATGTAATTCGGGGACGCCACTCGAAACCCCTCAAATGCTCATCCACATATTCAAGTATTTCAAGTGCGAGCTTGGACGCTTTGCTCCTGCCCTCATGTCTATACCACATTTTCATTGCGTTAGGCTCCAATGACACATGACCGCGCCGTTAATTTTTTGAGGGTGGCAGATCGACATGCGCCGAGGCTTGGGGCGCACGGTTTTTCACGGCGACAAGGCGGGCAATCAGTATCATCGCCAAATGAACAGGCCGATGATCAGCGCAGTCTGGACTGCGCTAATGGTATAAAGCCTCCAAGGCTGCGGATTCAGCTGCTCGCGGGTATCCCGCATTTCGTGCTCACCCAGAATTCGCGCGGCTGTCCTAACGCAGTCACCCATGGATCCACCACCACATCAGGAACGGCGTCAGCACGAGCGCAATCGCGAGCTCCAACATGAAGATGATGCTCCATCGAGCAGCACGGATGCGCTCGTCGCGCTCGTAGTCCCCATTCTGGTTCGGAAATGCACCGGCCAGATAACGAAGCACCGGGAATGACGGGGTTCTGTTCACCATACCCAGTGGATCCGTTGATGGATAAACCGACCACGCTGGCCGTTGTTTAAGTCTCTCACGCTCGACTTTGAAGTCGAACGTCAGCTTTTTTATATTAGCGACGACTTCTTCAAGGTCTTTGACATGGTGACCAATTTTTAAATTATGTACATCCTCGTCGCTGAGCCGTTTCTCGAACAAGGATTCGAAGCGATCGGCAATTCTGAGCTGGCTCACCACCAAATGGGTCAGCAGCTCATCTTCCTGAAGCCCGAAAGCCAGCTCCATGCTCTGCAGAATGTGTAGCGTTTGTGGGCGCGGCTCCTTGCGGAAAACCGCCTGATACACGCTTACGGCTTTGGATATCTCACTCATCAGAAAAATTCCGCCAAAGTGTGTTCGACATCGCGCTGCCACATACGAAAGCGTGCCTGGCGGCACTGCGCCGCCGTCGATCGATGCGAACGACTTGGCGCTGCCGGAACGGACGTCCTCGCCGATGGCAATCCCGATTTTTCGCGCGGTCTGGATTGCAAGTCTCGTCTCGAATTTCGGGGCTCTCATCCAGCTCGTCGCGGCAGCGTGGATGATGACGATCTTGACGGCGTCGCCGGTCCTGATTGCGCTTGTGCAATCATCGACGACTCTGCCGCTCGTCCTTCTGTCGCTGTGGTCCGGGGCGGTGGCGGATAACCTCGACCGCAGGATCATATTGATCGTGGCCCAGCTGTTCATGCTGGCGACGTCGCTGTTGCTTGCGCTTGTTGCGTGGGAAGGCGGACTCACCCCCTCGATCTTGCTGCTTTTCACCTTCGCTATCGGCTGCGGCACCGCGCTCAACTCTCCCGCTTGGCAAGCATCCGTCAGCGACATGGTACCTCGCTCCGAGCTTCCCGCCGTCGTCGCGTACAACAGCATGGGTTTCAACATGGCGCGAAGCTTCGGGCCCGCGGTTGGGGGTGCGATCATCGCGGCCTGGGGCGTCGCCGCTGCATTTCTGATCAATGCCCTATCCTATATGGGGCTGATCGCCGTGCTGATCCGTTGGCGTCCGCCTCGCGTCGAGCGTTTGCTGCTGAGGGAGCCGATCGGATCGGCGATGCGTGCAGGGATACGCTACGTGCTAATGTCGCCCGCGCTGAGCGGATTGATGGCCCGCGCTGCATTCTTCGGAGTTGGCGCCGCTGCAATCCCCGCGCTTCTGCCGATTGCGGCAAAGAATTTTGCCGGAAGCCCCTGGGCTTATGGCCTGTTGCTGGGAGCGCTCGGGGGCGGCGCAGTCGTCGGCGCAAGCGTTCCTCCCTCGGCTAGACGGCGTTATAGCGCGGAGGCATCGGTGACGAGCGCCACGTTCGCGGTTGGCATGGGCACGATTGTTTTCGCGGTCAGTGAGGCATTGCTTTTGAGCTGCGCCGCTATCTTCGTCGTCGGGGCAGGGTGGCTCGTGACGCTCTCGACCTTCAATGTAACGGTGCAGCTTGCAGCTCCCCGTTGGGTCGTGGCGCGCGCGCTTGCGATTTACCAGACGATGGCGTTTGGCGGCATGACCGTGGGCAGCTGGTTGTTCGGCTGGATCGCGGAGCGCGCGAGCATAGAAACTTCGCTGGTCGCGGTCGGCCTCGTAATCTTGGCGTGTCTCGCCGGCGGACATTATCGCCCGCTTCGGGAGACCGAGGCGCGGGTCTCGATCCACTCGACAGCTGGCGCGAGCCGCGCATGGCGATCCCGGCCACAGCGCGAACCGGTCCGATCCTCATCGCGATCGAATATCGGGTCTCGCCAGCATGCGAGGCGCGGTTCCTGCGAGCTATCGCGGAACGCCGCCGTGTCCGGCTGCGGGATGGAGCGCGCGACTGGGAGCTGGTACAGGATCTTGCGAACCCCGAAATCTGGGTCGAGCAGTTTTTTGTTGCGACATGGGTGGAGTATGTCCGGCACAATCAGCGCCGCACCAAGGCGGATGCCGGGAACTGGGCCGAGCTGCGCTCATTCTCCGTAGGCGATGACGGGCCACGCGTCCGGCGCTTCGTCAAGCGCGCGGTGGGGCGTTAAGCGAGAAAGGTGGCGGCGGTTTCTTGCCTTCGTCACGGCAGCCTATCACCCGGCCGCGGGGCAGTTCGAGAAACATAGAGGACAACGGCCGCATCGTTGCACGGATACGCTAGTGCAGAGGCTGTCCACGTAATCACGTCACTACCACCACCTGCCTTCCCAAAAAGCCTGATGAGGGCCGGAACATTCGGCCGCGACCCGCAGCAGAGCGGAGGTTATTGGGTGATCGACGCCGTGTCGACACGCGCCATGGCGGCGAGCGCCATCATCAGGGCGAGCGCCGCAAAGGCCATCGTATAGATCGGCTTGCCGGGAAAAAACGCTTGCATGATCGACCCCATGACGGTCGCGACCAGAAGCTGCGGGATGACGACGAATATGTTGAAGAGACCCATGTAGATGCCAAGCTTTGCCTGTGGCAGGCTCGACGCAAGGATCGCATAGGGCATGGCAAGGACCGAGGCCCAGAAGATACCGATGAAAATCTCGCTGAAGATCAGCTGCGTCGGATTTCGCAGCAAAAAGAAACTCGCAAAACCGATCGCGCCGCAGGCCAGCCCCACCATGTGCGTCCGCGCCTGTCCCAGATGGCGCGACAACCACGGCAGCAGCGTCAGTGCGGCAATGGCCGCGACACCGTTATAGATCGCGAACAGCTCGCCGACCCAGTTGCCCGCCGCCTGATAAACCGCACTGGCCGCGTCGGTCGTGCCGAAATGATATTGCGCGACGATCGGCGTGGTATTGATCCACATGATGAACAGCGCCGACCAGCTGAAGAACTGTACCGCCGCGAGCCGCTTCATGAGCGGCGGCATTCCCGCAAAGTCGCCGACGATGCTTGACAGCATGTTCTTTTCATAGCCGCGGCGCGCGAGCGCGATGGCAATCATGCTGGCCAGGCCATAACCGATCAACAGCGTGCCGAGCAGCAGCACCTCGCGCAGCAGCGCAAATTCGACCTGAATCAAGATGACTGCCAGCCCGGCGGCAATCCAGCCAAAGTTGCCGATGTGGCTGCGCGACGCCAGCGCGCGCCCGGCCGGAGCATCGTCTGCATTCGCGGGTTCGAACGCAGCCATCTGCGCAGGGGTATATTCGCTGGTCGAAACGACGGTCCACAAAACTGCAAGAAACAGGGCTAGTCCGCCAAACCAGAAGGCATAGCGAACCGTATCGGGAATCTGCCCCGGTGGCGCGACATTGGCGACGCCTGCCGCCTCCATCAGCGCCGGGAACGACGAGCCGACGACCGCGCCGGCACCGATGAAGGCGGTCTGCACCGCATAACCGATGCTGTGCTGATCCTTGCGCAGCATATCGCCGACGAACGCCCGGAAGGGCTCCATCGAAATGTTGAGCGATGCGTCGAGAACCCACAGCATCATTGCCGCAAACCAGATGGACGGGCTTTCGGGCATGAGGAACAGCGCGATCGTCGCGAGCAGGGCGCCGGCAAGGAAATAGGGGCGCCGCCGACCAAGGCGGCCGAGCCAGGTACGGTCGCTCATGTGGCCGATGATCGGCTGGACGAGCAACCCGGTCAGCGGTGCCGCGACCCACAGTCCGGGCAATTTCTCGATATCCTCGCCCAACGATTGGAAAATGCGACTCATGTTCGCATTTTGCAGCGCGAAACCAATCTGGATGCCGAAAAAGCCGAAACTGACGTTCCACATGCCGGCGAAGCCCTGCCGCGGCTTTTCCATCATCTCTCTCCCATGGCCGCTGACGGCTGTTGTCGGCAAGACGTGTTGCAGCGGGCGGCGTGCGGGGCAAGCGCGCGGCAACCACGTATACGAATACGTTGACTAAACTGCTGTGCTTTGTCGCCTGATCAACCGGGCGGGCAACATGCGTTGCTCGACCGGTCGCCCGTCGATGCTGGCGAGAAGAGCATCGACAAGGAGCGTCCCTGCGCCCTTCATGTCCTGCATGACCGTCGTGAGCGTCGGTGAGGTCAGGCCAGCGGCGGGAATGTCGTCGAAGCCGATGATCGCGACATCTTGCGGGAGTTTCAGCCCTGCTTCGGAGAGTGCGCGCATTGCGCCGATCGCGATCAGGTCGCTCGCCGCGAAGATCGCGTCGAATCGCTTTCTGCCAGCGAGCAACGACTGCGCCGCGGCATAGCCCGATGCCTCCGAGGATATGGCGTCGCGTTGAAGCGCGGCATCTGGCACGATGTCGGCGGCACGAAGCGCCCGGCACAGACCGGTGTAGCGGTCCTGAAATTCGGGCGCATGGTCCGACGCATCGCCGAGGAAAGCGATCGCCCGGCGGCCTATTTCCACCAAGTGTGCTCCCGCCTGTTCGCCCGCGCCGACATTGTCCGACCCGACCGTCAACCCGATCCCCTCGCTCGACACCGAGCCCCAGCGAACGAAATTAGTGCCCATCTCGACCAGATGCTCGAGCTTGCTGAGATACAGCTGATAGTCGCCATAGCCGAGCAGGATGATTCCGTCCGACCGGTGGCTGTCCTGATAGGCGACGTGCCAGTCGTTGTGCATCTGCTGAAAACTGATGAGCAAGTCATATCCGCGCAGCGCGCATTCGCGGGTGATGGATCCCAGCATCGACAGGAAGAAGGGGTTGATCATCGATTCGTCGGGCGTCGGATCTTCAAAGAAGAGCAGCGCGAGCGTGTGGGTGCGTTGCGAGCGCAGGCTCGACGCATTCTTGTCGACCATGTAATTCAGTTCGCGTGCGATGCGTTCGATATTGGCCCGGGTCGCAGCGCTGACCGATTTGCTGCCGCGCAATGCGCGCGAGACCGTCGGCTGCGAGACGCCGGCAAGATAGGCGATGTCGAAACTCGTCGGCTTGACGGAGGGTGGTCGGCCCATGCTGTTCTCCCGGTCGCGGCGCCCTTATCGTTGGTCGCTCGGCGCGTACAAAGTAACCGGCGACCGCGGTCCTGCCAAGATTTTACAAGTCCCATCGCGCTTCGAACAGCCGCTGTGGCATTTGGGCGACACGTCGGGAATGCGCATATTATGCGTATACGTATACCCTATGGCCCTCGCAGCCGATTGGCCTCAATTGCGAGGGCGAAAGATGGGATCATCCCACGCATCGGAGAGGATAGTCGCGGCTGGCAGCCGCTTCCCTTGATGCTGGGCGCGCGATCCCGTCGAAGCCAGGGGAGCATAGATGACAAACAACAAAAGCCTTCGCCGCGGCGCCAGTGCCCTCGCACTTGGCCTCGCCTCGATTGTCTTCGCGCCGAGCGTCGCCTTGGCACAGG
Source organism: Sphingopyxis sp. MC1 (assembly GCF_000371385.1). Lineage (NCBI taxonomy): Bacteria > Pseudomonadati > Pseudomonadota > Alphaproteobacteria > Sphingomonadales > Sphingopyxidaceae > Sphingopyxis > Sphingopyxis sp. MC1. Next base: position 261,011 of record NZ_AOUN01000008.1, read on the forward strand.
ATACCGGCGCTTCGTCTGCGGACGATTCCAGCGGCGAGGGCGAGATCGTGGTCACCGGCTTCAGCGCCAGCCTGCAAAGCGCAGTCAATGCCAAGAAGAACCGCGACCAGGTGGTCGAATCGATTTCGGCCGAGGACATCGGCAAGCTGCCCGACGCCTCGATCGCCGAATCGATCGCGCGCCTGCCGGGCCTGACATCGCAGCGCGTATCGGGCCGTTCGAACGCGATCTCGATCCGCGGTTTCGCGCCCGACTTCTCGACCACGCTGCTCAACGGCCGCGAACAGACCTCGACCGGCGACAACCGTGCGGTCGAATATGACCAGTATCCCAGCGAAGTCATCAACCAGGTGCTCGTCTACAAGACTCCGATGGCGTCAATCGTCGGGCAGGGGCTTTCGGGTACCGTCGATCTGCGCACGATCCGTCCGCTCGACTATGGCAAGCGCGTCATCTCGGTCGGCGGGCGGGGCAGCTGGGCCGAAATCGGCAAGCTGAACGCCGGGTCGAAGAAATATGGCTACCGCGTCAACGGGGTGTACGTCGACCAGTTCGCGAACGACACGCTGGGGATCGCATTGTCGGCAAGCTATGTCGACGAACCCTATCAGATCCAGGAATTCAACGCGTGGGGCTATGCCGGCGACGGTACCGCGGCGAACCCGGTGGTCATCGGCGGGTCGAAAAGCTACGCGACCTCGACCCAGCTGACGCGGCTTGGCCTGCAGGGCACGGTGCAGTGGCGGCCGAGCCCCAATTTCACCTCGACGATCGATGCCTTTTATTCGGACTTCAAGGACGACCAGATCAAGCGCGGCATCGAGCTGCCCCTCGCCTTCGGCGGCGCCGGGGTCAATGTCACCGACGTCGACAGCAGCGGCCAATATGTCTTCGCGCGGTCGGGCACCTTCACCAATGTCGAGGGGGTCGTGCGCAACGACGTCTTCGAACGGCAGGCAAAGCTCTACAGCTTCGGCTGGAACAACCGCTGGGAAGGCGACGACGGCTGGAACGTCACCGCTGATATCAGCCTGTCGAATACCGACCGCAACGAACTGATCCTCGAAAGCAATGCCGGCACCGGGCGCGGCGCGGGCGTCGGCGCGACCGACACGATCGGCTTCAGCAGCGACCGCAACGGCACCGTGTTCAGCCCCGGCCTGAACTATGGCGACTATGATCTGATCCAGCTCACCAGCCCGCTCGGCTGGGGCGGCGACCAGACCGGTGTCGACGGTACGAGCATCCGCGGCGGCCAGGACGGCTATTACAACAACCGCATCATCAAGGACGAGCTCTGGCAATATCGCGTCGAAGTCGAACGCGAGCTCGACGGCTTCCTGAAATCGGTGCAGTTCGGCGTGAACTATACCGATCGCAGCAAGAGCCTGGTTCCCGACGAAGCCTTTGTCGGTCTCGTCGCCAACACCGACGGCCTGACCAGCGTGCCGATCCCCGAACAATATCGCCTCGGCACGACCAACCTGTCCTACCTCGGGCTGGGCCCCGTCGTCAGCTACGACCCGCGCGACCTGCTCGCGGCCGGCATCTATCAGCTGGTCGCCAATCCCTATGGCGACGTCGTGGTCAAATCCTACGACGTGTCCGAAAAGCTGATGACCACCTATCTCCAGGCCAACATCGACCAGGAAATGGGCTCGTCGGTGCTGACCGGGAATGTCGGCGTGCAGGCGATTTTCACCGACCAGAACTCGAACGGTGCGAGCGCCGCCTATATCGGCCAGAATGCGAATGGTTCGCCGAACATCCAGGGCATCCCGCAGCGTGCGAGCACCGACTATGTCGATGTGCTGCCCAGCCTGAACCTGTCGCTGCGTACGGCCAGCGATTTCGTGGTCCGCTTCAGCCTGGCGCGCGAGATCATCCGCCCGCGCCTCGACGACATGCGCGCGTCGCTGAAATATGGCACGACGATCGGCGACGTCGGCAGCGGCGTCTGCCCCGTCGGCCGCCAGTGCGCCGTCGTCCGCGGCGACGCGGGCAACCCGGACCTGCGTCCGTGGCGCGCCAATGCCGCCGACCTGACGTTCGAGAAATATTTCGGGTCGAAGGGTTATCTGGCCGTGCAGCTCTTCTACAAGGATCTGAAGAGCTATATCTACAATCAGGACGTCGCTTTCGATTTCACCGGCTATCCGATCCAGGATCCGGGCCTCGACGTGAACGGCAATCCGATCATCGTGAACTATCTGGGCACCGCGAACGTCCCGATCAACGGCAAGGGCGGCAAGCTTTACGGCGTCGAACTGGCGGGTACCTTGCCCCTTGGTGAGCTGGTATCGGCGCTCGACGGTTTCGGCGTGACGGGCGGTGCGTCCTATACGAAGACCAAGATCCAGCCGACACCGGGTGCGCCGGCCCAGGATATTCCCGGCTATTCGAAATGGGTCGCCAACGGCACCGCCTATTTCGAGAAATGGGGCTTCAACGCTCGCGTCAGCGCGCGCTACCGGTCGAGCTTCATCGGCGAGCTGTCGGGCTTCGGCGGCAATCGTGTCCGTCGCCGCGCCCGCGCCGAGACGATCGTCGATGCCCAAATCGGCTATGACTTCCAGCCGGGCAGCGCGCTCGAGGGGCTGTCGCTCTTCATTCAGGGTCAGAATCTGACGAACGAGCCCTTCGTCACCGACGATCCGCGCGATAGCCGGGCGGTGATCGACTATCAGGTCTATGGCAGCCGCTACCTAGCGGGCGCTTCGTTCAAATTCTGAACCCTCCCTGACGGGGGCGGCCGGGTCGCGCCGCCCCCGTCCTCTTGTTGCGCTACAGGGCAGAGGCTGATCTTATGTCCCCCATGCGGCTAGTTATCATCGGCGGAGGCACGGCAGGCTGGATGGCGGCCGCCTGCTTGCGCCGCTTTTTGCCGGCGGGCTGGTCGATGTCGCTCGTCGAATCGGACGAGATCGGCACCGTTGGCGTCGGCGAAGCGACGATCCCGCAGATCCGTCTGTTCAACGACGCGCTCGGAATCGACGAGGATGAGTTTCTTGCCGCGACGCAGGGCACGATCAAGCTCGGCATCGAATTCAACGGCTGGACGCGGCCCGGTCATCGCTACATGCACGCCTTCGGTGCGGTCGGGCGCGGGCTCGGCCTGCTTGAGTTCCATCAATACTGGTTGCGCGCGCGGGCGGCCGGGGTAGCCGAAACGCTCGACCATTATTCGCTCAACGAGCGGGCCGCGTACGCGCGGCGGATGCAGCGCGACGCGCCTCGCACGTCGCCGCATCTGCTCGAGATGCCCTATGCATTCCATTTCGACGCCGCGCTCTACGCTGCCTTTCTACGCCGCCGCGCTGAAGCGAGCGGTGTCGAGCGGATCGAGGGAAAAGTTGTCGATGTCCGTCTGAATGGCGAGACCGGCGATGTCACCGGCGTCGCACTCGATGACGGGCGGTCTGTCGAGGGCGACTTCTTCATCGACTGTTCGGGCTTTCGGGGCCTGCTGATCGAGGGCGCGCTCGAAACCGGATATGAGGACTGGTCGCACTGGCTTCTCAACAATCGCGCGGTGGCGGTGCCGTGCGCGCACGGCGCCACGCCGCAGCTGCCGTGGACCGGCGCGACGACGCGCGACGCGGGTTGGCAGTGGCGTATCCCGCTGCAGCACCGGATCGGCAACGGTTATGTCTATTGTTCGGACCATGTATCGGACGACGAGGCCGTCGCGACCCTGCTTGCCAATCTCGACGGACCCGCGCAGGCGGAACCGAACCGGCTGCGCTTCGTCAGCGGCAAGCGGCGCCGGATGTGGAACCGCAATGTCGTCGCGCTTGGCCTGGCCAGCGGCTTCATGGAGCCGCTCGAATCGACGAGCATCCATCTGGTGCAGGCCGGCATATCGCGGCTGCTCAAGATGTTGCCATCGGGTGCTACCGACCCCGCCGTCGCCGCCGAGTTCAACCGGCAGAGCGACTTCGAGTGGGAGCGTATCCGCGACTTCATCATCCTGCATTTCAAGGCGACCGAACGCCGCGACACCGCCTATTGGCGCGATCGGACAGAGATGCCGGTTCCCGACACGCTCGCGGCGAAGATCGAACTGTTCCGCGCCCAGGGGCTCATCTTTCGCGAGCATGAGGAGCTGTTCACCGAATCGGGCTGGCTGCAAGTGCTGGTGGGGCAGGGGGTTGCGCCGCGCGCGTGGCATCCGCTCGCCGAGGGGATCGGCGCCGACGACCTTGCGCGCTATATGGCCGGCGTTGCGGCGATGGTCGAAGCGGAGGTCGCGCAAATGGCGAGCTATGACGATTTCCTTGCGGCAACCTCGCGCGCGGCGGTGGCGGCATGATCCGCGGGCTCGCAACGCTTGCGTTGATGCTGGCGCCGCTTCCGGTGCTGGCGCAGGCCGGCCTCGCCGACGTCCGCGCGCGTCCCGCGACCGACGAAGTGATTTATTTCGTGCTGCCCGACCGGTTCGAGAATGGCGACCCGCGCAACGATCGCGGCGGGCTGACGGGCGACCGGCTCGCAACCGGTTACGATCCGTCGGCCAAGGGCTTCTATCACGGCGGCGATCTTGCCGGGCTGACCAAGCGGCTCGATTATATCCAGGGGATGGGCGCCACCGCGATCTGGTTCGCCCCTATTTTCAAGAACAAGCCGGTGCAAGGACCCAAGGGCGACGAGAGCGCTGGTTATCACGGCTATTGGGTGACCGATTTCACGCGTGTCGATCCGCACTTCGGGACCAATGACGAATTCCGGGCTTTCATCGACGCGGCGCACGCGCGCGGGATGAAGGTCTATATGGACATCATCACCAATCACACCGCCGACGTCATTCGCTACACCGAAGGCGACGGGACGGGGTACCGCTATCGCAGCCTTGCCGATTATCCCTTTTCACGGCGCGGCGGTGCCGGCGGCGCGGCGATCAATCGGGGTTTCGCCGGCGACGGTGATCGCTCGCCCGAAAACTGGGCGAAGCTGACCGATCCATCGTTCGCCTATACGCCCGTCGTGCCGAAGGGTGAGGAAAAGGCCAAGGTGCCGGCGTGGCTGAACGACCCGATCTATTATCATAATCGCGGAAACAGCGACTGGGTCGGCGAGTCTGCGCTCTATGGCGATTTTGCAGGGCTAGACGATCTCGCGACCGAGAATCCGAAGGTCGTGCAGGGCTTCATCGACATCTATGGCTGCTGGATCGACGCGTTCGGGATCGACGGATTCCGCATCGACACCGCGAAGCATGTGAACCCAGAATTCTGGCAGGCCTTCGTGCCGGCGATGCTGGCGCGGGCGAAAGCGCGGGGGATTCCGAATTTCCACATCTTCGGGGAAGTCTATAACGACGCGGTCGACCCCGGATCGCTGGCGCGCCACACGCGCGTCGCCGGATTGCCAGCGGTGCTCGACTTCAGCTTTGCGCGCGCGGTGATCGATGCGGTCGGCGGAACAACCGGAACCGCCGTGTTCGAACGGCTGTTCGATGGCGATGTGGTGTACAAGGGCGGGCCGGCCGCGGCGCTGCAGCTCCCGACCTTTCTCGGCAACCACGACATGGGCCGCTTCGCGATGTTCGTGAAGCAGGCAAACCCCGGTGCGAGCGCCGACGACCTGCTGAAGCGCGTGATGCTGGGCCATGCCATGCTGCTGACGCTGCGCGGTGTCCCGACGATCTATTATGGCGACGAGCAGGGCTTCGTGTCCGACGGGGGTGACCAGCTCGCGCGCGAGGACATGTTCGCCTCGATGGTCGACGTCTATAACGACAACGACCTGATCGGCACCGATGCGACCACCGCGTCGGCCAATTTCGACCCGGCGCATCCGCTCTACCGCGAGATCGCGGCGCTTTCGGCGATCCGCCGCAAGACGCCCGCGCTGCTGCACGGGACGACGAAGCTGCGCGCCATTTCGGAAAAGCCCGGCTTGCTCGCGGTCTCGCGGTTCGATCCGGACTCCGGCCGCGAAGTGCTACTGGCGTTCAATACGTCTGCAACGCCCGTCTCGGCCAATATTGCCATCGACATGAAAAGCGCGGCCTTTACGTCGCTCCTTGGCGACTGCCCGGCGCACGCCGCCGCACCGGGCAGCCTGTCCCTCACTCTCCCCGCCTTCGGCACCGCCATATGCCAGGCCAACGAATAAGCGGAAAAACGACGCGTGACGACGAACCATAGCCTTGCCAAACAACCGCACGCCGTCGCCGACGCCGACCTGCCGTGGTGGAAGGGCGCGGCGATCTACCAGATTTATCCGCGCAGCTTTGCCGATTCAAACGGCGACGGGATCGGCGATCTGGCCGGCATCACCGCGCGGCTCGATTATGTCGCCTCGCTGGGTGTCGATGCAATCTGGCTGTCGCCCTTCTATCCCTCGCCAATGGACGATTTCGGATACGACATTGCCGATTATTACGGCGTCGATCCGATCTTCGGGACGCTCGACGATTTCGATGCGCTCGTCGCGCGCGCGCACGCGCTGGGTCTGAAGGTGACGACCGACCTTGTCTTTGCACACACGTCGGACCGGCACGACTGGTTCGCGACCAGTCGCGCGAGCAGGGATAATGCGATGGCCGACTGGTATGTCTGGGCCGATGCGAAGCCCGACGGCTCGCCGCCGACTAATTGGCAGTCGGTGTTCGGCGGTCCGGCATGGACGTGGGACGCGCGGCGCGGCCAATATTATATGCACAATTTCCTCGGGACCCAGCCGCAGCTCAACGTCCACAATCGCGCGGTGCAGGATGCGTTGCTGGACGTGGTCCGCTTCTGGCTCGACCGCGGCGTCGACGGGTTCCGCATCGACGCGATCAATTTTGCGATGCACGATCCCGAATTGCGCGACAATCCTCCGGCGCCGCCGTCGAACAAGGTCCGCACCCGGCCGTTCGATTTTCAGCTGAAAATCCACAACCAGTCGCATCCCGACATTCCGCTGTTCCTCGAACGCATTCGCGCGCTAACCGACGAATATGGCGGCAGCTTCACCGTCGCCGAGGTTGGCGGCGACGATGCGGTGCGCGAGATGAAGCTGTTCACCGCGGGCGACCGGCGCCTGAACAGCGCCTATGGTTTCGACTTCCTCTACGCCGACCGGCTGACGCCGAAGCTCGTTCGCGAAGCTGCCGAGCAATGGCCCGACGCGCCGGGTATCGGCTGGCCGAGCTGGGCCTTCGAAAACCACGACGCGCCGCGCGCGGTGTCGCGCTGGACGCCCGCCGGCGTCGATGCCGCCGCCTATTCGCGCATGAAGATGGCGCTGCTGTGTGCGCTGCGCGGCAACATCATCATCTATAATGGCGAGGAACTGGGGCTCGATCAGGTCGATATCCCGTTCGAGATGGTCAAGGATCCCGAAGCGCTGAAGAACTGGCCGCTGACCTTGTCGCGCGACGGCGCGCGGACGCCGTTGCCGTGGGCGGGGGATGCGGCGCATGCCGGATTTTCGTCCGCCAGTCCGTGGCTGCCGCTGGGCGACGCGCACGCCGGCCTCGCGGTGGACCGGCAGGATAGCGACCCCGCGTCGCTGCTCAACCTGACGCGGCGGCTCGTCGCGCTGCGGGCAGCGCATCCCGCGCTCCGTCACGGCCGCGACGGCGGCTGGGTGGCCGAGGGCGACCTGCTGGTCTTCGACCGCGTGACCGAAGGCGAAACGATCCGCTGCCTCTTCAACCTCGGCGGAGAGGCGATCGACATTGCCGCGCAGCATCGCGGCGGAATGCCGATCGTGGCGCTCAATGGCGCCGACGCCGACACCCTGCCGCCTTGCGGTGCCCTCTGGATCCGGATCGAACATTGATGTCCATGCTTCGCCTTGCCCCGCTCGCGCTTCTCGCCGCGTCGCCCGCTTTCGCGCAGGAGGCGCCAGCGTCGGTCACCGCAACCTCGCCCGACGGTAGCCTGGTGCTGACCGTCGCGACCGACAACGATCAGCGGCCGACCTGGTCGCTGTCGCGCAAGGGGCAATTGCTGTTCGCGCCGTCGAAGCTCGGCTTCCTGCTCACCGACGGGATCGGCCTCCAGCGCGGCTTCGCGATCGAGGGCATCGAGCGCGCGAGCGCTGACGGCCGCTGGGAGCAGCCTTGGGGCGAACGCCGCTTCGTGCGCGACCACCACAACGAACTGCTCGTTCGCCTGCGCCAAAACGAAAGCTGGGGCGGCCACGCGATGAACGTCCGCTTCCGCCTGTTCGACGACGGTATCGGCTTCCGCTACGAACTCCCCGAACAGGCGGGGCTCAAGACCGCGAAGATTGCTGACGAAATCACCGAATTCGACCTGGTGCCCAAGGGCACGGCGTGGTGGATCGCGGCCGGCGAGTGGAACCGGTACGAGCAGATCTATCAAAAGACGCCGGTCGATGCCGTCGCCACCGCGCACACGCCGATGACCGTGCGGCTCGACGACGGGACGCATCTGTCGTTCCACGAGGCAGCGCTCGTCGACTATTCGGGGATGTGGTTGAAGCGCGCCGAAGGGCAGAAATTCCGCGCCACGCTGGCACCCTCGTCGAAGGGGCCGCGCGTCGTGCGCGACCTGCCGTTCGCGACGCCATGGCGCACGATCCGCATTGCGGGCAGCGCGGCGGGGCTGGTCGAAAGCGACCTCGAGCTCAATCTCAACGAACCGAACAAGCTGGGCGATGTCAGCTGGTTCAAGCCGATGAAATATGTCGGCATCTGGTGGGGCATGATCCGCGGCGATTGGACTTGGGCCGAGGGGCCGAAGCATGGCGCGACAACCGAGCGCACGAAGGCGACGATCGATTTCGCGGCGAAGCACGGCTTCGGCGGCGTCCTGGTCGAGGGCTGGAACAAAGGCTGGAACGGCAACTGGTTCGGCCACGGCGACGAGTTCAGCTTTACCGAGGCGACCCCTGATTTCGACCTGAAGGCGGTTACCGACTATGCTCGCGCCAAGCATGTCCAGCTGATCGGACACCATGAAACCGGCGGGAATATTAAGGTTTACGAGGCGCAGCTCGACGATGCGATGAAGCTGTACGGCCGGCTCGGCGTCGGGACGGTCAAGACCGGCTATGTCGCCGATGCGGGCGGCATAATCGCGCCGGGCGACACCGCCGACAGCGTTGCGATGGAGTGGCACGACGGCCAGCGCCAGGTGCAGCATCATCTGAAGGTCGTCCAGACCGCCGCCAAATATCATGTGGCGGTCGATCCGCACGAGCCGGTGAAGGACACCGGCCTTCGCCGTACCTATCCCAACTGGGTCGCACGCGAAGGCGCCCGGGGCATGGAATATAATGCCTGGAGCGCCTTCGCAAACGGCCCCGATCACGAACCGACGCTCGTCTATACGCGGATGCTGTCGGGGCCGATGGACTTCACGCCAGGGGTCCTCAGTCTCGAGGGTGCGAACCATGCGGCGCTGGCTTCGACGCTGGCGAAGCAGCTCGGCCTCTATCTCGCCATCTATTCGCCGATCCAGATGGCGGCCGATTTCCCCGAAACGCTGGAGAAGTTTCCGCGCGAGCTCGATTTCATCTCGAAAGTGCCGGCCGACTGGTCGGAAAGCCACCTGATCGCGGGCGAGGTCGGGGATTATGCTATTTTCGCGCGCAAGGACCGCAACAGTGCTGACTGGTATGTTGGCGGCGTCAACGATGCGACGGCGCGGACGTTGACGCTGCGCTTCGACTTTCTGGAACCGGGCAGAACCTACGTCGCGACGATTTATGAGGACGGCGACGGCGCCACTTATCTGACCGAAGCGCGGCACAGCATCGCATACGACAGTATCAAGGTGAAAAAGGGTGATAGCTATACCCTGTGGCTCGCGCCCGGCGGCGGCGCCGCCATGCGCCTTGCCGCGGGTAAATGATACGCGTCCTGATTATGGCCGACCCTACGGATCGCGATAACGACATCACCTATCGTCGATAGGACTATTTTGGAGAAGCAGGATGGCCCATACGCCCGCCCCAACCAGCGCCGGGGATGCAAGAACGGAAGCTTATGTCGACGCACCGGAGCTGCGGCTGTTCGTCATGGGGCTGTTCTTCATCTTCGGGGGGATCACGTCTCTGAACGACGTGATTATTCCGAAGCTGAAGGAGCTATTCACTCTCAACTACACGCAGGCAATGCTCGTACAGTTCTGCTTCTTCACCGCCTATTTGCTCATCGGGATACCGGGGGCGAAGCTTGTCAAGAAGATCGGCTATATGCGCGGTGCGGTCGCGGGCCTGCTTACGATGATGGTAGGCTGTCTCCTGTTCATTCCAGCATCGCAGAATGCGACCTATGGCCTGTTCCTGCTTGCGCTGTTTGTCCTCGCGAGCGGGGTGGTTATCGTGCAGGTCGTCGCCAATCCGCTGATCTCGCTGCTTGGTAAGCCTGAGACAGCGCACAGCCGCCTGACCTTCGCACAGGCGTTCAACTCGCTGGGTACCACGCTGTTCCCGGTCGCAGGGTCGACGCTTATCCTCGGCGGTCTGGCAAAGGTGAGCGCCGATCAGCTATCGGGCGCCGAGCTCGACGCCTATCGCACTTCCGAAAGCCTCGCGATTGTGCATGGCTATCTCGGCATTTCGGTCGCGCTTGCGGTCGTGGCGGCGACCGTGTGGATGTTCCGCGATCGCCTGAAGGGCGAGCGGCATGAGGCGAGTGCCGCGCTTGCGGGTTTTGACCTGCTGAGGCGTCCGCGTTTCGGCTTCGGCGCTCTCTGCATCTTCCTCTATGTTGGCGCCGAAGTGTCGATCGGGTCGTTGATCGTCAGCTACCTGATGCAGGGGCACGTCCTGGCCCTTCAGGAACAGGCAGCGGGCAAGCTCATCGGACTCTATTGGGGCGGCGCGATGGTTGGGCGTTTCATCGGATCGGCAGTGATGCGCGTCATCAGTCCGGGCAAGCTGCTCGCCTGGGTCGCGGTCGGCGCGATCGCGCTGATCCTTGTCTCCACCAGCACGACCGGCGCTCTGTCGGGCTACAGCCTGCTCGCCATAGGCCTGATGAACGCGATCATGTTCCCGACGATCTTCAGCCTCGCCTCCGAAAAGCTCGGTCCCCGCGCCGCCGACGGGTCAGGGATCATCAATATCGCGATCTTTGGAGGTGCCGTGGTCCCGCTCGCGACCGGTGCAATCGCGGACCTCACCGGGCATCTTGGGCTCGCGCTCCTCCTTCCCGCCGCTTGCTATGCCGTCATCGCTGCCTTCGGCCACTATGCTCGGCGGCCGGCATGACGGCATCGCATTTGCCGGGGCAAAAGCTGCCTGTCCGAAATCGGCCATTTTAATGGGGGATGGAGAGCGGATCAGATAACGCGCGGCCTTGATCCGGTGGACGACAGAAATATCGAGAGCATTGTCAGCCCGCGGCGCAAGCCCGATGCCTCAATCGTTCCGCCAAGCGACACGCGCAGCGCCGGGGCGCTTGTATAGCTGGGTGAAAAGCTGTCCGCCGGTATCGCGGTCATGCCCGCGCCGGCGAGCGCGCCGCTGACCTGCGCCGCGTTGCCGCCGGCGCCAAGCGATACCCAAAGATGATAGCCGCAGGGATGACTGGCATAGCTGGTGCGCGGCAGGATCTCTGCGGCAATCGCCAGGCGCTCGTCCGCTTTCAACGTTGTCGTGGTTGGATTGTCATTCGTAGGCACAAGGTAAAGCGCGGCAACCTTGGTTCTTCGGCAAAGGGCTTCAAGGTCCGGCGCCTCGATATCCCGAGAGCGAGCGCTCTGACTCATGGCGGAACGTCCGATCTCTCTGTTTGGCCCCCAAAAGCGGATGAGGTGGATGGCTCCCGCTCACGGCATCTAGGTGCCAAGATGGGTTGCTGTCATGCAAACCCGAGCAGAGGAGCCATCCGCCATGGAGATTACCACGATCGGCCTCGATCTGGCCAAGAATGTTTTTCAGGTTCACGCAGTTGATGCAGCGGGCGATGTCGTAGTGCAAAAGACGCTTCGCCGTGCTCAGCTTCTGCCCTTCTTTACGAAGGCGGGGCCGTGCCTTGTTGGCATCGAGGCCTGCGGCACGTCGCATCATTGGGCGCGCGAGCTGACCGCTCTGGGGCACGAGGTGCGGCTCATGCCGCCTGCTTACGTCAAGCCTTACGTGAAGCGCGGGAAGAACGATGCTGTCGATGCGGAAGCAATCTGTGAAGCGGTCACGCGGCCGACGATGCGCTTCGTTGCGGTGAAGTCGCGTGAGCAGCAGGCGACACTGGCGCTGCATCGAAGCCGCAGCCTGCTCGTCGGTCAGCGAACGCAGCTGATAAACATGATCCGAAGTCTGCTCGCCGAATTTGGGATCGTCATTCCGGAAGGGCGGGATCGCGCGCTGATCATGGCACGGCAGATCGTCGACAGCGAGCGCACGCCGGAGGTGCCGGACGACGCAGCAATGATCGTAGCGATGCTCTCGCAGCAAGCGCTCGACATCCATGCGCGACTTCACGCGATCGAACTTCGGCTGGCAGCACTCCAGCGTAGCGATGAGGTCGCGCAGCGTCTCTCGACGATCCCTGGTATCGGCCCGGTCGGCGCAACGGATTTGGCTGCGTCGGTCAGCGATCCTCACCAGTTCCGTTCTGGCCGGCAGTTCGCCGCCTGGCTCGGGCTCACGCCGCTGCAAAAGTCGAGCGGCGGGAAGGAACGGCTAGGGCGGATCAGCAAGATGGGGGACAAATATCTGCGCCGGCTGCTGGTCATAGGCGCGACCTCGTTGGTCCGCCGCGCGAAATACAAGCCTGACACGGCAGATCCGCGGCTCGTCGCCCTGTTGGCCCGCAAGCCCGTGAGGGTCGCGACGGTCGCCATGGCGAACAAGATGGCCCGGATCGCTTGGGCGCTCATGACGCGCGGGCAAGTTTATCAGCGCCATCATGGCCCGATGTTGGAAGGATAATAGAAGGAGCTTGGCTGAGGAGATCAGCTTTACGATGTTGTAAGCGCGATGCGATGTGATGGCGATACCGGTCAGACCGGGAGCCGGGACAACCCATGGACTGTCAAAGGCGTCATAGCCTGAAAAGCCGATCGGGACCCGGTTCGCGGACTCCATCAGGGCCAGCAGTCCCTACCGACTGCATCAACAGGCCGGACAGACGACTGCAACCGACCAAAACGCCGATCATCAATTTATGCTTGCAACGCGGGAGCCATCCACAGAGGACAGTCGCAATCGGCCAGTCGCATCCGTCCCGCGCATTTCCTTTTAGCTCGTTCTGCGGATCCTGTGCCTGTCCGCATTCCGCGCCCCGATTTGGAGGCGCGGAGGGGGAGGCCTGGGTCAGAAGGTCAGGAGGTCAAGTAGAGTGAACACACCATTCGGGCCGAGTTTGTCGGCGGCGAGGATGGGCGACCAAGCGCGGTTGCTTCCGAGATAGGCACGGTCGTCGAGTTCGAGCAGGCCGATCAAGGTTTCGGCGACGATGCGACCGCCGACCGGACCGAGCCCCTCGCCCTTGTCGAAATTGCCGGAACTCGTTTCGCGGCCGATTTCCGCTGCCTCGACCAGGATATAGAGCCATAGCGGGGTGCCGCCGGCCAGCGTCGCCGCCGGCGTTGCGGCGCCAGCGAGCGTCTGAGCCTTGTTCGTCACCTTGGCGATCTCGTTCGCCGGTCGCTCGCACGCCTCGGCGATATGCTCGCCCGATGGCAGGCGGAAGGCCTGGCCGCGCAGCAGATTGCGCAGCGCCAGCGATTTGACGTCGCCGGCGCCGACGAACGGCAGGTCAAGCAGATTGGCCGCAAGCTTTGTATCGAGCTTGTCGGCGCGATCGACGGTCGCGTTGCTGAGATCGAGCACTTGCGGCCATTCGACCACCCCCTTGAGATCACCGAGCGGCTGAAAGCCGAAACCGAGAGTGGCGCCGAACACTTCGAGCGCCGGCTTGCCCGCCTGAATCTGGATACGCTGAGGGATCATCGAGTGGCCGAAGCGGAAGCCGGCGACGGCGAATTCGACCGGGATAAACGGATCGGGACCTGCGTCGGCGCCGAACGGGCAATCGTCGGGCCGGTAGATCTTGCGCCCATTGGCGAGGATGTCGGCGATCAGCGGCGCGCCGACCATCGCGCGGAGAAAATCGTTCACCACCACCCAGTGATAATGCCAGGTGACGATGCGGCGGCATTCGTCGAACAGGTTGCGTCCGGTCAGCCCCTTGGAATGAAGGGTGTCGGCGACGCGATTGTGGAAGCGGATAAAGCCGAGCTGTAACTGCGAGATGATGCGGTTTTCGTCGTTGCGCGGATCGCCGATTATCGCGCGGCCGTGAGCCGAGCGCGCGAGGTCCTGTTGCTGGAGCGCGGTGGCTCCGGGGGCGTCGGCGCCGACCAGGATCTTGATGCCGTTGAACTCGCTGCCCGCTCCGCCCGCGGCGACATTGTGATAGAGATAAGGCGAACCGTCGGGGCCGTCGGCATAGATATTGTCGAGGTCGAGGGTCGGTGTTCGGAAATTGACCGTCGATTCGGCCGCATCGAGCCGCGCAAAGCTGCTGGTAAGGTCGAGGGTGATGTCATGGTCCACGAACTGGCCGAAAAATATATGCCCGACGGGGACACTCGTGGTCTTTTTCGCGGGGCCGGTCGATTTCATCGGGCCGTCTTTGTCGGCGATCGCGGCGAGGTCGCGCGGGTCGATATAGAGCGGCGGGGCGTGGGGGAACATGCGGCCGAACCGGTCACTGCGGTTGACGCTGTGAGTGCACAAATAATGGAGGCCGGTGAAATTTTTGAGTCCGTGATGCGTGGGCATGACTTCTCCTTCCCCCACAGAAAGGTCCTGCGGGCAGTATGAGCGGTTGGGACTTTGGCAGGCGCGCCAGTGCACTAAGCCCGCGCGACTTGGCGGCGGGACGGCACCATGCAGCATGATCTTTTTGGCAAACCCTGACGAAGACGCTAGGCTCTGGCCGCGCGGCCCGATAGCATCAAAGCGCCATAGACTGGCGCGTTCGTCGCGCGGTGTGCACAACTTGGCAGGTAAAGGCGGGGTTAGGGACGAGGGCACCAATAGCGCCGCGTTCTAAGGAGATTCGATGATGCGTGGGATTGTGGCGGCATAGACGGCCGCCGGAAGAGGGTAATTGCGCCCGCTTCTATGCCGACCACCGCATCAAGCTGCGGACCACCCAGCTCGATGCGGTAGTTTTTTGGCATTGTGGGGCCCTCGGCATCTTTAGGGCAGCAGCAGAAATCTCACGCGAGTAAAAATGTCGTATCGTTTCTCTTTAACCATGAACGGCTGCTTTCCCACCCACGCTAATCGCAAGCGGCCTTTCTGCTGCCGGCCATTGATCCCCGTGCTCCGGGCGCTGCTTGCCAAGACAAGCGTTGACCCCATATTTTCGCACAGGGTCATTAGGCCATTGAGTAGAATGGTCGAAAATCATTCCTGAACGCAATCTGCCATCGAAACATCGAGGCAGAAATCATGCGAGGCCACCCCCCAACCCTTTCACGCATTCTCTGGAACAGCGTTCGGAGAAATATCTTCCTGTCGGCGCAATCGAGCGCCCGACTTTCTCAGCTGTTCGCATTCGGAGGGTGCCTATGGGCTTCGGTAAATTTGCCGCTTGCGCAATGCGCCAGCGTTATCGCCTTCGCAGTATTTGCGGTGCGCTCGGGCAGTGGGGTTCGAAGGGCGCCTTTGCTGGCAGGTGCTTATATTCGCAACGCACCGTCCCAGATATTCGAAACCGTGGTCACGCTCGTGGCCCTTGCGATGCGCCTGTCTCCTCTTGAACGCGACCTTGTCGCGGCGAGCTTGCTGAACCTTCTGTATCGATTCTGAAGGTCGGTGCCGCCAGCCCGCCAACTTGATGGGTGCGACATTCCGTCACCTCGCCCTGTCCCAAGGAATAGGTCTGCCTCGCCATCGGCCTGAAGCCGCTAGCCCCTTGCACGATAGGCGAGGGCCGGGCGGTCCGCGATGCTCGGGCCGATCCTCCCCGCGCCCGCTTCAGCGGGTCGGAGGAGGCCCAATCAGCAAGGAGAGTCCCGTGGCACAGAAAATTGTCATTATCGGAGCCGGTTTCGCCGGACTGCTGGCCGCCCTTTCGGCGGCGCGGCTGCGTGATGAGAAGGGCGTCTCGCCCGCGGATTTGACCATCACCGTCGTCGCGCCCGAACCCGCGCTGATCGTCAGGCCGCGCCTCTATGAACGCAATCCCGCGTCGATGACGGCGCCCCTCGGCGAGCTGTTCGCCGCGACCGACATCGATTATCGTGCCGGATGGGTCGACGAGATCGATGCGGGGAAGGGCGTCATCAGTCTAACGGGCGTGGACGGCTCGGCCGAAATGCTGCCCTATGATCGTCTGGTTGTCGCGGCGGGAAGCCACGGATTTCAACCCCCGATCCCGGGCCTCGCAGACTTTGGTCACAGCGTAAACGAGCGCGATGCCGCAGTTGCGCTCGATCGACACCTGCAGGCGCTTGCTGAACGTCCCTATTCCTCGGCGCGCAATACGGTAGTCGTCGTCGGCGGCGGCTTCACGGGGATCGAGGTCGCGACCGAAATGCCCGACCGACTGCGCGAAATTCTCGGGCAGGACACCCCGGTGCGCGTGGTGATCGTCGAGCAGGGGCCGTGCATCGCGCACGACATGGGCGACGAACCGCGTCCCTATATCGAGGCACGGCTGCGCGAGCTCGGTATCGAGACGATCGTCGGATCGGGGGTTTCCGGCCTCGACGAAGGCGGTGTCACGCTCGACAATGGCGCGCGGATCGAGACCGACACAGTGATCTGGTCGGCAGGTATGCGCGCCTCGCCCTTGACCGCTCAGTTGCCGGGCGAGCGCGACAATCTCGGCCGCGTCATCGTCGATCCCGATCTGCGGGTGCCCGGAGCGCCGCTTATCTTCGCCACAGGCGATACCGCAAAGGCTGCAACCGACGACAAAGGCAATTTTTCGCTGATGTCGTGCCAGCACGCGCGTCGCCTGGGCGCCTTCGCCGGGCACAACGCGGCAGCCGACCTGCTGGGCGAAACGACCCTGCCCTATGACCAGCCATCCTATGTCGTGTGCCTCGATCTCGGTCCCGATGCCGCGATCTTCACCCGCGGATGGTCGCCCCGGACCGTCGAGATCACCGGACCCGAGGCCAAGAAGGTCAAGATGGAGGTCAATACGGTGTGGATATATCCCCCTGCGGCGGAGCGCGAGGCCGCATTCCAGAATGCCTTCGAGGCGCGCACGGTCGATTTCTGAGAGGAGGCCGCTTGGCTTCTGACGGCGCCGAAGCCTTTCTTCGACCAACATCCTTCCGGCGGGCCGCATAGCGGCCCGCCGTTCCCTATCGAACAGGAGCTTCCCATGACGGCTTTGCAATTTCCGCTCGATACGCCCTTCGGCCCCTTCACCACCGCCGCCGACGTCGCCGATGGTGTCGATCTGTCGGGGAAGACCGCGATCGTCACCGGCGGCGCATCGAATCTGGGTTTTGAGACGGTCAAGATTCTCGCATCAAAAGGCGCCCATGTCATCGTGCCCGCGCGCGATGCGGGCGCGGCCCGGCAAGCCTTCCATCATATTCCGAAGGTCGAAGTCGCCGCGATGGATCTTCTCGACCCGTCGTCGATCGCGGAATTCGCGTCGGGCTTTCTGGAGAGCGGGCGTGGGCTCGATCTCCTGATCCTGAGCGCTGGAGTCATGGCGACCCCGCTGTTCCGCGATGCCTCTGGCCGGGAAGGCCAGTTCGCGGTCAACCATCTCGGTCATTTCCGTCTTGCAGCGGCGCTGTGGCCGCGGCTTCGAAGCGCAGCCGGCGGCGCGCGTGTGGTCGTCCTGTCGTCGCGCGCGCACCAACTTGGCGGACTCGACCTGTCCGATCTCGATTTCCGGCACCGCGCCTACGACAAATGGTTGGCGTACGGCCAGGCCAAAACGGCAAACGCCCTCTTCGCCGTCGCGCTCGACGCGCGCGGCGCCGAGCACGGCATTCGCGCCTTTTCCGTCCATCCCGGTTCGATACTGGGACCGCTTGCGCGTCACTTGAGCCGGGAGGAGATTGAGCAGTTCGGCGCGGTGCATCCGGACGGCACGGCCGTTGTCGATCCGCGGCGCGACCTCAAGAGTCCGCAGCAAGGCGCCGCCACGACGATCTGGTGCGCCACGTCGCCCGCTCTGGCGAGTTTCGGCGGAGTCTATTGCGAAGACTGCGACATTGCCTTCATCGAGGCGGACGGCGAACTCGGCGGGCCTGGTGTGCGTCCTTTCGCCATCGACCCCGACACAGCCGAAGCGCTGTGGCACGAAAGCGCCCGGTTGCTCGATATCCGTCAGCCCGGATATTGCTGATGAGCCCCGCGCCCAAGCAGGAGACGTCGCGCCGGCTTTGCGTTTTTTCGGGATCGAGCACCGGAATCTCGCCGGCCTATGAATGCGCTGCGCGGCGCCTTGGCGAGCAGCTGGCACGGAGCGGCATCGACCTGGTCTATGGCGGCGCGGCTGTCGGCCTGATGGGCGCCGTCGCCGATGCCGTGCTGGCTGGCGGTGGCCGGGTCATTGGTGTCATCCCGCAGGCGCTGGTAGAAAAGGAGGTCGCGCACCTCGGGTTGACCGAGCTGCGCATCGTAGGCTCGATGCATGAGCGCAAGGCGCTGATGGCGGATCTGTCGGATGGCTTTATCGCGCTGCCGGGCGGGATAGGCACGCTCGAGGAACTGTTCGAGGTCTGGACCTGGGCGCAGCTTGGGACCCATGCGAAGCCGTGCGCTCTGCTCAGCGGCCTTGGCTTTTACGACCGGCTGCTGACCTTCCTCGATCATGTCGTCGGACAGGGCTTTCTGAAGCCCGTTCACCGCGAGATGCTGATCGTCGAGGACGATCCGGCATGTCTGTTGCAGGCGATGGCGCGATATCGTGCGCCGGCAGCCAGCAAGTGGGTAGGCCGCCCCGACAGATAACTGGATCGCCGCAATGGAACCGGGACGGACACCGCGATCCGTCCCGGCCGTTCGCATCAGCTCCGGATGAAGGCCAAGATATCCTTGTTGATCACATCGGCGTGGGTCGCCGCCATGCCGTGCGGAAAGCCTTCATAGGCCTTCAGCGTGCCATTCGCGAGCAACTTCGCCGAAAGCGGCGCGGAGTCGGCGAACGGCACGACCTGATCGTCGGTGCCGTGCATGACGAGCGTCGGCACCGCAATCTTCTTCAGATCTTCGGTGAAGTCGGTTTCGGAAAAAGCCTTGATGCAGTCGTAGTGCGCCTTGGCGCTCCCGACCATGCCCTGCCGCCACCAATTCTGGATCAGGCCCTGGCTGACCTTCGCACCATCGCGGTTGAAGCCATAGAAGGGACCCGAGGCGACATCGAGATAGAATTGCGACCGGTCCTCGGCGAGTGCCGTGCGAAACCCGTCGAACACCTCGATCGGAAGGCCGCCGGGGTTGCTGGCCTTCTTGACCATGACCGGCGGAACCGCGCCGACGAGGATCAGCTTCGCGATCGTTCCGGCTTTGGCGCGTGCGGCATAATGCGCAGCTTCGCCGCCGCCGGTCGAATGGCCGATGTGCACCGCACCCTTGAGATCGAGCGAAGCGACCAGCGCCGCGACGTCGGCGGCATAGGTGTCCATCTCGTTGCCGTGATCGGTCTGCGTCGAGCGGCCGTGACCACGCCGGTCGTGGGCAATCACGCGGTAGCCCTGAGAGAGGAAGAAGAGCAGCTGGTTGTCCCACTCGTCGGCCGTGAGCGGCCAGCCGTGATGGAAGACGAGCGGCTGCGCATCGCGCGGCCCCCAGTCCTTGTAGAAAATCTGCGCGCCGTCACTGGCAGTAATATAAGTCATGGGATCGGCTCCTTTGTGAGCTTTCGGAGGGATTGTGCCAAGGCTGACAGCCGACCAGCCCAGGCCGCCTGCAAGCGTCGCCGCGCCACCGGCGGCGACGAGCGCCCGGCGACCGATCATGAAATCCTGAAGTATGGGCATGCTGTGATCCTTCGCGTCGAACCGATGCCGTATACGGGATGCCCGGGACGGGATCGGCCCACTTGGGATAAGGATTTCGGGCGGCAGCGCGATTATACGGGGGATGCGCCGCGACTATGCCAAGGTCGAGACAGGTTGGCGACTAGTCCTCGCCGCCCTTCGCTATTGGAAGGGTGAAAGTGAAGCGCGCGCCCGTGGGTTCGACGTTGTTGGCTTGGAGTGGGCCGCCGTGCGCTTCGACGATCGAGCGGCAGATGGCGAGACCCATTCCCATGCCGTGCACCTTGGTCGTGAAGAAGGCTTCCAACGCGTGATCGGGGTCGGCAAGGCCTGGCCCCGTGTCGGTGATATCGATCCGTATGCGATCGCGCTCAACGGCTCCTTCCAGCCGTAACTTTCGGCTGCCCTCCGGGCTCGCAGCCATTGCTTCGATCGCGTTGCGCAGGATGTTGACGAGAACCTGCTGGATCTGGACGGCATCGATCGCGACGGGTGGAAGCCCGGAGGCGAGCCGAATGTCGAGCGATGTTCGACTTTGCGCGAAGGGCTTGGCGAGAAGGTCTCGCACTTCGCCGACCAGCGCGCCGAGGTCGGTGGATCGGCGCGGACCGGCGCTCTTTTGGAAAAGGGCACGGATGTGGCTGACGATGTCGGCTGCGGATTCGGCGCTTCGCACGATCCGGTCAACGATGCCCCGCGCGCGGGCGATGTTCGGCTCGTCGCCGGCCAGCCACCGCTGGCAAGCCTGGGCGTTGGTCATAATGGCGGCGAGCGGCTGGTTGACCTCATGCGCGATCGATGCCGAGAGCTCGGCGAGGCTCGCCGCCTCGCCGGCTTTCGCGAGTTTATCCTGCGCTTGCCGGAGCTCATCCTGCGCCCGGATCTGGTCGTGGATATCGAGACAAACGCCGTTCCACTGCACGATTTCGCCAGCTTCGTCGCGCATGGCGGCGAGCCGCGTCTCGACCCAGCGAAACATTCCGTCGAAGCGGCGCTGCCGATGGGTGAGCGCATAGGGCTCGCCCGTGCGCAGCGAATGATCGAGACGCTCATTTACGCGGTCGAGATCGTCGGGATGGATGATGGCGCCCAACAGGCTTTGCAATCGCGGAACATCGGGTTCGTCCTTCGCCGCGACGTCGAAGCCGAGGAATTCGCGCATGTGGCGGCTGAAGTAGATCGGCCGGCCCGAGGGCGTCATGCACCAGATAAGAGCGGGCGCAGTCTCGAGCAGTTCGCGCAGGGAGCGCTCGCTCTCGTGCAGGGCGGCGTCGGTTCGGCGGAAAACGTCGACGTCGAAACCCGTGCCGTACCAACCCGTAACGCGGCCGTCGTCGGCGCGTGCAGGGCGGATCGCAAAGCGGTGCCAAACATATTCGCCGGTTGCCCGCAGCACGCGATATTCGTAGTTGAACGGTGTTCCGCTGCGCATGCAGCGGCGCAGCTCGGCAGAAGCGCCGTCATAGTCTGCCGGATGCACGCCCCTCTTCCAGCCAAGGTCACCGCCGTCGAGGAAAGCCGCATCGCTCAGCGGCTCGTTGAAATCGTCCAATGTCATCGCAAGCGATGTCTGGGCCATGGGGGTCGCATAGGTGAAGCGTCCCTCAGCGTCGAAGGCGAACGCAGAGCCGTAGACGTCTTCGATGATCTTCGCGGCGTTTACCGCATCGCCGGTTTCCCCGAGCGAGGTGGCGAGCGCCCAGTCTTCGTGCGGGTCGTGAACCAAGGGGCGTACGGTGACATTGGAGGAATAGACAGGTTCGGCACGATATTTGTGCCATCGCCATCCGTGCCTTGACGAGCGCTGGCGGTAGCTGACGACCTGCGGCACGCCGCTGCAAAAGGCGCGTGCTTCAGCCTGCGCAATGGCTTGGCGGTCTCCGGGATGAATTGCCTCGTCCGCATGGATATGGGTATCGGCATGGCGCCGCCACGCAAGCGCGCCCATCGCAACGCCGATTGCCAGACCGGCGAACAGGCCAGCCGGCTCGATCATGATGTCTGACGCGCGGGCGGCAAGCGAACGCGAAATTCCGCGCCGCCCTCTGGATGGTTGGAGGCTGACACTCCGCCGCCGTGCGCCGCGACGATCGATCGGCAGATTGCGAGGCCGATTCCCATCCCTTGCGGCTTCGTAGTGAAGAAGCCGTCGAAGATTTGGCCGAGATGGTCAGGGTCGATCCCCGGTCCCCGGTCGCGCAAAGTGAACACGGCTTCGCCTTTTGAGCCTGCCGTCGTTGCAATATGGATTTCCCTGTCGGCCTCGCACGATGCCTCGACCGCCTGCGCCGCATTGATCAGCAGGTTGACGATGACTTGTTGGAGCTGGATGCGATCGCCGACGATTTTCGGAACGCGGCGTGCATAGGATGTCGTCACGCGAATGCCGCGTGTTTCGATCTCGTGGCGGACGAAGAGGAGGCTTTCCTGCACGACGTCGTTGAGCGCGATCGGTACCGGTTCGGGTGCCTGCTTGACGGCCATGCTGCGAATGCGGCGGACGATATCGTCGGCGCGGCGCGCGCTCGTCGCGATCCGCGTTGTCAGCTGCGCGACCTTGCCGATGTCGGGTTCGTCGCGCGCCAGCCAGCGAAGGCTCGTCTCGGCATTCGTCATGATTGCCGCTAGCGGCTGATTGACTTCATGGGCAATCGAACTGGTCAGCTCGCCGAGGGTCGAGATGCGCGCGGCGTGGCTAAAATCGGCCTGGAGTTGCCTGAGTTCGGTCTCGATGCGGAGACGTTCCGTCACATCTTCGAGGCTGAAAATCGTGGTATCGAGTTCGAGCAGCGGTTCGGGATAGGTAACCGAAAAGCGGACGTCGAGCAGGCGACCGTCAAGCGCGCGTATCTTCATATATTCACTGTAATTCTTGCGCCCGCTGAATCGCCCGATCATGACGCGGCGCAGCGAGTCCGGACTTTCGGCGAACAGATATCCGACAGGCCGGATTAAGTCCTGTACGCTCGCACCGCCGACGAGTTCGATCGCGCATCGGTTGACGTCGGTGACCGGAACGCTCGCCGCTGCGAATTCGAGGAGTTCAGGGTGATCGTCGAGATGTCCTGCAAAGTCGGTGACACCGCGCGAGCGCAACTCGGCGTATATCTTGCCCATGTGGCTCGCATCGACCTGCCAGAGCGCGACCGGCATATAGTGAATGAGCTTGCGGTAGCGCGCCTCGCTGGCGCGCAGATAGAGGTAGGATCGATCGTCGTCGGCCAGGCCGTCGACGGCAACGAATAACCGGTCCGGTCGATCGTCGCCCGCGCGCCACACGGTAACGAGCGGATCGCGCAGGATGCCGTCGGAGGCAAGGCGGCGCTGGACGCTGCGGCACTCGCGGTCGGCGCGTGCCTCGAGGATGAGATCAGCAAGGATCGTCCGACTTTCGAGAGGCCAGAAAGCCGCGACCGACTGCCCGGCCATCAGGGCCGGCCCGCGGTTGCCGCCAACCAGTCTCGCAGTCCGATCGTTGACCTCGACGATCCGTGCGGCATTGACGAGCCCGTGGAGAAGCCCATCGCGCTCGGACGTGTCGGCGCTGGGCGCGCGGGGGGCGAGACGAGCGAGGATGTCGGCGGCGGGCGCGACGTCGATTTCCCAACTCGCCGCCATCGACCGATCCGGGACTGCGTCGTCCGCTCCCGTCCAGCCTGGTGCCACGGGCTCCGCGCGGGCATATTCGACAACGTCGCGCAGCGTTCCGGCGGCGTGGTAACGCAGATGCCGCCGGACCCTTGCGACCCGCACGTCGCCGTCGCGCGTGCGGCGCCGAATACGTCCCTCCCACGCGCCTTCCTGAAGCAATTGCGACCAAGCGTTCGCCTCGTCGCCTGGCGCGGGCGACAGCTGGGCGCCATCGGTCCCGCAAACGGCGAGTGCGGGCCAGCCGAACAGGCGTTCGGCGGCCGGGTTCCAATAGCGTATGATCCCGGCGGGATCGAGGATGACGATGCTCTCCGATGCGAGTTCCGCGATGCCCTCCACATCGCTCTCAAGCGGGTCGAGCAGGGTCGCCGTCACCGCTTTGAGCTCGAACCTGAACTCGCGATTGCCTGCGCGAGCGCTCCCAGCAGATGCTCGTCGGTGACGGGCTTGGTGAGCCACGCGCGGGCACCGATCGCGAGGGCATGGGACCGTGTCGCGTCGTCGAGCACCGACGACAGCACGATCACCGGCAATTCTGCGCGCTCGTCGCGCAATCGTTCGATCAGATCGATGCCTGACATGCCCGGCATGCGAATGTCGGTCACAAGGCAATCGAATTGACGGACGCGGCGCGCCGCAAGAAACTCGGCAGCGCCCTCGAAACATTCGCAGGCGAGCCCCGAGACCATCAGAAGGTCGCCCAGGGCTTCGCGAACGGCCTCGTCATCGTCCACGATCGCGACGGTCGGCATATGGGACAAGCGGCGGCATCCTCTTTCACGCGGCCTCGCTGGCCGATAGGGTCAATGTCGCGCAGCTTGTAAGCCATTATAACCATACCAAAGTCTAGGCCGGGGCCGGTTCGCGCACCTCCGCCGGCAATTTTTCCCACGCGCGGATCAGTTCGCCAACCGAAGCGGCCTGCATTTTGCGCATCACATTGCTGCGGTGCAGCTTCACAGTGATCTCGGTTATGCCCAGGTCGTAAGCGATCTGCTTGTTCAGCCGCCCCAGTGCGACTTCGCGCATAACCTGACTTTCCCGCGGCGTCAGCGTCGCATAGCGTTCGACCTGTTCATGGACGATTTGCGCATTGGCACGCTCGGCAACGTCGCGTTCGATCCCGGCGGTTACGGCGTCGAGCAAGGTCTGATCGCGGACCGGCTTGGTCAGAAAATCGACCGCGCCGGCTTTCATCGCCTGCACCGACATGGGGATGTCGCCGTGCCCGGTCAGGAAGACGATGGGTTTGGAAATACCCGTGGAGGCCAGATGCTGCTGGAGGTCGAGCCCGCTCGCGCCCGGCATTCGTACGTCGAGGACGAGACAGCCCGCGCGATCGAGAAGCGGCGATTCGATGAGGTCGCGGGTCGAGGCGCAGCATTCGGCCTCTATCCCTACCGATAACATCAGCTCGCTGATTGCGGTGCGAACGTCCTCATCGTCGTCGACGACCAGCACGAGCGGCGGCTGTTCCTCGGATGCCGGTCGGATCATCTTTGCCTATCCTCTGCTTGCGACGGGCGCGACCGCCGTCTTGCGAGTCGCGCCGCGAACCAGGCTTTGGTGTCGCCGCCGAACTCGGCGGGGGCCTTGCGCTCGAGCCGGCCGCCAATGTCGGCCAGCGTCTCGCTCGCCAGCGTGTCGCGCATTGCCTTTTCGGCCTTGAGCATGACCGCATGGATCGAGCACACGCCGCGCGTCGCCCACTCGGGCGCGCCGTCCTCGAACAGAGCGCAACGCCCGCGTATGTCCTGACAGTCGAACAAGGGTTTGCGCCCCTCGATCGCATCGACCAGTTCGAGCACGCTGATCGCATGGGCCGGCCGCGCGAGCCGATATCCGCCGCGCACGCCTTCCGCTGCCCTCACGATCCCCGCCTTCTCCAGCTTGGCAAAAATCTTGGCCGCGAAGCTCGGCGAAATTCCCTGGAAGAGAGCCAGATCGCGGGCGCTGCGCGGCGCATCGCCCGCATCGATCAGGCCCAGCAGGCAATGCAGCCCATATTCCACGCTTACGGTCATGTGCGCCATAACGCGGAGTATATTTGTCCGCGTTTGGCAAGGCAAGACATTCCTGCCTTGCCTTGCCTGCCACATTCAGTTTTTCGGATGGGATGAGCGATCCTCAAAAATTCCAAGCGACGCCCGCCAGGACTTGATGCCGATCCCATTTGGTGTCGCCGCTGCCAAGGTCGCTGTAGCGATATTCGACGCGCGCCGAGATATGGTCGGTGACAGCCCGTTCGATGCCGCCGCCAACCGACCAACCGTCGAGATTGTCCTTGCCGCGGCGCGGACCTTCGAGATCGAGGATCTGCACCCTGGTGCGGATATTCTCATAACCGCCCCGCGCATAGACGAGCGTCTTGTCGGTCACGAGGTAACCGGCGCGGACGCCCAGGTCGAAACCATATTCGGGGTTGATCGCGGCCGATGCGTCCTTTTGCGCACGCGACAGGTCGTCGTCGAACCCAAAATTGACCGCTCCTTCGGCCGACAGCACGACCTTGGCGGTTGGCTGGAGATTATAGCCGAAGAAGATGCCGGCGGTCGCCGCATCGCGGCTGTCGTCGATCGTGGCGGTGCCAACGTCGGTCTCGACCGAGCCGAGCCGATTCTGGCTCCAGCCGGCCTGCGCCCCGACATACGGACCCTCGAAGGTCTGGGCGGCCGCGGGCGCCGCCGTGCCGACGGCGATCAGCGCGCCGAGCGAGAGGGGGAGAGCAAGATTTTTCAAGGCATGTTCCTTTCTGTCATTTGAAAATTGGGGCGCGCGGGGCTGGGGGGGCGGGGCCGCGCGCGCCCCGCAGTCAGGCGCCCTTCCGGGGAGGGAGGAAGGCGCCATCGATGCCGCCCGGCCAGGGCGTCACCGTTTCACCGGCGACCATCCAGGTGCCGGAATCCTTGCGCATGCGAAGCTCGTACATCGCGGGCGGAGCGTCGGAGCTCATGCGGCGATAGAGGATCGCCGTGGCATGATCGCCCTGCTGCTCGACGTGAAGCACCCGATGTTCGGTCGAAAGCGGCGCTTCGCCCGCGTCGCGACGCGACCGGAATTCAGCGATCGAATCGTCGCGAAGAATTCGGGTCACCTCGCCGTCGCTGCCGAGCACCAGGAAAATCTGGTCGGGCGTGTAGAGCCTTTCCATGCCTTCGATGTCATAAGCGCTGCCGACATGGACGACGTCGTGGATCAAGGCGGCGATGGCGGGCTCGACGGGAGGTTGGGTCATGCTTATTTCCTTCGATGTTTGGGGATGATGAATCAGAGCAGCGCCATGCCGCCATCGACGCGGAGGTTGATGCCGGTCACGAAGCTGCTGGCGTCGGACGCGAGGAACAGCGCAGCGCGCGCGAGTTCCTCCGGCCGGCCGAGCCGCGCGAGCGGGATTGCGCCCGCCATCATTTCGGCAAAGGCGCCACGCTCTTCGGGCGCCACGCCCAGCTTGCCGAGGATCTCGGTTTCGGTCGGCCCGGGACTGAGCATGTTGACGCGGATGCCGCGGTCCTTGAATTCGAGCGCCCAGCTTCGCGCGAACGCCCCGATCGCCGCCTTGGTCCCGGCATAGACGGCGTGTCCGTCGAGCACCTTGTCGCTCGCGAGCGAACCGACAAGGATGATCGAGGCTCGCTCCTGCAGGTGCGGCGCGATCGCTTGGACCCCGAAGAAAGTGCCGCGGGCATTGATTCCGAACTGGATGTCATATTCGGCTTCGCGCACCTCGCCCGATGGCGTGATCGTGTTGACTCCGGCGTTCGCCATGTAGATGTCCGCGCCGCCGAAGCGCTCGCGAACAAGGTCCGCGACCGCGTGGTGGTGCGCCGGGTCGGCGACGTCGCCGCAGATCGCCGCCGCAGCGGGGCCTATCGACCGGACTGCCTCGTCGAGTGCGGCTTGGCGCCGCCCGGTGATCACCACCTGCGCGCCCTGCTCGGCAAAGAGCTTCGCGCTCGCGAAACCGATGCCGCTGTTGCCGCCGGTAACCACGGCGACCTTTCCCTTCAAACTGTCCATAATTCACCTCTGTGGTTGAAGACGGAGATGGATTTGGCTTTTCCAGTTCGGAAAATTAGCCTGGAGACAGGCACATCATTTTTGCTAAAAACTATCGAATGACCACGGGCCTGGAACCGACGCCCGGACTTCATGCCTTCGTGCGCGCCGTCGAGACGGGTTCGTTCAGCGCTGCGGCGCGTCTTGCCGGGACCACCCCTTCCGCGGTTTCGAAGAGCGTCGAACGGCTCGAACGACGACTCGGCGTCAAGCTTTTCCTCCGGTCGACCCGTTCGCTCACGCTGACCGTCGACGGGACGGCCTATTACGAGCGCATCGCCCCGCTGCTGCGTGCCCTCGATGAAGCCGGCGACGCCTTGAAGGGGGCTGAACGCGCGCAGGGCGTGCTCCGCGCCAGCATTCCCGGCGTGCTCGGTCCCGCGTTGATGGAAGCGCTCACCCGGGAATTCGTCCCGCGCTATCCCGAGATCAAACTTGAGATCAGTATCACCGATCGCCATGTCGATCTGATCCGCGAAGGCTATGACGTGGCGTTGCGGGTCGGCGATACGGGGAATGTGGACTGGATGGTGCGTCGTCTTGCGACCCTGCCGCTCATCCTCGTCGCGGCGCCTCAATGGCTCGAACGCGTTGCCCATCCCGCGACGCGCGAAGCGCTCGCGCAATTGCCGCATATCCGCTATCGGCTTGGGTCGCAGGCCTATCCCATTCGCTTCGCCGACGGGACCGATCTGCTGCCCGCAGGGGCACTCGACACCGATTCGGGTCAGGCGATGCGGATTGCGGCGCTCGGCGGGGTCGGCATTGCGCAGCTGCTTCGGCTGGCGGTGGCGGACGATCTTGCCGCGGGACGCCTCGCCGAGATATTCCCGCACGATC
This sequence comes from Sphingopyxis sp. MC1, assembly GCF_000371385.1. Classification (NCBI taxonomy): domain Bacteria; kingdom Pseudomonadati; phylum Pseudomonadota; class Alphaproteobacteria; order Sphingomonadales; family Sphingopyxidaceae; genus Sphingopyxis; species Sphingopyxis sp. MC1. The sequence continues at coordinate 289,441 of NZ_AOUN01000008.1, forward strand.
CGCTCGCCTCTGTTCCCGTCCAGGCGCTGCACGCTTTCGGCCGCCTTGCACCGCTGCGCGTCCGATTGTTCACCGATTTTCTTGCCGACAGGCTGGCTGCGCATTCGGCCTGACGGGCCATAAGCGTGCAGCGAGACGGGCTCGCACGGATGCCGCATTTCGAATTCCCTGGGCTGGAGGGGGCGGTGTTCTGCCGGTTGGGGGCATACCGGCGCGATCGGTCGATACGCCCCCCGGGAGAGCCTTCGGCCGGAGATCAGAAATCCCAGAAGGCAGCGACCCAGCGGAAGGCGTCGCCATCGGCGGCGACGCGGCCAACCGAAGGGAAGGGCAGGTGCGTCGCGACGAGATACTCGCCGCTGGCGGCCGCCTGCTGCAACAGGCGGACGCGCACGCGCACCGACTCTTCGGGATCGTGTTCGAAGCCGTTGTGCCAGTCGGGATGGTCGAAGCCGACGGGGAAGAGCGCGTCGCCCGCGAAGGTCAGGAGCTCGCCGCCCGAGGCGACATGAACGATACAGTGCCCCGGCGTGTGCCCGCCGGTCAGCTTTGCGACCACGCCCGGGGCCACTTCGCACTCCTCGTCGAAGGCCATGATCTTGTCGGCATAGGCATCGATGAACTGCGTAGCGGTCGTGCGCAGAACCTCGGGAACGGGGTTCGGCATCGCGGTCTGTTCGAAGTCGGGGGTCTGCCAGAAGGCGATTTCGGTGGCTGTCACGTGAATCCGGACATCGGGCCGCAAGCGCTGCTTCACCTCGTCGACGAGCAGTCCGCCGACATGGTCCATGTGCATATGGGTGATGATGATGTCGGTGACCGACGCGAGGTCAATCCCCGCGGCCTGCAGCCGCTTGGGAAATTGGCCGGCCCGCGGAAAGCCGGGGAACTGGCCGCCGAGGCCCGCATCGACCAATATGGTCTTGTCGCCGCTGCGCAGCACGAGGACGTTGAGAGCCCAGTCGAACATGTCGGGTCCGACGAACATATCCTTGAACCATTCGGCGCGGACCGCAGGGTCGACATTGGTGGCCATCGTTTCGGTGGGCAGCGGCAGCACGCCGTCGCTGACGACAAGCACATCGATCTCGCCGATCCGCAGCGCATAACGCGACGGAACCAGCTCTTCGAAGCCCGATTTCTCGGGCATTGCAATAGTGTCCGGTTTCATGTCTCGATCCTCCTGAAAGTCGTGCAATCACGACGTTCAGCAAGCTAGGTGGCGGTCGGCTCCTGGTCGATTGGATCGAGGCATTGGTTGGGGCATACCTTCGGACAGGGACGATTGCCGGCATCGATAGGCGCAAAGCTGCTTTCGCTTGCTTTGCGGCGCTGACAAGGACCACGCCCTCTGGAAGCGAACGCTTTGGCCTGTCGCTAAACGTCCGCTATCCCCGTTTGCACGCTAAAAGCCGTCAGTCCGCAACCGGCCAGCTCAGGCCGAATAGCAGCCGGGCAGCGGTTCGCTTATTTGGCAGCAACATTAATCGGATCCCAATCGATGAAAAGGAACCGAACTCGCTTTAGATGGGCTGCAAGATTGCCGATCGCCCGTCCCAAACCGTAGCCTCCGCCAACATCTGCGGGCGAATGCCCCATAAGCTGGTCGTGCACGTCCTTGGGAATGTTGGCGTCGCGGCAGAGATCCTTGAAGCTGTGTCGGAAACTATAAAACACGAGGCGGGGGTCGTCGCCGACGGCATTGTCGATCAGGCGGTTGGCGCGGCGGCTCGCCTCCTTGGTCTTTACGCCCAGTGAATCGGCCTCGAGGTCAGGAAAAAGCCGTACTGCTCCGCTTGACCGCATCCGTTGGACGTAGTCGAGAAATCCGAGCGCTATCAGTTTGGGATGGAGCGGTATCACGCGAATAGAACCGTCGGTCTTCACCCGTTTGCGCTCGTCAATCTCGTCCATGACGTAGTCCGTGACGTCGATATAAGGGATCCCTTGCTCGGACTTGATGTCCGCGAGCAATATCTGACCAAGTTCCTCAATTCGAGCGCCCGTGCAAAGCCCGAGCAGGAACAACCAGCGCAGCGTCGAATCGGAGACCTTTGACTTGCTCAGAGGGTGAGACCAAGCCGCAGTGAACAGCTTGGCCGCAAATAGCTGAGCGAGTTCGTCCTTGGTAAATGGGCGCCGCGTGCTCTTTTTTGTGTATCCTTCGACTTTGATACCGGCGCCGGTGTTCGCAGGGATGAAGCGCTCCTGGAAAGCGAACCCGAGGAGGGCTTGGACCGCGCCGAGATATTTTTTGATCGATTGCGGGGATATGCGGTCTACGCCCGATCTGTCCGCATAGAGCGCATGAATGTCGACAAACTCCATCATGCGATGCACTCGCGGCATACTTTTTGGCAGCACCGCTATCGCGTCACGAAATTCGAACAGATCGTTGGGCGTGATTTCGCCGATGCCGACATCGCCGATATAGCTTTTGAAATAGCGTACGGCCGTTTTCGTCGCGGCCTGCGCCTTCGGCGTCGGCTTGCGCGCCGCGATCCACTTCGCCTCGAGGGCGTCGAGCTTCATGTCCGGTTGGAGCCGGCTCGAATTTGCGCGGCGCCGGGCCGAGGGGAGTACGGGAACTTGTTCGCGGACTTGCGGCGAACCCAGCGCATCGGCCAGTGCATCGGCGAGCGGTTCGTCGATCCCGCGATTCGCCTCCTCGGGTAGTTTTAGTTCACGCTTTATTTTCGCGACGGCGAAGCTGAGCAGGGGGCGCCAACGGCGGTGCGGTACCCGTTTCTGAAAACTGAACCACAGATCGCCAAGGTCGCGATGGACCGAAGCATGGTGAGCCTCGATCCGAGCGAGTGTTTCGGGAGAAAACTCATCGTCGGCGTCGCTTCCCGCCAACCTCTTGCGATAAGCGATCCATTCGGTTGGACTCATGTCTTGTGCGGTGGCCCGATGGTCTCCCGATTGGTCCGCGACGGCGTCGTCGAGCTCCTTGAGCAAGAAGGCGACATCCATACCGCCGCTCGCAAACCCGGTAGTGGACCTGGCGGTGAGGAGGCGGTCAACCAAGACACGCGCCTCGTCGGAAGTGAAGGATCTTGGAGCGTCGTTTGCGAGCGCGTCGCGAAATTGTTCGCACTTCTGCTCATATTCACCATTGGCAATCGCCAGCTTGCGTTCGGCATGGCGCTGATCGGCGGTGCCGAGGCTTACCTTGTAAAGTTGGCCGCAAGCGAAGGCGCTTTGCAACGGCAGCGGGATACGGCGGCGAAGATAAAAAATGCCGCTGCGTGGATCGCGCCAGAGTCCCTTCGGATTCATGATCGTTCGTCCTTTGTGTACTCATTTGGTGTACCCACCGAGTCACTAACGAACAGAAAACCGAGACTTCTGCGCCTTTCCGGCGATTTGGTGACCCCTACGGGACTCGAACCCGTGTTTTCGCCGTGAAAGGGCGACGTCCTAGACCGCTAGACGAAGGGGCCGTCGTTCGGTGAAGCGGCGCCTTAGACGGGCCGGTCGGTGCGGTCAAGCCGTGGTGGCGGCGCGTACGCAAAAATATTGCGCCGCGCTGTTTCATTCGGCCCAGGCGGCATCCTCGAGATGGAGTTCGGCGGCGGGGCGGCTGCCCCAATCGTCGCGCTTTGCGCGCCCCGCCAGCCACAGCTTGCGCGAACCGCGCGCATGGAGCAGCGTCTGGCCGAGTTCGGTTTCGGCGCTGCGAAAGGCGATCGCCTTGAACCGCGCGCCATCGTCGCCCGCGACGATCAGCCGCAGATGGTCAGTGCCGACCACCCCCGATTCGACGATTCGCACCGGCCCGGTGGCGACGCGCGGCGCAGGCCAGCCGGCGCCGTAAGGGCCGGCGCTCTCGATCGCTTCGCACCACAAGGGATTGATCCCGCGCGGCGCGAGCACCGCGTCGATCAGCAGCGACCTGTCGCCGCTCGCGCGCTCGACATCGGCAGCCAACCGCTCGTTCAGAAAGGCGCCCAGCGCATTGACCCGCGCGCGCTCGACCGTCAGCCCCGCGGCCATCGCATGCCCGCCGCCCGCGACGAGCAGCCCCGTCTCCTTGGCGGCCAGAATAGCGGCCCCCAGATCGACGCCCGAGATCGAGCGTCCCGATCCCTTGCCGACGCCATCCTCGTCGAACGCGATGACGATCGCCGGGCGGTGCAGCTTTTCCTTGAGCCGCCCCGCGACGATACCGATGACGCCGGGATGCCAGCCGTCGCCCGCGACGATCGCCACCGGCGCGTTCGCGGTCGCGCCGCTTGCCTCGATCGCGGCGTCGAGCACCGCCGCCTCGATCGCGCGGCGCTCCTCGTTGAGCCGGCACAGCTCCTGCGCGATATCCGCGGCTTCCTGCGGGTCACCGGTGGTCAGCAGCCGGACGCCGAGGTCGGATTTGCCGACGCGCCCGCCGGCATTGATCCGCGGCCCCAGCGCAAAGCCCATGTCGCTCGCCGTCGGGGGCTTGGTCAGCCGCGCCGCATCCATCAGCGCCGCCATGCCGATATTGCCGCGCCGCGCCATCACCTTCAGCCCCTGCGTCACGAGCGCGCGGTTGAAGCCGGTGAGCCGCGCGACGTCGGCGACGGTGCCGAGTGCGACGAGGTCGAGCAGCTCGATCAACTGCGGTTCGGCACGGCTACCGAAAAAGCCGCGCGCGCGCAGCGTGCGGAGCAGCGCCGCCCCGAGCAGGAAGGCAACGCCGACCGCGGCGAGATTGCCGTGCACCGCCGCGCCCGGTTCTTCATCGAGGCGATTGGGGTTCACCACCGCAAAGGCCTGGGGCAGCGTGGTCGCGCATTGGTGATGATCGACGACAATCACCTCGACCCCCGCGGCCTTCGCCTCGGCGATCGCGTCGAACGCCTGCGCGCCGCAATCGACGGTAACGACGAGCCGCGACCCCGCTTCGCCGATCCGCAACAGCGCGGCGCCCGAGGGGCCATAGCCTTCCATCAGCCGGTCAGGAATATAGGCGCCCACCGGCACATCGAGCGCACGGAGCAGGCGGACGAGCAGCGCCGCCGATGTCGCGCCGTCGACGTCATAATCGCCGAAGATGGTCACCGCCTCGCGCGCCTCGACCGCATCGGCGAGCCGCGCCGCGGCGGCATCCATGTCGCGGAACAACGAAGGGTCGGGCATGAAACCGCGCAGCGTCGGAACGCGCTGGCGGTCGAGATCGTCGCGCGCGACGCCGCGCGCGAGCAGCAATTGGGTCACCAGATCGTCGGGGGCGAGGCTTTCGCCGCCCATTTCGGCGCTCGTGCGGCGCCAATGCCACGGCTGGCCGAGGATCGAGCGGGTGATGCCGAGGGCGGCGGTAGTCATGCCGCCGTTCCTGCCGCGAGGATGCGCGCGCGTAAAGCCCGCGCGGCGCCGAGCGGGATGGCCGGGATTTCATGCGCGCCGAGCGCGCTGCCGCCGGGCACGCCGAACACGAGGGTTGCAAGGCCGAGCGGGCGGAGGAGGAAATCGGTCTTGATATCGACGCTCTGCACCGACGCGTGCGGCAGCAGCGTCGTCTTCGGCTTCCACCAGCCGCGGCGGATCACGACCATCTCGCCAAGGTCGGTCCACAGATGAAAGCGCGTCGCGAACAGCGCGCCGGCCGCGAGCAGGGGAGCGGCGATCAAGCCGAGCCAGCCGAGCGTATTGCCCAGAATCAGCCCAATGACGCCGCCAGTCGCCGCCGCGACCGCGCCGATGACCGGGCCGATGGCGATGATGCGGTGGCTGTGTTGCCACGTCTGGCCGGGGTCGGGGCGCGGCATCGCAACCTCGGCGAGCACCCGGTCGATTTCGGCGAGCCGCCCGAAGGGGACGACCTGATGGTCCGGTTCCTTCGCGCCGTCGCTCGCCAGGCTTTGCAGGCGCAGCTCGTGCCAGCCGAAGCGCTGTCGCAGCCAGCCGGTGACGAGGATCGCCGCCTGCACGCGCTTGACCGGCATCGCCACATCGGTGCGCGTCGTCAGCCCGCGCGTGCGGCGCAGCGCGCGCGGTTCGCGCACGAGGCGAAAGCCCCAGTTGGCGAAGATCATCATCGCTATCCCGCTCGCAAAGCCGATGACGAGCAGCGACAGGAGCGCCCCGATACCGGCGACCCAGCGATGCGCGAGTACCCAATTGTCGAGGCCATAGCCTTCGGCCAGATCGACCCAGTCGATGGGGTTGAAGACGTTGAAATCGAACGGCAGCAGATTGTCGAACAGCTGCATCGACGCGCCGACGACCGCGAGCGCGGCGAGCGAGAAGTTGAACAGGCCCGCGACGAGCAGCCGGCGCGGATCCATTGCGAAGAGCAGCCGGTCCTCTGCGGCATCGCCGCCGCCTTCGGTGGCGGCGACCGAGGGATCGGCAACCTGCGTGTCGGCGGCATCGCTGCGCCAGGCGCGGATCGCGCCGCGCAGCGCCTGCGCTTCGTCGAACCCGATGGCGTCGAGATCGCCATCGCCTTCCTTGCCGCCGCCCGCGCCGGTTTCGAAATCGACCTTGGCGATGCCCAGCGCGCGCGCGATCAGCCCCTGTTCGATGCTGACGTCCTGGATGCGGTCGAAAGGAATGGTGCGGTGCTGGCGCGCGAACACGCCGCTCTCGATCACCACCGCATCATCGGTCACGGCATAGCGGAAGCGCAGCCAGGCAGCGATCGCGACGAGCAGCGACAGCAGCAGAAAGGCGAGCAGCGCGGGAACGACATAGGCCCATTTGCCCGCAAAGCCGATCGCCGCCAGCGCGGGCAGAAAATTGAGCGAACGCGGGCCGAGCTTGACGATCGCCAGCGCCAGCGTCGCCGCGTGCAGGCGCTGCCAGTCGGGTTCGACATCGGCCGCCCGCGCGGGCGCCGCGGCAGGTTCGCCCTCGCTCATGCGAAGTCGGTCTGGATGTGGTGGCGGATCGTCTCGCGCATCGCCGCCGCCAGATCGGATCGCAGGCCGGGCAGCGTCACCGTGCTGTTGTGCGTCCCCGAGGTATGGACGACGAGGTGCGACAGACCGAACCAGCGCTCGATCGGCCCCTGCCCGACGTCGATGTGCTGGACGCGCACGAAGGGGACGATGGTGTCGGTGCGGAACATCCAGCCGCGCGCGACGCGTAATTGCCCCGCGCCGATGTGATAGCCCCACCGCTGCATCCGGCGCGACGGCAGCATGACGATGACGAGGAGCGCGACCAGCCAGGCCAGCGCGGTGAGCAGGCCGAACGGACCGCCGATGTTGCGGATCAGCAGCGCGTCGGCGACGCTCGCGCCGATCGCCAGCGGGACGGCATTGAGCGCCGCGGCGATACGCAGAACGTGGCGATAGGCGGGATCGACCGGGTCAAGCCCCTCCACCGCGTTGAGCGCATCGGGTGCGAAGGGGTCGATGGGCGGCGCGGCGTCGGTATCGGTCATCGCCCTTCGTTAAGCGCAGCGCCCCCTATGGCACAACAATATTGAAGCGCGGGTCGGCGGGCGGGTGCATCGCGAACCACGACAGAAAGGCCATGCGGTCGCCCTTGATGCGGATCGCGCCCGATTGCATCAGCGCCGGAAACTGCGCCTGGCCGAGCATCACATCGTCGAGCGTGCTGCGATCGAGCGTGATCGTCGCGGTCGGCGCGGCGTCGGTGACGCCATAGCGCGGGAATTCGACCCCGCCCTCGACGACGACCGCGACGCTTTCCTTGCTGTCGGGCATCACGAACTGGAACACGCCCTTCTGCGCCGCGCCCTTCACCGCGTCGAAGCGGGTAGCAAGCGAATCGAAGAAGACCGCGGTCGGGATCGCGCTGATGAACGACCGGCTCTGGCCGTTGCTGGTGCCGCCAGCGACCGCATTGCCGCGCAGCGTTGCGGCGGCGGCGAGATAATAGTTGCGCCACGCCCCCGATTCGGCCTGATAACCCAGCTGGTCATAGGCCGAGGCGAGCGCCGCGCGCGCCGCCTGATTGTCGGGCGCCGCGAAGACGAGCTTGTTCAGCATTTCGGCCGCCCAGCGATAATCACCCTTGGCGATGGCGTCCTTGCCCGCCGCGAGCAATTTGTCGGGGCCGCCCGCCAGCGCGACATATTTGGGCGCGCTCTCTTCGGGCGGCAGCGGGTTGAAATTGGCCGGATTGCCATCCCACCAGCCGAAATAGCGCTGATAGGTGGCCTTCATGTCGTGATTGAGGGTGCCATAATAGCCGCGCGTCGAAAAATCGCTGCCCTGCACCGCCGCTTCGGGGGTCTGGTCGGCCAGTTCGTGCAGCGTCGCGCCCCGGTTGGCGAGAAACAGGGTGCGATCATGGACATAGCGATAGGCGTCGCGCTGGTTGGTGAGGAGCGTGCGGACCTCGCTCGTTCCCCAGGTCGGCCAATGGTGCGATCCCATCGCAACCTCGGCGCCGCCGCCCCATTTGAGGAGCATCGCGTCGATCACCTTCGACCAGCGCAGCGCGTCGCGGACCTGCGCGCCGCGCAGCGTCAGCACATTGTGCAGATTGTGGGTCACCACCTCGGTCGTGTGGAGCGCTTTGTAGGCGGGAATATAAAAGACGAACTCGGCCGGCGCCTCGGTGCCGCCCGCGTCCATGAAGTCGAAGGCCAGGCCGTCGATGGTCAGCGTCGCGCCGCGCGCGGGCACGGTTTCGGTCGGCTCCATATAGCCGATCGTTCCCGACGACAGCTTGGGGCCAAGCCCGGTATCGACCTGTCCCGTCGGCCCGGGCGCGAGGATCGCCCCGAACATATAGAGCGCGCGGCGCCCCATCGCCGGGCCGGCAAGGACATTTTCCGACGTCGCCTCTTCGGAAAAGCCGTGCGGTGCGATGATGCGGATCTTGTCTTTCTTCACCTGTTCGGGAGTCACGACGCCGCCGACGCCGCCGAAATGGTCGCTGTGGCTGTGGCTGAAGATGACGGCGCGGATCGGCAGCACGCCCGTCTTTGCCTCGACCGTGTCGGCGAACAGCTTCCACCCCGCCGCTGCGGTTTCCTCGGACAGCAGGGGATCGACCACGATCCACCCGGTCTTGCCGCGAATGATCGTCATCACCGACAGGTCATAGCCGCGCAATTGCCAGATCTTGTCCGGCACAACCTCGAACAGCCCGTGCACCGCATTGAGCCGCGCCTGCCGCCACAGCGACGGGTTGACCGTGTCGGGGGCCTTCGCCCCGTTCAGAAAGTCATAGGGTCGGCGATCCCAGACGATCCGGCCATCCTTGCCCGTGATGACGCCGTCCGGAATCTCGGCGATCTTGCCGCGCAGCACATTCGCCTCGTCGCGCGGGTCGTCGAGTGGCAGGCGCTGGGCGAGTTCGGCCTGCGCGGCACGGGTCGCCTCGCTCGCCGCATCCTGCGCCGCCGCGCCGCTCGCCCACAGCATGATCGGAATCAGACAGATCGCACGCTTCATCGCATCCTCCCCTTTTGGTCCTGCTTGCGCCTTGTGGCATGGCTTGGCAAGCGGCGGCCCGGCGGTGCGGGCTTCGCGCGACGCTAGAGGATATTGCGGCGATGAAATGCAAATTGCTTATCATTTGGCACAGCCGCACCGGCGGCAGCGCCGCGCTCGCCGAGGCGGCGGCGGCAGGCGCCGGCGACGCAGCGCGCCGCGTCGCGGCGGACGATGTGACGCCAGAGATGATTAAAGCGGCGGCGGGCTATCTGTTCGTCGGTCCCGAAAATCTCGCGGCGCTGTCGGGCGCGATGAAGGAGATGTTCGACCGCTGCTATTATCCCTGCCTCGGCCGGATCGAGGGGCGCCCCTATGCGACGATCATCTGCGCCGGCTCCGACGGCGAAAATGCCCAGCGCCAGCTCGACCGCATCGCGACCGGTTGGCGCCTGCGGCGTGTGGCCGATCCCGTCATCGTCAATACCGATGCCCAGACGCCCGAGGCGATCCTCGCCCCCAAGACGATTGCGGCGGACCGCCTTGCCGAAGCGCGCGATCTGGGCGCCGCGCTCGCGGAAGGGCTGGCAGCAGGGATTTTCTAGCGCCGGATGCCGTCAGGCCGGGTTCGCCGCCTGCATCTCGGCGATCAGCCCGTTGTCGATGTCCTTGGCCCGCCGGTATCCCGCGCGATCGCGCAACGGCGCGACATAGGCTTCGAAGGCGGGGCGCGTCGGGATCGTCCCGAATTGCAGACCCCAGTCGAGTTGGCTGCCTACATAGACGTCGGCGGCGCTGAAGCGCCCCTCCGCAACGAAGGCCTTGCCCGCCACCGCCGTTTCGAGCGCGTCGAGCGCCTTTTCGAACGAGCCATATCCCACCATCCGCTGCTGCTCGGCGCTCGGCACCCAGCCCGCATGGGTGTTGGTCACCGCGGTTTCGAGCGGCCCGGCGGCAAAGAACAGCCAGCGGTAATAGTCGGCGCGCGCCTCCAGCGGCGGCGCGAGCCCCGCATCGGGAAAAGCATCGGCCAGATAGGCGCATATCGCGGCGCATTCGGTAACGACCTTGCCCCGGTGGACGATCGCGGGCACCTTGCCCATCGGGTTGATCGCCAGATAGTCGGCGCCCTTCATGCTGTCGTCATAGCCCAGGATTTGCGTCTGATAGGGCGCGCCCACCTCTTCGAGCATCCAGCGGACGATCTGTCCGCGCGACATGGGGTTGGTATAGAAAATCAGATCGTCGGCCACGGTTGCTCTCCCTTGCTGCGAGTCGCAAAGAACATATCAGGAACATTGTCTGCGATCCAGAAGCCTTGTTTTGTCATGCGGGCGCGGTAAGGCAAGAGGATGAGCGACGAACGCATCTGGACCGCCGCCGTGCTGGTGATCGGCGACGAGATTCTCTCGGGCCGCACGCAGGACAAGAATGTCGCGCAGATCGCGACCTGGCTCGACGTGCAGGGGATTCGCCTGCGCGAAGTGCGCATCGTCCCCGATGTCGAGGACGAGATCGTCGATGCGCTGAATGCGCTGCGTGCGCGTTACGACTATGTCTTCACCACCGGCGGCATCGGCCCGACCCACGACGACATTACCGTCGATGCGGTGGCAAAGGCGCTCGGCGTCGGGGTCATCGTCCACCCCGATGCGCGCGCGATCCTCGAACGCTATTACACGGCGCGCGGCGGCGAACTGACCGAGGCGCGGCTGCGCATGGCGCGCACCCCGGAGGGCGCCGAGCTGATCCCCAACCGCATGTCGGGCGCGCCCGGCATCCGCATCGGCAATCTGTTCGTGATGGCGGGCGTGCCGCACATTACCGCGGGCATGCTCGATGCGCTGACGGGCGCGCTGGAAGGCGGAGCGCCGCTCGTCGCGCACACGATCGGCGCATGGGCACCCGAAAGCGAGGTCGCCGACCTGCTTCGCGCGGGCGAAAAGGATCACCCCGGCGTCGCGATCGGCAGCTATCCCTTCTTTCGCGACGGCCGCGTCGGCGCCAATTTCGTCTTTCGCTCGACCGACGCGGAGCGGGTCGTCGCCTGCGTTGCCGCCGTGCGCACAGCGCTCGAGGCGGCGGGCTATGCGGTGACCGACGGCGGCATCTGATCGGCCGCGTCGGCGTCGCTTGTCCGCGTCGCGCGCGGCAGGCGGCGCAGCATCGCGATCGCGAACAGTCCGAACAGCGCCGCCACCAGAAAGGCGGCGCCGGGGAAATGCACCGGCGCGTTCGCGCCCGTGAACCAGGCCATGGTGCCGGTGAGCAGCAGGGGCGCGACGATCTGTCCCAGCCCCATTGCCATCGCCGATATTCCCTGCACCTCGCCCTGCGCGCCGGCATCGGCGCGGCGCGACAAGATGGCGCTCAGCGATGGCTGCACCGGCGCCTGGAACATGATCGGCACGATCAGCAGGAAGGCGCCCCAGGTCGTCGTCACGAACGCATAGCCGACGAACACCGCGACCGCGACGGCGATGCCGATCGTCGCCGCATCGCGTTCGCCGAAGCGCGCGACCATCGGCCCGACGACGAAGCTTTGCCCGAGCGCGATGGCGACGCCGACCGCGGCAAGGCTCGCGCCGATCATCCCCGGCGTCCAGCCGAGCTGCGCGATGCAGTAAAAGCTCCACGTCATCGGATAGACGAGGCTGGCGATCTGCCACAGCAGCAGCACCGCCGCCGCGCCGCTCATGCCCGGCAGCGCGCGCATCGTGCGAACCGCGCCAAGCGGATTGGCGCGGCGCCAGTCGAAGCCGCGCCGCTTGTCGGGGGCCAGCGTCTCTGGAAAGATGAAGGCGCCGTAGATCATGTTCGCCGCCGCGAGCAGCGCCGCCGCCACGAAGGGTGCGCGCGGCGACAACTCGCCCAGAAAGCCGCCGATCGCGGGGCCGACGACGAAGCCGACACCGAAGGCGGCGCCGACGAAACCGAAGTTGCGAGCGCGCTCCTGCGGCCGCGTGACATCGGCGATCGCCGCCATCGCGGCGGCATAGCTACCCCCGAAAATTCCCGACAGCGCGCGCGCGAGGAACAGCCAGGGCAGCGTGTCGACGATCGTCAGCAGTGCATAGTCGGCGGCGAGTCCGGCAAGCGACAGCAGCAGCACGCGCCGCCGCCCGAACCGGTCCGACAGATTGCCGAGCACCGGCGAAGCGAGGAAGGTCGCCATCGCCATGACAAGCCCGATCCACGCCCCGACCTCGATTGCATGCGGCAGGTCGATGCGCCCCACCTCCATCACGAGCTGCGGCAGCACCGGCATGATGATGCCGAACCCGATCGCATCGATGATGACGTGCTCCCCTGATTGTTAC